>NZ_CAWUXW010000002.1:0-462229 GCF_963926575.1 uncultured Cloacibacillus sp. | reverse complement strand
AAGCCCATCAGCAGCATAGTCCCGAGCGCGAGCCGGCTCTTCGCGATTCCCGCCGCGAGCGCGGCCTGAGAAATTTCCGCCGGCGTCTTGATACTCATAAAAATTTCCCCCTCGGATTTTTTTTCAGGCTATTATAGCGTGCCCCCGTCAAAAATCTGTAAAAACGCGCCGCGGCGCGCGGAAGGAAAATTTTAGCGGCTTTTGCCCGAAACGGCGCGATTTGTAATAATATACGTTGTGTAAAATCATTGGCAGGGGGAATGCTCATGACGACCAAGGTAACGTTTCCGAACAGCCGTATGGCTTCGATAAAGATGGCGGGCGGCATACGCGAGATACTCGCGCGCGCCGAGGAGATGGAGCGCGAGGGGCGCAGCATCATCCACATGGAGATAGGGCGTCCGGACTTCGACTCGCCCGAGTGCGCGAAGGAGGCCGCGGCCGCGGCGCTGCGCGCGGGCAACGTGCATTACACCGACATGGCGGGCGCTTACGACCTGCGCTGCGCCGTTGCGGAGAAGTACCGCCGCGACAACGGCATGGACGTCGACGCAGATAAGAACGTCGTCATCACGAACGGCGCTATGGAGGCGCTGACGGCGTCGTTCCTGACGCTGCTCGAGCCGGGCGACGAGGTCATCGTGCCCGCGCCGTACTTCTCGGCCTACGCAGACGTGCTCGCGATTGCGAACGGCGCGCTCGTCCCCGTCGCGACGAGGATGGAGGACGGCTTCAAGCTGCACGTAGAAGATTTGAAGAAGGCGCGCACCGCGAAGACGAAGGCGATACTGCTGAACTCGCCGAACAACCCGAGCGGAGCGGTGCTCACGCGCGAGAATCTCGAAGAGATCGCGGCCTTCGCCATAGAGAACGACATCTGGGTGATATCCGACGAATGCTACGAAAAATTCCTCTACGACGGCGAGCACGTCAGCATCGCGAGCCTGCCCGGAATGGCGGAGCGCACCGTGACCGTCTCCGCGGCGTCGAAGACGTGGTCGATGACCGGATGGCGCATCGGCTGGATAGTCGCTCCCGCGGCTATGCGCCAGTACGTGAACAAGTGCCACCAGAACCTCACGACCTGCGCCAACTCGTTCGCGCAGGCGGGCGTCGTCGAAGCCTTCGCGCACGCGGGCCCCGACGTCGATGCGATGGTTAAGGAGTACCGCCGCCGCCGCGACATGGTCGTCTCGTGGCTCAACAAAATCGAGGGCTTCGAGGCCATCACTCCGGCGGGAGCCTTCTACGCCTTCCCGCGCATCTCGTCGCTCGGCATGGACGGCTTCAAATTCTGCTCGTGGCTTCTCGAGGAGGCCGGCGTCTCGACGGTGCCGGGCGAAGTTTTTGGTATGCCGGGCCACATCAGGCTCGCCTACTGCCGCGGCTACGATTATATCGAAGAGGGCATGAAGCGCATAAAGGAAGCCGTCGAGGGGCTGCGCAGGTAAGCCGCGCGCGTTTCGCGAAGCTTCGGAATTTTGACGGGAGGCCGGCCGCGCGCCGCCTCCCTTTTTCGTTCATGGCGCGCGCCGCAGCTTTGCGCCGCCGCCGTATTTTTGTTAAAAAGCTGTTACATAAGGGCCGCGTGGTGCTAAAATGGGAATGAGACGCCGCGCACGCGCGGCGCACATATTTTATTACAGGCAGGTATGGGCTTATGCACGTTTTCAGAATAAGGACGATACACACGCACAGCTCCGGCAATAAACAATTCAAGATAAATATGTGCAGCGGCCCCATCTTGCCCAAGATGCTGCTCTTCGCCGTGCCGCTGATGTTTTCGAGCATTTTGCAGCTGCTCTTCAACGCCGCGGACATCATCGTCGTCGGACGCTACGCGGGGGACAACTCGCTCGCGGCGGTCGGCTCGAACACGGCGCTCATAGGGCTGCTGACGAACCTCTTCATCGGCGTCTCGATAGGGACGAACGTCCTCGCCGCGCGCTACTACGGCGCGAAGGAGGAGAAGGCGCTCTCCGAGACGGTACACACCTCGATGTTCCTAGCCGTCGCGAGCGGGATTTTCCTGACGCTCGTCGGCGTCGTCTTCGCGCGCAAAATCCTGATAATCATGCAGACGCCCGCCGAGGTGCTCGGCCTCGCGACGCTCTACCTCGTCATATATTTCTTCGGCATGACGCCGATGATGATATACAACTTCGGCAGCGCCGTGCTGCGCGCGGTCGGAGACACTCGCCGCCCGCTCTTCTACCTCGCGGTCGCCGGGGTCATCAACGTCGTGCTGAACCTTTTCTTCGTCATCAATCTGCACCTCGACGTCGCCGGCGTCGCGATCGCGACGGTCATATCGCAGTGCGTCTCGGCCGCGCTCGTCGTGCGCTGCCTCATGCGCGAGAGCGGCGGCATACGCTTCGTGCCGTCGGAGACGCGCATCCACGCCGACAAGCTCGTGAAGATTCTCAAGATAGGCGTGCCCGCGGGGATTCAGGGCGTGCTCTTCTCACTCTCGAACGTCGTCATCCAGTCGTCGATAAACACCTTCGGCGCCGTCACGATGGCGGGCAACTCCGCGGCGCAGAACATAGAGCAGTTCGTCTACTTCGCGATGAACTCCTTCTATCAGGCCATCATCTCCTTCACGAGCCAGAACATGGGCGTCGGCAACGTGAAGCGCGTGCGCCGCATACTCAAGACGGGGCTCGCGTGCAGCACCGTCGTCGGCGTGGTGCTCGGAATGTCGTGCGTCATCTTCGGCCACGCGCTGCTGCGCATCTACTCGCCGAGCGAGGAGGTCATCGCGGCGGGCATCTCGCGCTTCCACATCGTCGCGGCGACATATTTCCTCTGCGGCCTGATGGACGGCATGGTCGGCGCGCTGCGCGGCCTCGGCTACTCCGTGCTGCCGACTATAGTCACGCTGATCGGCTCGTGCGGGCTGAGGCTCGCGTGGATTTTCCTGCTCTTCCAGATTCCCGCCTTCCACACGGTCACTGTCGTCTATCTCTCTTATCCCGTGTCGTGGATCGTGACCTTCGGCGCGCACGTCGCGGGTTTCCGCTGGGCGATAAAGAAGGCCGAGCGCGAGGCGGAGGCGAAGCAGTCCGCCGCCGCGGCGCCCGCGCAGAAGCCCGCCGCCGCGCAGTAAAAATTCCGGAGCTTCCGCAGAATACGAAAAATCCCCGCAGCCTCGAGGCGCGGGGATTTTTTTACGGTTTCGCGGACGCGCGAAGCTCGCGCCGCCGCTTCTAGCCCTTTTCCGGAAGCGCTATCGTGAGCGCCGAGTTGAAGCAGAGGCCGACGTTTTCGCCCGCTTCGCGCCGCGTCGCTCCGGGGAAGTAATTTTCCATGACGGAGAGCTTTTCTCCGCTTTCGAGAGCTACGACGTATTCCATGCGGTCGCCGCTGAAGACCGCGCTTTCGACGCAGCCGCGCAGCAGCCCCTCGTCCGGCGATTTGAGCGTGACGGCCTCGGGGCGCAGGATGAGGCGTATCGTGCCGCCGGTTTTGTATTCCATGTCGTCGAAGAGCTTGACTGGGAATTTCGCGCCGCCCGCCGCCATCACGCCGCGCTCCGGCGACTCGGCGGCTTCGAGCGTGCCGGGCAGAGCGTTGGCCTGCCCGATGAAGTCAGCGACGAAGAGCGTGCGCGGGTGCGTGTAGATGTCGAAGGGCGTGCCTATCTGCTCGACGCGGCCGCGGTTCATGACCATGATGCGGTCCGCCATCGTCAGCGCCTCCTTCTGGTCGTGCGTGACGTAGAGGCATGTTATGTCGAGCTGCTTCTGTATGCGGCGTATCTCCGTGCGCATATGCAGGCGCAGCTTCGCGTCGAGGTTCGAGAGCGGCTCGTCCATGAGCAGGACCTTCGGGCGCATGACGAGGACGCGCGCGAGCGCGACGCGCTGCTGCTCGCCGCCCGAGAGCTGGTTCGGGTAACGCTTTTCCGCGCCCTTGAGGCCGACCATCTCGAGCGCCTCTGCGACCTTGCGCGTCACGTCGGGTCCGCTCTCCGAGCGCATCTTCAGCCCGTAGCCGACGTTGTCGCCTATCGTCATGTGCGGGAAGAGCGCGTAGTTCTGGAAGACGAAGCCTATCTCGCGCTTGTTGACCATGACGTTCGTCACGTCCTGCCCGTCGATGAGGATGCGTCCCGCGGTCGGCGTCTCGAAGCCCGCGACCATGCGCAGCGTCGTCGTCTTGCCGCAGCCCGAGGGGCCGAGGAACGTTACGAGCTCGCCGCCCTTTACGTCGAGCTCGACGCGCTCGACGGCGTTGAAGCTCGCGCCGTCCTTTACGAAGGTTTTTCTTATGTCGTGAAGATGAAGTTCTACAGCCATTATCTGTTACCTCCCTGCCCCCTGTAGCCGAAGCCCGCGGCCCGGACAAGAAGCGTCAGCAGTCCGTTGAACAAGAATACGAGCAGAATGAGCACGACGGAGAAGGCGCAGGCGTTGCCGAACTGCAGCTCCGTCATACATTCGAGGATGCGCGCCGTGAGCAGGGACCAGCTCACGGAGACGAGGAATATCGTCGCGCTTATCGCCGTCATCGAGTGGATGAAGAGATACTTCATGCCCGCGAGCAGAGCCGGGACGACGAGCGGCAGCGTCACGTTGCGGAAGGTCGCCGCGGACGACGCGCCGAGGCTCAGCGAAGCCTCCTCGAGCGACGTGTCTATCTGCTGCAGCGACGCTATGACGGAGCGTATGCCCGCCGAGTCGTAGCGGAAGACGTAGGCCGCGACGAGTATAGACATCGTGCCCGTCAGTATCAGCGGGCTCGAGTTGAAGGCGATGATGTACGCGATGCCGACGACCGTGCCGGGCAGCGCGAAGTTGAGCAGCGAGACTATCTCCATAAGCGCGTTGCAGGGGAACGACTTGCGCTGAGTGATGTAGGCGACGAGCACGGCGATGAGGCCGCCGAGCGGCGTCGAGACGCAGGCGATTATCAGCGTGTCGATGATGGCCTTGCGCCCGTGGTTGAATACGTATGCGAAGCTGTCGAGCGTGAAGCTGTTGTCGAGCCCCCATGTTTTTGTGAAAGCGCCCATCGTTATCAGCGCATAGAGGAATACGATGAAGGCTATCACGACGGCGCAGACTCCGAGAATCGCAGCCTCGGCCGCGAGGCCGATGCCCTTGGGCCGCGTCTGCGCGCCGGACTTGCCGCTGACCGTGACGTAGCTTTTGCGGCTGACCCACCAGCGCTGGAGGAAGAAGACGAAGAGCGCCGGGACGAGCAGCGCGAAGGAGAGCGCCGCGCCGCCGCGCAGGTCGTAGAGCCCCGTTATCTGAAGGTAGGCCTGCGTCGGGAGGACGGGGAACTGATGCCCCGCGAGGACGAGCGGCGTAGCGAAGTCCGCGAGCGAGCAGGCGAAGAGCAGAAGTATCGAGTTCGCGATCGCGGGCATCGTCAGCGGCAGCGTCACGGTGCGGAATACGCGGAAGGGCGAGCCGCCGAGCGAGAGCCCCGCGTCCTCAAAGTTCGGGTCGATGCAGGCGAGCACCGACGAGATGGTGAGGAAGGCTACGGGGAAGTATGTCAGCGACTCGGACATCCACGTGCCCCAGAAGCCGTAGATGTTGAAGTCCGGTATGCCGAGCAGGTTGAGCAGTATGCCGTTCGGTCCGAGCGAAAGCGTCAGCGCGATGCTGCTCGTGAATGGCGGCGAGATGAGCGGCAGCACCGTCACCGCCGCGATGAACCAGCGCACGGGCGCGGGCATCTTGATGCGCACGACGGCGAAGGCGAAGCAGAAGCCGAGCGCCGTGCCCGTGACGGCGACGGCTATCGCGAGCCAGATGCTGTTCATCAGCGCTAGCCTGTCGTAGCTGTTGGAGAAGACCATCGTGAGGTTTTCGAGCGAAAGGCCGCCGTCCTCCGCCGTGAACGTGACGGCGAGCAGCCTGATGAACGGATAGATGATAAAAACGCCGAGCGCGAGCCACAGCGCCGCCACGACAGGGACGAGCGCGGGGTCGCGTTTCATCGACGAAGAAGCCATAGCGTGAGACCCCCTCTGAAAAAAGGCCGGCTTCCGTGCGGGAGCCGGCCCGGTAATGAGCTTACAGGATTAGCGGATTACTTCGTTGACCCAGCGGTCGACGTATTCCTTGCGCTTGTCGCCCTTGTGCTCCGCGCCGACGGAGAGGAGCTTCACGTGCGAGGTGTCGAGCGCGGGGTTGTCGATCTTGAGGCCCGTCACGACGGGGATGTAGTTGATTTTCTTCGCGAGGAAGAGTTCGCCGAGCTTTTTGCTCGTCGCCCAGTCGACGAAGGCCTTAGCCTCGTCGAGGTTCTTCGCACCTTCGATAATGCCCGTCGCCTCGATGCCGAAGGTCACGCCTTCCTTCGGATAGGTGATGACGACCGGGTAGCCCTGCTGCACTATGTCGAGCGCGTCGACGAGGTAGAATATTCCGCTCGCCGCCTGCCCCTGCGCTATCGGCAGCGCGCCGCCCGCGCCGCTCTTCGTGTAGAGCTGGATGTTCTGGTGCAGCTTCTTCTGATAGTCGAACGCGCCGTCGACGCCGTAAACGGCGATCAGCGAGTAGATGCGCTCGGTCGCGGTGCCTGAGGTGCGGGCGTCGGCCATCTGGAGGCCGTTCTTATAGGCGGGGTCGAGCAGGTCCTGCCACGACTCGGGGGCCTTCATATTGTGCTCCTTGAGGAAGTCCGTGTTCGTGAGGAAGCAGAGCGGGATGAGGCCGATGCCGGTCCAGCGGTTGCCGGGGTCTCTGTATTCGGCGGGCGTCAGAGCCTGCTCCTTCGGCGCGTACTCGGCGAATACTCCCGCGTCGCAGCCCGCGGTGTAGACGTCGGCGGGGCCGCCGAGAAGTATGTCGACCTGCGGATTTTTCTTCTCCGCCGTGAGGCGCGCGAGGGCCTCGCCCGACGAGAAGCGGATGAAGTTGACCTTGATTCCGGTATCCTTAGTAAACTGCTCGAATACCTGCGACGCGTACTTCTCCGGCATGACCGTGTAGGCGTTGAGCGTCGCCGCGCAGGCCGCCGCGCCGAAGCATGCGACGAGCGCGAGCGCCATGACGATTGACAAGAACTTACCGCGCTTGCTGTGCATAAGTACCACTCCCGTAAAAAATTTTCCGCCGCGCTGGCGGAGCGCGCGGAGCCTCCGCGCGCCGTTACATTGACGTTACGTAAATGATAGCATTTTTTAACAGTTTGAGAAACGCGCGGCCGCGCGCATGCGCGTGCGAAAATGAAAATTTCGCGGCGCGCATGAAAAAGCGGCCGCCCCTCGCGATGGGACGGCCGCCTTCGGTTTATCTACGGGCGCTGCTTTTGTCCGCGCTTCCTTCTTTTATAGACGATCGCGTAAATCACGACGAGCACCGCGCAGCCAGCGATGAGCAGAATCGTTATCTTATGCAGCTCTTCGTGGATGAGCGCCTCGTTGCTGCCGAGGAAGTAGCCGAGCAGCGTCAGTATCGTGACCCATACGCCCGAGCCGAGCGCCGTGTAGAAGCAGAACTGCGGCAGCGGCATGCGCGCGAGCCCCGCGGGCAGAGAGATGTACTGGCGTATGACGGGCAGCAGGCGGCCCGTGAAGGTGCTGATGTGCCCGTGGTGCGCGAAGAAGACTTCGGCCTTGTCGAGCGACTCGTGCGTCACGAAGAAATATTTTCCGTACTTCTCAAAGAACGGCCGCCCCCAGCGCACCGCTATCCAGTAGTTGAAGAGCGCGCCGAGTATGCTGCCGAGTATGCCCGCGCCCAGGACGAGCGCGACGTTCATCTCGCCCTTCCACGCAAGATAGCCCGCGGGCGGCATGACGACCTCGCTCGGGAACGGGAAGAACGACGATTCGAGGAACATCAGCCCGACGATGCCCGCGTAGCCGAGATGTCCTATAACGTTGACGAGCCAGCCTATGAGTCCGCCGAAGAGCGCGGCGCAGTTTCCGAAGAAAGAAAGTATTGCCTCCAACATGAATCTCCTTTCGAGTTTAACTGATATGTAATGATATATGAAAACCGTTAAAAGTCTATTAGAAAAGGCGTAATTTGAAACCCGGCCCGCTTTGCGCTACAATGCACAGGCGGAGGGGAAGCCCTCCGCGACCGATATATGGATGGAGGAATAGCATTGCATCCGCTGTCAAAACTCGCGCTCGTCATAGCGGGGAGCTTCTCCGCCGACGAGAACGCAGACCCGGGCTCGCTGCTGAACTACCTGCCGGACGAGCTCGCGTGCCGCTGCGATATAAAGGAATGGAGCTGCCAGCCGAGCACGCACTACTCGATGCCGATGACGATGGCGATGGAGGAGATGCTCGAGTCCGTCGCCGCGGAGGGCTACGCCGGCATCATCGTCGTCTCGGGCTGCGGCGTCATGGAAGAGATAGCCTACCTCGTCAACCTTCTCTGGAAGCGCAGCGAGCCCGTCATATTCGCCAACCTCATGGTGCAGGGCCGCGCGGGCGTGAAGGAGGGGCTCATGAACCTCCACTGCGCGGTGCTCGCCGCGCTCTCGCCGGGCGCGCAGAACAGGGGCGTGCTCATCTGCTCGAGCGGAGAGCTCTTCGACGCGGGCGACGCCGTCCTCGCCGACCCCGAGTCTCCCGACAACGCCTTCCAGTCTCCGCTGCGCGGCACGATCGGCAAGATGCTCAACGGCGAGCTGAAATTCCTACAGGATTCGAAGCGCCCCGTCTTCCTCGCCGTAAGGCCGAAGGAAATTCCCTACGTCGAAATAATGTGGGCCTCGCTCGGCGGCGGCGACGGAATGCTCTCGTCGCTGCTCCACGCGCGCGAGCTCAAGGGGCTCGTGCTTGCCGGCTTCGGCGCGGGCAACGTTCCGCCCTCATGGGTCCCGATGATACGCAACCTCGTGCGCAGCCGCGTCGAGGTCGCCGTCGTGTCGCGCTGCTTCCAGGGCAGCGTCCACAAGACGAACGACTTCGAGGGCTCGTTTGAAAAGCTAGAGGAGCTCGGCGTCATGTCCGCCGGCCGCCTCAATCCCTTCAAAGCGCGCATACGCATGGCGCTCGGCATATCGGCCGGCCTCACGCACAACGGCCTCAGCCTCTACATGCTGAATCAGCCCGTCTCCGACAACATAACGGAGCTGTATAAATTATGAAGATATACCTGCTGACCCTCGGCTGCGCCAAAAACAGAGTAGACAGCGAGTGTCTTGCGGGCGCGCTCAAGGCCGCGGGCCACGAGCTCGTCCCGGAGGTCGAACAGGCGCAGGCCGCCATCGTCAACACCTGCGGCTTCATCCGCCCCGCTGTCGAAGAGAGCATAGAGGCGATACTTGACCTCGAAGAGCTGCGGCAGAAGGGCGAGCTTGAGAAAATCGGCGTTGTCGGCTGCCTCGTCAACCGTTATCGCGAGGGGCTCACCTCGGAGATACCGTCGGTAGACTTCTGGGCGGAGACCGAGGACTGGGAGAGCGTGCTCAAAAGCCTCGCGACGCCGCTCGACGGAGCGCGCCGCCGCGGCTCGCTGCCCTCGACGCCGAAATACACGCGCTATCTGAAAATCAGCGAAGGCTGCGGCAACCGCTGCGCCTACTGCGCGATACCGTCGATACGCGGCCCGCTGCGCAGCCTGCCTGTCGACGTGATAGTAAAGGAAGCGCAGCAGCTCGTCGGCGAAGGCGCGCGCGAGCTCTGCGTCGTCGGGCAGGACCTCACCGTCTACGGCACGGACAACGGCGCCGGCAAGGGGCTCATCGAGCTGCTCGACGCGCTCGAAAGCTCGCTGCCCTACGATATATGGATACGTTTGCTCTACCTCCACCCGACGCGCGTCACGAACAAGCTGCTCGAGCGCGTCGCCGCGGGGCGGCAGATAATCCCATACCTCGACATCCCCGTGCAGCACGGCGACCCCGAGATACTCGTGCACATGAACCGCGACATAAAGCCCGGCGCGCTGCGCTCGATATTCCGCACCGCGCGCGAGATAAACCCCGACTTCACGCTGCGCACCACCTGCATGGTCGGCTTCCCGGGCGAGAAGAAAAAGCATTTCGACAACCTCATCGACTTCGTCAAAGAGGTCCGCTTCGACCGCATGGGGGCCTTCACCTTCTACGCCGAGGAGGGCACGCCCGCCGAGTGCATGGCCGGGCAGGTCTCCGAGGCGACGAAGAAAAAACGTCTCGATACGCTGATGCGCGTGCAGGAGGAAATCTCGTTCGAGCGCCAGCGGAGCTTCGTCGGCCGCGAGCTGCGCGTGCTCGTTGACAGGGTCGTGCCGGAAGAGGGCTTCGCCGAGGGGCGTTCCTTCCGCGAAGCGCCCGAGGTCGACGGCCTCATAGAGATACGCAATATAAGGAAGGATATAAAAGAAGGCGACATGATAAACGTCAAGATAACGGAGGCCATGACGCACGACATGGCCGGGGAGGAAGTCCTATGATACTCACGCCGGAAATGAAGACATGGTACGGCCTCGTCGCGACGGCCGGGACGATAGGGCGCTTTTCGAGAATGCCCGGCACGCTCGGCTCGGTCGCCGGCACGGTCCTCTGGATACTGCTAGGCGGCGCGCCGCTCTGGCTCATCGCCGCGGTCGCCGTTCTGGGCGTCGCCGCCGCGGATAAGTACGAAAAGGCCGCGGAGCGCGACGACCCCGGCGAAGTCGTCATAGACGAAGTCGTAGGCGTATGGATAGCGTCGTGGGGCTTCGACATGACCTACGCTATCCCCGCGCTCTTCCTCTTCCGCATAGTCGACATAGTCAAGCCCTTCCCCGTCAGCTGGTTCGACAAAATCCCCGGCGGCAAGGGAATAATGGCCGACGACATAGTAGGCGGCATAATGGTCAACCTTATGCTGCGCTTCGTACACTGGTTGCTCTTCGCCGAAGGGCTGACCGCGATACTCGAAATGGTGGGGCGGTAAAAATGGAAAAACTCGACGAACTCGCGTCGCGCGTCATAGAAATCTTCCGCGAGAAAGGCCTTTCGCTCGCGCTCGCGGAATCCTGCACAGGCGGCATGATCGCGGAGACGATTACGAACGTCGCCGGCGCGTCCGACATCTTCTACGGCTCAGCCGTCACCTACGTCAACAGCGCAAAGGAACGTATCCTCGGCGTCACGCGCGAAACGCTCGAAAAACACGGCGCGGTAAGCTCCGAGTGCGCGGAGGAAATGGCATGCGGCGCGCGCCGCGTCTACGGCGCGGACGTCGCGATGAGCGTCACGGGCATAGCCGGCCCCGGCGGCGGCAGCGAGGGGAAGCCCGTTGGCACAGTATGGTTCGGCCTTGCAACGAAGGACGGCGCGGAAACCTTCCGCCGCCGCTTCGACGGAGACCGCGCCGCCGTGCGCCGCCAGACCGTCGAAGAAGTCCTGCGCCGCCTCGCCGAAGCCGGAGCGCGGCTGTAATGGGCGGCTGAATCCCTCCGCTCGCGGGACGTCTCCTGCGCACCTTCGTCTGCGTAAAACTTCCGCCGCGCCACATAGCGGCGCTCGGCGCGTGGATTAACGCGAAAAAACGCGCCTTGCCCTACAGCGGCATACGCTGGGTAAAGCCCGAAACGATACACATCACGCTGAAATTCTGCGGCGAGATACCCGAAGAGATGGCGCGCGCCGTCTCGTCGCTCCTCGACAAAGAGCTGCCGCGCGGCCCGTTCGAGCTCGCCGCGCGCGGCGTCGGCGGATTCCCCAAGCTCTCCGCGCCGCGCGTCGTCTGGACGGGAATCACAGGCGACACGGAAAAACTCTGCGCGCTCGCGCGAGCGGCGGACAACTTAGCCGCGCGCCGCGGCGTCGCGAAAGAACGCAAAAAATTCTCCCCGCACATAACGCTCGGACGCCGCGCCGAAACGACGCCGCTCCCCGCTGACGCGCTGCGCGAGCTCACCTTCGACGAAATCGCCCTGCCTTCATGGACGGTGCGCGAAGTCATATTCATGCGCAGCGAACTCACGCCGAAAGGCCCGATATACACTCCTCTCAAAATTTACGAACTGTAAACATTGTGAAGACAGCCTCGCGTTTGTTATAATCTGTTCGAAAACTGACAACGACAAACGGAGGCTGAACGATGGCAAAAAAAGCAGTAACTCGCGAAGATATACTGGAACAGGCGCTCAGCGACATAAGGGGCAGATTCGGCGAAGGCGCGATAATGCGCCTCGGCGATGAAGTGCAGCGCGCCGTCGAGGTCATACACAGCGGCATACTGCCGCTCGACGTGGCGCTCGGCATCGGAGGCGTCCCGCGCGGACGCATAGTCGAAATCTTCGGCCCTGAGGGCGGCGGTAAAACCACCATCGCGCTCCACATTCTCGCCGAAGCGCAGAAAGCCGGCGGCATAGCGGCCTTCATAGACGCGGAGCACGCGCTCGATCCGCGCCTCGCCGCCTCGCTCGGCGTCGACACCGCGAACCTCTACCTCTCGCAGCCGGACAGCGGCGAACAGGCCTTCTACATCCTCGACACCCTTGTCCGCAGCGGCGCGGTCGACCTCGTAGTCGTCGACTCCGTCGCCGCGCTCACGCCGCAGGCCGAGATAGACGGCAGGATGGACGAGGGCGGCAAACAGGTCGGCCTTCACGCGCGCCTCATGAGCTACGCGCTGCGCCGCCTCACCGCCGCCATAGCGAAAAGCAACACGACCGTCATCTTCATCAACCAGCTCCGCGCGCAGATAAGCTCCGGCTACAGCCAGGGGCCGACTGAGACGACCACAGGCGGACGCGCGCTCAAATTCTACAGCTCCGTCCGAATCGAAGTGCGCCGCGGCAAGCAGGTGACGCGCGGCGACGAAGTCATCGGCCACGAGCTCTACATCAAAGTAGTCAAAAACAAACAGGCGCCGCCCTTCCGCACCGCCCACACGACGCTCATCTACGGCAAAGGCGTGCCGAAGGGAATGGCCGTGCTCGACATGGCGCTCGACCGCGAGATACTCAAGCGCAAAGGCTCGTGGATAGCATACAAAGGCGAGACGCTCGGGCAGGGCAAGGATGCCGTCGCTTCTTATATAGAAGAACATCCCGAGCTGATGGACGAGATCACGAAGGAAGTCCTCGACAAAGTAGCCGCGGGCCTCGGCCTCGCCGACGAACCGGCGAAGCAGGAAGAGCACGAAGAAAGCGCGCTTGAAGACAACGTCGAAGCGCTCCTCGAGGAAGGCGTCCTCAAGCTCGACATCTCCGAGCCGGAAGAAAAAGAGTAACGCCGCGCGGCGTATTAAGCCGCCGCAAAAATAAAAGAAAAATATCTAAAAAAATAACGGCGAAGTTCCTTGATGAACTCCGCCGTTATTTTTTGAACGTCTACAGAGTTCCTGACATTTATAATTTTAACTGGAAGATAGTCAAAATAAAAATACTTTCAGTTGTTGTTTATACTCTAGAAGTTACGGGCAGTATTTATTGACTTATAGCCGAACGCTGATATACTTAATCATGCGCTCCGCGAGGGACGGTCAGTTCCGAAAAAGAGCGCAGGCACCATGACAAGGGAATACAGAGGAGCGAGACGGAAGCGGAAGCGGAAAGCGAGCGGGGCGCGGGAGCGCCGAAGCGAGCGGAGCGGAAGCGGAAGTCGAGAAGGTATAAAGAACAGACGTGCAACTTGAGCGGGCGACTGGTTCATTCTAAAAGAGTGGATGAGTTGAAGCGAAACAGGAATCAAACGGAGAGTTTGATCCTGGCTCAGGACGAACGCTGGCGGCGTGCCTAACACATGCAAGTCGAACGGGGTTATATAAGAAGCTTGCTTTGAATATAACCAAGTGGCGGACGGGTGAGTAACGCGTGAGGACCTGTCTCCGGCAGGGGGACAACATTTGGAAACGGATGCTAATACCGCATAAGCCGAGAGGTGAAAGGAGCAATCCGGCAGGAGAGGGACTCGCGTTCTATCAGCTAGTAGGCGGGGTAAAGGCCCACCTAGGCGAAGACGGATAGCCGGACTGAGAGGTCGACCGGCCACACTGGAACTGAGACACGGTCCAGACTCCTACGGGAGGCAGCAGTGGGGAATATTGGGCAATGGGGGCAACCCTGACCCAGCGACGCCGCGTGGGTGAAGAAATCCCTCGGGATGTAAAGCCCTGTTGTGTGGGAAGAACAATGACGGTACCACACGAGGAAGCCCCGGCAAACTACGTGCCAGCAGCCGCGGTAATACGTAGGGGGCGAGCGTTGTTCGGAATTACTGGGCGTAAAGCGCACGCAGGCGGTTCGTTAAGTCTGCTGTCAAAGGCTGAGGCTCAACCTCAGTTCTACAACAGATACTGGCGGACTAGAGTATGTGAGAGGGAAGTGGAATTCCCGGTGTAGCGGTGAAATGCGTAGATATCGGGAGGAACACCAGTGGCGAAGGCGGCTTCCTGGCACACTACTGACGCTCATGTGCGAAAGCCAGGGCAGCGAACGGGATTAGATACCCCGGTAGTCCTGGCCGTAAACGATGGATACTGGGTGTGGGGCAAGCAGTTGTTCCGTGCCGTAGTTAACGCGTTAAGTATCCCGCCTGGGGACTACGGTCGCAAGACTGAAACTCAAAGGAATTGACGGGGGCCCGCACAAGCGGTGGAGCACGTGGTTTAATTCGATGCAAACCGAAGAACCTTACCTGGGTTTGACATACACGTGGTATTGAAGTGAAAGCGGATAGACCCCAGCTTGCTGGGGAGCGTGAACAGGTGCTGCATGGCTGTCGTCAGCTCGTGTCGTGAGATGTTGGGTTAAGTCCCGCAACGAGCGCAACCCCTATTGCCAGTTGCTAACAGGTGGAGCTGAGCACTCTGGCGAGACTGCCGCCGACAAGGCGGAGGAAGGTGGGGATGACGTCAAGTCATCATGGCCTATATGCCCAGGGCGACACACGTGCTACAATGGCCGGCACAGAAGGCAGCTTACGCGCGAGCGTTGGCGAATCCTCCAAAGCCGGTCCCAGTTCGGATTGTAGTCTGCAACTCGACTACATGAAGCCGGAATCGCTAGTAATCGCAGATCAGCCAAGCTGCGGTGAATACGTTCCCGGGCCTTGTACACACCGCCCGTCACACCACCCGAGTTGGGGGCACCCAAAGCCGCAGGCTCAACCTGCAAAGGAGAGATGCGTCTAAGGTGCGCCGAGTAAGGGGGGTGAAGTCGTAACAAGGTAGCCGTACCGGAAGGTGCGGCTGGATCACCTCCTTTCTAAGGAGCGGCACAAGATGCCGTAAAAGAATTTATCGCAACCGGCTCAAGAAAAAGCGCAAGCTAAAACACGGCTGTGACAAAAACCTTCAGCTCCTCATTCCCTAGTCGTAAGAACCATGACAAAAGACTTGGTATAAAGCAAAACAATTTAGGAAAACCTGAATTGAAGAAAGCTTTAGAGAAAAAAGTCCATAAAGGATTTATGAGGTTAAGGTACACATAGCACGAGGGGAATGCCTTGGCGCTGAATGCCGATGAAAGACGCAGCAAGCTGCGAAAAGCCGCGGAGAGGAGCAAGCATCCATTGACCCGCGGATCTCTGAATGGGGCAACCTTCATGGGGCAACCTGTGAGCCTTTTAAAAAGGCGGCAACCGGGAGAAGTGAAACATCTCAGTACCCCGAGGAAAAGAAATCGTAAGAGATACCCCAAGTAGTGGTGAGCGAAAGGGGAAAAGCCCAAACCTGAGCCGTGCCAAGCCCGCAAGCGTTGCGGCACAGGGGTTGTGGGAGCTTCCAGTAAGGGATGCGGCCCTTACACAGAGTTACAAAGTTTTTCATTAACCGAACAGAGTTGGAAAATCTGGCCGAAGAAAGTGAAAGCCTTGTAAGTGAAAATGAAAAACCTCTGGGAAGCCACCCAAGTAATGCGGAGCACGTGCAATTCCGTACGAATCCGGGCCGACCACGGTCCAAGGCTAAACACATTCAGCGACCGATAGAGAAACAGTACCGAGAGGGAAAGGTGAAAAGCACCCCTGGCGGGGAGTGAAATAGACCTGAAACCTCGTGCTAACAAGCAGATGGAGCTCTTTTTAGAGTGACATCGTGCCTCTTGGAAAATGAGCCGTCGAGTTATAGTACGTGGCAAAGTTAAAAACTACAAGGTTTGAAGCTGCAGCGAAAGCGAGTCTGAACAGGGCGCAAGTCTCGTACTATAGACCCGAAGCCATACGATCTATCCATGTCCAGATTGAAGACCGGGTAACACCGGTTGGAGGATCGAACCACAGCCTGTTGAAAAAGGCCTGGATGAGGTGTGGATAGGAGTGAAAAGCTAATCGAGTATGGTGATAGCTGGTTCTCCCCGAAATGCATTGAGGTGCAGCCTCAATCTAAGAACGCAGGGGGTAAAGCACTGACTAGGTAAGGGGGCGGTCCCGCCTACCGAGCTTAATCAAACTAAGAATACCTGCGCATCATGATTGGGAGTGAGACTGCGAGTGCGAAGATCCGTAGTCGAAAGGGAAACAGCCCAGCCCGACAGCTAAGGTCCCAAAGCCCATGCTAAGTGTTACAAGGATGTGGGGATGCCCAGACAGCCAGGAGGTTGGCTCAGAAGCAGCCACCCTTGAAAGAGTGCGTAACAGCTCACTGGTCGAGCGTCCCTGCGCCAAAAATGTGGGGGGCTAAGCATGGCGCCGAAGCTTCGGATTCAACGGAGAATTTCGTTGACTGGTAGGGGAGCGTTCCATAAGGGACGAAGCAGTCTTGTAAGGGACTGTGGACATTATGGAAGTGAGAATGACGGCATGAGTAGCGCAAAGTGTGCGTAAAACACACTCACCGTAAACCCAAGGATTCCTGGGGAAGGTTCATCCGCCCAGGGTTAGGCGGGCCCTAAGGCGAGGCCGAAAGGCGTAGCCGATGGACAGCAGGTAGACAATCCTGCCCTTCGATAAATCGTTTGACAAATGTGGCGACGCAGAAAGCTATGCACGCCGGGTGATGGACGTCCCGGTACAAAGCCGTAGGGAGAAAGAAGAGGCAAATCCCTTCTTTCGGGTTCCTGAGAGCTGATGTGGAAGAATCTAATTCGAGAAGGTGCAAAAGCTCGGCTGCCGAGAAAAACCTCTATGGAGATTTATCGAACCCGTACTTCAAACCGACGCAGGTGGGTTGGCTTAGCAAGCTAAGGTGAACGGGATAACTATTGTTAAGGAACTCTGCAAGTTGACTCCGTAACTTCGGGAGAAGGAGTGGCTGGCGGCGTTAAGGATTTACTCTGTAAGCGCTGTCGGTTCGCAGAAACCAGGCTCAGGCGACTGTTTAACTAAAACACAGGACTCTGCTCAAGGCGCAAGCCGAAGTATAGGGTCTGACACCTGCCCGGTGCTGGAAGGTTAAAGGGAGAAGTTAGACTTCGGTCGAAGCTTTGAACTGAAGCCCCAGTAAACGGCGGCCGTAACTATAACGGTCCTAAGGTAGCGAAATTCCTTGTCGGGTAAGTTCCGACCTGCACGAAAGGTGTAACGATCTGAGCGCTGTCTCGACAGTAGACCCGGTGAAATTGTGGTACTGGTAAAGACGCCAGTTACCCGCAGTAGGACGGAAAGACCCCGTGGAGCTTTACTGTAACTTGATATTGGATTTCGGTAAGGTATGTATAGGATAGGTGGGAGACATTGAAATATGGTCGCCAGACTATATGGAGTCGCCCTTGGAATACCACCCTTACCTTGCTGGGATTCTAACCGCGAGCGTTGAAGCACGACGCGGGACATTGTCAGGCGGGCAGTTTGACTGGGGCGGTCGCCTCCCAAAGAGTAACGGAGGCGCGCGAAGGTCACCTCAGGGTGAATGGAAAACACCCAGAGAGCGTAAGGGTATAAGGTGGCTTAACTGTGAGACAGACATGTCGAGCAGAAACGAAAGTTGGTCCTAGTGATCCGGTGGTCCTGAGTGGAAAGGCCATCGCTCATCGGATAAAAGCTACCCCGGGGATAACAGGCTGATGCCGCCCGAGAGTTCCTATCGACGGCGGCGTTTGGCACCTCGATGTCGGCTCATCGCATCCTGGGGCTGAAGCAGGTCCCAAGGGTTGGTCTGTTCGCCCATTAAAGCGGTACGTGAGCTGGGTTCAGAACGTCGTGAGACAGTTCGGTCCCTATCCACTGTGGGCGCAAGGTATTTGAAAGGAACTGTCCCTAGTACGAGAGGACCGGGATGGACGAACCGCTAGTGAACCAGTTGTTCTGCCAGGAGCACACGCTGGGTAGCCATGTTCGGATCGGATAACCGCTGAAGGCATCTAAGCGGGAAGCCGGCCTTGAGATGAGATACCTCATTACATAAGTAGATAAGGCGTCCGGCAGACGACCGGATAGATAGGTTGGGGGTGTAAGAGGGTAACGCCCTTTGAGCCGACCAATACTAATACGCCGAAGCCTTAACCTCATAAATCCTTTGCGGACATCTAAAGCGAAGGCTTTATACCGCACGACCGAATAGACGATATATAACAGAGTCTAAGAGGTTGAGAAAAAATTTCCGGTGCTCATAGAGAGGTGGACACACCCAGCTCCATGCCGAACCTGGCAGTTAAGCACCTCATCGCCGATGGTACTGCGGAGGGTATTCGTGGGAGAGTAGGCCGGCGCCGGATTTAGTTGAAGGAGAGAGGGAAGTCTTTATGACTTCCCTCTCTTGCTTTTTGTACATGTTCTTCTGTGTCACATAACGCTTCTCCGCGTCTCTTAACCATGCGCCCCAGAACTGTTTACGTCACCGGTGCTTGTCTTTCATAAATTGCACCGCGCGACGATTATCTCTCGCGCCGGTTATTATTGCAGTGTAATTTTATGCTTTCGTATGAATTAGGTAATCTGAGCAGCGGCATATGCTTGGAAGATACGGTTACTCGGACATGCACCCGTCTTGTACGTGTTTCAATCTATCCAGCCAATATGATTCGTCTATGATTTCGTCATTGATGTAACAATTATTGTCATCGCGCGCTAAAATGTCGCAGAAACTTGGGGCCGTCAGCGGTGTGTACAGCCTGAAACTTTTGCGGTCCGCCGCGCTGATTTTTCTGTTAACGTAGTAGATGTGGGTATCATCGCACGAATACAAATGACCAATTAACTTCCAGCTGTTAAGGTCG
This sequence comes from uncultured Cloacibacillus sp., assembly GCF_963926575.1. Lineage (NCBI taxonomy): Bacteria > Thermotogati > Synergistota > Synergistia > Synergistales > Synergistaceae > Cloacibacillus > uncultured Cloacibacillus sp. Next base: position 443,231 of record NZ_CAWUXW010000002.1, on the reverse strand, counting down.
GCTTTAGGCAGGATTTTCCCATAGGCGTAGATATGCCTGCAATCTTTGGCAAAATAAGTATCTCCCAATGATTGAAAACTACATACATCGGCTGTCTTTAACACTTTAACTTTGCCGTCGCCGTTATGGAAATATACGTTATTTTTATCTTTGGCATATCCCTGTGGTGCGCCGGAGTCGTTTTGTCCATTATCCAAAATCTGGAACGTCGATGTGTCGGCGCCGGCGATTCTGCCGCTCGTCGTGTAGACGGCTGATATGTCCATGGCATAGGCGTAATTCAGCGCTTGGAACGATGCGGTGTCCGCGCCTCGAAGGCGTATCCCGCCCATATAGCAGGAGCTTGAACTCTTGCCCCAGTAATGCCAGCAGTGAAAATCTGCGGGAGAGACGCCATTTAGGAGCGTATCTTCGTAAATGCCGCAAAAATAGACGCCGTTATCTTTGATGAAGAACTCGTTATCGATGGGCGACGTGTTCGTGATGGCGCTCAGCAATGCTTTTTATTCCCTTTTTTGCGCGCCACGTGCGCGGTTATGCTCCATGCCAGTTTGGCGGCGCAGGAGGCCAGGATTATGCCCATTGCTATGGCTCCGGCTTCTAGGAGGACCATGTTGGAGGTTTCCACAAATTCGTCGTAGTGGTTGCGGACGAGGTAGTACATCGTGTAGTAGAGGTCTTTTCCGGGGAATTCGGGGATGAGCATCGGGACGAGCAGGAGGATGACGGGGGTTTTTATGATTCGCGCGAGCACTTCGCTGAGCGCGGCGACGAAGAGGCTCGCCCAAAAGAGTCCCCAGTACATGCCGTAGCCGAGTCCGAAGCATATCAGGTAGACGGCCCAGCCCGCGCCGCTTCCGGCTGCGATCCACGCCAGCTTCCTGTCGCGTATGCCGAAGAGCACGGCGAAGCAGACGGCGGCTATCATTCCCATTATCGTCTGGATTATCTGCGCTTCCATTTTTTCGTCCCTACATCGCGAATACTACGAGCGCGAAGCCCATCGCGACGAATACCGCTCGCATGAGCGCCTCGGACATGTTGAGCAGGCCGCTTATGGTGTCGCCGTTTATCATGTCGCGCAGCGAGTTTGTCAGCTGCCGCCCGGGGATTACGAGCATTATGTTGCCTATCATGATTTTGTCCGGCTGGTCGCCTATCCCGGCTTTTACGAGCAGCACGACGGCGAGCGCGGTCGCGGCGCTGCAGAGCATCGTTACGATTATGTCGTTGAGTTTGAGCGCCGTGCATGCGCAGAGCGCCGCGAAGAGTATCGCGCCGGAGAGCGCCGAGGCCGCGCCATCGGCCCAGGAGCCGCCGAAGAATACGGAGAGCGCGAAGGAGATGACGACGTACATCACGAACTGCAGGCTCTGCGGCGTTCCTTTCGCGCTGCGGATTTCCGCGATTTCGCGTTCGAGCTCCGAAAGTTCGAGCGGCGCGGCGCATATCCGGCGCGAGAGGGCGTTTATCTTCTCGACCTTGCTTAGGTCGGTGCCGCGCTCGCGTATGCGGCGCGTCTGCGTGTATGCTTCGCCGCCAGGCGCGGAGGCCGTGACGACGATGCTCGACGTTATCGTGAAAACGTCGGTGCGCGCGAAGCCGTAGGCGCGGCAGAGGCGCGTTATCGTGTCCTCGACGCGGCTGACTTCCGCTCCCGATATCAGGAGTATCTCGCCCATTTCCATTATCATGGAGAGGCGGCGATTCATCTGTTTTTCATCCAGTTCATTCCGGACCTGTTCCGTCATCGGCCTTTTTCCTCCGTCGCCGCGGTCTGCGGCGGGCGTTTCCGCGCTGCGCGCTTTCTCGTAAAGTTATATCATAAGCGGCCTTTTCGGTTAATATGGAGAGGCCTATGTCGCCGCGAAAATTTTTCCTCCGAGCGTCGCGCGTTTTACAGTTGAAATTTTTGCTTTTCCGCTAATTTTGCGAGATTTGCAGAAATTTGCGGCCGGCGCAGAAAACGAAGCGCTGTAAAGCCTGTGAAAACGCGCTTAATCTTGACAAAATTATACAAACATAGTAGCCTTATGTCTCACGTAAGGGAGTAGGCGGCGCGTCAGGCCCGGGCGCGCGGCAAGGTCAACACCCTGAAATCTGTGATTTCTGGCCTTGTTTGAAACGACGAGACTTACTTGACGGCTTTCGCGGAAGCGGCGCGCCAAGTGGGTCTCGTTTTTTGTTGGGTGCGGCGGCCCCGTAAAAATTCTGAGGCGGCCTTCTGCGGAGGGTGCGAGAATGTGGACCGTCGGGCAAGTTTGTTTTTTGTGTGCTGTAAGGAGGAAAAAGATGAGAGAGTATTTGTCACCCTACGAGGAAGTCCTGCGCGAGCTCGACAGCTCCGCGGAGGGCTTGTCGAGCCGCGAGGCTGCGGAACGGCTCGAGAAATACGGCAGGAACAAGCTGAAAGAGGGCAAGAAGACGCCGCTCTGGAAGCGCTTCCTCGACGAGCTGGCCGACCCGATGATTATAATCCTCATCGTCGCGGCGGTTATTTCCGGCATCACGGCTTTCTACGAGGGAGAGTCGTTCGCCGACGTGATAATCATCATGTTCGTCGTAATCATCAACGCGGTGCTCGGCGTCGTGCAGGAGAGCAAGGCAGAGGCCGCCATCGCGGCGCTTCAGGAGATAGCGGCGGCGACGAGCAAGGTGCTGCGCGACGGGAAGATAGCGACGCTCAAAAGCGAAGAGCTCGTCCCCGGCGACGTCGTCGTGCTCGAAGCGGGCGACTCCGTCCCCGCCGACGGACGCATCATCGAATGCGCGAGCATGAAGATAGAGGAGGCGGCGCTCACGGGCGAATCTGTCCCCGTCAATAAAATAGTGAGCATCCTCAACCTCGAGGGCGAGAAGGACGTGCCGCTCGGCGACCGCAAGAACATGGTCTACATGGGCTCGACCGTCGTCTACGGGCGCGGCATGGCGGTGCTGACCGGCACCGGCATGAACACCGAGATGGGAAAGATAGCCGACGCGCTCGAAAACGCGAAGGAGGACGAGACGCCGCTCCAGATAAAGCTTAACCAGCTCAGCAAATTCCTCACCGTCCTTGTAATAGGGATATGCGCCGTGATATTCGCCGTCGGCCTCTTCCGCGCGCACGGCAGCGAAGCGGGCATAACGGGCGACACGTTCCTCTCGACCTTCATGGTCGCCGTCTCGCTAGCCGTCGCAGCGATACCGGAGGGGCTCGCCGCCGTCGTCACGATAGTCCTCTCGATAGGCGTCACGAACATGTCGCGCAGAAACGCGATAATCCGCAAGCTCACAGCCGTCGAGACGCTCGGCTGCACGCAGATAATCTGCTCCGACAAGACGGGCACTCTGACGCAGAACAAGATGACCGTCGTCGAGCACGCGGCGGACGACGAAAAAACGCTCGAAACCGCGATGGCGCTCTGCTCGGACGCGGCGCTCGACCCAGATACGAACGAAGCCGTCGGCGAGCCGACGGAATGCGCGCTCGTCAACGACGCCGCCAAAAACGGGATGCCGAAGCCGCAGCTCATGGAGGAGTACCCGCGCATAGGCGAAGCTCCGTTCGACTCGATGCGCAAAATGATGTCCACCGTCCATAAAACGAAGGACGGACGCATAATCCAGTTTACGAAGGGCGCGCCGGACGAAGTCCTCAAACGCTGCGCCTCGGCGCTCGTCGGCGGCAAAGCGGTGCCTATGACCGACGAAATCCGCGCCTCGATACTCAGGAGCAACAAGGAGATGGCGGACAAGGCGCTGCGCGTCCTCTGCGGCGCGATGCGCGAGTGGGACGAAGCGCCCGAGAGCTTCGAACCCGAATACCTCGAGCGCGAGCTGACCTACGTCGGCCTCTCCGGCATGATCGACCCCGTGCGCCCCGAGGTCAAGGCCGCGATAGTCGAATGCCGCGGCGCTGGAATCCGCCCGATAATGATAACCGGCGACCACAAGGACACCGCCGTCGCCATAGCGAAGGAGCTCGGCATAATCAGCGACGCTTCGCAGGCCATCACGGGCGCGCAGCTCAACGACATAAGCGACGAACAGTTCCGGAACGACATAGAAAAATACTCCGTCTACGCGCGCGTGCAGCCCGAGCATAAGGTGCGCATAGTCACCGCGTGGAAGGCGAAGGGCAGAATAACCGCGATGACCGGCGACGGCGTCAACGACGCGCCCTCGATAAAGAGCGCCGACATAGGCGTCGGCATGGGCATCACCGGCACGGACGTGACGAAAAACGTCGCGGACATGGTGCTCGCCGACGACAACTTCGCGACGATAGTATCCGCCGTCGAGGAAGGCCGCCGCATTTACGCGAATATCCGCAAGGCGATACAGTTCCTGCTCGCCTCGAACCTCGCCGAAGTGCTCGCGATATTCTTCGCGACGCTCATAGGCTTCACGATACTCGAGCCGGTACACCTGCTCTGGATAAACCTCATCACCGACTGCTTCCCGGCGCTCGCGCTAGGCATGGAAAAGAGCGAGCCCGACATCATGCGCCGCCCGCCGCGCGACCCGCGCGAAGGGATATTCGCGGGAGGCATGGGCTTCGACGTGTTCTTCCAGGGCGCGATAGTGACGGTGCTCGTCATGATATCCTACATAGTCGGCCACTACGTTGAAAGCGGCACGTGGGAATTCACCAACAGCCACGACGGCACGACGATGGCCTTCCTGACGCTATCGATGGTCGAGATATTCCACTCGCTCAACATGAGAAGCCGCCGCGGCTCGATATTCACCCTCAAAACTCACAATAAATTCCTCTACGCCGCGATGCTTGCCTCGCTCGTCCTGACGACCGTCGTCATCGAAGTCCCCGTCGTCGCGGACGCATTCAACTTCACGCCGATAGACCTCCACGAATACGCGATAGCGCTCGGCCTCGCCGTGATGATTATCCCGATTATGGAAGTCGTGAAGTTCGTGCAGCGGAGGATGGGCGTGTAGGACGCAAATTCAGCCTGACACCACGAAGCATAAAGCCCCCGAAAGAAACGCCTTTCGGGGGCTTTTATGTTTGGTCTCGCGCAAGCCGCAAAGAAGAGCGCCGCGTCTTAGTGTGACTGCGCGTTTAAGCGCCGGCGCCGCAAGTTGATATTCCTCTGAGATAATTCCGGACGACGCTGCTGCTCAGCGAACGAATATCGCTGCTTCCGTTCATCATGCACCATTCCATTTCAACGCCTCTGGTAATGACCGCAAGGTCCCATATAATTTGATTGATTGGAATATCTTTTTTTATATCTCCGCATTCCTGTCCTTCAGTGATTAGTCCCCGCAATATTCGGTAAAACGGGCGCTCCAAATTGAAGACGGAAGCAACAAGTCGTCGCGGTTCTTGCCGGATATCGCATAGCGATAGCAAGCGCTGAGAAAGTCCACGCCAATGTCCGCGCATATTTCCACCACAGCCGACACAAAAAGCTCGATTTTATCCGCTGCGCGCTTGCTCTCTATTTCCGGAGTAAGCATTACAGATTCGTAGAAATCATTATATTCCTTGTCGAAGCCGAGAAAGACATGCTCGAGTATCGCGTTTTTATTCTTAAAGTGGTGGTAGAAAGCCCCTACAGACAACCCGAGCTCCGCGACGATATCTTCGACAGTGACAGTATCGAAATTTTTCTCTGAGAACAGTTTCAGCGCTGTGTCGACTATACTCTGTTTTGTATTTTCGCCTTTCAGCTTCCTTTTATTGCTCTTCTTATACATCATAGAACCTCACAGAAAAAACAATCATCAAAGGCCGTTGCAGCAAGGAAAATGTTTATAAGCTGACGCAAATATAAAACCCATTGTACGTTTCTTGAGTGGATTATAACGTATTCCGCTTCGTTGACAAAGATAGAAAAATCTGCGATATTATATACATAGTTCATTCGGCGAATAAATTAGCATAATTAACTTTGTGTTGTGTCGGTGTAATTGCGTTCGGTCAAACTGGATATAAAGAGCGGCATGGCTGAGCTCCCCGTGACGGGCTTGCCGCACTGCGGCCATGACAACGCAGCGATTGCAGTATATTATTACAATTATGAAGGTATTAAATATCTCTATCATAAAGGAAGTGCGACGCAATGTATTTGATTCGCAGCGCGGAGGTATATGCGCCGGAGCCGCTTGGACGCAAGGATGTTCTTATCGGCTTCGGTAAAATTTTGAAGATAGGCGACAGGCTGGCGGAGGAGTACGGCGGGCTTGAGGTCGAGGTTCTCGACGCTGACGGCTGTATACTGACGCCGGGCTTTGTCGACCAGCACGTCCACGTCATCGGAGCGGGGGGCGAGGCGGGGTTCTTCAGCCGCACGCCCGAGATGCAGGTATCCGCCATCGTCAGGCACGGCATCACCACGGTAGTCGGGCTTCACGGCACTGACGGAACGGCGCGCAATATCGAGGCGCTGTACGCGAAGGTCTGCGCGCTCGAGCAGGAGGGAATAACTGCGCGCATGCTGACGGGGTCGTTCGAGATGCCGTCGGCCACGCTTACGGGCTCCGTGCGCCGCGACATGATATTCATCGACAAGGTCATCGGCGCGAAAACGGCTGTTTCCGACCGCCGCTCGTCGCAGCCTTCGCGCGAGGACATCGAAAAGCTGCTCGCCCAGGCATACACTGGCGGCCTCGTCAGCGGCAAGCGCGGCTACACGCATTTCCACATGGGCGTCGGGCGCAGGAGGCTCGACATGCTGGCGGACATCATCCGCGAGACGGAAATTCCGCCGTATCTTATCATCCCGACGCACGTCAACCGCGACGAAGCGCTTTTCGTCCAGGCGATGGAGCTTGCGAAGATGGGCGCGGTCATCGACATCACCTCCGGCATAGCGCCCGAATACGGCTTCGAAGGAACCATCAAGCCGAGCGACGCGATACGCCGCTGCCTTGAAAACGGCGTCGACATCAGGAACGTCACGATGAGCTCCGACGCGAACGGAAGCATGGCCGTCTACGACGCGGAGGGGCGTTTCGTCGGCCTCTGCGTCACTACGGTGGAGACGATGCACAAGGAGTTCCGCGACCTCGCGTGGACGAAAGACATGCCGCTTGAGACGGCGCTGCGCCCAGTCACGTCGAGCCCGGCAGCCGCGATAGGCATGTATCCGGCGAAGGGCTGCGTCAGAGAGGGCTCGGACGCGGACCTGATAATCATGGATAAAGATTTGTCGATTCTCAAGGTCTTCGCGATGGGGAAGCTCGCCGCCGACGGTGGAGTGGCGCTGCTGAAGGGCGCTTTCGAGTAACGGCGAGCGGAAATTTTCGACTATGGGAGAAGGAGAGAACAAGATGAAAAACGAACGCAAGGGACTGTTCGGCTTCCTTTCCATGGAAATGCCGCACACCTATCTGCTGATCTTCACGATATTGATAATATGCGCGCTGCTGACCTACGTCGTTCCGGCGGGGCAGTTCGAGACCGCCGCGAACGAAACCGGACGCCAGGTGCTCGTCCCTGGGACGTTCCACTACGTAGAGCAGAACCCCGTCACGCTCTATCAGTTCTTCAACGCAATCCCGACGGGGCTTGTCAGCATGGCGTCGCTCATCTTCTTCGTCATGATAGCGGGCGGCTCATTCGCAATCATCAACGAGACGAAGACGATAGACATCGTCATCAACAAGCTCATCAAAGCTCTTGAAGGAAAAGAGCATCTCATCATCTTCGTCATAATGTTCCTGTTTTCGCTGCTCGGCGGCCTCATCGGCTTCGACGCGGAGTGCGTCATCTTCGTGCCGATATGCATAACGCTCGCGCGGCGTATGGGCTACGACAGCATCACGGGCATCGCGATGGTCATGTGCGGAGCCTTCGTCGGAAGCTCCGTCGGAACCTTCAACCCCTACGCCACAGCCGTCGCGCAGGGCATCGTCGGGCTACCGATATTCTCCGGCGCGTGGTATCGCATGATAATGCACGCCGTCATCCTCGTCGCCGTCGTCGCCTACACGATATGGTATTCGGAGCGCGTCAGGAAAGACCCGAAAAAAAGCTATTGCTATGAGCTCGAGAAGGCGCACGCGGAAAGCGGCGCGGCCGACAAGCTGGACTACACGACGACGACGGAGCTCGGCACGCGCAACATACTGGTGCTCGTCACGATGGTTGCGGGCTTTGCGATAATCATTTACGGCGCGCTCGAACTCGACTGGTTCGCGAGCAACATGTCGCCGATATTCCTCGCGATGGGCATAATCGCCGGCATAGTAGGCGGAATGAGCGGCAACCACATCTGCCGCACCTGGATCGACGGCGCGAAGTCGATGATGTTCGCCTGCCTCGTCATAGGCATGGGGCGCGGCATCCTCGTCGTCATGGAGCAGGGGCTCATCTTCCACACGATACTTAACGCGATGGCCGGAGTGCTCTCGATACTGCCGACCTCGCTCATCGCCGTCGGCATGTTCTTCGTGAATGTGATCATCAACTTCTTCGTGCCGTCGGGCAGCGGCCTCGCCGCGCTCGTCATGCCGCTGATGGGGCCGCTCGCCCAGATGACCGGCGTCACGATGCAGACGGCGGTCATAGCCTTCCAGTGCGCCGCGGGCTTCTCCGACTGCATCATACCGACCAGCTCGACGACCAACGCCTGCATCGGCGCGGGCAACGTGAACTTCGTCCAGTGGTTCCGCTTCGCGATAAAGCTCGCGCTCATAGAGTGGGGGCTCAGCATCGTGTTCATCGTCATAGCGAACATGATACAGCTCGCGTGAGGACGCCCGGCGATTGAAATTCTGTATATCTGAGCATAAAAGAGGCCACGTCCGCGCGGCCTCTTTTATTGCCTGATGCCGCGGTGCTTCGCCCTGTTTATTTCAGTCAGACTTCCGAGGGCTTCCGCATGGCGGCGCGACGATGCGGTCGGGTTGCGGCGCAGCAGCGAGACGGCGCGGCTGTAGTCGCGCGCTCTGAGCGATGCAAGCTCCCGTCTGGAACGGTGCAGCGATTCGCGCAGCTCGCGTATCGCCGCCGCGCGGCGTTCCAAGCGCTCGCGTTCTTTGCCTTCCGCGCCGGCGGACGCTCGGGCTATCAATTCGAGTGCGGCCGCTGCTTTATCGTCTATCATGCGTATCCGGTCACATCTGGCGCGCCGTTCTTTCTCTATAAGTTTAACGAGAAGGCGCAGCCCCGCCTCGCGGCGCGCCGCTCCGCGTTCGCGCGCGGATTCACTGCGCGCAGCGAATGCCGCTTCAGCTTCTGCGAATTTCTCTTTTAGTCCGGCCGCGTCGGCGGAGAGTATCTCGACAGCGCGGTTAAGCCCGGCTTCTGCTGCGGCGAGGCGCGCGTTGTTCGCGGAGAGTTTGATGAGCATCTTTTTAAGCCCCGCCGCGGCCTGCGCCGATTTTACCAGGTCGGCTGCGAAAAGAAGCGTCAGCACCGCGTTCAGCGTGCAGGACAGCGCCGGGGACGCCGCCGTTATCATCCGCGCGAGCGGCGGTTCCACCATATCGACGATGACGACGGAAAAAATCCCCCATGTCAGCGAAGCGTGCAAGCAGATGTAACCGTCGAGATTGAAGCGGCATTTGCTGTAATCCCAGTAGCGCATCTGAAAAATTTTCTCCATCGCCCGTCCGGTGAGATATTCGAGCGCCGTCGAGCTGGTCATGCCGGAGAAGAAGACGAGCAGCGCGCTGCTGCGGAACGGCTCGGTCGAGAACAATATGATGAGCGCGCCGAAGCCGTATATCGGTATCCACGGCCCGTAAAGGAAGCCGCGGTTGACCCATTTGCGCTGTTCGCAGGAGACGAGCAGCGACTCCCACACCCAGCCGAGAAAGCAGTAGCTCCAGAAAAGCAGCATGAGTTGAACGATAGCGGATAGTCCCATTGTCTTTCCCCTTTTTCGGCATAAGGCCCCGCTTGCCGCGCGGCTTTGCCTTATCGTATCATACCGGCATAAAAAGAGGAACGCGGCGCTTCGTTGTAATTCAACCATATAATACATTCATGATATTTTCACAAGGAAACGGAAATTAACGAAATTGCACAGCAAGAAAGCCCGCACCTGCGCGGCCTCTGCTGCTTTTATTATAATCGCCGGCTTATACTTAGGCCTTTATATGTTGAATGTGCGACTAGTAATTGCCGAACTTCACCGCGTATTTGTTAATCCGCTGCAGCAAATCCTTATTGGAGTAGTTTGTTATGCGCGAGAGATGAGCGCAAAGCAGTTCCGCGGTCATCAGGGCTGCGACGTACGAATTGTAATAGTCGCTGCTGGTGCACTGTGCTGTGAAAATTACGTCAGCGTAATGAGCCAGCGGGCTCGTGACGGAATTTGTTATCAGAATAATTTTTGCGCCCTGCGATTTCGCCATCTCCGTCGCGTCGACAGTCAGCAAAGAGTAACGCGGAAAAGAAACGGAAATAACGCAGTCGTTTTCTCCGAGATCGCTGACGAAATCAAAAATATTCTGCCCGTAGCCGATGTAATTATGCACGTGCGGAACCATTTGACGCATGATAAGGTTCAGGAAGCTGGCGACCGAAGCGCAGCCGCGCTCCGACAGGATATACTTCTGGTCGCTCGCGAGAATGATTTTGCAGGCCTTCTTGAATTGTGCTTCCGGATTATTGGCAAGCGTGCTCTGTATATTCGAGAACACATGTGCGGCCACGATGTCGTTGACCGGGGCCGTCGTGCCGCGTGCGATGATCTCGTCTATTCTTTGTGAAGGCACTACGATGTTGTAGCTGATGCTTTCAAGGTTGTCGTCGAAGGCAGAACGCAGAAACTTTTGGAAATCGGGGTATCCGCTGAAACCCAGCGTCGCCGCGAGACGTATGACGGTGGAATAGCTGACATCGGCCGTTTTCGCCAATTCGTTCGCCGTGAGAAAGCGGCAGGTATCCAGATTATTTATGACATAATCGGCGACGGTCCTAAGTTTTGGCGACAGCTGCGCGGACGCAACAAGCTTATTCAATTTGCTGAATCGACTTTCCATCTAAAACTCCTTCTCTTCTACGATAGACGGCATCGCTGTATCGACAGACGATTTTATAAGTTTATCATAAATTAACGCCTCAGCCGTTTATATTGTTGCCGCCCATCTGAGTTTATTTTATAAAATGCGGCGCACCTCCCTGCCGGCATCCATTATCTTAGGATGTTCGTGCGTGGCTTGCGGCATATAAGTATTGACAGTGCCTAAAGGCCGTGATATATTTCGAATTAATAAAGATATCTTTATCACGAAACAAAAAGACAAAAATATTTATTAAGAGCGCAAGCAATTCAAAATCTTATAAGAAGGTGTTTTGTGTGAAGAAGTTATCTCTAGGCACAAAGATTGTCATCGGTATCGTTATAGGCTTGGCTATTGGCTTTGCCTCACCGGCTGCGGCCGAGTTCCTCTCGCCGCTCGGCGACGTTTTCCTGCGCATGCTGAAAATGCTCATCGTTCCGCTCGTCTTCTTCAGTATAACGAGCGGTATATGCAAGATGGGCGACGTCAAGCAGCTTGTGACTGTGGGTCTGCGTTTCTGGCTGTGGATTATCGTAACGTCGGGCTTCACGGCCTTCGTCGGCGTCGTCGCCGGGCTCATTACACAGCCGGGCTCAGGAACTACGGAATTCCTGAAGCATTCCGAAGAAGTCAAATCGGTTTCCTATAACTTCATAGACAACATTATTTCGTGGTTCCCTGAAAACATCATCGTATCGATGTACAACGCCGACATGCTTCAGATAATAGTATTCTCGCTCTTCCTCGGCGTCGCACTGCTTTGTCTTGGGAAGCGCGTCGAGCTGCTTGTCTCGCTCATCGACCAGGCGAGCGAAACGATGCTGAAGATAACCGAGTTCGTCATGGAGTTCTCGCCGATAGGCATCGCTTCCCTTATGGCGACGATGGTCAGCACGGTCAGCAGCGCTACGATGTACGAAGTCCTCGGATTCATGATCACTGACAATATCTGCGCGGTAGTGATACTGTTTGTAATGTACCCTGTACTCGTCAAGGTGCTCGGCGGTCTGAACGGTTTCCTCTTTATGAAAAAGATCACCGCTCCTATGCTCGTCGCCATCACGACGACGTCATCGGCGGCGACCCTTCCCGTGTCGATACGCACCGCGGAGGAGAAGCTCGGCATCCCTGAGAACGTCTACGGCTTTACTCTGCCGCTGGGCAACACCTGCGGAATGAACGGCTTTGCGCTTTTCGTCGGCCTCTGCTGCGTCTTTGCCTCCAACCTTTACGGGTTTGAGCTTACGATAGGACGCATCTTCCAGTTCGTCTTTCTCGGCATAATCCTTTCGATAGGAGCCGCCGGAGTAAAGGGCGCCGGTGTCGTCATGTCGGTCGTACTCATGGAAGCGCTCGGCATGCCGCTCAGCCTCATCCCGATACTTGCGGCTATCTGGCCGACTATCGACCCGGCGCACACCGTCCTCAACAACGTTGGCGACCTTGCCGGAACCGTAATCATCTCCAACAGGCTCGGCCTGATGGATCAGGAAGTATTCAACGACGCCAGCAAATAGCGGAGAAAGGGGAATATTGCATATGCTGACATTCAATAACGACATAATGGGGCTTCAGCCGTCGCGCTCAATGGCGTTCATGGCGAAGGCCAAGCAGATGCAGGCTACGGATCCCAGCGTAATAAATCTCGCTGGTGGGGAGCCGGATTTCGACACGCCGAAAAAGATTTGCGACGAGCTGTTCCGTCAGATTAACTCGGGGTACACGCACTACACCGTGGGCGCCGGGCTGCCGGAGCTGCGCAAAAGGATAGCCGAGAAGCTCGCAGAAGAGAACGGCTGTAATTATTCGCCGGACGGCGTTATCGTAACGCCCGGAGGCAAGTTCGCCATCTATCTGGCGGTGCGCACGCTCGTAAACCCAGGCGACGAAGTGATGTACCTGGAACCCGCATGGGTTTCGTATCCGTCCATCATCGAAGCCTCGGCGGCGAAGCCGGTCCCTGTGCGCCTGTCGCTCGAACAGAACTACAAAGTCACGCTTGAGCAGCTGGAAAAGTTCGTCACGGATAAAACGAAGATATTGATCATAAACTATCCGAACAACCCGACCGGCAAGACGCTTTCCAAGGAAGAGGCGGACGCGCTGGAGCAGTTTATGCTGCGCCATCCCGGCGTCGCGCTCATAGCGGACGAAATATACGAGCGTATCATATTCAAGGGTTACTCGAACATAAGCATGGCATCCTATCCTTCGATAGCCGACAGAGTCATCACTGTGAACGGTTTCTCGAAGAGCGTTGCCATGACGGGGTGGAGAATCGGATATCTGGCGACCACGCCGGAAATTAAGAACGCGATGTACAAGTTGTTCCAGCACACCATCACCTGCGTAAGCGGCTTTGTGCAGAAGGCTGCGGTCGTAGCTCTGGACTGCGCGGAAGAAATCGAAGCCATGCGTCAGAGTTATGAACATCGCCGCGACCTTTTCGTCGGAGGGCTGAACGCGATAGACGGCGTTGAATGCAGCTATCCGGAAGGGGCGTTCTACGCCTGGGTGAAATTTGACATCCCCGGGCTGGATTCCGAAGGCGTCTGTGATTACATATTAAAAGAGGCCAAGGTCGTAGGCGTGCCCGGCATAGCCTACGGCACTGACGACAGCTGCGTGCGTTTCTCCTTCGCGTCGAGCGAGGACGATCTTAAGCAGGCTGTCGAGCGCATCGGCGCCGTCATGGCGAAAGTGAAAAGGTAATTATTGGAGGTAACAAACGATGAGCAAAGGTTGCAAAATTATCAAGGATTTTGTACGGCCTTCCAAAGAGCTTGTTGAAGAGTTCCGCGGAATGCCCGTGGCGAACATCGACGACTGCATGGGGCGTACCGCCGCTATGCACTGCAGAATCCATCCGATGAATAAAGGAAATCTTGTCGGAACGGCTTTCACAATCAAGGTTCCGGAGGGCGACAACCTGATGTTCCATAAGGCTATGGACATGGCGCAGCCCGGCGACGTGTTCGTCATCGATGCGGGCGGTTCGCCGAACCGCTCCATCTTCGGCGAGCTGATGGTTTCGTACTGCCGCGCACGCGGCATAGCCGGCATTGTGGTCGACGGCAGCATCCGCGACTCTGAGGCGATCGGAGAGCTCACCGACTTCCCAGTTTACGCGATAGGCGTCACTCCTAACGGCCCCTACAAGAACGGCCCCGGCGAGATAAACACTCCTGTCTCCGTCGGCGGCATCGTCGTGCACCCCGGCGATATAATTGTGGGCGACGCTGACGGCGTGATAGTGATTTATCCTGAAGACGCCGAGACGGTGCTCGCCGCTGTTAAAGCCGTAAAGGTAAAAGAAGAGGGCATAATGAAGGATATCGTCGAAAAGACGAGCTATGTCCGTCCGTGGGTTGACGAGAAACTCAAAGAGATAGGCTGCGAAGAGATATAAGCTCCTGTCAGAAATATTTCACCTATAATATGTTGTAAATCCGCATGCCGGGAAGTATAAAATATAAACATTTTATATTTCCCGCTTTTGCTTTTGGGAACGGAGGTTTGCCTTATGAAAATCGTCGTTTTGGACGGGTATGCTGAAAACCCGGGAGACCTGAGCTGGGAAGCCGTCGAGAAGTTTGGCGATGTGACGGTGTATGACCGCACGTCGTTTACAGATGAAAACGAAATTATAGAACGTATCTGCGATGCTGAGATAGTGCTGACCAATAAAACGCCAATTTCAGCAAAAGTCATTGATTCGTGCCCTTCCATGAAATTTATAGGCGTGCTTGCGACGGGGTACAACGTTATCGACTGTGCGCATGCGAAGGAAAAGGGCGTCCTTGTCGCGAACGTGCCGACATATGGGACCGCCGCTGTCGGTCAGTTCGCCATCGCGCTTCTGCTTGAAATATGCCACCATGTCGGCCACCATGACAAAACTGTTCACGACGGCGTATGGGAGAGAAACGCAGACTGGTGTTACTGGGATTATCCGCTGGTTGAGCTTGCCGGTAAGACGATAGGCATAATCGGCTTCGGCAGGATAGGACGGCAGACCGGCAAAATCGCGAAGGCCATCGGCATGGAGGTTCTTGCATTTGACAGCCATCCGACAGAGGAAGGCCGTGAAATCGCCGAATATACCTGTCTTGACGAACTGCTCGGACGTTCCGACGTTATCGCGCTTCACTGCCCGCTTCTGCCAGACACTCGTGAAATAATCAACCGCGCCAACATCGCTAAGATGAAAGATGGGGTAATCCTGATCAACAACAGCCGCGGGCAGTTGGTCAACGAGCATGATCTTGCGGAGGCTCTGAACAGCGGAAAGGTCTATGCGGCAGGGCTCGACGTCGTCTCTTCCGAGCCGATTAAAGGAGACAATCCCCTGCTGACGGCGAAAAACTGCATCATCACGCCGCATATATCGTGGGCCGCGAAGGAGAGCCGCCAGCGGATTATGGACTGCACCGCCGCCAACATCCGCGCATACCTTGAAGGCCGTCCCGTCAATATTGTGAATTTATAAAAGATGGTTTCAGGCTGTCTCATAAGCTCGTAAGACGAAGCTCCGCGCGTCAGCGCGGAGTTAGCCGTATCCTCGGAGAGTTCATAAGCATGGCGGTGTTTCATGTATTGGGAGAAACGGCGGTTTTCAACGGGCGCGTGAAATATACGCTTCAGCCGGCGCTTCGTCTTGCGCGCAAATTCTGGACAATTTCCGCCATTCGGTGCTAATATTCTATATTGGCTAGCAGAATCGTCGGCTTAAAATCAATGCCTGCGGGCATATTGAATGTGAGGAATTTGTAGGATGCAGGACTCTTCTAAGATACGCAATATAGCGATTATAGCGCACATAGACCACGGCAAGACGACGCTCATCGACGGCATTTTCAAGGCGGCGCACCTTTTCCGCGACAATCAGGTGATGGAGGAGCGCGTCATGGACGCTGGCAACATCGAGCGCGAGCGCGGAATCACGATTAAGGCGAAGCACTGCACGGTCGAGTGGGGCGGTTACAAAATCAACATCGTCGACACGCCGGGCCACGCGGATTTCTCCGGCGAGGTCGAGCGCGTGCTTTCGATGGTTGATTCTGTGCTGCTGCTTGTCGACGCGAACGAGGGGCCGATGCCGCAGACGCGCTACGTGCTTATGCGCGCGCTGAAGCTCGGACTGCGTCCGATAGTCATTATAAATAAGGTAGACCGCCCGAACGCCGACCCCGCTGCGGCGCTCGACAAGACCTTCGACCTCTTCATCGAGCTCGGCGCGACGGAGGAGCAGTGCGACTTCGCGGTGCTTTACGGCTCGGGGCTCCAGGGCTGGTTCGTCGACGACCTTTCAAAGCGCGAGGAAAATTCGCAGCCCGGCATGGACGACCTGTTCAAGGCGATAATCGAGCGCGTGCCCGCGCCGAAGGCCGAGATGGACAAGCCGTTCCTGATGCAGGTCTGCACGCTCTCGTGGAGCGAGTATCTCGGACGCATCGGCTGCGGCAGAATTCTCCAGGGAACGCTGAAAAAGGGCGACAAAATCCTGCGCACGCACACGCGCTGGAAGGATTACGAGCAGACGGACTGGGAGGTAGTGTCGACCGACACCTCGACCTGCACGCACCTTTACGTTACGAAGGGGCTCGACCGCGCCGAGGTCGAAGAGGCCGGAGCCGGCGACATCGTCTGGTTCACCGGCCCCGCGAATATAGATTTGGGCGATACTATGAGCTCGCCCGAGACGCCCGACGCCGTGATGCCGCCGCTCGACATCGAGGAGCCGACCGTGTCGATGTTCTTCATCGTCAACACGAGCCCCTTCGCGAGCCAGGACGGCAACGCGATTACTCTGCGCCAGCTCAAGGCGCGCATCGAGCGCGAGACCAAGACCGACCCCGCGCTGCGCATGGAGGACCTCGGCCGCCCCGACGGCATAAAGGTCTCGGGCCGCGGCGAGCTGCATCTCGGTATACTTATAGAAGAAATCCGCCGCGAGGGCTCGGAGATATGCGTCTCGCGTCCCGAGGTCATCGTGCAGCACGACGAGAACGGGAAGACGCTTGAGCCTATGGAGGAGCTTATTATCGACGTGCCCGAGGAATATCAGGGCGTCGTCATTCAGAAGCTCGCGCAGCGCAAGGGCGAGCTTAAAAATATGGAAAACAGCGGCACGGGCGTCCTGCGCCTCGAGTTCAAGATCCCGACGCGCGGCCTCATCGGCTACCGCGGCGAGTTCCTCACCGACACGCGCGGCCTCGGCATCCTCGCCTCGCGCTTCGTCGGCTACGGCGAATGGGTCGGCGAGATAAACGCGCGCTCGCGCGGCTCGCTCGTCAGCATGGACACCGGCACCGCGACGAGCTACGCTCTTGAAAATTTACAGGAGCGCGGCACGCTCTTCATCAAGCCGGGCGACCCGATATACAACGGGCAGGTCGTCGGCGAGGCCTCGCGCGGCAAGGACATCCCCTGCAACCCATGCAAGCGCAAGCAGCAGACCAACCACCGCTCCGCGACTAAGGACATGATGACGGTGCTCGACGTTCCGCGCACGGTCACGGTGGACTCCGCGCTCGAATGGATAAGCGACGACGAACTCGTCGAGGTGACGCCGCTCTCCGTCCGCATACGCAAGATGATTCTCGACGCCGACCAGCGCAAGAAGGCGCGCATCCAGGCCGGCATCCGCGACGACGACGAGGATTAGGCGATGCTGTACGAGCTTGTGCCTTTCCGCAGCTTCGAGCAGGACGAGGTTTACAGCTGCTTTACGAGCATTCTTGAGAGCTTCGGAAGCTTCGACGACGCGGACCGCGCCGACAGCGCCGAGTGGTTCAGCAACAGCGCTGCGCAGCTCGCCTGCTACGCGGAGCGCGCCGGAATTGGCGGAAACGTCTGGACGGCGTGGCTCGCGAAGCTCTTCGCCGAGGCGGAGAACCCCTTCTCGCTCGCGCACGAGCGCCGCGATGCCTCCGGCGGCACGATGGACGGCCTCGCGATGCAGGACATGGAGCAGCTTTACTTTTATTTGAAATACGATTACGCGAAGCTCGAAAAGCGGATGAATGTCAACATGCTGCGGCGCTTCGGCAAAGATTTCAAGCCCTCCGCCTGCGGCGCGCCCTCGCTTGAGAGGACCGCGGGCGCGGTCATCGCGGAGCTCGCCGCGTCGATGGAGAAGGCCGCTTCGCCCGCGGAGCTTTACAAGGCCGTCACGGACTTCTACCACGCGCACGGCGCGGGCAGGTTCGCGCTCTACAACGGCTTCCGCTGGGACGACAAGGCGCGCGAGATAGTCCCCGCCGCGCCGCTCGAGGACATCACCTTCGACAAGCTCTTCGGCTACGAGGAGCAGAAGCGCGCGCTCATCGACAACACTGTCGCCTTCCTCGAGGGACGGCCCGCGAACAACGTCCTGCTCTACGGCGAGGGTGGCACGGGAAAATCCTCGTCGATAAAGGCGCTGCTCAACGAATACGCGCCGCGCGGCCTGCGCATGATCGAGCTCTACAAGCACCAGATGGCCGACTTCGAGGCCGTGCTCGACGCCGTCAAGTGGCGCAACTACAAGTTCGTTATATTCATGGACGACCTCTCGTTCGAGCAGTTCGAGGTCGAATACAAATTCCTCAAGGCCTTCATCGAAGGCGGCCTCGAGAAACGTCCCGACAACGTGCTCATCTACGCGACATCGAACCGCCGCCACCTCATGAAGGAGACGTGGAGCGACCGCGACGACAAGTCCGACGACATGCACGAATCCGAGACGATGCAGGAAAAGATGTCGCTCGTCGACCGCTTCGGCCTCATGATACGCTACTTCTCGCCCGAGCAGGAGCAGTACCTCGACATCGCGCGCCGCCTCGCCGCCCAGTACGGCATAGACGCACAGAGCGAGGAGTTCGAGAAGGGCGCGATACGCTGGGAGCTGAAGCACGGCGGCTTCTCGGGCCGCAGCGCGCGGCAGTACGTAGAGCACCTCGCGGGGCTCGCGGGCAAGTAATACGAAAAAATTTGCGGACGCCTCCTCACGGGGGCGTTTTTTATTTATAATTGACAAGTTTGGGAAGCTTTGCAAGGTTTGGAGAGATTTGGATGAAATATGTCTTTGTGGTTGAGGCCATATCGTCGGGCCGTTACTACGTCCGCGAGGCGGCGGAGCGCGGCTGCACGCCCGTCGTGCTCTTTCCGCGCCTCGGTCGAAAAATATCTGAGACAGTACACCGAGCACGTATATTATCTGGACGACGACGAAAAAGACGGGACGGCGCTGCTTGAGAAATTCCGTCCCGAAGCGATAGTCGCTGGCTCGGAGGTAGGCGTCGCGCTCTGCGACTTGCTCGCGAGCAAAGCCGGGCTGCCCGGCAACGACCCCGCGACGAGCGCCGTGTGCCGCGACAAATACGCGATGGCCGCGGCGGTCGAACGCGCTGGCGTCCCGTCGCTCATTTCGCGCAGAGTAAAAAATCCGGACGAGGCGCTCGCCGCGGCGCGCGAGATAGATTCGTGGCCCGTCGTCATAAAGCCGCTCGAAGGCGCGGGCAGCCTCGGCGTCAGCATCTGCGGCTCGATGGACGAGCTGCGCGAACGCTGCGCGCGGCTGCTCCGCTCCGAGGACCTCTTCGGCCAGCCATGCCGCGAGGCGCTCGTGCAGGAATACGCCGCGGGAACGGAATACATAGTCAACACCGTCTCATGCGGCGGGCGGCACTACCTCACGGACATGTGGCGCTACCGCAAGATAAAGATAGCCGACCGCGGCAACGCCTACGACCACGCGCTGCTCGTCTCCGAGCCGACGGCGGAGGAGCGCGAGCTCTTCGAATACGTGAAGTCATGCCTCGACGCGCTCGGCTTCGAGTACGGCCCGTCGCACACCGAGGCGATGATTACGCCGAAGGGGCCGCGCCTCATCGAGGCCGGCGCGCGCCCGATGGGCTCGATACTCGACATCGACGTGTTCCATGAGGCGACGGGCCACAGAATCGTGGACCTCGCGCTCGACTCCGCGCTCGAGCCCGAGAAGCTGCGCGCGCGCATGGAAAAGCCCTACGGCACGCTCAAATCGCTGATGATTATGTGCCTGCGCAGCAAGGTAAGCATGACGGACGTAGCGAGCGCGCCGCTGAAAAACATACTGAAATACGTCGGGACGGTGCGCGTAGCCGACCTCTCGCCCTTCGAGAGCAAACGCGAGCTGCGCGAGACGATAGACCTCGCCTCGCTCCCGGGCGAGCTTTACCTCTGCGGAGACGAAAAAAGCCTGCGCCGCGACTACGAGGCGCTGCTGAAGCTTGAAGAAGAGGGCTTCGAATATCTCTTCGGGCGCGAAGAGCTCATGCTCGACGAGCCGCGCGCGGCGCTTCGCCGCGGCTGCGAAGAGAGGCAGATCCTGCGCGGCGGCGGAAAAACGGCGTGGACCTCGATGATAGAGGCTCTCGGCGAAGCGTCAAGGGAAACCGGCGCGGACGGCGCGCTCATCATAAACGGCGCGGCGCCGGAGACACGCCGCGCGCTCTCGATGCTCCTGCCCGCCTTCGGCCTGACCGCCGCCGAAAGCTCCGGCGATACGGAAAAGTGGATACGCGCGTAACGAGCGCGGACACGACAAACTCCCGCAAAATTAAAAACGCCGCCGCCTCGCACGGAAAACCCCGCGAGGCGGCGGATTTTTTATATTTTCGCGCGGAGGCGGGCCGGGGCTTCGCGCTCCGGCCCGTTTCCGTCTCCTTACGGCTTTTCGCCCTCGGGCAGCTCGCGCACGCTGCCGTCGCGCGCGACCATTTTCTTGACGTAGGCGACGAATCGTTTGCAGGCGGGGGACGCTTCGGCGAACGAGGGCAGGCATATCGCGAGCTCGCGCGTCACGCCGGGCTTCAGCGGGAGCGTGACGGCGCGGCCGGACCAGCCGCGCAGCACGAGCTCGGGCAGTATGCTGACGCCGAGGCCGTTTTCGACCATCGAGAAAATCGTCCTCTCGTCGCGCGAGGTGAATTTTATGTTCGGCGTCAGCGAATGTTCTTCGAGTATGCGGCTCGTCGCGTAGTCGTAGCTGTGCGTGACGATGACGAAGTCCTCGCCGTTGAAGGCTTCGAGCGGGAATTCGCCGCGCGTGGCGAGCGGGTGCTCCGGCGGCAGTATCGCGAGGAACGGGTCGGAGTAGAGCGCGTAGTGCTCGAAGCCGCGCCCCGGCTGGCAGGTCATGAGCGCGAGGTCCGCCGCGCCCTCCTCGAGCGCCGCTTCGAGCGCGTCGGTGCCGCCCTCGGTAATCTCTATTTTTATGTTCGGGTAGTCGCTCTGGAAGCGTTTGATTATCTGCGGCAGCCAGTGCGCCGCGATGCTTGAGAAGGAGCCTATGCGCAGCGTTCCTGTGATGAGGCCGCTCAGCGAGCTCACGGTCTGCGTCAGCCGCTCGTTCCACTTGACTATCTCGCGCAGGTAGGGCAGCACGCGCGAGCCCTCCTCCGTTAGCGTCACGCCGCCGCGCCCGCGCAGGAATATGCGGAAGCCGAACTCCGTCTCGACGGCCTTTATCATGTGGCTCACGCCGGACTGCGTGTAGCCGAAATCTTCGCCGGCCCTCGTGAGGTTGCCGCATTCCGCGGCCTTTATGATGACTTCGTATTTTCTTGCGTCCATCGCACGCGCCGCCTTCTTTTCAGATTTTTCGCACTGATTATATAATATGAGCGGAGAAGCCACCGCATATATTCCCGTCTCAGTCTGGGGGAGAGAGCATGAAGTGTAGAATTTTTCGGAAGTCCGCGGCGTTTTTTGTAATTTTCCTCTGCGCGCTCGCGCTCTGCGCCCCGGCGCGCGGCGCGACGCTCGCCTCGATTCTCGACGACTTCGCGAAATATCAGACGGACCCGCTCTCGCGCGCCGAGGAGCTGCGCAAGGAGATCCGCCGCATCCAGGAGACGGAGGAGGGCTTCGCGCGGCAGTACGGCCTGAAGATATCCGACGTGCTCGAATACGAGTTCGCGCTCGTCGACCTCGTGGACGCCTACAACAGCCTCTACTTCATACAGAACGAGGGCGAGGTGCGGAACACCTTCCTGCTCGACGACGGACGCATAACGGCGCTTTCGCGGCAGAACCCGCCCTATCCGTTTATCTTCTATCTCGACATCTGCGAGGACGTATCGAACTGCCGCCGCGAGCTGGAGGACCTGCGCCGCGACATAGACACGGCGCGCGCGAAGATGATCGAGCTGCGCGAGAAAAAGACGGCGGCGGAGAAGAGCTACCGTCTGCTTTCCGCGCACAGCTCCGTCTCCGCTGAGGAACGGCTGAAGCACAACTTCGAGCTCAACGTGCAGAAGGCGCGCCTCGAGCTCTGCCTGACGCAGCTCACCTATTACGAGCACTCCTTCAACATCTCGCGGAGCCAGACGGCGGAGGTGGAGGCGAAGCTCGACCTTCTCGACCCGCTGATAAAGCGCGTGCGCGCGAACATATCGAAGGAGAGCGGCGGCTTCGACTACCTTAACTCCTTCGTATTCCGCCACGAGCGCGCGCTGCGCGACACTCTCGAAAGGCTCAACGAGAGATTCAAGGAGATGGACGACGCGCGCCGCGACGACATGGAGCTGACGCCGCTCGAACGCTACTGCAACGCCACGGGCCGCCGCCTCGCCTCGGACGAGGCCGTCTACGTCCTCGACATGATAAAGCTCTGGTCGGCGACGCGCCTTGCGTGGCGCTCGACCTACGACCTGCTGCTCGAGCGCACGAGCTTCCAGGAGAACCGCGAGACGCTGGAGCTGACGAAGAGCCTCATAACCTATGCCGAGACGCGCATCAACGACGCGAACAACAACCTCCAAATGATACGCGCCGCGGAGCAGGAGGTGCAGCGCCGCTGCGCGACCATAGCGCCCGAGCCTTCGCAGCAGGACGAGGATACGAAGAACCGCTTCATGCGCGAGCTCGCGGCGCAGAAGCAGCGCTATCTGTCATACATCGTCGCGCTCGGCGCGATGCTCGACCAGTTCGAGACCCTCCAGGGGGAGACGGAGCGCGCGCTCGGCGAGAGCGGCGCGGACGAGAAGCTCCAAGACCTCTGGGCGCAGAACTTCGGCGGCCTGCTCAACATGGAGATGTGGAGCATAGGCGACTACCCGATCACGCTGAAAAAGCTGCTGCTCGCCGTATTGCTGTTCTTCGCGGGATTTTTCGCAACGCGCTTCGCATCGGCGCGCGCGAAGAAGCATTTTGAAAAGGCCGGCACGCTCAGCAAGCACAGTCTGATACTCGTGCAGAACCTCGTATTCTACGCCGGCGTGATATTCTCCTTCCTGCTCACGCTCTGGACGCTGCGCATACCGCTGACGGCCTTCGCCTTCATGGGCGGCGCGGCCGCCATCGCTATAGGCCTCGGCATGCAGAAGCTGATGGGCGACATGATAGCGGGCATCCTGCTCTTCTTCCAGAAGAAGATACGCATCGGCGACGAGGTCATAATCGGCGGCACCTACGGCATAGTCTCCGAGATAACGCTGCAGAACACCGTGCTGATATGCCAGCAGACGCGCCACCTGATAATCCCGAACAGCAAAATGCTCGACAGCTCCGTGCTGAACCTCACGCTCAACAACTCCATCTCGCGCTACGACCTCGAGGTCTCGATCGACTACGAGTCCGACGTCGAGAAGGCGATGGCGCTGATACGCACGATACTGAGCGAGAACAAGAGCATACTCAAGACGCCGCCCTTCCGCACCGTCGTCTCGGAGTTCGAGGACAGCGGCATACAGATAACGGCATACTTCTTCATCGACCTGAGCCGCACGATCGAGTCGAGCGTCAAGAGCGAGCTGCGGCTGCGCATCCTCGAAGCCTTCCGCGAAAACGGCATAGAGATGCCCTACCCGCAGGTCGACGTACACATGCGAAGCGACGGCGGCGATAGGTAAATTTGCGTAAAACGTGCGCGGCGGCTCAAGCTTTGGGCCGCCGCGCGTTTTTTGCGCCCTCGGGCCGAACGCGCGCCGCGTTTTATAATTACATGAAGAAGCTGTTAAATTATCGAAGCTAAGTATAAGTATATAAAAATTCCGCAATTCGTGCTGCGCGCCCATAATATCTAAAACTTACATAAATTGAGCGCGTGCGCCATAAGTTCATGCCGCGGACCTTGAATCCGCGCGGCTTTGCGAACGTCCGTAATTCTGCGTAAACATCCTAAAATAGAAATTTTTTTTGTTTTACGCGCGCCGAAGCCCACTACTATAATTCATTGCGACAACAAGGATAGGAAGGGGCTGGACGAAAATGGGCGGCGATATGATTCTTCTTGCTACGATGGCTGTTACCGCGGCGGTTTCGACCGCGTTCGCGCTTGTTATGACGAAGAAAGAAGTTTGGCAGTCAACGGATGCTTCTGCGGTTTCCGAGCTGGAAGCCGGAAAGGCGTCTTGCTGATAAATTTCCTCCCTAGGAAGAAAAATGCGGCCGAAAGGCCGTATTTTTTATGCCCTTATGACATGAATAAATTTCATGTAAAAAATTAATTTTTGTCGTTTTACTAATCCTTGGCGCGCTGGTAATATAACGACTGTCAGGGACGGCCGTTCCTCATATAAAAGAAATTTCGGCGGCAACGCCAAGGGGGTCATTTCAATGACGGTATTTGCAGAGATGTTCATAGCGGCTGGAAGCCTTGTTTTCGCGTTCGTGATGGAGATGCGCGACATCTGCGCGGAGATGGCCGGTGCGAAGCACGCCGGCGCCGCGGCGAAGCGCTTCTAATAAACGAAGACGATCCACGAAAGCGCGTTCCAAGCGCGCGCTTCGTCCCGCGCGGCGGCTCACGACCCCGCCGCGCCATAAAAGCAGAGCTCAAGGCGAAGGGCCTGCATTCCTCAAAAAACGCGGCGTACTGACTTGCGCCGCGTTTTTATATTTTCTACACGTTTCCGACTATTACAGTTTCGAGCTTCTCGCGCGCAATTTCCGCGAGGCGGAAGAGCGTCTCCTTCGGCGTCGGCGGCCTGCCGGTCATGAGCCGCCGCGGGAAGAAGCGCGTGACGTGCAGCGGAATCCTCCTGTCGAGCGAGGCGATCCACGACGAAAGCGCGCGCATCTCGTCCTCGCCGTCGTTTTCGCCGGGGACTATCAGCGTCGTCAGCTCCACGTGCGCCGCGCCGGCGGCCGCGGCGATGAAGCTCTTCACCGTTTCGAGGTCTCCGCCGAGCTTTTTGTACCATTCCTCCGTGAAGCCTTTGAGGTCGATGTTGTATGCGTCGATGAGCGGCAGCAGCTCGCGCTGAATCTCCGGCTCGGCTGTGCCGTTCGTGACGAACACGTTCTTCATGCCGCGCGCTCGAATTTCTGCGGCGCAGTCGCGCACGAACTCCCAGCCGACTAGAGGCTCGTTGTAGGTGTAGGCGAGGCCGATGTTTCCGCGCGTTTTGAGCCCTTCGGCAAGCTCCGCGAGGCGGCGCGGCGTGACGCTCTCCGACGGAAAATCCTCGCCCGCTCCCGCGATTTCGTAATTCTGGCAGAAAGGGCAGTTCAGGTTGCAGCCGAAGCTGCCCACCGAGAGAATCATCGAGCCGGGGTAAAAGCGTGCGAGCGGCTTCTTCTCTATCGGGTCGAGCGCCGCGGAGGTCACGCGCCCGTAGTTGAGGCACACGACGCGGCCTCCGGCGTTCTTCCGCGCGCGGCAGAGGCCGGTCTGGCCTTCCTCGAGGCGGCAATGATGGAAGCAGACTGGGCAGACTACGCTAGAAATGGCGCGTCACCTCGAAACGTTCGAGCTCGACTTCCTCGCCCTGCGCGATGCCGGCCTTCTGCTTCGCTATCGCTATCTGCTCGTCCACGCTGTTCACGCCGTCGAGGTTCGGCAGCAGCAGGCCGCGGCGTCCGCCCTTCGTGACGATGACGCCGTATTTTTTCACGTCGAGCTGCGAGGGCGAGCTTATCGTCTCCGGAGGCTCGAGCACGTCCACGCTGTAGACGAGTTTGTCCAGCTCCTCCGGCTCGACCGGATTGAATCGCGGGTCGCGCGACGAGGCGCTGACGCCGTTGTCGATGATTTCCCGCGCAATGCACGGCGTGACGGGCGCTATCGTGCCGATGCAGCCGCGCAGCCGCCCGTCCTCGTGAAGCGAGACGAAGACCCCGGCGCGGCGGCGCGTCATATCGCCGGGCAGGCCGTCCGGCATTTCAAGGCGGCGGCCTGTGCGCACGTAGTGCTCGACGGAGGCGCGCGCGAGGCGCACGTATTCGTCCTCGGCGGCCCTTATCCGCGCGAGGCGAGCCTTTTCCTTCTCCTCGTAACTCTCAAGAAAACGGCGCGAATCTTCGCGCACGCCGCCCTCGAAGGCGCAGACGCCGTAGCCGACGCCGAAAGGCCCTTCGTAGGACAGTCTCGTCGCGCGCACGGAGCGTCCGTCGAAAGCTCCAGCCATTATGACGAAAGAACGGTGTCCGCACTCCGCGGCGCTGTCGCAGAAATCCTCTGAGAAATCGAAAAGCTCGCCGAAGGCCGCGCGCGCCATTACGTCCATGACGCGCCCGTCGTACGCGGGGCCGTCCGGCGAGAAACCGTAAGGGCCGTCCGCCTTCAGCTTGTGCGACAGGTCCCCGCTCGCTACGACGGCGGCGCGCCGCCCGAGCTTCTCTGCAGTCTCCGCGATGAGCCGCCCGAATTTATAATGCTCCGTAAGAGGCAGCCCCGAGAGCCCTACGCGCACGATCTTCGGCAGTTCGCCCGCAGCGCGCGAAATGAAATAAAGCGGCACCGTCACGCCGTGGTCGAGCCGTTTGTCGCGTTCGCCCAGAGTCCCCGCCGGAAAGCCGGACTCTTTCGCCGCGGCCTCAAGCTCGCGCACGAACTCTGCGTCGTAGGCTGCGTCGAAAGCTTCCTGCGGCGCGCCGAACTGCGCGAAATTACCAGACGCTCCAGCACCCGGCGAAACGTGGAAATAATCCGCGTACATCGCCGTGTGCGGCGAGACGACGATCAGAGTCTCCGGTGCGAAACTCATGACGAAAGCCGCCGCCCGCTCGTAAGCACCAACCGTCGCCGCGATCACGCGCTCTTCGCCGCGCCCCACCGCCGGAACGATGAGCGGAGGGTGCGGAACCATTATCCCCGCCGGTATTCCCATTGCGTCATACCTCCTATCATGCCCATACAAAGTCTATGCCCGTCTGGATTATACACCAGCAGTTATGCCCGGGCGTCTTGCCGGCATGTATGTTATATAATTGAAAAGGACTAAGGCGGCGGAAGCGCCGCAGAAAACAGACGAGGATGGTGCAGATGAAAAGGATCGACAAAGTTGTATTCGCGGGGCTCGGGGCGGTAGGCTCGGCGTTTTTCGCCAAGGTGTGCGACAATATTTCGCCGGAGGCCGCGCGCGCGGTCGCTTACGGCGAAAGGGCCCGCAGATATGAAGAGAAGGGGCTGACTCACAACGGCAAAAAATACGCGGTCGCGCTTGCTGGGGCGGACGACGCGCCGGCGGAGCTGCTTTTTATAGCCGTCAAGAACACTCAGCTCGGTGAGGCGATAAGCGACGCGGCTAAGTTCGTCGGGCCGGATACCGTGATAATAGCCCCGCTCAACGGAGTATCGAGCGAGAAGATACTTGGGGAGCGGTTCGGCGAGGAAAAAGTGCTTTACTCCTACGCAATGATAGACGCGGAACGCTCCGGCGACGGATTCGTCTCAAAGGGGGCGGAACGCATAACATTCGGCGACGCGGCCAACGCCCCGGGGCGTTACTCGGAGAACGTCGAGGCGGTTGAAGATTTCTTCCGCCGCGCCGGGATAAACTACGAAATTCCAGCCGACATGAAAAAAAGCCTCTGGCGCAAATTTATGATGAACTGCGGCGTGAACCAGGTCTCGGCTGCG
Organism: uncultured Cloacibacillus sp.; assembly: GCF_963926575.1. NCBI lineage: Bacteria > Thermotogati > Synergistota > Synergistia > Synergistales > Synergistaceae > Cloacibacillus > uncultured Cloacibacillus sp. The sequence goes on along the minus strand of NZ_CAWUXW010000002.1, from coordinate 415,435 downwards.
CTCGGCTTTACCTACGGCATGATGAACCGTTCGCGCACGGCGGGCGGCCTCGTCAAGGCGAGCATGGAAGAGGCCGCGGCCGTCGCGCGCGCGGAAGGCGTTCCTCTCGGCGACGCCGAAATATACGAATGTTACCGCGCGCTGCTGAACACCGTAGCGCCCAACGGGAAAACGTCGATGTTCCAGGACATAGAGGCCGGGCGCATGACTGAGGTGGACGCCTTCGCCGGCACCGTCGTAGCCCTTGCGAAAAAGCACGACATCGCCGTGCCAGTGAATTCCATGTTCCTCCAGATGATACGCGCGAAAGAAGAGATATTCGCGATAAACCGCGCTGTTGAAAGGGGATAGTCCCGCGTCCCGGACGGGAACGGTTCGGCGCGCGGGAAATTCGCTCCGCACGTTTAAGAGACGCGCGGAATTTGTAGGAAAAGCAGAGAAAGGGCGATATTTGAGGTGGCAAAGGCGATTACGGACGTCGCGCTGATCGGCCTCGGGGCCGTCGGCGCGGCTTATCTTACGAGCGTCGCGGATAATTTCCCGGAGTGCCGTATACGCGTGATTGCCGCGGGGGAACGCGCGGCGCGGCTGCGGGCCGGCGGGATTGTTTACAACGGCAGGCGCTACATGTTCGACGTGGTTGAGCCGCAGGACGGCACGCCTGCGGGGCTGCTCTTCGTCTCTGTGAAGAACGGGCAGCTTTCGGAGGCTGCCGGGCAGGCGGCGGCCTTCGTCGGGCCTGATACGGTGATAATCTCGCCGCTCAACGGCGTGACGAGCGAGAAGCGGCTGGCGGAGCGCTTCGGCGCGGATAATGTCGTATATTCCTACGCTATAAAGCTCGACGCCACGCGCCGCGGCTCGGAGACTGTCTGCGGCAACGAGGGCTGGATCGTCTTCGGCGACGCGCGCAACGAGCCCGGACGGCTGTCGGATAACGTGCTCGCAGTCGAGGAGTTTTTCAAACGTTCGCGCATCGAGTACGAAATCCCCGAGGATATGATAAAAAGCCTGTGGAAGAAATTTATGATGAACTGCGGGCTGAACCAGACCTCCGCGGTACTCGGCTTCAATTACGGGCTGATGCAGCGCTCGAAGGAGGCTCGTTCGCTGATGCGTTCTGCGATGGAGGAGGCCGCGGCGGCGGCGCGCGCGGCTGCGGGAGTGGAGCTCGGCGAGGCGGAAATAGACGAGATTTTCCGCACGATGGACATGCTGTCGCCCGACGGCAAGACTTCGATGCTTCAGGACGTAGACGCGCGCCGCGTGACGGAGGTCGACGCGTTTGCGGAAACCGTCGCCGCTATAGCGCGCGAACACGGCTTCGCTGCGCCTGTCAACGAATTATATCTGAGGCTGATTCGCGCGCGCGAGGAGTCGTTCAGGCTGTAGGGCCGGAATTTCAGTCGGCGCTGAAAATTTCGATTTCAGAGAACACCGCTTCAAGCGCCGCGTCGAGGATCTCTTTCGGCGCGCGCTCGATGAAGCGGTATTTTTATGAGTACGCTGTAATTTGTTTGTTTATAGTCAATTAACTAAACAACAAAACATTATGTCGCTCTGACAATTTTCTGGTCAGAACCTGTCCCGTGATGTTCCTGCACGGGAGCCTCCATCCTAGAACGCTAGAGACGAGATAGTGCCTTATACGCTTCGTTTCTGCCTCTAACGATAAGCGACGGAGATGCCAGCGGGCCCGCCCCGCACCTTCGGGCGCAGAAGCATTGCTGGCATGACATAGTTTTTGTTGTGTAGTTAAGTGACTATATAGTGACTAAACTTAGCAAGCAATACGTCATTCTCGTCATGCCGCGCTCCGACGCGGCATCTAGCGGCTTTCAACACGTAACGCATGAGAACTCAAAAACGCTGGGCTCCGTGTCCACCGGCAAAACGCCGCCGGTGCTAGCAATGCACTAAAGAAATTTGAAATGTTCGCTTGCGCGAACAGTGCATTGCGTCGAGGCGCGGAGTGACGAAGAGTGCAGTTTTGCTTATAACGTTGTGCTTATAGATGAAGCGGTATTTTTGTCCCGCTACCATATTTCGTGCCCGCGCGGCTCTCCCCACTCGATTTCTGACGGCCTGTACTCTCCGGCGTAATTTTGAAACAGTTCTGCAATCGTCCGCCTCAGGCGTCCGCTTGGAGCTTTTTTAGGCTGCTCTCGGCTTTCTCCTATGGATGTGTCTATTGTAGCCGTTCTATCCATCTCAAAACCTCCGCCGCACGAGTCCGGCGCTTACATCGAGGCGCATCTCGGTTTTATCGAGAAGCTCCTTTATGCTCACGTCCTCCGCGATGTCGGTGAGCGCCATGCGTCCGTAGGTGTTGCGCACGACGCAGTATTCCGTCACGATTACGTCTACTGCTCCGCGGCCTGTGAGCGGGAGCGAGCATTTCTTCACGAGCTTGCATTTGCCGTTTTTGTCGAAGTGGCGCGTCGCGGCGTAGACCTTCTTCGCGCCCGCGACGATGTCCATCGCGCCGCCCATTCCGGGGACGCGCAGCTGCGGGATCATCCAGTTCGCGATGCTGCCATCGCCGTCCACCTCGAGCGCGCCGAGCACCGTGACGTCGACGTGGCCGCCGCGCATTATCGCGAAGCTCAGCTCGGCGGAGACGAGCGCTCCGCCAGGCAGCACGCGCACGGGCGCGCCGCCCGCGTCTATTACGCGCAGGTCGTTTTTGTCGGCGGACGGCCCCGCGTTTATCACGCCGTTTTCCGTCTGCAGTATGACGCGCACGTCCTTGGGCAGGTAGTGCGGCACGAGCTGCGGGATTCCGATGCCGAGGTTGACGAGCGCGCCGTCCTCGAGCTCCGAGGCGATGACGCGCGCTATGCGCGCGCGGGCCTCGCTTTCGCTAAGTTCTGGAAGCATAGCCGCCCTCCTTTTTCATCACGAGCGCGTCGACGAATATGCCCGGCGTCACGACCTCATCCGGGGCTGTCGCGCCGAGCGGCTTTATCTCGTCGACCTCCGCGACGACGATTTTCGCCGCCGTCGCCATCGTCGGGTTGAAGTTCCTGTTTGTGCCGAAGTAGGTGAGGTTTCCCGCCTCGTCCGCGATGTGCGCCTTTATGAAGGCGACGTCCGCCGTCAGCGCGGGCTCGACGATGTAGCGCCGCCCGCCGAGCTCAAGCGTCTGCCGTCCCTCTTCGTAGACGGTGCCGACGCCTGTGGGCGTGAGGACGCCGCCGAGCCCCGCGCCGCCCGCGCGTATGCGCTCGACGAAGGTCCCCATCGGTATCAGCTCGACCTTGAGCTCGCCCTTCGTGTAAAGCTCCTGCGTCCGCCTGTTGAGGCCGATGTGCGAGGCGACGAGCGAGCCGAGCTGCCCGTTGATGACGAGGCGCGCGACGCCGACCGGCTCCGGCTCTTTGTCGTTGTACCAGCTCGTGTCGACGCAGATTAAATTTATCTCCCGCGTGCCCGCGGCGCATAGCGCGCCGACGAGCGTGTATGGCGCGCCGCCGTAGTTGAAGCCGCCGACCATCAGCGACGCGCCGGGCTTTACGAGGGCCGCCGCCTCCTCGGGCGAGATTACCGGTTTTATAAAAGGTTTCGCCACGTTATGCCTCCTCTCGGGATTCCTACATAAGTTTCACGGCGGAGCCGCGCTCTGTCAAGAAAAATCTGCGCGCGCGCCGCGCTTATGATATCATTGCCCTAAACGGAGGCGATAAAAATATGAAACGGGACTACCTTCTGTCAATGATAAAAGAGCTCGTCGCGATACCGAGCGTCACGGAGAGCGCCGAGGAGAGCGCGCCCGGCGCGTGGCTGCGCGCGAGGCTCGAAAAGCTGCCCTACTTCGCGGAGAACCCCGCGCATCTGATAACGGCGGAGACGCCGCTCGAGGGCTCGCCGCACGCGCTGAAGTCCCTCGTCGCGCGCGTCGACGCGGCGAAACCGACGAAGCGCACGGTGCTCATGGTGAGCCACTACGACGTCGTGGACGTGACCGTCTACGGCGACATCGCAAAACACGCCTTCGACACTGACAAGCTCGGCGAAATTTTCGGCGCGGACGAAGATACGCTCTACGGACGCGGCGTCATGGATATGAAGTGCGGCGTCGCGCTCGAGGCGGCGCTTATAGAAGAGTTCGCGGCGGACAGGACGCTCTTCGACGTCAACGTCGTCGCGGCGTTCGTCGGCGACGAGGAAAATTCCTCGGCAGGGATGCGCGGCGCTCTGCCCGTCATAGCGCGTATGATAGAGGACGAAGGGCTCGAATTTCTTGCGGCTTTGAATACGGAGCCGGGCGAGGCCGGCAAGTCCGGCCTCGTGGGGCCGATGGTCTATCTCGGGACGCTCGGCAAGCTCATGCCGAGCTTCTACATGCGCGGGCGCGGCGCGCACGTCGGCAACTGCTACGACGGATTTTCCGCGGCGCTCGCCGTCTCGCGCCTCGTATGCGCCGCGGAGGGAAACCGCTATCTCGCGGACCCGCTGCACGGCGTCTGCGAGCCCTCGTGGATATGCCTCGACATGAAGGTGCTGCGCGAAAACTACAGCGTCACCGTCCCGGACAGGGCATACGCATATTTCAACTGCTTCACGACCGGCAACACGCCCGAAAAGGTCATGAACCAGATGAAGGGTCTCGCCTCACGCGCGCTTGCCGAAACGTCGGCGCAGCTCGCCGAATCCTGCGAGGCGCTCACGGAAATGGGCTACGACGGCTCGCGCTTCGTCCCCGCCGAACCCGTCGTCTACACGCTCGGCGAGCTTGAGGCGCTCGCGCGCGGACGGCGCGGCGAGAAATTCGACGCCGAGCTCGACGAATTCATAAAGAACCTGCCGCCCGGCGACATGCGCATGCGCGGCATCCGCGTCGTGGACTTCATCGCGGACATGTCAGGCGCGGAAGGGCCATACGCCGTCTGCTTCTTCCTGCCGCCGTGGATGCCGCCGCGCACGGACTTCACGAGCGACCCGCGCGACGCGAAGATAGTCGAGGCGGCGCGCGCCGTGGAAAAGCTCTGCCGCGAGAAATACGGCCTCGAAATGACGGAGGTCGAGCTCTTCGCGGGCCTCTGCGATCTCAGCTACGCGGGCGCGAAAGTCTCCGACGGCGACGTGAAGGTGCTCTCCGAAAACACGCCGGGCTGGGGCGAGCTCTACGGCCTGCCGCTTCCCGAAATGCGCGCGCTCGGCGTCCCGATAATGAACCTCGGCCCGAGCGGCGAGGCCCCGCACAAAAAAGACGAGCGGCTGCACCTGCGTTACTCGCTCGACGTGCTGCCCGATCTGCTGTACGCCGCTATACGCGAGATCGCGAAAAGATAACTGCGAAAGGGGGGCCGCGCGGCTCCCTTTTTCCGTCTCTTTGCGGAGGCGGCAATTCGCGCCGCGTTTAACAAGAAGCGCGCGCTCTGTGATACAATTACCAGGAAATTGAGAAACATACGGGGGAGAAGATACAAAAACGATGTACGACGACGATGTTCGAATACGTCTCGCGAAACCGGCGGAGGCCGAAGAGCTGACCGACATAGCGTGGCGTTCGAAAGGCTACTGGGACTACCCGTCAGAGGTGATGAGCCGCTTCCGCGGGCTTCTCACCATAAAACAGGACTTCGTGGAGGCGAACCCGACATACCTCATCGAGCACGACGACACCGGCGAAAAGCTCGGCTTCTACGCGCTCGAAAAAAAGAACGGCGGCTGGTGGCTGCGCCACATGTGGGTGCTGCCGGAGGAGATAGGCACGGGGCTCGGCGGCAAGCTCTTCCTCCACGCCTGCGAGATAGCCGAGACGATGGGGGCCGAGGAGCTCAACATACTCTCCGACCCGAACTCCGAAGAGTTCTACATACACATGGGAGCCGAGCGCGCGGGCGAGACCGAGTGCAAAGAGATTCCCGGCTGGACGCAGCCCGTGCTCCGCATAAAGCTTTAACATGCTTTACAAATGGCAGGAAAAGGCGCTCGCCGCGATAGACGGAAAGAGCGCCATACTCTCCGCGCCGACCGGCAGCGGCAAGACGTGGGTCGCATACATATGGGCCGGCCTCATGGAGCGCGACGGCGCTCCTCGGATGCCGGAAGGACGCGTCATATTCACCGCGCCGATAAAGGCGCTGTCGAACGAACGCTACCTCGACCTCAAGGGCATGGGCTTCGACGTCGGCCTCGAAACGGGCGACTTCAAGAAAAACGCCGGGGCCGCCGTCCTCTGCTGCACGCAGGAGATATACACGCTCAAATACGCGCACCTTCCGGGGCAGAGCGTCGTCATAGACGAATTCCACTTCATCTTCAACGACCCGGAGCGCGCGCGCGCCTACATCGACGGCCTGCGCCGCACCTCCGACGACAGCCGCATACTCGTCATGTCCGCGACCTTCGGCAATCCCGAAAGAGTGCGCGACTACCTACAGGAGATGGCGCGGCGCGACTTCGCGCTCTTCGAAACCAACGCCCGCGTCACGAAGCTCGTCTACAAACAGCGCGGCACGCGCTTCGCGCAGATACGCGACGCGCTCATCTTCGCCTTCTCAAAGAAAGGCGTCGAATGGGCCGCGGCGCAGACGGCGAAGACCCGCCACAAAATAAGCCGCGGCAAGCGCGCGCGGCTGCGCGAGATAGCGGAGATACTCGAAGTCACGAAAATCCCCGACACGATGCTGCGCGGCGTCGGCATGTACTTCGGCTCGATGCTCCCGAAAGAAAAGCTCCTCGTCGAAATGGCCTTCCGCGAGCGCATAATCGACGTCGTCGCTGGCACCGACGCGCTCTCGCTCGGCGTCAACCTACCCGCCGAAAGCGTAATATTCGCGCAGATGGCGAAATTCATCGACGGCCCGCTGACGCGCAACGAATTCCTCCAGATGGCGGGACGCGCGGGACGCAAAGGATTTTTCAACACCGGCTACGTCTCATACATCCCGCGCAGCCGCTGCGAAAACTTCGACTACGACACGGGAATCCTCTATCTGGAGACCCTCGACAAGCCGTGCGAGGAGGCGAAGATAAAGCTGCTCCCCGCTATAGGCCGCCTGCTCAAAAAAGAAGTGACCGTCGAGACGGAGGCCAGGACCCTCTCCGAATGCTCGATGCCGCGGCGCAGCCTGCGCTCCGTCACGCGCGAGGTGGAAAACTCCCTGCGCGAGATAACGCAGGCGCTCTCCGTGATAAAGGACCAGCAGGAACGCGCCCGCGTGCGCCGCATCCTCGGCGACATATGGAGCGACGAAATGGAACTCGAGCCCAACGTCGCTCTCGCTCGCCTTTTCGCCGAAGAGGGAGAGCCGGACGCGCTCAAATGCGCGCAGCTCCTTAAAAAAACCGAACGCAACTATTTGCAGGCTCTGCTAAAAATCAAGCGCTTCGCAAACCGCCTGCCCGAGCAGTACCGCTTCTCGCACATGGAACGCATAGACGAGGCCGTAAACGAAATAGACGGCTCCGTATTCGGCTTCGAGGACAAAATACACCAGATAAAGCTCACCGAAGAGACGGAGATGTAACGCGCCCCCCGGCGCGTGAATTTCACGAAAAAAGATAAACGCCCGAAACGCGGCGCGGATTTACGAAAAATCCGCCGCGTTCCGGGCGTTTCGCATATTTATGGGACCTCGCGCCGACTTCGCCTCTTCGCGCGAAGCTTATGCCTCTCTCCGTAAGTAAGGAAAAATCCGCGAAGCGCGAGCCGCTTCTGTCGCGCCGCAGCGTCTTCGCCCGGGGCGGCGCGCGCAGTCAATTATCCGGCGCGTCCGGCTTTTTCTCACCGGCCTTAGACTTTCGGCGCTTTCGCCAGTCGCGCATCTCCTTCTCCGCGATGAGGCTTTCGCCGTATGAGACGAGCCTGCGCAGCGGCTCCGTGAAAACGAACGGAATCACGAACATCCCGACGGCGAACGAGGCGAGCACGGCCTCCATGACGGGACGCCCGAAAACGTAGACGAGATTGAGGCATATCACGCACGGCACGCCGAGCATAAGCGCCAGCGTAAGCACGGTGAGCGCCGTGAATTTCATCATGCCGCGCACGAAATCCCTGTTCTCGCGCTTCAGCGCCTTTATCTTAGCGTCGGCCTTCAGCCGCGCTTTGCTCTTCCTCCTGAAAAGCACCGCCCCTCACCTCCGTGCGGCACGATTATATAAAATCCCCGCGCACCTCCGCAATCGCGCCCACGCCGAAGCAAGCGAAGGGACGAGAGTCTTACAAAAGTTCGTTTGAAAAAGTGTGGAATATTACAGAAGTTCGTTTGAAAAAATGTAATATCTCGCATAAAATCGTTCGTATTTTTGTATGGTTGTGTTATAGTGGTGAGGTCATATATGCGAGGTGATGCAGATGTACCGGGCCGCAATGGAAGAGCTTAAGGCGTGGAAAGCTAAGAAAAACAGAAAGCCGCTCATAATCCGCGGAGCGCGCCAGGTTGGCAAAAGCTGGCTGATGAAGGAGTTCGGAACGCGCGAATACGAAGATATGATTTACGTCAGCTTCGATAACAACGAGCGGATGGCAAACCTTTTCGAGGGAAGCATGAACGCCGAGCGGCTTATCGCGGGGCTTGAGCTTTACGCAGGCCGCAAAATAGTCCCGGAGACGACGCTGCTCGTATTCGACGAGATACAGGAGACGCCGAAGGCTCTGACGAGCCTGAAATATTTCAACGAGAACGCGCCGCAGTACCAGATAATATGCGCGGGCAGCCTGCTCGGCGTCGCGCTCCATCACGGCACGTCGTTCCCTGTAGGCAAGGTCGAGTTTCTTGACCTTCATCCGATGTCCTTTATAGAGTTTTTGGCCGCGGCCGGAAAAGAACAATATGCAGAGCTGCTGAACGACGGCGGATTCGATATCGCGTCGGCGTTTGCGCAGGATTACGCCGACCTGCTGAAAACCTACTATTTCGTAGGCGGAATGCCGGAGGCGGTACGCGTCTTCTGCGAAGGCAAAAGCTTCGACGAAGCGCGCGAAGTCCAGCGCCGCATTCTCGACGCCTATGAGCAGGACTTTTCCAAGCACGCGCCGGGCGCCGCCGTACCGCGCATCAGAATGCTGTGGAACAGCATACCGTCGCAGCTTGCGAAAGAAAATAAAAAATTTATATACGGGTTGGTAAAAGAAGGAGCGAGAGCTAAGGAATACGAGCTTGCCCTTCTGTGGCTTGCCGACTGCGGCCTTGTGAGCAAGGTGCATCGCGTTGCGTCGCCGGAAATTCCTCTGAAAGCCTATGAAGACCTGAAAGCCTTCAAATTGTTCCTGAACGACGTCGGCCTGCTCTCGTGCATGACGAACATACACCAAAGCATTCTGCTCGACGGCGACAGGCTTTTCACTGAGTTCAAGGGCGCTCTGACGGAGCAGTACGTCCTTCAGCAGCTGAAGACGCTGCGCGGCCTCGACATATATTATTGGAGCGCCGAGCGTTCATCCGCCGAGGTTGATTTCTTAGTGAGCGACGGGCGTGAGGTTGTGCCGGTCGAAGTCAAGGCCGAAGTCAATCTGCGCGCGAAAAGCCTGAAGGCTTTTCACGATAAGTACGCCCCGCGGCTCTCCGTCCGGACTTCGATGGCTGGCTACAAGCGTGAGGAATGGCTGCTGAATCTTCCGCTGTGGGCGATTGGAACGCTGAAGAGGGCCGTCGAGGATACGAGGAACGCCTGACGCGCCTCTTCTCTGATACATCACCGCGTCGTGGAATTTGTGAAAAGGCGGCTTTTTATGGAAAAGCGCAAAAAAATCGGGCCGCTGCTGTATGCATCGGCCCGGTTTTTATTTTTGTGTTTCTCGATATTACTGAGCGATGGCGCTGACGGGGCAGGTGGCCACGCAGGCTCCGCACTCGACGCAGGTGTCGGCGTCAACGTGAGCCTTGCCGTCCTCGACGGCGATAGCGGAAACGGGGCAAACTCCGACGCAGGCCTCGCAGCCTACGCAAACGGACTGATCAACTGTAGCTTTAGCCATGGTGTAAATTTCCTCCTTGCAAGATGCGATTCAACTACGGGGGACGTTTCCCCCACACACGACTGTATTCTAACGCTAACGAGCCGCGCTTTCAAGTGCTTTGGATTGTGTCGCCGCGCGGCGCTTAAGTTACAAATAGTATAGATATATCAGAGCGGACGCTATAGACAAGCGCTTTAGTATCGATAATAATAAAAAATAAGAAGAGTCGGCATTTATACGTATAGCGCGAACAGAATACGACAGCGGACGCCCGCTGAAAGGAGGGGAGCGTTGGAGAGCGGGCGGCCAGGAGTGTACCTAAGCGTACTTATAGAAACGAAAGGAGAGAAACAAGCAATGGGAAACAACGAAGAGAGAAAGGTTGAGAAAAGAAAGCCGTCGCTCGGCCTGTCCATCCTGATGCTGGCCATAGCCGCCGCCCTCATACTCTCCGGCGTCGTCATCTACGGCCAGGACGTCCATATCATGCTCATTTTCAGCGCCATCATAGTCGGCGCGGTGGGCATACTTTATCTGCACTATTCTTACGAAGAGCTTGAAAAGGGAATTATCGAGGGAATCATGACTACGATGCAGGCCTGCCTCATCCTCTATACGGTCGGCGTGCTTATCGGGACGTGGATACACTCGGGCGTCGTGCCTTCGATGATCTACTACGGCCTGTCGATACTTTCGCCGTCGATATTCCTTTTCGCGACGCTCGTCATCTGCTCGATAGTCTCGCTCGCGACGGGTACCTCGTGGGGAACGTCGGGCACGGTCGGCATTGCGCTGCTGGGCATAGCGATGGGGCTCGGCATCCCCGCGCCGCTGACCGTCGGCGTCATAGTCTCCGGAGCCTACGCGGGCGATAAGATGTCGCCGCTTTCCGACACGACGAACCTCGCGCCCGCCGTCTCGGGTACGGACCTCTTCCAGCATATCCGCGCGATGTGCTGGACGACGGGGCCGACGTACGTGATTGTCGCGGTCATCACGATAGTCCTCGGCTTCCAGTACGCGGGAGGCACGCTCGACTATACGAAGATCGGCGGCATCCAGGCTGTTATCGCAAAGGAATTCTGGGTCAGTCCGATAGCGCTGCTCGCGCCTATCGCGGTCATCGTGCTCTCCGCGCTGCGCAAGCCGGCGCTGCCGTCGCTCTGGGCGGGCGTCTTTATCGCCGCGGCCTTCATGTTCATCGAAGGCTACGACTACGGCGCGGTGCTCAACGTCATGCAGAACGGCTACACGCCGACGGTGTCGGCCGAGCTTGCGGAGGCCGCCGACGAAGCTGCGCTCGCCGCGGTGGTTGCGAAGCACGCGCTTGATATCGACGTCTCGATAGCCAAGGAGATAGGCAAGGACATCGTCGAGCTCGTCTCCGCGGGCGGTATGCAGTCGATGAACTGGACCGTATCGCTGATAATCTGTGCTTTTGTCTTCGGCTCCGCGATGAACGTATGCGGATTCATAAAGACGATCCTCGAGGCCGTCGCCTCGCGCGTCAGGACGGTCGGCGGGCTCATCCTCTCCGTCGTCGTCTCCTGCCTCGTCTGCAACTTCTTCCTCGGCGACCAGTATCTCGGCATCGCGATGCCGGGCACGATGTACAAGGAGACCTTCGACAAGCTCGGCCTGCATCCGAGGATGCTCTCGCGCTCGCTCGAGGACTCCGGCACGCTGACCTCCGTCCTGGTGCCGTGGAACACCTGCGGCGCATACCACGCGGAGCTGTTCAATATGTCCGTCGCGGAGTTCGGCCCCTACGCCTTCCTCAACTGGATGAACCCCGTGGTCGCGGTAATCATGACCTATCTCGGCATAGGCATCTTCTGGCGCGGAAAGGACGGCGAGCCTGTGCGCGGAGGCAAGACGCGCCCCGCGGAGCTTGCTTAGCGGTAATGGTATAATATCGGTCGAAGTCTGTTTTCTGAAAAGGGGATAGTCCATTGGCCGAACTTGAACAACTCGAATGTCTTCTCGTATCGAAGTCGAGCCGCACCATCAACGGCTGGCGCCGCTTTACCTTCGGCGCGCTCGCGGCTTACCTCGCCGTCACTGGCGTGATGGAGTTTATGAACGAGGGCTTCAGCCAGAAGATTGCGATTAACGCCTTCCTCTGCGTCTGCGGCCTGCTCGTGCTGAAGTTCGAGAAGAAGATATACGCCTCGCCGCTCGGTTTCGTGAAGGACACGCACACGTGGTTCTCGCATCACCGCGAGGTGCTGCGCTGGGACGAGATACGCCACGTGACTCTCGTGACGAAGGGCATGGGGCTGACGGCGTTCCTCGAAAAGGACGTCGTCGGCTGGAAGCTGCTCTTCGAGCGCAACGACATGGCGGCTCTCGACGGGCTGTTCAAGAAGTACGCCCCGAAGGTCAAGGTCGTCATCAAGGAAATGGGGCAGAGGTAACGAAAGAAGCGTAAAAAGAAGGGCCGCGGCATCGATTCCGCGGCCCTTCGTCTTTTTTGTTACTTTTTCAGCTCTTCAAGCTTGAGCCACGGGGCGAGCTCCTTCATGTCGAGCTCTATCTCGGGGCATCCCGACGAGCCGGGGGCCACCTCGTACTTGTCGAAGCATACGACGATGTTCCCCTCCTTGTTCATGTAGAAGTTCTGGTCGGCCTTGATGGAGGAGAAGCCGCCGTCGTCCTTCGGCTCGACCCAGTAGCTTCCCTTCTGCTTCTTGTTCGCGCGCCGCATCTCGCCGCGCACCGCGTCGCTGACGACCTTCACGTAGTTCGCCTTGTCGTTGAAGAAGTAGGCGAGCGTCACGGGCATTCCCGTCTCCTTGTCGAAGTTCATAATCGTGCGCTTCGTCGAGGAGGAGCCGACCATGTTCATCTCGACCACGTCGAGCGTGAAGAATCTCTCATCGCCGTCGATGACCTTGTAGTCCATCATCCAGCCGATGTGCGCGCCCTTCGCGAACGGGTCGTGCATCAGCTCGAGCACCTCGAGAGAGTAGCGCTCCTGCATCTCGAGCGCCTTTTCCGCGAGCTGCGCGTTTATCTCCTTTTCGACGGAGTCCATCGCGAGCCCCGTGACGACCGGCGTCACTATGCGAGCCTCGCAGCCCTCGTACTTCGATTCAAAGACGCCGAGCGTAGAGACGCGGACGTCGATGTCGCGCGCCGCGCAGGGGGCCGCGGAGGCCGCCGCGACGGCGAGGGCCGCGGCGCAGGCGAGCAGCGTTCCGTAGAGCTTCATCTTATTCGCCTTTCACGGCCAGCGCCATGTTCCTGCCGAGCTCGCGGCAGAGCTCGAGGTCCGGCTCCTTCGGGCAGGACTTGACCTCTATCGTCGGCTCGACGAGCTTCCAGTCTCCGCCCTGCTCCGCGAACACCTGGAGCTCAGCGAGCGCGCCCTTGCTCCAGCTGTAGGAGCCGCAGATGCCGAGGAAGCGGTTCTTCATCATTTTGTTCTTGAGCGTGCGGCAGAGCGTCGCGACGGGTGGGTAGAGCTCAGTGTTGTAGGTGCAGCTGCCGAGCACGAGGCCGCGGTACTTCCATACGTCGCGGACTATGCAGGAAAGGTTCGAGCGCGAGGCGTCGTGTACGATGACGTCCTTGACGCCCGCCTCGCAGGCGGCGCGCGCTATCGCGTCTGTCATGAGCTTCGTGTTGCCGTACATCGAGCCGTAGACGACGACTATGCCCTCGTCGGTCTCCTGCTTGCTCCACTTGTCGTAGAGGTCGACGATGTGCATCGGGTCGGAGCGGAGTATCGGGCCGTGGGCGGGGCAGATGATTTTGAGGTCGAGCGCGCGGACCTTAGCGATGGCCTTCTGCGTCGGCATGGAGTAGCGGCCGACGATGTTCGCGAAGTAGCGCAGCGTCTCGTCCTCGTAGAGCTTCATGTCGAGCTCGTCGTCGAAGATGCCGCCCTCGAGCGCGCAGAAGCCGCCGAAGGCGTCCGTCGAGAAGAGCACCTTGTCAGTCGTGTCGTAGGTGACCATGCTCTCGGGCCAGTGGACCATCGGGATGGTCGCGAAGGCGAGCTTGTGACGCCCGAGGTCGAGAATCTCGCCCTCCTTGACCTCGACGACGCCGTCATGGATGCCGTAGAAGGCCTCTATCATTTCGAGCGTCTTCTTGTTTCCTATTATCTTCATCTCGGGGTAGAGCTTGCGCATGATGCTTATCGAGCCGGAGTGGTCTGGCTCCATGTGGTTGACGATAAGGTAGTCGATGCCCTTGCCCGCGGGGAGGATTGAGACGAGGCGCTCGATGTAGTCCGAGAGCTTGTCCGCCTTTATCGTGTCGATGACGGCGGTCTTATCGTCGTTGATGAAATAGGCGTTGTAGGCGACGCCGCGCGGAAGTGTCCAAAGTCCTTCGAAAAGGTCGGTCTCGCGGTCGTTGCCTCCTATCCAGTATATCGAATCGGTGATTTTTATGGCGTTCTGCATCATTCCGGCAGCCTCCAGTGGTTTAAGTATTTGACGCTATTATATAGCAACGGCTTAAATTTGCGCGCCGTCTCCGCGCGATTCGCCGCATTTCCGCGCCGCGGGGCGCGCTTCGCTTTTTCTTTAAAAAAGAATGAACTGACTTGTCTGAAATTATCGCTCAAATGTTGCAATTTGTAGAAAGTTGGGCAATAATAGCGGCGTGTGGTAATTTTGCATATTCACGTGTGCTGACGGTCATTCCCAACAATGGCCCGATATGTTTCGCAAGGAGGCGGAGTAATTGTTCGAACCAACACAGCTCCAGGAAGTAGCAGAAGGAAAGAAAGCCTACGAAGCGGCGGTCGAAAAGGCGCTGACCAAAGGCCCCGAAAGAAAGGCTAACTTTACGACCGGCGGAGGCATCCCCCTCAAGAGGACGTACACTCCCGAAGACGTGAACGGCGTGGACTACGCCAAGGATCTCGGATTCCCCGGCGTATTCCCCTACACGCGCGGCGTGCAGCCCACGATGTACAGAGGGCGCTTCTGGACGATGCGCCAGTACGCGGGCTTCGCGACCGCCGAGGATTCCAACAAGCGTTACCGCTACCTGCTGAGCCAGGGTACGACGGGACTTTCTGTCGCGTTCGACCTTCCGACCCAGATAGGCTACGACTCTGACGACCCGATGGCGGTCGGCGAGTGCGGCAAGGTCGGCGTCGCGATAGACAGCCTTGCCGACGCGGAGATACTCTTCGACGGCATCCCCCTCGACAAGGTCTCGACCTCGATGACCATCAACGCCCCGGCGTCGATACTTCTTTCGATGTACATCGCCGTCGCGGAGAAGCAGGGCGTCCCGATGAACGCCCTCGCGGGAACCATCCAGAACGACATCCTCAAGGAATACATCGCGCGCGGAACCTACATCTTCCCGCCCAAGCCGTCGATGCGTCTCATCACGGACATCTTTGATTTCTGCTCGCGCAACATCCCGAAATGGAACACCATCTCCATCTCCGGCTACCACATCCGCGAGGCCGGCTCGACCGCCATCCAGGAAGTCGCCTTCACCCTCGCCGACGGCATCGCCTACATCGAAGCCGCCATCAAGGCCGGACAGGATCCGAACGTATTCGGCAAACGCCTCTCGTTCTTCTTCAACGCGCACAACGACTTCCTCGAAGAGGTCGCGAAGTTCCGCGCCGCGCGCAAGATCTGGGCGCGCATAATGAAGGAGCGCTTCGGCGTCACCAACCCGAGCGCGCAGATGCTCCGCTTCCACACCCAGACGGCGGGCTGCACGCTCACCGCGCAGCAGGCGGAGAACAACATCGTCCGCGTTGCCATCCAGACGATGGCCGCGGTCTGCGGCGGCACGCAGTCGCTCCACACCAACAGCCTTGACGAAGCCCTCGCGCTTCCGACGGACAAGAGCGTCCGCATCGCGCTCCGCACGCAGCAGATAGTTGCCTACGAATCCGGCATCACCAACGTCGTCGACCCGCTCGCGGGAAGCTACGCGATCGAAGCCCTCACGAAGGAAATCGAGGAAGGCGCCCTCGCCTACATCAAGGAAATCGACGACCTCGGTGGAATGATGACCGCAATCGAAAAGGGCTATCCGCAGAAGCACATCCAGGACGCCGCCTACGACTACCAGAAGTCGATAGAGTCCGGCGACCGCATCATCGTCGGCGTCAACAAGTTCCACATCGACGAAGACATGACCGAGCGCAAGCTCCTCAAGGTCGACGCGAGCGTCGGTGAGAACCAGATCAAGAAACTTCGCGAAATGAAAGAAAAACGCGACAACGTCAGAGTCAAGACCACCCTCGACGCGGTGCGCGAAGGCGCGAAGGGCGACGCGAACCTCATGCCGCTCATCCTCGACGCAGTCCACGCCTACGCCACGGAAGGCGAAATCTGCGGCGTTCTCCGCGAAGTCTTCGGCGAGTACAAAGAGAACGTGGTTCTTTAGAATCGCGAAAGCTTTTAAGGAGGAAGAAAAATGGATCGTAAAATTCGCGTAGTTGTTGCGAAACCAGGCCTTGACGGACACGACCGCGGCGCGAAGGTCATCGCGAGAGCCTTCAGAGACGCCGGCATGGAAGTCATATACACCGGCCTCCGCCAGACGCCGGAACAGATAGTCGCCACCGCCATCCAGGAAGACGCCGACGCCATCGGCATCAGCATCCTCTCCGGCGCCCACGACTACTGCTTCAAGACGATAATCAACCTTCTCAAAGAGAAGAACGCCAGCGACATCATCGTATTCGGCGGCGGAGTCATCCCCGAGACCGACTATCCGACGCTGCTCGGATACGGCGCGGGCGCGATCTTCGGACCCGGAACCCCGACCTCCGAGACCATCGAGTGGCTCGAAAAGGCGGTAGCCGAGAAGAGAGCGAAAGAGGCGTAAAATTATGGAAACCAAAATCATCGACCACATCGGAATAGCCGTAAACAGCATCGACGAAGCCATGAAGTTCTGGGAAGGCGCCCTCGGCGTGAAATGCCACGGCGTCGAAGAAGTCGCCGAGCAGAAGGTCAAGACGGCCTTCCTGCCCATCGATGACTCCGAGATAGAGCTTCTTGAAGGCACGAGCGAGGACAGCCCCGTCAGCAAATTCATCGCGAAGAACGGACAGGGCATCCAGCACATCGCCATCAGAGTCGCCGACATCGAAGCCGCGCTCGCCGAGCTCAAAGAGAAGGGCGTGCGCCTCATCGACGAAAAGCCGCGCATCGGCGCGGGCGGCGCGAAGATCGCCTTCCTCCACCCGAAGGCGACCGGCGGCGTGCTCCTCGAGCTCTGCCAGCGCGACTAATCAAGCGGAAAGGCTCCGCGTCCTCCGGCGCGGGGCCATGCACCACAACGGAACTGTACGCGGAGGGCCGCCCGGCGGTCCCGGCAACGGCGAACGTCACGGAAGGACGGGCGGCGCTCCGCTTAACAGACAATGAGGAGGTAAGAGGTAATGGCGGAAAAAACGATTGACGAACTGTGCGCCTCTCTCATCGCGAAGCGAGAGAAAGCCGCTGTCGGCGGAGGCGAGAAGGCCATCGCCAAGCAGCACGACAAAGGCAAGATGACCGCGCGCGAGCGCATCAACGCAGTTCTTGACCCCGGCAGCTTCGTGGAAATAGACGAATTCGTCGAACACCGCTGCACCAACTTCGGACTTGACAAGACGACGTTCCTCGGTGACGGCGTCGTGACGGGCTACGGTACGATAGACGGACGCATCGTCTACGTATTCAGCCAGGACTTCACCGTCATGGGCGGCTCGCTCGGCGAGATGCACGCCCAGAAGATATGCAAGGTTCTCGACCTCGCGCTCACGAACGGCGCTCCCTGCATCGGAATCAACGATTCCGGCGGAGCCCGTATCCAGGAAGCCGTCGACGCGCTCTCCGGCTACGGAAAAATATTCTTCCGCAACGTCAAGGCGAGCGGCGTAATCCCGCAGTTCTCGATAATCGCGGGCCCCTGCGCGGGCGGTGCGGTCTACAGCCCGGCGCTCACAGACTTTATCTTTATGGTCGATAAGATCGGAATCATGCACATCACCGGCCCGGCGGTCATCAAGTCCGTCACCGGCGAAGACGTAACCTCTGAGCAGATAGGCGGAGCCATGGCCCACAACTCGCACTCCGGCTGCGCGCACTTCTTCGCGAAAACCGAAGCCGAGTGCTACGCCCAGGTCCGCAAGGTCATGAGCTACCTGCCCAGCAACAACATGGAAGAGCCTCCGTTCGAGGAGACCGGCGACGACGTCAACCGCATGGACATGGGCCTGCGCGAGATAGTCCCGACCAACCCGAACCGCGGCTACGACGTCCGCGACGTCATCAAAAAGGTAGTAGACAACGGCGACTTCTGCGAAGTCCAGGAGCTCTACGCCAAGAACATAGTCACCGGCTTCGCGAGAGTCGGCGGCCGCGTCATCGGAATCATCGCCAACCAGGCGAAGTTCATGGCCGGATGCCTCGACATCGACGCCTCGGACAAAGCGAGCCGCCACATCCGCATCTGCGACTCCTTCAACATTCCTATCGTCACCTTTGAAGACGTCCCCGGATACCTCCCCGGACTCAATCAGGAAATGGGCGGAATCATCCGACACGGCGCGAAGCTCCTCTACGCCTACAGCGAAGCGACCGCTCCGAAGATCACCATCGTCATGCGCAAAGCCTACGGCGGATCCTACCTCGGCATGTGCAGCAAAGACCTCGGCGCCGACGTCGTGCTTGCGTGGCCGCAGGCCCAGATAGCCGTCATGGGAGCCGAAGGCGCGGCGAACATCATCTTCCGCAAGGAAATCGAAGCCGCTGAGGACAAGGCCGCGAAGCGCGCCGAAAAGATAGAGGAATACAAAGAATCCTTCGCCAATCCGTATCGCGCGGCGCAGCGCGGATTCGTCGACCGCGTCATCCTTCCCGAAGAGACGCGCCCGGCCCTCTACCAGGCCCTTGTAATGACGGAGAGCAAGAGCGAACTTCGCCCGAAGCGCAAACACGGCATCATGCCCAACTAAGGCGGGAGGCTGAGAAGCTATGAACGGTTCCATCAGCTCATTCTTCGTCGGAGTGCCCGGCGGCCTCATCATGTCGTTCATCGCCTTCAGCATCGTCTTCATCGTCATCATCGGGCTCATGCTCGTCATGATGGGAATGAAGCACGTCTGCGGAGCGATCGACGGCATGCACAAGCCGCAGCAGAGCGCTCCCGCGGCTCCTGCGCCCGCGGCTCCCGCCGCGCCGGTACAGGCCCAGGCCGCCGCTCCCGCGGCGCAGCCCGCGCCCGCCGCAGCCGCCGACGACGAACTGCTCGCCGTCATCACAGCGGCCATAGCCGCCGCCTGCGGCCCCACGGCCCGCGTGATTTCCTACAGTCCGGTCAAAGTCCCCGCCTCTTCCGCGTGGAAGAACGTCGGGCGGCTCCAGAACACCGAAGGCCTCTACTAAGCCTTCGCCGATCAACAACAAAAAATTCAGGAGGTATTCTTTCATGTCACGCAAATACAGAGTAACGGTAAACGGAAAAGCATACGACGTAGATGTTGAAGAGCTCGGCGCCGGAGCGGCCCCCGCGCCTGTCGCGGCCCCGGCTCCCGTACCCGCGCCCGCTCCCGTAGCGGCCCCCGCGCCTGCGCCCGCTCCGGCTCCTGCACCCGCCCCGGCCCCCGCGCCCGCGGCTCCCGTACCCGCCGGCGAAGGCACCATCAGCGCCCCGATGCCCGGCAAAGTCCTTAAGATACTCGTCCAGCCCGGCACCGCGGTAACGGCGGGACAGCTCGTTCTCATCCTCGAAGCCATGAAGATGGAGAACGAAATCTACACCACCGTCGCCGGAACCGTACAGCAGCTCTGCTGCAAAGAAGGCGACACCGTCAGCACCGGCGACGCGCTGATCGTAGTCGCTTAATAAGCTGCAAAGCTTAACGACTGACAACAGAATAACGTTCTAAAGTTTTTTCCTGGGGAGGAAAACTTTTTATGGAAATCTACTTGACAGCGCTGAAAGGCGTTATCGAGCAGTCCGGCTTCGTCGCGCTCAACGGGCCCACGCTCGTCATGCTCCTCGTGGCCTTCATACTGCTCTATCTCGCCATCGCTAAAGGATTCGAGCCTCTGCTCCTTATGCCGATAGCCTTCGGTTGCCTGCTCGTCAACCTGCCGCTCTCCGGCATAGTCGACCCGGGCGGATTCCTCTACTTCGTGAAGTTCGGAATAGACCATGAGATCTATCCCGTCATCATATTCATGGGTATAGGGGCGCTCACCGACTTCGGCCCGCTGCTAGCCAACCCGATAACCTTCCTGCTCGGAGCCTCCGCGCAGCTCGGCGTATTCGTCGCCGTCATCGGGGCCATGTGCATGGGCTTCACCATCCAGCAGGCCGCGGGCATAGGCATCATCGGCGGAGCCGACGGCCCGACCGCCATCTACCTCTGCGCGAAGCTCGCGCGCGACATACTCCCGGCAGTCGCCGTCGCGGCGTACAGCTACATGTCGCTCGTCCCGCTCATCCAGCCGCCGGTCATCAAGCTCCTCACGACGAAGAAAGACCGCAGCATAAAGATGGAGCAGCTTCGCCCCGTAACGCGCACTGAGAAAATACTCTTCCCGATCGTATCCACGATAGCGTGCGGCCTCGTCCTTCCGGCCTCCGTACCGCTCATCGGAATGCTCATGTTCGGGAACCTGCTCCGCGAGTGCGGATGCACCGACCGCCTCTCGCTCGCCGCGCAGAACGAAGTGCTCAACGCGACAACGATATTCCTCGGCATCTCCGTCGGCGCGACCATGCAGGCCGAGACCTTCCTGACCGTCGCGACCATCAAGATAATCTGCCTCGGGCTCATAGCCTTCATATTCAGCACCGCGGGCGGAGTAATCTTCGGACAGGTCATGAAAGTCATGTCCGGCGGAAAGATCAACCCCGTCATAGGCGCTGCGGGCGTCTCCGCCGTCCCGATGGCGGCGCGCGTCTGCCAGAAGGTAATCCAGAAGGAATTCCCCGGCTCCTACATCCTCATGCACGCGATGGGGCCGAACGTCGCAGGAGTCATCGGCACAGCCGTCGCGGCCGGAGCCATGCTCACGCTTCTCAGCAAATAGCGCGAACCGCAAACCGACAGGAAACGAAGAGCCCGAAGGCGAAAGCCTCCGGGCTCTTTTCGTATGTATGTATAATATGCCGCTGAAAAGCGCCTTCTTCCGCATATCCGCCGCGGCGGGTTAGAATTACAAAAAGTCAGGAAGCTGCGTGAAAGGAGGTGCCCCGATGTCCGTGGACGAATTTATGAACGAGAACGGAATAGCAATATACGCGGAGGCGGATTTGACGGCGGCGACGTTCCGCATCGTCAAGCGGGACGCCGCGCTCGAATCATACGCCTTATTCGAGCAGCTCATACTCTACCAAAGCGCAGAGAACTTGAACAAATATCTCGAGGGACAGCTGCTTCCCCGTTTATGGAGGTGCGGCGGCACGCGCTGCACCGTCGGCAGGCCCGAGCTTGACAGGATAGTCGCGCTGTTTTACGACAGCGGCAGAGCTGCCGCCGAAGATTACCGCTTCGCGCTGAAATTGGATGCGGAGCTCAAGGATATCCCATCGCTGTGCGCATCCTACTGTGAGGATAAGCGGTGGACATAACAGGCGGCGGCAGCGCGAGCACCATAACGTAACTCATGGTGCGCAGTTCTTCTTTGCGGCGGCGAGCTGCGGTATGACTTTGCATCACGCGCGCGCCGCAAACTGCGCCGAAGCGTGCGCTCTGATAGACGCGCGGCGTGAATCCGTCGCGTTATAAATCCTTATACACCTTCGGGCTGTAGTAGACTATGACGGCGGCGAGCGCTACGACCGCGCCGTATATCAGGCGGTAGGACCATGTGACGCTGCCGGTCAAGTTTATCGCCTGCTGAATGATTATCGGGCAGAAGAACGACTGGAGCGAGTAGATGAAGCCGAAGACGACGGCGAGCGTCGTGACGGCGGAGCGGCGGCCACCGATGTCGAGCGTCAGGCACATGAAGGCGGGGTAGCCGAAGCCCATGCCGAGGCCGAATACGAAGCCGCAGAACATGAAGGCGCGCGGTCCCGTCGCGAAGGTCATCGCGAACATCATGCCAGCCGTCAGCAGCGTCGTGGCTGGCGCGCAGACCTTGCGCGGCAGCTTGTCGACGAGCTTGCCGCACGAGAGGCGGAATATCATCGCCGTGCAGGCCGAGACGCTGAAAAAGTACGAGGCGGCGAGGCCGCGTTCGCCCGCGAGCTGGACGAAGCGGAGCTGCGCCGCGTCGGAGAAGGCGAAGAGCGCCGCAGAGGCGGCGAAGAAGAGCACCTGCGGCGAACGAACCAGCCAGAGGTATGAAACCTTTTCCTTCGGCTCGCTCTTCTGCGGCGCGCCGCCTTTCGTCTTCGGCAGCTTCATCACGGCGAAGAGCCCCGCGGCCGCGATGAACGGGAAGGTCGCGGCGTAGAGGTTGTAGTGCCCGTTCCTCACGAGATATTCCATCGGCGGCACGACAATCAGCGCGGGCAGGCTGTAAGCGACCGTTATCAGCGACACGCAGCGTCCGCGCACGTCCGCCGGAAGCAGCTGATATTCGTAGCTTTGCAGGATTATCGTCACGACGCCCATGCCGATGCCGGCGATCGCGCGGCAGATGATGACGCCCTCGGGCGTGCGCGCGAAGAGCGCGATGCCGCAGGCGCTTATGAAAAAGCAGAAGAAGCCGGCGCGTATGACCTTTTCGTTGCCTATGAAGCGCGCCGCGAAGGGCACGAGCGGGCGCAGAAGGAAGGAAACGCCGTAGCATACGCCCATCACGAGGCCGCCGAGCGTCCCGACCTCCGAGCCGATTCCTTCGAGGAACGGTATGAGGAAGTAGTAGCCGCTCTCCATCGAGGCGCTCGTGAAGGTGACGGCGAAAAATATCAGAATGTAGCGGATAATCTGCTTCGTGTAGACGGAGCCCATGACGGCCTACGCTTCGCGCACGCGCGCCATCGCAACGATGTTTTTGTACCTGCCGCCCTCCGTGTAGGCGCAGCGCAGAAGCCCCTCGCGCGCGAAGCCGAGCGACTCGTAGAGATGTATCGCGCGCGCGTTCTCCTCCGCGACCTCGAGCGCGACGCGCACGAGCATGAGGTCACAGTCGGCTATGCGCAGAAGCTCCGTCAGAAGCGCGCGGCCGACGCCCATATCTTGAAACTCCGTGCGCACGACTATCGCGAGCGACGCCGTGTGGCGCATCTTAGGCTTTTCGCAGAGGCGCAGCAGCGCGTTGCCGATGAGGATTTCTTCGCCGTTTTCGCAGACTACGGCGCTCAAGTTCGGCGTCGCGGCGGGTACGGCCTTCGCGACGGCCTCCGTAAACTCCATGCTCTCAGACGCGAGCGCGGGAATCGTCTCGCGCACGCCGCGCATCCTGCGTATCTCGTTAAGCCCGCGAATGTCGCGCTCCTCGAACGGCCTTATGAAGAACTCCATATTCATCGCCTCGCTTATCAGATGACTGAGACAAGTATATAACAGCGGCGGCCTTTATAGTTGCTCAAAAGAGGCCGAAAATCTCCGCGCGCCGGCAAAATCTGCGGAGGCGGCGCAAAGCCGCCGCTATTCCGAGAAATTGCAAAAATTTGCATTTTCTCGGAATAGAAAATCATTATAAAAAGGGAGAGCGGCGGGCTGCCGTTCTCCCTTCGTCTTTTGTGAATTTGCGCGTGCGTTACCAGCAGTATGCGAGAAGCATCTCGCGCAGGGTTTTGCAGGTGAGCGCGGTGGATGCGCCGGAGTGGTCGTAGTGCGGCGAGAGCTCGCAGATGTCGAAGGCGGCGACGTGGAGCGGGCGCAGCGCGAGCAGCGCGGAGAGCAGCTCCGTGAAGCGCAGGCCGCCGGCCTCGGGCGTGCCGGTGCCGGGGAATTCAGACGGGTCTACCGCGTCTAGGTCGAGCGTCACGTAGACGGGCGCGCCGGCTATCTCGCGGACAGTCTTTTCTATCGTGTCGGCGCGGAATTTTTCCATCTCCGTGTGCCCGCGGCTCCAGTACATTTCCTCGCGGCTGCCGGAGCGTATCGCGAACTGGAAAATCCTGCCGTCGCCCAATATGTCCCAGCAGCGGCGGATTACCGAGGCGTGCGAGAGCTTTTCGCCGAGGTAGTCCTCGCGCAGGTCTGCGTGTGCGTCGAAGTGGACTATGTGCAGGTCCGGATATTTCTTCGCCGCGGCGCGGACGGCCCCGAGCGTGACGAGGTGTTCGCCGCCCAAGAGGACGGGGATTTTTCCCGCGTCCAGTATCTCGTCCGCGGCTTCCTCTATCGCGCCGAGCGCCGCCGCCGCGTTGCCGAAGGGCAGCTCTATGTCGCCCGCGTCGAAGATTTTCAATTCTTCGAGGTCTTTATCCTGGTAGGGGCTGTAGGTCTCTATGCCGAAGGATTCGGAGCGCATCGCGGCGGGGCCGAAGCGCGCGCCGGGGCGGAACGAGGTCGTCGAGTCGAAGGGCGCGCCGAAAATTACGGCGCGCGCCTCGTCCCACGAGCTTTCGCAGCCTATGAAGCCCTGTATCGAGCTTTTCATCCGTCCCTAGTCTTTCAGGTTCAGCGCCTTTTTGACGTAGTTGGGCAGCATGAAGGCGCCGACGTGTATGCCGGTGTTGTAGTACTTCGTTTCGAGGCCGAGCGCGTTCCACGCATCGGCGTCGAGGTCCCTGACCGGGTCGTACTTCTTCGAGGCGAAGCCGAAGAGCCAGTGGCCCGAGGGATACGTCGGGATGTGCGCCTGGTAGACGCGGCAGATGGGGAAGAAGTCCTCGATGCGCTGGTGCGCGCGCTTCATCGCCGCGGAGTAGGACTCGTAGTAGGGGTTCTCGTGCTGGTTGACGAGTATGCCGTCGTCGCCGAGCGCCTTGAAGCAGTTGCCGTAGAACTCTTTCGTGAAGAGCCCTTCGCCGGGGCCGAAGGGGTCGGTCGAGTCGACGATTATGAGGTCGTACTTCTCTTCGACGGTGCGGACGAATTTGAGGCCGTCCTCGAAGTGCAGCGAGACGCGCGGGTCGTCGAGCTCGCAGGCGGTGAAGGGCAGCAGCTTCATGCAGGTTTTGACGACGAGCTCGTCGATGTCGACCATGTCGATTTTTTCAATCGTCTTGTAACGCGTAAGCTCGCGCACCGTGCCGCCGTCGCCGCCGCCGATTACGAGGACGCGCTTGATCTTCGGGTTCGTCGCCATCGGGACGTGGACTATCATGTCGTGGTAGATGAATTCGTCCTTCTCGGTCAGCATCATGAGGCCGTCGAGCGTGAAGAAGCGCCCGAACTCCTCCGAGTCGAAGATGTCTATCTGCTGGAAGGGGCTCTTCTCGCTGAAGAGCTGCTTCTTGACCTTTATCGAAAAGCGCGTAGAGGGAGTGTGTTCCTCCGTGTACCAAAGCTCCATTGAATTTTTCCTCCTATTTCACAACGTATAGATTTTCGAGATTCATGTCCTGCGGCCCCATGACGAGGCAGCCCTTGTCCTTCGCGTAGAGGATGTACTCGAGCGCCTCGGGCGTCACCTCTTCGCCGGGGGAGAGTATCGGTATGCCGGGCGGGTAGCACATGACGGACTCCGCCGTAATCCTGCCGAGGCTCTCGCGCACCGGCACGGGCTCGCTCGGCGCGTAGAAGGCCTCGCGCGGCGTCATGCGCACGACGGGCGTGATGTACTCGTGGTCGAGCAGTTTCAGCCCTTCCCTGCCGTGCAGCCGCTTGATTTCCGACAGCGCGGCGACGAGGCGCTCGATCGCGTAGTGGTTGTCCCCGACGGAGACTATCGCGAGCATGTTGCCCATGTCGCCGAACTCTATCTGTATTCCGTAGTCGTCGCGCAGCAGGTCGTAGACCTCGACGCCCGCGAGCCCCGTCTTGAGCGTGTTGACGGAGAGCTTCGTCACGTCGAAGTCGTACACCGCGCCGCCGTCCGTGATTTCGCGCGAGAAGGCGTAATATCCGCCGATGCGGTTGATTTCCCCGCGCGCGTACTCGGCGAGCGAGACGACGCGGCGGAAGATCTCCGTCCCCTCCGTGGCGAGCGCCTTGCGCGCTATGTCGAGCGAGCTCATCAGCAGATACGAGGCGCTCGTCGTCTGCGTCAGGCCGATGACGGTGCGCACGTAGTCGGGGCTGACGCGCCCGCGTCGCATCAGCAGCAGCGAGCTCTGCGTCAGAGAGCCGCCCGTCTTGTGCATACTGACGGCGCTCATGTCCGCGCCCGCCGCCATAGCGGGCAGCGGCATCCCTTCGCCGAAATAGAAATGCGTGCCGTGCGCCTCGTCCGCGAGCACCGCCATGCCCGCCGCGTGCGCCGCCTCCGTTATGCGCCGGAGGTCGGTGCATATCCCGTAGTAGGTCGGGTTGTTGACGAACACCGCCTTCGCCTCGGGGTGCGCCTTTATCGCGGCCTCGACGTCCGCGGCGCGCATCCCGAGGGAGATTCCAAGCTCGGGGTGTATCCCCGGGTCTACGTAGACCGGCGTGATGCCGCACAGAATCATCGCGTTTATCGCGGATTTGTGGACGTTGCGCGGGATTATCATCGAGTCGCCCGCCTTGCAGACGGACATGACCATAGCCTGCACCGCCGCGGTCGTGCCGCCGACGATGAGGAAGGCCGCGTCCGCGCCGAAGGCGTCGGCGGCGAGCTCCTCGGCCTCCTTGATGACCGAGGTCGGGTGGCTCAGGTTGTCGAGCGGCTTCATCGAGTTCACGTCGACGGAGAGGCACTCCTTGCCGAGGAACTTCGTCAGCTCCGGCGTGCCGCGTCCCTGCTTGTGGCCGGGCACGTCGAATGGGACTACGCGGCTGCTCCTGTACTCCGCGAGCGCTTCATGCAGCGGCGCGCGCCGCTGGTCGAGACGGTATGCCTTGTCAGCCATCTCAGCGCACCGCGCCTAGTACATATTCATGCCGTAGTAGATTTCGAGCATCTCTTTCGTGATGCTGTCCTTGATGGCGAGGCGCTCCTCGGGCGGAAGCTCGCGCGGGTCGATGTTGAAGAGGTAGTCGGCGAGCCGGATCTCCTTCAGCATCATCTTCGTGTGGAAGATGTTCGACTGGTAGACGTTCACGTCTATCGCGTCGTAGCGCGCGAGGGTCTTCTCGTCTATATAGTTCTGTATAGAGTTGATGTCGTGGTCTTTATAATATTTCTTCCCGTTCACGTCGCGCGTGAAGCCGCGGATGCGGTAGTCGAGCGCGAGCACGTCCGAGTCGAATTGTCCGATAAGGAAGTTGAGCGCGTTGAGCGGGGATATCTTGCCGCAGGTCGATACGTCGATGTCGACGCGGAAAGAGCTGATGTCGTTGTTCGGATGGAATTCCGGGTAGGTGTGGACGGTCACGTGGCTCTTGTCGAGGTGCGCGACGACGGTCTCGCGTTCGTCGTTTATCCTCTTGGCCCAGTAGCCGCCGTTGCAGGTGTCGTCGATCTGCTCGGGCGGGACGGTCTCCTCGGAGATGAGGATCGTCACGCTCGCGCCCTGCGGGTCGTAGTCCTGCTTCGATATGTTGAGCACGCACGCGCCGATGATGTCCGTGACGCCGCACAATATGTTGGTCAATCGTTCGGAATTATACTGCTCGTCGATGTAGGCGATGTAATCCTTCTTCTCGCGCTCCGTCTTTGCGTAGCAGATGTCGTAGATGTTGAAACTAAGAGTCTTAGTCAGGTTGTTGAAGCCATAAAGCTGGATCTTCTCGTTCAACCCTATCCCCACGTCCCTTCTCAAGCCGCAAGGCTTTATATTTTCACCGCGGATATACATCCGCAGTCAATGCAAGACTATACAGAGAAAGGGGGGCGTTGTCAAAGGATTTGTAAAAAGTTAGCGCGCGCTTCGGCGTGGTATTTTTCGCGCGCTTCGCGGCGCGGATTTGAGGCGCGCGGCATGGAGGCGCGGCGCTCGCGATGATTTGCGGAAAGCTTCGCGCGCTCGTAGAAAGCGCCGCCGTTTCGCGCCGCGGCGGCGAACGCGCGGGCGCGCCGCCGGTTTTGCTTCGCCGCGCGCGCATACGAAAAACGCCGCAGGCTGAGCCCGCGGCGTTTCGTGCGTCCTTATGCCGTTTCCGGCGTTTTGTTTAGTTTCCGCTGAATTTGATCTTCATGTACTTCTCGGGGACTTCGATGCTGGTCGTACCCATGTAGCCTTTACCGAGAATGTAGGTGTCTTCGTAGACGAGCATGAGGTTTCTCTTCGTCACGCCCGTGCCGAGGTCGGTGTAGTAGTTTCCGTTCCATTTGGTTCCCGGCGTGTACTCTTCGTAGCAGGCGAATAGATCCTTCTTGCTGTTGAGCTTCGCCTTGCCCTCAACTATGCGTTTACCAAACTCAATAAGTGCTGCACTGTTGGTGTAACCATAGGAATAGGCCCATGTTCCCATGCGTCCGCCTGCTCCGGCGTCGATGACGGCCTTCTCCACTTTTTTAAGTATTGCGGGGAAGTTCCCTGCTTCTTGCGTGAGGTCTATGCCGAAGGCTCCGGGATAGCCCATGAGCGGCGACGGAAGGTCGGCTTCGATGAAGTATCCGCCGTATTTCGCAAGTTGTCTGAGAAGAGGTTCGGTGTGCGCGTCATTGGTGCAGAAGAAGGCGGTGTTCTTGCCGTACTTCTTAACCCAGGCCGGGGTCTTTTCGAGGATGAACTGCTGCGCGCCCGCGGTGCCTACGTCGCTCGTCGGATCAGGGGCCGTCTCAAATACGAACTGGATGCCGAGGTCTTTGCAGGCCTGCTCCATTATCGCGCGGCGGCGTCCGAGCGTCTCATAGCTCATGTGGCGCGGGAAGGAGATGTGCACAAAGGTTTTGCATCCGAGCTTCTTCGCCGTGTCAACGATGAGGTAGCCACGTGACACGAAGTCGGCGTTTATTGCCAAATCTGCGGCGGCAGTGATGACGTTCGGGTCCTCGTGTGCTTCGCCGACTAAGCAGATGATGTCAGGACGTTTTTCTTTTACACGGCGTATCGCTTCTGCTGTTCCAGGAATCCCCTGGTTGACGACGATGACCTTCATCTTCGGGTCGTCGGCGAGTCCAGAAAGCTGAGAGATGGTCGTCTCCATCTCGGACATGAAGTTGTCGGGGTAGGTAACGTGCTGGATCATTCCGCCGTTTGCGACGTCGCCGTACTTCTGGATCATGAACTCAGCGCCGCGAAGGTCGTCCTCGCTCTGAGAGACCGTACCGGTCATTATCCCGATGTGGAACGGGGCTTCGGCCATAGCCGGGGCGCAGAAGCAGAACGCCGCCAATACGACCGCCAGCAGTAACGCTGCCTTTTTCATAAAAAATTCCTCCCTCTAAAATTTTGCGGAACGCGGACGACATAGCCGTCTGAACCAGTTTATTGTCCGAGTTCCGTGAGTTAGCCGCATTATAGTGGCGCGCCGCGCCGCGTGTCAACATGAGGCGCGCGCCCGAAAGCGCGGCGAAATATATAAATCGTCCGCGCGCGCGTATTGCGCTTGACTTGCCGCGAACGGCTGTAATATCATTGTTGCTGTAAGGCACGTTTGTCATATAGCTCAAAGTTTTACTAAAAATCGACAAAAGCCGCCGCTTTCGTTTGTTTATCCGGCGTTCGCCGGCGTTATCGGAAAAATATCTCAATATATTGGAGGTCCTCTCAATGATAAGAAAAGAAAGGGTCGCGCGTCTCGCGGAAGAGCTTCGCAGAAGGGGGCTCGACGCCGTTTATCTCGGCCCGTCGACCGACCTTGAGTACATCAGCGGCCTCGACACCCATCCCGACGAGCGCGTCCGCGGCCTCATGGTCGCGAAGGACGAGCGCTGCTTCGCCATGACGCCGCTGCTCTACCGCGAAGAGATGGTGAAGGCCTTCGGCGACGTTCCCTTCTACGCCGAATGGGACGACCACGAGGGCTTCACGGGCGCCTTCCGCCGCGGCTGCGAGCATCTGGGCATAGTCGGCGGAAAGATAGCCTTCAACGACGGCGTGCGCGCAGTCGACATGCTCGCCGTGCGCGACACGATGCCGCTCGAAATGGTCAACGGCTTCGACATCCTCACGGGCCAGCGCTCGCGCAAGGACGACGAGGAGCTTGAGATAATGCGCGAATCGTCGAAGATAGTCGACAACGTCGTCGCGAAGCTTCAGAAGTTCATCCGGCCCGGCATGAAGGAGCGCGACATAGCGAAGAAGATAGCGGAGTTCTTCGAGGAGGACGGCGTGACGCAGATGTCCTTCAGCCCCATCGTCGCGAGCGGTCCGAACGGCTCCATGCCGCACTACTCTGGCGGAGACCGCGTCATTGAAGACAACGACATAATCATCCTCGACCTCGGCGGACGCTGGAAGGGCTACTGCTCGGACACGACGCGCACATTCTTCACCGGCACGCCGACGCAGGAAATGCGCGACATCTACGAGATAGTTCGCAGGGCGCAGGCGACCGGCGAAGCGGCGGTGCAGCCCGGAGCGACCGGACAGGACGTCGACCGCGCGGCGCGCCAGGTCATCATCGACGCCGGCTACGGCAAATACTTCTTTAACCGCGTCGGCCACGGCATCGGCGTCGCGGTACACGAAGGCCCCTACATGATAGAGGGCAACACCGTGCCGCTTGAGCCCGGCAACGTATTCAGCGTCGAGCCCGGCATCTACATCCCCGGCAAGTTCGGCGTCCGCATAGAGAACCTCGTCGCCGTCAGAAAGAACGGAACGGGCGAGGCGCTCAACCACTTCTCGCGCGACATCACCGTCTGCGGAGAATAGGCATTACGCCCGCGCGGCGCTCCCGCGCTGGCTAACGCATAAAACTTTATTTATCTGAGGAGGAAATGGGAAGATGAGAAAGACCAGCGCATTGATCCTTGCTTTGGCCGCGACGCTCGTAATGACGGCGGCGGCGTTTGCGGAAGCCCCGTTCCACATCGGTATCGCCACGCTTACGGTCTCTCAGGCCGAGGACACCTACCGCGGCGCCGAGCGCATGATTCAGGAATACGGCGACGTCGCCGACGGCGGAATGGTCCAGCACGTTACGATGCCGGACAACTTCATGTCTGAAATGGAGACGACCATATCTCAGATAGTCGGCCTCGCCGACGACCCGAAGATGAAGGTCATAGTCGTTGACGACGCAATCCCCGGAACGACGGAAGCCTTCCGCCGCGTAAAGGAGAAGAGGCCCGACATCCTCTGCTTCGCCGGACAGCCGCAGGAAGACCCGGGCGTCATATCGAGCGTCGCCGACCTCTCCGTCAGCGTCGACTTCGTGTCGCGCGGCTACCTCATGGTCGACACCGCGAAGAAGCTCGGCGCGAAGAAATTCGTCCACATCTCCTTCCCGCGCCACATGAGCTATGAGACGCTCGGACGCCGCCGCGCAATAATGGAAGCGGCCTGCAAAGACCTCGGCCTCGAATTCATCTTCGAGACGGCCCCCGACCCGACCAGCGACGTCGGCGTAGCTGGCGCGCAGCAGTTCGTCCTTGAAAAGACCCCGGCTTGGCTCGACAAGTACGGAAAGGAAACCGCTTTCTTCTGCACCAACGACGCCCAGACCGAACCGCTCCTCAAGCAGATAGCGAAGTACGGCGGAATCTTCGTCGAACCCGACCTTCCGTCGCCGCTCATGGGCTATCCAGGAGCGCTCGGCATCGACCTTTCGGCTGAAGCCGGAGACTTCCCGGCGATAATGAAGAAGGTCGAACAGGCCGTCATCGACGCCGGCGGAAAGGGCAGAATGGGAACGTGGAGCTACTCCTTCGGATGGAGCACGGTCTGCGCCCTCGCCGAGTACGGCAAGCGCATCACCGAAGGCGAAGCGAAGCTTTACCGTCTGAAGGACCTCTGGGCCTGCTACGACAAGTACACGCCCGGCGCGCAGTGGATGGGCTCCGAGTACCTCGACATGGCGACGCAGGTCAAGATGCGCAACTTCCTGCTCGTCTACCAGGATACCTATATCTTCGGCAAGGGCTACATGGACATCACGAAAGTCCAGGTTCCCGAGAAATTTATGACGATAAAATAAGCGCTGTAAACAGAGCCGCGTAATTTAAATCTTTCCGGCGCGCGCGCCGGAAAGATTTTTTATGATTAAAGCGCCGCGGCGTATCCTCCTTGTTATCTTGTCGTTTATCAACAAATCAACTATTATAAGTTTAGTTTTATGCGCAAAGAGTTTAACGAAGAAAAGCCATAAAATTATATGCATAGAGCAACGAGGTGAAATGTATGGGCACAGGAGTCCCTCTATTGAAAATGGAGAACATCGGTAAAGAGTACTTCGGCAACCGCGTTCTCCAGGACGTTAGCTTTTCGCTGCAGCCGGGGGAAATAATGGGGCTGGTCGGAGAAAACGGGGCCGGCAAGTCGACGCTGATGAATATACTTTTCGGGATGCCCGTCATCGCCGAAACGGGCGGCTACGAAGGGAAGATAAAGATCGACGGCGAAGAGATCCATTTCAAAGACCCGCTCGACGCCCTCAAGGCCGGAATAGGAATGGTGCACCAGGAGTTCTCGCTCATACCTGGTTTCAGCGCGACCGAGAACATCCTGCTCAACAGAGAATCGACTAAGTACAATTTCACCGTCGAGGTCTTCGGCGACAGGCTCAAGACTCTCGACAGGGCGGACATGCGCGCGAGGGCGGAGAAGGCCATCAAGACGCTCGGCGTCGACCTCAAGGCCGACACGCTGATAAGCGAGATGCCCGTCGGACACAAGCAGTTTACGGAAATAGCGCGCGAGATAGACAGGAGCAAGACGAGGCTGCTCGTCCTCGACGAGCCGACCGCGGTCCTCGCCGAGAGCGAGGCGACCGTCCTCATCGCGGCGCTGCGCAAGCTCTCCGAACAGGGCATCGCGATAATCTTCATCTCCCACCGCCTCCAGGAAATAATCGACCTTTGCGACAAACTGATAGTGCTGCGCGACGGGCGCGTCATCCAGGAGGCAAAAACCTCCGAAACGAACGTGCGCCAGATAGCTGCGTGGATGGTCGACCGCAAAGGCGACGGCGGAGTCCAGACGGAAGAGCGCAAGGAAGAGCACCAGAAGGAAATCGGCGAGGTCGTCCTCAAGACCGAGCACCTTTGGGTCGACATGCCCGGAGAGACGGTCCGCGACGTTTCGATAGAGGTGCGCCGCGGCGAGATACTCGGCTTCGGCGGACTGGCGGGACAGGGCAAGGTCGGCATCTCGAACGGCATCATGGGCCTCTACGCCGCGGGCGGCAAGGTCTGGCTGCGCGGCAAGGAGATAAAGCTCAACGACCCCGACGCGTCACTGCGCGAGGGCATGGCCTTCGTCTCTGAGGACCGCCGCGGCGTCGGCCTGCTTCTCGAAGAAGGCATCGACTGGAACATCACCTTCACCGCGATGCAGGTGCAGGAGAAGTTTATAAAGAATCTCTTCGGCGGCCTAGTGAAATGGCGCGACGACAAGGCTATCGAGCAGTGCGCCGAGGATTACATCAAATCCCTCGAAATCCGCTGCACGGGGCCGAAGCAGCGCGCGATAGAGCTCTCTGGCGGAAACCAGCAGAAGGTCTGCCTCGCGAAGGCTTTCGCCGTGAACCCAGAAATCCTCTTCGTCTCCGAGCCGACGCGCGGAATCGACGTCGGCGCCAAAAAACTCGTCCTCGACACTCTGCGCCGCGTTAACCGCGAGAACGGCACGACGATCATCATGACCTCGTCCGAGCTCGAGGAGCTCCGCTCGATATGCGACCGCATCGCGATAATCAACGAGGGGCGCGTCTCAGGCATACTTCCGGCCTCCGCCGAAGCGGAAGAGTTCGGACTGCTGATGCTCGGCCACGTCGAAGAAGAGACGGCCGCGGCAAATCAATAGAGAACGCAGGTGAATTACAATGCAGGGCAAATTAAAGCAGTTTATTGAAAACGCCGGCTGGCCGCGAATAATAATAGCGCTCTTCCTACTCGCGCTCTTCATCGCAGCGCCCTTCGTCGGCGTCCGCATAGACGCCTCCATCTCCGACACGCTCGTCCGCGTCGGAATGAACGGCATCCTCGTGCTTGCGATGGTGCCGATGATACAGTCGGGCTGCGGGCTGAACTTCGGCCTCCCGCTCGGGATAATCGCCGGCCTCCTCGGCGCCGTCACCTCGATACAGATAGGCGTGACGGGCAGCATCGGCTTCATCATCGCGATGGCGATAGCCGTGCCGATAGCCGTCGTCCTCGGCTGGCTCTACGGACAGCTCCTCAACCGCGTCAAGGGCGACGAAATGATGATAGCGACATACGTCGGCTTCTCCTCCGTCGCGCTCATGTGCATCGCCTGGCTGCTGCTCCCCTACACGAGCCCGACGATGATCTGGGGCTACGGCGGCTCCGGCCTCCGCACTACGATAAGCGTCGAGGGCTTCTGGCTCAACGCGCTCAGCCAGTACGTCAACATCAGGATAGGCGAGTTCTTCTACATCCCCGTCGGAATGTTCCTCTTCTTCGCCTTCGTCTCCTTCCTCGTCTGGGCCTTCTTCCGCACCAAGACGGGAACCGCGATAACGGCGGTCGGCTCCAACCCGGAATTCGCGCGCGCCTCCGGCATCGACGTGGACAAGATGCGCACGATATCGGTCGTCATGTCGACCGTGCTCGGCGCGATAGGCATACTGGTCTACGAACAGAGCTTCGGATTCATCCAGCTCTACATGGGCCCCTTCTACATGGCCTTCCCCGCGGTCGCGGCGATACTGCTCGGCGGCGCTTCGGTCAATAAGGCCACGATGGTCAACGTCGTCGTCGGAACGTTCCTCTTCCAGGGGATACTCACGATGACGCCGTCGGTTATAAACAGCGTAATGCAGACGGACATGTCCGAGGTCATACGCATAATAGTCAGTAACGGCATGATACTCTACGCCCTTACCAGGAAAGTGACGGTGAAACGATAATGGCGGAGCAGAAACGCGACTTAAAGAACTTACTTGCGGACTACGCCGTCCCGATCGTCTTCATCGGGCTTTCGGCGATAGCCATTCCTCTTTCGGGATTCTCGGCGACATATCTGATACAGGAAATGTTCACGCGCCTCGCGCGCAACTCCTTCCTCGTCCTCTCGCTGCTCATCCCGATACTCGCGGGCATGGGGCTCAACTTCGGTATGGTCCTCGGCGCGATGGCGGGGCAGATAGGGCTCATCTTCGTCACCGACTGGGCCGTCGCGGGCTGGCCCGGAATGCTGCTCGCATCGATAGTCGGAATGCCGATAGCGATAGTCCTCGGCTACATCTGCGGAGCGGTCCTCAACAGGGCCAAGGGACGCGAAATGGTTACGTCGTACATCCTCGGATTCTTCATCAACGGCGTCTATCAGCTCGTCGTCCTCTATGGAATGGGCCGCCTGATACCGATCAGCAACCCGCAGCTCGTCCTTTCGCGCGGCTACGGCATACGCAACGCGATAAACCTCACGGGCATACGCCGCACGCTCGACACGCTCATCCCGTTTAAGATAGGCACGATAGACATACCGATAGCGACCTTCCTCGTCATCGGCGTCTTCTGCCTCTTCATCATCTGGTTCCGCCGCACGAAGCTCGGTCAGGACATGCGCGCGATAGGCCAGGACATGGCCGTCGCCGAGGCCGCGGGCATCCCGGTCGAGCGCACGAGGATAATAGCGATAATCATATCGACGGTCCTCGCCTGCTTCGGACAGATAATATTCCTCCAGAACATCGGAACGATGAACACCTACAACAGCCACGACCAGGCCGGTATGTTCGCAATCGCGGCGATACTGATAGGCGGAGCCTCCGTCAGCCGCGCGACGATAACGAACGTCTTCGTCGGCGTCATACTCTTCCACCTGATGTTCGTCGTCTCGCCGATGGCCGGTAAGGAGCTCATCGGACAGGCACAGCTAGGAGAATACTTCCGCGTCTTCGTCTCGTACGGCATCATCGCGCTCGCGCTCGTGCTCCACGCATGGAAACGCCACCGCGACCGCCTTGCCGCGCGCAGAAGCCTGAGAGGAGAATAACGATGGAAAACGTCAACAAAAGAAGGCTCGTCATACGCGTCGCGCTCGTCGTCCTGCTCGTCCTGCTCTGCTTCGGCCTCTACTACATAGGCAAGGAGCACGACGTCTACGTGGACAACAAGACGGTCACGATAGACGGCAGGGAATACCGGGAGATTGAGTACCTCGCGCTCGTAGTCAACGGCGACGAGAAGGACTCCGTCGAATACTTCGCCGGAGACCGCGACGTGCTGAAGCTCCAGGGGCCGAACCACACGCTCAAGATAATCGTAATGGACGAGGACACCGAGGAGGTCATCAAGACAGTCGAGCGCAAGCTCAGCCTCGGCACGATCCCCGCGATCATGGTCTCGATGCCCGCGATAGCGGAGGAGGCGGAGAACATAGAGCTTCCGCTTCCGCATCTCCAGCAGGCGGCCCCGGCGCAGGACGACGAACCTGCGGCCGGAGGCATGGACGCCGGGCCGTCGTTCTCGGAATAACGGCGCAGAAGAAAATATCGGGGCCGCGCGCAGCGTATGCGCGCGGCCTTACTTTTACGGGAGGGACGCGGAATGGGCGAAACGACGGTCTACATCATCCGCCACGGCGAATGCGACGGCAACAGGGATAAAAGAATACGCGGCTGCGTTGACTTCCCGCTCAACGAAAACGGCGTGAAGCAGGCGCGGGCTTTGGCGGCGCGGCTCAAAGGCGCGGGGATTTCCGCGGTCGTGACCAGCCCGCTCGCGCGAGCCCTCGAGACCGCGCGCATACTCGGCGAGGCCGTCGGCGCGGAGCCGGTTGTAAAAGAAGGCTTCCGCAACATCTGCTTCGGCGAATGGGAAAACCGTCTGCAAAGCGACATCATGCGCGAATTCCCCGAAGCGTGGCGCACGTGGACGACGCGCCCCGAGGAGCTGCGCGTCGCGGGCGCGGAGAGCCTTTTCGACGTGCGCGAACGTTCGCTGCGCGAGCTTGAAAACACCGTCGCGGAGTACGAAGGGCGGACGATAGCGCTAGTCTCGCACCGCGCGCTGATAAAGCCGATGCTCGCGGGAGCCTTGGGCGTCGCGCCGCCGTTCTTCTGGCGGCTCCACCTCGACAACGCCGCCTACGGCGTGCTGAGCCACACGCCCGCGCGCGGCTTTACGCTGCGCGCGCTCAACATCACCGAGCACCTGAAAAACCTTAAAATAGCCGACGACTTCGACAGCATGTAGCCGCGCGGCGGATTTTCCATTTTCCCGAAAAAAATTCCTTCGGCAATGCGGCGCTGGCGTTTCACAACGCCCGCGCTCTGCTATTATTATCTGGAGAAAAGCTCCACAAATTCATGCGAGGGGTGTTGATATGTCGAAGATATATACTCTCACGGCGGCGGAGATTTCCGATAAAGTCTGCGAGCTCGCGCTGACCGCGAACATGTACCTGCCCGAGGACGTGGCGGAGTCGCTGAGGAAGGCGCGCGCCGCGGAGAAGCTCGGGCGCGCTCAGTCGCTCTACGACGAGATAATCGAGAACGCGAAGCTCGCCGCCGACAAATACATGCCTATATGCCAGGACTGCGGCATGGCGGTGCTCTTCATCGAGCTCGGACAGGACCTCCACGTCGAGGGCGGCGATTTGGAAGAGGCGGTCAACGAAGGCGTGCGCCGCGCCTACCGCGAGGGCTACCTGCGCAAGTCCGTCGTCCGCGACCCGCTCTCCGACCGCCGCAACACCGGCGACAACGCGCCGGCGGTGATCCACTGGAAGATAGTCCCCGGAAACGCGATAGACATCACGATAACGCCGAAGGGCATGGGCAGCGAGAACATGAGCCGCATATTCATGCTCAAGCCCGCGGACGGCGCGGAGGGCGTCGTGCGCTCCGTCGTCGAGACGGTGCGCGAGGCAGGCTCCAACCCCTGCCCGCCGATAGTCATAGGAGTCGGAATCGGCGGCAACTTCGAGACCGCGCCGCTCGCCGCGAAAGAGGCGCTGCTCGTCCCCTGCGGCGTCCGCAACCCGATAGAATACTACGCGAAGCTCGAAGAAGAAATCCTGCGCGAAGTCAATAAATTAGGCATAGGCCCGTCGGGCTGCGGCGGCACGGTCACGGCCCTCGACGCGCACATCGTGACGAAGCCGACGCACATCGCGGGAATGCCCGTCGCCGTCAACATCTGCTGCCACGCGCTGCGCCACGCGCACGGACGCATCGAAGGGAGAGGCTAAGGACATGAGCGAGATAAAATACGTAACGCTGCCGCTCGACGACGAAACGGCGGAAGCTCTGCGCGCAGGCGACATAGTGCGCCTCTCGGGCAAAATCCTCGTCGGCCGCGACGCCGCGCACAAGCGCATAGTCGAGGCGATAAAGTCCGGCGCGGAATCGCCCGTCCCGATAAAGGACGAAGTAATCTACTACGCGGGCCCCGCGCCGACGCCTCCCGGAGCCGTCATCGGCCCGATAGGCCCGACGACGAGCGGACGCATGGACCCCTACGCGCCGCTGCTCATCGAAAAAGGGCTGCGCGGCATGATAGGCAAGGGCAAGCGCACGCAGGCCGTCCTCGACGCGATGAAGGAGCACAAAGCCGTCTACTTCGGCGCGACCGGCGGAACGGCTGTGCTGCTCGCCGACTGCGTCAAAAGCGCGGAAGCGATAGCCTACGAGGACCTCGGCCCGGAGGCGGTGCTTCGCCTCGAAGTCAAGGACATGCCGCTGACCGTCATAGCCGACTGCCACGGCGGCAACCTCTACGAAACCGGCCCGGAAGAGGCGCGGAAGCTGATGTAAAAATATTAGATGGTATTTTATTATCCTATGAGGAATTGTTCCTTGTGCAATGGGGCAATTCCTCAATCACAATGTATCTATTTCTAAAATCACTCTCTTTCAATAAAAAGGAACGGTGAGAACACTATGGAGAAAAAGCTTCCATGGGGAGTCTCTTGCTTATTAGATGCTGTTTCACAAAAACTTGGACGAGAAGCATGTGTTAGGCCAGTGAAAAATGAAAACTCATATTTTGTATTAGATAAAGCGTTTTCTTATTTTCAAAAAGCTGATAATAACAAACAAGTTGGGTATCGAGCAGGTTATCATTTCCATCATTGGGAAACACAAGGTGTAAAGAATTTATTAACATTTGACATGGTACATTCTCCTGTTATGTTTTCTTTCTTTCGCCAGAACTTTGACTACGAAAGATTTCGAAAGATAATGGAAGACACAGCAGAGTTCAGGTGCAACTACCATTATCTGCATTATGTTGTATTTAATAAAGAAAGAACACAAAAAGAAAAATTTGAGATTATACGGAGCGATATAGCTGATTTTCTAAAAGAGATTGATGCCGTTGAAGAAAAATATGGCTTTGCTAAGAGAATATTTGCTAACAAAAATTCAAGCAAACATTACCTTGGAAATACTTTTTATGTAAATCTTGCACAGAATTTTTTTGTTAAAGACATCCCTAATATAGTTGATAAAACATGGGATTTATTCATGTGGCTTTATCCCAGCAAGCCGCTGTTCAAGCGTGACGCCTCTCTTAACCGCAGTATGCAGAAAATAGAACGCAAATGCGAATTCCGTGCCATTCAGGGACTTCCGCAAGAAATACTCGACGCTGAATGTGACGGCATCGTGCAGGCTGCGCACATCAAGCCGCACCACAAAGGCGGCAGCGATAAACTTACTAACGGTCTCTGGCTCTGCGAGAGACACCACCGAATGACAGAAGGCAAGCTCACAGGCAGCAGAGATTTGGAACATATCGACGTGAAGTACCGTCCGTAACGCTGAACGTCATTTGATGCAGCGACAAGCCGCCCATGAAAGGGCGGCTTGTTTGTTATATGAGCTATTATTCACAAACGTGTCGAAACACTATGTGAATTTATAAAATATAGGACTGTGGAACTATATACGCATGGGCGCGATTATTGTATTCTTACACCACGCTGTGTGATTCGTACCTATTGTGAAAAATTCACCAATTAAATGGTGCAGGGGCGGAGTACGCGAATTTTATTTACGAGAAGGGGACAGGTTGATGAGAAATTTTTGCAGAACGGCGTTGTCATTTGTTCTTATCCTTGCGCTGGTCGCGGCGTCGGAGGCCGCGACCTTTATCAACGTCGGCACGGGTTCGACGGGCGGGACCTACTATCCCGTAGGCGCGGCGATGGCTAAGGTGTGGAACGACACGATTCCCGACATGCGCGCGAACGCGCAGTCGACGGGCGGAACGGCGCAGAATCTTTCGCTTCTCTCGAAGGGCGAGGCCGAGATCGTCTTCGCCGACGGCCTTT
Organism: uncultured Cloacibacillus sp.; assembly: GCF_963926575.1. Lineage (NCBI taxonomy): Bacteria > Thermotogati > Synergistota > Synergistia > Synergistales > Synergistaceae > Cloacibacillus > uncultured Cloacibacillus sp. The sequence continues at coordinate 375,303 of NZ_CAWUXW010000002.1, read as the reverse complement.
ACTATTTCGCCTACGAGGGCATGGGCATGTTCGACGGCAAGCCGATGAAGGGGCTGCGCGCGATCGCGCCGCTTTACGCGGAGCCGGTGCATTTCCTCGTTGCTAAGGGAAGCGGCATAAAGAGCATAAAGGACCTGAAGGGCAAGCGCGTCTCGGTAGGCGCGGTCGGAAGCGGGACTGAGATTACGGTGCGCGCGCTTCTGCGGGCGAACGGCATCGACCCCGACAAGGACATCCGCGCGGAGAATCTCGGCCTTTCGGACACCGCTTCGGCCTTCGCCGACAAGCACATCGACGCGGGGCTCACCGTCGGAGCGCTCGGCATCGCGGGCATCGTCGAGATAATGACCGTCGGGACGGCGGAGCTGATAGATTTCGAGCCTGCGGTAATAGAATCCCTCTGCAAGGAGCTGCCCTATTATCTGCCGTTCGAGATACCGGCGAACACCTACAAGGGGCAGGAAAAGCCGGTGAAGGCGATGGCGAGCTGGAACGTCCTCATCACGAACGACAAGCTTGACGAAGAGACGGCCTACCGGATGACGAAGGCCCTCTACGAGAAGAAGGAGGACATCCTTAACGTTTCGTCGAGACTTTCTTCGATGGCCCCGGAGAACCTCAAGTTTATAACGATACCTCTTCATCCGGGAGCGGAGCGCTACTACAGGGAGATCGGCGCGGTCGAGTAAGGCCGCGGAGCGCGCGGGGGTTTTCCCCTCGCGCGGCTGAAAAGCAGGACGGAGGACGCGGAAGCAAAATGAACGGACAGAGAAACGAATCGTTGATAGAGAACATAAGCATGAACGAGGCCGAGGTCAGCAGCCTCGTCGAAAAATACGACCAGGAGAGCCGCTACAGGCGGCTGTCGGGCTGGCAGGGGAAGTTCGTCACCTTCTGGCTCGCGGCTATGTCGCTGTTCCACCTCTATACGGCTGGGATAACGGCGATGCCGATAACCATTCAGCGCGCGATACACCTCACCTTCGCCATCGTCGCCGTCTACGTGCTTTATCCGGCGACGCGCAGGGGCGACAAGCTGCGCGCTCCGTGGTACGACTGGCTGCTCGCGGCCGCCGCGGGCGGGGTCGTTGGCTACATCGCGGTCTTCTTCAACGAGATTGCGCGCCGCGGAGCGGAGCCGCTCGGCTATGAAATCGTCCTCGGCGTCGCGGCGATTCTGCTCGTCATCGAGGCGGGGCGGCGCGTCGTCGGCCTCGTGCTCCCGTGCCTCAGCGTGCTGTTTCTGCTCTACTGCTACTTCGGCTATTACGCGCCGGGAATGTTCCAGATTCGCGGATATTCTCTGAGCAGGATAATACAGCACATGTACCTGACCTCCGAGGGCATCTTCGGCCTCGCGCTCGGCGTTTCCTCCACATTCGTCATCGTATTCATAATCTTCGGCGCGTACCTCGCGAAGAGCGGCGGCGCGAAATTTTTCAACGAGCTTGCGCTCGCGCTTGCGGGCGGAAGTCCCGGCGGCCCGGCAAAGGTCGCCGTCGTCGCCTCGGGGCTGCTCGGCACGATAAACGGCTCGTCGGTCGCCAACGTCGCAACGACCGGGACCTTCACGATACCGCTAATGAAAAAGGTCGGCTACGCGCCGCACTACGCGGGCGCGGTCGAAGCCTGCGCCTCGACCGGAGGCCAGCTGATGCCGCCCATCATGGGGGCCGGGGCCTTCATCATGAGCGAGTTCCTCAACATCCCCTATCTTTCGATAGCCGCTGCGGCTGTCATCCCCGCGCTCATCTATTACACCGCGATATTCAGCAACGTCCACATCCGCGCGCGCCGCGACCATCTCGAAGGAATACGTAAGGAAGAGCTTCCCGTCGTGCGCGAGGTTATGAAACGCGACGGACATCTGCTCATCCCCGTGCTCGTCATCGTCGTCGCTCTGCTGATGAAATACACGCCGCTCAAAGCCGGATTCATCGGCGTCGTCTCCGTCATGGTCGTCAGCTCCTTCAGGAAGCACACGCGCATGTCGCTGCGCGACAACGTCGAGGCCCTCGCCGAGGGCGCGCGCGGCGCGCTCGGAGTCGCGCTCGCCTGCGCGCTCGTCGGCTTCATCGTCGGCACCTCGTCGCTGACCTCGCTCGGCCTCACGATATCGAACAACATCATCGAAATATCGGGCGGCAGCCTCTTCCTCACGCTCGTAATGGCGATGTTCGCCTGTCTCGTCCTCGGCATGGGGCTGCCGACGACGGCGAACTACATCGTGTGCAGCACGATAATCGCGCCGGCGCTCGCGGGAATGGGCGTCATGCCGCTCGCGGCGCACCTCTTCGTATTCTACTTCGGCATCATGGCAGACCTTACGCCGCCCGTCTGCCTCGCGGCCTTCACCGGCGCGGGAATAGCGGGCGCGAGCCCGGCGAAGACCGGCGTGACCGCGACGAAGATAGCGCTCGCCTCGTACCTGCTGCCATACTGCTTCGTCTACAATCCGATGCTGCTGCTCCAGAACGTGCAGCCCGTCGAGCTCGCGGTGCTCGTCCTCTCTGCCGTGCTCGGCGTCGTGGCTCTCGCGGGGGCGCTCGAAGGATGGTTCTGCCGCGACCTTCGCAGCTACGAACGCGTATTATTCGGACTCTGCGCGCTCGCCGCGATTCATCCGAACATGGCGATAAGCTGCGCCGCGATTGTCGGGATAGTAGCCGCCGTCCTCTACTTCAAAAAGACGGACTGCGCTCCCGCCGCGGAGGTCTGCGCGCGCGTATAGCTCTTTCGTAAAATTCCCGACGGCGCGGGGCTCCTTGCGGGCTCCGCGCTTTTTCTGTGCCTTCGGCGCGCGTATAGTATAATCTTTGATATATGACGCGGACGCGGAACCGCCGCTCCGCCTGAGGGGAGTTCTCATGCCGGAAAAAAGTCAGCCGCTTATATGGCATTCTCTGAATATATTCCGCGCGCTCTGCTGCCGCATGGAGCACGAGCGCGCCGTGGCGCTCGGCGGGAAGCTCGGCTCGCTCGTCGCGCGCCTGTCGCATAAGAAAGTAGCCGAGGCCGTAGAGCGCTGCATGAAAATACTTGGCGTGCCGCGCGCGCGCGCCGAGGAGATAGTGCGCGGCGCTTACGAGCATTTCGGACGCGCAGCCGCGGAGTTCGCGCGTATGCCTGTAATGGCGGAGCGGATAGACGAGCTCGTCAGCAGCGAAGGCCACGAGTACCTCTTCGACGCGGTGAAGTCCGGCCGCGGCGCGATGCTCGCGACGGCGCACATAGGAAACTGGGAATATTCCGCCTGCTGGCTCGCGCACCACGGGCTGCCGATAAATTCCCTCGGCGCGGACCAGCGCGACGAACGCATAACGGAGCTTATAAAGGATCTGCGCCGCGCGGGGGGCGCGAAGGCGCTCGGCAAGGCGAACGACCTGAAGGCGATGATAAAGGCGCTCCAGCGCGGCGAGGTCATCGCCGTCCCCATCGACCAGGACGCGAAGGAGGCGGGCGTCGTCTCGCCCTTCCTCGGCTCTCCCGCGAGCACGCCGCTCGGCCCCGCGAAGCTCGCTGCGAAGCTCGGCTGCGACGTGATTCCCGGTATATGCACGCGCAACCCCGACGGCGTCACCTTCTCGATGAAATTCTACCCGCCGATGAAAGGCCGCGACGGAGAACCGTTCGGCAAGAACATCCAGACGAGCACCGACGATCTCAACGCAGTCATATCCGAGGGCATAAAGGCGCACCCGGAGCAGTGGATGTGGATGTACCCGCGCTGGGAGTCGGTGGAGCGCGGAATCTTCAATGATCGCGGGAATTGACCCCGGACGCTGGAAGACGGGCTTCGCGCTCGCCGAGGGCGGGCGGCTTCTCTTTTCGGCGATAATCCCGTCGGATAAGAAAGACGTGCTGATTGAAGCGGTAAAGAGCGGACGCTGGGAGCTTCTCGCCGCGTGGCGGCAGGAGGGAAACGCCGCGGAGCTGCCGAAAACCGCGCCCGAAGCCGTCTACGTAGGGAGCGGCACATCGTTCGCGGAATTCCGCGCCGCTCTGCCCTTTCCCCATAAAGTCGCGGAAGAATACGGCACGACGCTCGAGGCGCGAGAAATATACTGGCGGCTGCACGCGCCGCGCGGCCTCATGAAGCTCGTGCCGACCTCGCTGCGCACGCCGCCGAGAAACGTCGACGACCTCGCCGCCTACGCGATACTGCTGCGTGGGGCCGAGGCCGCCGAATCCGAAAAATCCTCTTAATCGTAAAATTTCTGGACAGATACGCCGAACGCGCCGAACTCCTCGGCCATGTCGCCGAGCATTGACTCCATCGCCGCGCGGTACATGCGCTCCGTGAGGTTCGCGGGCGCGGCGGGCAGACGCACTGCGACGACGGGAGCCTCGCGCCCCATCATGTAGGGCAGCGCGCATTTGCAGATTTCAAAGAAAGCGTTCAGCGCCGAGGCGTGCGCCGCAAAGTCGTCGGGCGATATGTCGAGGAAGAGACGCTCCTTCGACGACAGCGCCGGCGCGAATACCACGGCGTCGACGCCGCCGAGCGCCTCCGCGCACTCGATGACGGCGGGCGCGAGGTCGGCGAGCGCGGCTCCGCCCGTCACGGAGCCGCCCGCGAAATCCGCGCCCTGCGGCAGAGCTTCTGAAAGGCGCGAAATTTCATCCTCGGAGCGAGCCGTCAGCCAGACCGACGAGCCCTCGAGCAGCGCCGCCATCCCGGAGGGGAGCGGCGCGCCGTGCGCGAGCGGGAAAAAAACGCCGCGCATTACTTTTTCACACTTTTCTTCTTCGGCGCTTCTTCCTCGGCGGCCTTGCTCTCGAGCTTGCGCAGCACGTCGCGGTAGCCGTCCGTGCCGTACTCGACGAACTTCTTGACGCGGCTAATCGTCGCCGTGCTCGCGCCCGTCGCCTGCACGATCTGCGGATACGAGAAGCCCTTTATGAGAAGCCCCGCAACCTGAAGCCGCTGCGAGAAGGCCTTGATTTCAGAGAAAGTTGCTAAATCCTCGAGGAAACGGTACGCTTCGTCCCTGTCGGTGATCGCGACGATGGCGTCGCATAGCTGGTCGGTAAAATCGTCTTTCCACTGGTTTGACATGGCTGTGCCTCCGGTATGTTTATTCAGTGCTTTAGTTCGCGACTATACTAAAATAATAGCCGCAACGGCGGAAAAGTCAAGAGCGCGGCGCTCCGCGCGCGCGCCGCGGAAGTTCAAAAGGCGCGCGTAAAGTGATAGAATAAGAAACCGGCGCGGCCTCGCGACGGACGCGCCCCTGTTTCAATAGAACGGATTTCCCGCGCCGGAGAACCGACATAGATTTTTACCGGAGGATGAAGGAATGGCAAAAAACATAACGCCGAGAGAGAAAGATTATTCGCAGTGGTACCTTGACGTCATACGCGTCGCCGAGATGGCGGACTACGCGCCCGTGCGCGGCTGCATGGTCGTGCGCCCGACGGGCTACGCGATATGGGAAATGATACAGCGCTACTTCGACGACGCCTTTAAGGAGACGGGCCACGTCAACGCCGCCTTCCCGCTGCTGATACCGCAGTCCTTCCTCGCGAAGGAGGCGGAGCACGTCGAGGGCTTCGCGCCCGAGTGCGCCGTCGTCACGCACGCCGGCGGCGAAGAGCTTGAAGAGCCGCTCATCGTGCGCCCGACCTCCGAGACTGTAATAGGCCACATGTACAGCAAATGGGTGCAGTCGTGGCGCGACCTGCCCATCCTCATCAACCAGTGGGCCAACGTCATGCGCTGGGAGAAGCGCCCGCGCCTCTTCCTGCGCACCTCCGAATTCCTCTGGCAGGAGGGCCACACCGCCCACGCGACGAAAGAAGAGGCCATCGAAGAGACGCTGAAAATGCTCGAGGTCTACCGCCGCGTCATGACCGAGTACCTCGCGCTCCCCGTCCTCGAAGGCGAGAAGACCGAGGGCGAGCGCTTCCCCGGCGCTGACAACACATACACCTGCGAGGCGATGATGAGCGACAAGAAGGCGCTCCAGGCCGGGACGAGCCACTTCCTCGGACAGAACTTCGCGAAGGCCTTCGACATCCAGTTCCAGGACAAGGACGGCACGATGCAGTACGCATACACGACGAGCTGGGGCGTCTCGACCCGCCTCATCGGCGCGATAATCATGACCCACTCCGACAACGACGGCCTCGTGCTGCCGCCGCGCATCGCGCCCGTCAAGGCCGTCATCGTTCCCATCTCGACCGACGACGCGAAAATCGAAAGCGCGCTGCTGCCGAAGGCCGAAGAGCTACAGAAACAGCTCAACGCGGCGCTCGGCGGACGTTATGTCAACATCGACAAACAGTTCCACATGCGCCCCGGCGACCGCTTCTTCTCGCACCTCCAAAAGGGCGTGCCGCTCCGCCTCGAGCTCGGCGAAAAGGAATACGCGGCGGAGAAGCTGCGCGTAGTGCGCCGCGACACCGGCGAGAAGCTCGACATAGCGTGGAGCGAAGCCGCGGCGGCGATCCCTGCGCTGCTCGACGAGATACAGCAGAACCTCTACAACCGCGCGCTCCAGTTCCGCCTCGCGAACACACACAAGGCCGAGAACCTCGAAGAGTTCAAGAAGCTGCTCGAAGAGAAGGGCGGCTTCATCGAAGTATTCTTCGCGGGCAGCAAAGAGGACGAAAAAGCCATCAAGGAAGCGACCGGCGCGACGCCGCGCTGCTTCCCCTTCGCCCACTCAGAAGAGCGCGGCAAGTGCTTCTACACCGGCAAGGAAAACGCAAGAAAGGCGATCTTCGCGAAAGCCTACTAATCGCGCGGTGCTCTGCGCGCAAAGGCCAAAAAATGCGGGACGGCTCACGACGGGCCGCCCCGCTTGTTTTATGCGGAGACGTTGATGCGCTAGGCCGTTACCGATTTCAGAAACGCGAGGAAGTTTGGAAATTCTTCGGTGAATTGCCAGAGCCCCTCTCCGTGGAACGCGAAAAGCACGGGCGGCTCGTCTTTTGATAAATCGAGGCAGAACGGGTCGCCCCACCTCTGCGCTATGACGACCAGACTGTCGGGCCAATCTTCTATCCTCTGCCTTTCGACAGGGTTATAAGAATAACCGTCCTGCCCTTTTATCAAATTGTGTGCGCCGTAGAGCTCTATCGCCCCGTATCCTTTTAGTTTCAGCTGTGCGGCGAGCGGCGAACCTTTTTCTAAAAATTCCAAGTAATCCGCGGGCAGACGCCAGCGGGCTGTGATTGTCGCCAAATCCTCCGCGTCCGCAGGTATGAGCCAGTTGGATGGATGCGCCGGGTTTTGATGTGCGGCGCGTTTTTTTGAAAGTTTTGCGTCAAGGCGCGCGCAGATTTTTTCTAACGGCGTAGCCGGTGAGTCGAGAGACGGATGGCGCTCAGGCTGCGCGTATCCGTTCCCCGCCGGGTATCCGGCTTCCGCCCATTTCGCCAGAGCTTCGCGGTCTATGTCGCCGTCGCTCCACTGCCGGAATTCTTCGGGTTTCCCATAATCGAACGGATTGCCTGTAGCATGCGAGAGAAGCGCTACGATGTGCGCTTTTGACTCGGTCGTGCGCCCCGGCTCGAAAACCAGCGGCAGCAGTATGGGGGCGGCCTTAGCTCCTAGGATTTTGGTCAAGCCCTCCGCGCCCCACCAAGCTGTGCTTGAGTCTTGCGATTTCGCGCATCGCTCGAAGAGCTCCGTAAAATCTTTGTCATTCACAGAGAGCATGCAGGAGAGCGTCGCAAGCGCGTGCGTGCGCAGAACCTGATTGACGCGTCCATGCTCTGCGCAGCGGGCGAGCGCCTCCATAGCCGGAGCTCGTTCGTCCTCTCCGCTCTTTCTGCCGAGAGCGTTGATTGCGTTGCAGGCTTTTGAAGGGGCGTCCGTCTCTTCAAGCGTTTTTATTAATCTCTCAATCTTAGCCACAGTCAAAACATCCTTATATTTTCGTCCACTCCGCGCCGTTGGCGAAGCCCTCTTCCCAGAGTGCGGCGGCGGTCTCCATAATGCCGCGTTTGAAGCAGTATTCGCGCGATTTGCCCGCGACGTAGTTTTTCATCGACGACGCGCCGAGCCAGCGGCTTTGCGGAAGCGCGGCGAGTCCCGCGCCCGCGAGCGTGCGGTGTACGCCGAACTCGACTGCGGTGATTTGCGCGCCTTGCGCGAGGTTCCGCGCCGAGGCGAGAGCTTTGTCGAAGCGCGCGGGGCGCAGGCATTGCTCCGCGCGGCGCGGCGGGCGCGAGACTTCCGCGGCGGTCAGCGGGTTTCCGTCGATTGACGAGAATACGGGGCAGGACGGCTCGTTGAGCGCGGGGAAGGGGAGCGCGGCGATTTTCTCCGCGATTTGCGACGCGAGCGGCGAGTGCGCGGCGTAGGGCACGCGCAGGCGGCGGTGCGGAATTTTCGCGGCGTCGAGCGCGCGTTCGGCGCGTCTCGCGGCTTCCGCAGTCCCCGAGAGCACGACGGAGCGCGCGCCGTTGACCGCGGCGACGGAGAGCTCCGCGGCGTGCCGTGACGCGAGCTCTTCCGCGAAATCGAGCGCCGCTTCCGCGTGGAGCATGACGCCGCGCTCTTTTATCGAATCTATCACGAGCGCGCGGCGGCAGACGAACTGCGCGGTTTCGGCGAGCTCCGCCATGCCGGAGACGGCGAGCGCGGCGTATTCTCCGAGCGAGTGGGGCAGTATGAAGTCGGGGCGGAAGCCCCAGCCGATGTATTGGAATGCGAGCGCCGCGCCGTAGGCGAAGACGGAGATGTGTTCCTCGAGCGCCGAGACGCCGCGCCCCTTTTCGAGAATCCGCGAGAGCGAAACGCCCGCCGCACGCTCCGCGGCTTTTTCCGCAATTCCGAGATATTTTGAAAAGGTTGGGAGGATGCGGCGAAGCTCCGCGACGGGGACGGCTCCCGCCGCGCCCTGCCCCGGGAAGGCGAAGGCGAGCTTTTTCGGCGCGCCGTGAGTTTCTGGCGGCGCGAGCAGGATTTCCGCGGCCTCCGCTTCGCCGGAGGCGACGGCGGCGCGGCGGTATTTCCCCAATGTTTCGCGCGCGTCCGTTTGCCTGCGGAGGCCGTATCGAAATGGCGAGCGCGCGGCTTCGCGGCAGAGTTCCGCAAGTTTGTCCGCGCTCTGCGCGCTTATGAGCAGTGCGCGCGGCTGGGCTTCGCCGGACGTGGTCTCGGTCAAGGCGCTATTTCCCGACGCAGAAATTTCCGAATACTTTGTCCAGCAGGTCTTCGGCCGCGTCCGTGCCGAGCAGCGACGAGAGGGCCGCGCGCGCCTCGGCGACGCAGGTTATCGTCGCGTCGCAGCCCGCGCCCGCTTCTATGGAGGCAGCGGCGTCGTCTATGGCTTTTCCCGCCGCGGTGAGACATTCCATCTGCCGCGCGGTTACGGCATAGCCGCCGGAGAGCGTCCCGCCGCCGGAGACGCGGCGGAATATCGTTTTTTTGAGATTTTCGAGGCCCGCGCCTTTCGCCGCCGATACTGATACGACCTCAGAGCCGGGGAATCCGGCGCGCAGCCCGGCCTCGGTGATTTTCTGCGGCAGGTCGCTTTTGTTGAGCGCTATCACTGTGCCCGCCGGCGGGCGGAACTCTTCGCCGCCTATGCCGCAGGAGAGGTCAGGCTCCGAGCCGTCTATGACCCAGAGCACCACGTCCGCTTCGTCCATCGCCTTCAGCGAGCGGCTGACGCCTATCGCCTCGGCTTCGTCGCCCGCCTCGCGTATGCCTGCTGTGTCTATTATGCGCACGGGCAGGCCGTTGTATATGAAGGTCTCTTCGATGCTGTCGCGCGTCGTGCCGGGTATCGCAGTGACTATCGCGCGGTTTTCGCCGAGCAGGGCGTTGAGCAGCGAGGACTTGCCTACGTTGGGGCGGCCTATTATCGCGACGCGCGCCCCCTCGCGCAGCAGCATGCCCGCGCGGCATTTCGATACGAGCGAAGCGCAGCGTGCGGCGAGGTCTTTTATCCGTGTTTCGCTTTCGCCGCGCGATATGAAGCCCTCGCCCTCCTCGGGAAAATCGAGGTCCACCTCGAGCGCCGCGGCGAGGTTCGTCAGCTCATCCATGAAAATTTTTATCTCGGCGGTCAGCCCTCCCTGGAGCGAGCGCGCGGAGGCCTTGAGCGCCTCGTCGCTGCGCGCCTTTATAATGCCGAGCACGGCCTCCGCCTGCGCAAGGTCGATGCGCCCGTTGACGAAGGCGCGCCGCGTGAACTCGCCGGGCTCGGCAAGCCGCGCGCCTAGCGCGCAGAGTTCCTCGACGCATTTCTGCGCCGCGAGCGTGCCGCCGTGGCAGTGTATCTCCGCGCTCTCCTCGCCCGTGTAGCTCGCGCCGCGCGGAAAGCGCACGGCGAGCGCCTCGTCGAAGGTCTCTCCGCCGCGCGTGCGCAGCGAGCCGAGCGCCATGTACCGCGGCGGTTGCTCCTCGAACGGGCGCCGCCCGCGGAAAATCTCCCCGGCGAGCCGCGCGCAGCCCTCGCCCGAGAGACGCACTATCGCTATGCCGCCTTCGCCCCACGCCGTCGCCTGCGCAGCAATTATATCTTCCGCCATTTTTTACAGATTCTCCCCGTAAATTCAAGTTTTCCGGCAAAGTCTAGCATCCGCCGCCGCCGCTGTAAAGAAAAGAAAAAGCCGGGGGCGCGCCGCGCTGTGCAATCGGCGAAAAAATGCTATCATTAAAAAACGTGAAACTGCCTTTACGGAAGGAAGATGAAGTATGACGGCGAACACGCTTCTCAACAGCCAGGAGGTGCGCAAGCTCCCCGCGGGCGCGCTCTTCAAGGCGATATTCGTCATAAGCTACATTTCACAGAAAAGCGATAAAAACGGCAAACCATACTACGACGTGACCGCGACGGACGGCCTCGGCACCGTCGAGGCGAAGGTCTGGTCGGACGCGCAGTGGCTCGACAAGTCCGAGGCCTCCCCGCAGAGCGACGACGACAAGCTGCCGCCCGAGCGCATCGTCCAGCTCACGGGCCGCACCGTCGGAGTCAACGGCAAGGTCGCCGAGTACCGCGGCCTGCTTCAGTTCAACTTCAACAAGATAACGCTGCTCAACCAGGAAAAATATCCGCCGGCAGGCTACCTGCCGCACTCGCCTATACCGGTCGGCGAGCTTGCCGCGCGCTTCGAGGCGCTCGTCGGCGAGTGCCGGGGCGAGGCGGGGAGGTTCCTGCGTTTCGTCTTCGACGGCGACCGCTGGACGCGCTTCCGCGACTGGCCCGCCGCCGTGAGCCACCACCACGCCTACGCCAACGGACTGCTGGAGCACACCGTCTCCGTCGCGGCCTGCGCGAAGGCTATGGCCGAGTCGATGGCGGCCTCCGGCTATGACGTGGACAAGGAGGTCGTCATAGCGGGCGCTCTGCTGCACGACATCGGCAAGCTCGAGTCATACCGCATGGCCCCGGTGCCGGAAATCACCGTCGAGGGCGCGCTGCTCGACCACGTCGCGCAGGGATACCTGCGCTTCTCGGAGCTCGCCGCGCAGTTCAGCCTCTCGGAAAAGCTGCGGACGCACCTCTCGCACATACTGCTGAGCCACCACGGCCAGCGCGAGTTCGGCTCGCCGGTCGTCCCCGCGACGCCCGAGGCGCTCATCGTCTCCTCGGCGGACGAGCTCGACTTCAGGATGTTCTGCTGGAAGGACTCCGTCAAGAACCTCACCGACGACCAGCCCATCTCGGCGTGGAACAACTCGACGCAGCGCCGCTTCTGGAAAAAATAAAATGGCGCGCGAGCTCATAATCTCCGCCGACAACGACGGGCGGCGCGTCGACCGCGTGCTGCGGACGCTCTGGCCCGGCGTGCCGCTCGGCGCGATAATGAAGGCGATACGCACCGGCGAGGTGCGCCTCGACGGCAGACGCACGAAGGGCGAGGCCCGCCTCGCCGATGGGCAGCGGCTCACCGTGCCGTGGGAAGACGGCGCGAAGGCGGCCGCCGCGCCCGCGCGCGAGCTGCCGCGAGCGAAGCCGCTCGAAACTCTCTACAAAGACGATTTCGCCTGGATAGTCGACAAGCCCGCGGGCCTTCTGACCCAGCCGGACGAACGCGGCGGCGACTCGCTTATCACGCGCGCGCTTGATGAGCTGCGGTGGGAGCGAAGCGACTACCGTCCCGCGACCGTCCAGCGCCTCGACAGAAACACCTCCGGCGCGGTGATAATCGCGCTCACGGGCCAGGCGCAGCGGATACTCGCGGAGCTGGTGCGGGAGCGCAGGATCAAAAAGATATACAGAGCCGTCGTCGAGGGCGTAGCGCCGGAAAAAGGCAAAATCGACCTGCCGCTGCTGAAGGACGCGCGCACGAACACGGTGCGCCCGGACGAAAACGGGCAGAGGGCGCTGACGCTTTACAGACGGATCGCCGTCTGCGGAAGCAGAAGCGTCGTCGAAGCGGAGCTCGTCACGGGCCGCCCGCACCAGGCGCGCGCGCACCTCGCCGCGATTGGACACCCGATAGCGGGCGACGCGAAATACGGCGGCAAGATGGGCAAGCGCCCGTTGCTTCACGCGCGGCTCGTTATATTCCCCGACGACGCGGCCCTGCCCGCCGCGCTGCGCGGCGCGAGGATAGAAGCGCCGCTCCCCGACGACATGAAAAAATATGAAAGAGGCGAATTGCAATGAGATGCGATAAATGTACGGAAAAACCATGCGGCGGCGGCATGGCCTGCACCGCCTGCGACGCCGCGGCGCTCTACGCCGACGAGACCGACCGCCGCATGATGCGCGCGGCCTCAGAGGTCGAAGCCGAATACTACGGCGAGGCGAACCGCATACAGGAGATAATAATTTTCTCGCAGAAGATGGGCTACAAAAAGCTCGGCATAGCCTTCTGCGCCGCATTCTCCGAGGAGGCGGCGAAGCTCGGCGCGATACTCGATAAATATTTCGAGATAGCGACGGTCAACTGCAAGGTCTGCGGCGTGCCGAAGTCCGAGATGGGCGCGATGGAGAGCGACCGCATAGGAAACATATCCTGCAACCCGATAGAGCAGGCCGCCGTGCTCAACGAGGCTAAGACCGACCTGAACATACTGATGGGGCTCTGCGTCGGCCACGACGCGCTCTTCATAAAATATTCAAAAGCCCCCGTCGTCCCCGTCGCGGCGAAGGACCGCGTCCTCGCGCACAACCCGATGGGCGCGCTCTACTGCTCGGCCATCTACAAGCGCATGATGAAAGCCGCCTATAAATACGCCGAGGAGCATGAGCGCGAGGCTTAGCCTGTAAATTCGGCAAAAGTCCGCCGCGTCGCCGGAAGTCCCTAAAACTTAGGAAAACTCCGCGAAGCCGCGGAAAAATCCATAAGCTTACGAAAGCGCCGCAGGCTTACGGCGCTTCCCAGAATTCGCCGCCGCTCCGTCAATCTTACGGAGCGGCGGAAATTTTATCAAAAGCCCGGCGGGCGCAGGTTAACCGGCTGCGCTTCCGTCCTCTTTCCCGCGCTCCAGCGTGAACTCCCACTTGCAGCAGCAACTCTCGTCCGTCGCCTCTGGATAGCAGCTCAGGCAGCGGCACGAAATCCTGTCGTCGATCGTCCGCGCGAAGCCGGCGTACTCGATGCTGCCGACCGGCCTGCACGGATGGAAGGGCATCCCCTTGCGCTCGCGCGCCGTCTGCACGCGGCACTTCACCATCGTGTAGACGAGAGTGTCGCCCTCTATGACGAGCTCGTCCTCGTTGAGGTTCGCGTAGAAGCGCAGCCGCAGCGCCGCGGCGAGCCCCTCGAGCCCGGCGCGCTCCGGCAGGCGCAGAAACTCCTTGATGCGCTTCGCCTCGATGACCGTGAAGCGCCGCCACGCCTCGACGTCGTGATACATCGCCGCCTCCATGCCGTCGCGCCGCTCGACCGACTGGAACCAGACGCCGTCCATCGCGAGCCAGTTCTTCGCGTATATCCCGACGAGCTCGATGAGCTGCTCCTTGCTGAATTTCGCAAGATTTTCGTAATTCTCCAACACCAGCACCTCCGGCGCGAAAGCGCGCGCACGCGGCGGAACGCGCCGTGCGCCTCCGTAATGGCGGAATTTTAGCGCACCGGCGCCGCGCTCCGCAACGCCCCGCGAATCACGGAGCGCCGCCGCTCGCGCGGAAAAGCGCCGAACGTCCGCGTAAAGCTTGACAAACCGCGCCGCCTTGTAGCATAATGGCGCAAGTCGGGAAACCGCACGCATAAGCGATATCTGCCGGAACATAAAAACAGGCGACACCTGTCTATTGACAGCTGTCGCTTTTTTGTTATAATCTCCATTTGTACGATTGTACACTCTTATAATTCTCGAATGGGGAGGATGCTCCCATGCAGGTAAAACAGACCTCGGGCAAAGCATACGAACGCCGCAAGACATTCGGCAAGGGAAAGGATCTCATACCGCTGCCGGATCTCGTAGAGGTACAGCGCAACTCATACCAGTGGTTTTTTCAGGCTGACACCGAGCCTGACAGGCGCTCCTCGCAGGGGCTTCAGGAGCTCTTCGATGAAATATTCCCCATCGAAAGCTACGACGGCTCTTTCGCGCTTGAATTCGTAAGATACTACGTCGATCCCGTGCCCATCAGTCTGGATGAGGCGCGCAGCCGGGACCTTACATGGTCGAGACCTCTGCGCGCGACGATTCGTCTGGTGAACAAGAAGAGCGGCGAAATCAAAGAAGAAGACATCTACCTGGGCGACTTCCCCGCCATGACCGAAAGGGGAACCTTCATAATCAACGGAACGGAGCGCGTAGTCGTCAACCAGCTCGCGCGTTCCGCCGGAGTCTACTACAGCGCCGAGTTCGGCATCCCGGGACAGGAGACCTTCATCGCGAAGCTCATCCCCGACCGCGGCGCGTGGATTGAATTCGACCTTGCGGCGGGCGACGTGCTCTCCGTCAAGATAGACAACCGCAAAAAAATCCCCGTCACGCAGATGCTCCGCGCCCTCGGCGTGCAGAGCACCGACGAGCTCATCCACCTCTTCGACGGCAAAGAGGTGGAGAAGGACCTCGTCGACGACGACGTGCGCGGAATGCTGCTCGCGGAGGATATAATCTCCCCCGACGGCACCGGCACGGTAGAGATACGCAAAAACACGCGCCTCACGAAGGAGCACATGGAGGTGCTCTGGAACCACGGACGCACGAAGGTCTGGGTCTGGGACATAGACCCGTCGCTCGCCGTGACCATCGAGCGCGACAACACCAACACACCCGACGAAGCGATGCTCGAGCTCTTCCGCAAGCTGCGCCCGAACGAACCGGCGCGCATGGAAAACGCACGCGAATATATATCGAGCATATTCTTCGACCCGAGACGCTACAACCTCGGCCGCGTCGGACGCTATAAGATCAACCGCAGGCTCCAGCTCGACATCGCGAACAGCGAGCGCCTGCTGACCGTCACCGACGTCGTCGCGATAGTCAAGGGGCTCATCCGCCTCCGCGACGGCAACGAGCACATGGACGACATCGACCACCTCGGCAACCGCCGCGTGCGCGCCGTCGGTGAGCTGCTCCAGAACCAGGTCCGCATAGGGCTGCTCCGCATGGAGCGCATCGCGCGCGAACGCATGACGACGACGCCGGACCTCGCGACCGCGATGGCGAAGGACCTCATCAACGTGCGCCCGATATCCGCGGCGCTCCGCGAATTCTTCGGCTCGGGCCAGCTCTCGCAGTTCATGGACCAGACGAACCCGCTCGCGGAGCTTACGCACCGCCGCCGCCTCTCCGCGCTCGGCCCCGGAGGCCTTTCGCGCGAACGCGCCGGATTCGAAGCCCGCGACGTCCACCATACGCACTACGGCCGCGTCTGCCCGATAGAAACGCCTGAAGGACCGAACATCGGACTCGTCACCTCGCTCGCGACCTTCGCGCGCATCAACGAATACGGCTTCCTCGTCTGCCCGCGCCGCAAGGTAGTCGACGGACAGGTCACGGAAGAGATCACCTATCTCTCCGCGGACGAAGAGGACGAATACTATGTCGGACGCGCCGACCTCCCGATGGACGAGAACGGCTACATCATCCCGTCCTCGACCGGCGGCGTCTACGTCCGTCACCAGGACAACACCATAGAGGTCGACCCGAAGGAGCTCGACTATCTCGACATATCGCCGAAGCAGATAGTCTCCGTTTCGACGGCGCTCATCCCGTTCCTCGAGCACGACGACGCCAACCGTGCGCTCATGGG
The DNA here is from genome assembly GCF_963926575.1 of uncultured Cloacibacillus sp. NCBI lineage: Bacteria > Thermotogati > Synergistota > Synergistia > Synergistales > Synergistaceae > Cloacibacillus > uncultured Cloacibacillus sp. Next base: position 359,179 of record NZ_CAWUXW010000002.1, on the reverse strand, counting down.
CTCCAACATGCAGCGCCAGGCCGTCCCGCTCGTATTCCCCGACTCGCCGGTCGTCGGCACGGGCATCGAGCACCGCATAGCGAAGGACTCCGGCTCCTGCGTCGTTTCTCGCCGCGCTGGAACCGTCACCTACGTCGACGCCGACAGGATAGAGATTAAGACCGACGACGGCGGCTATGACGAATACCGCATGCAGAAGTTCCGCCGCTCGAACCAGGGCACGGCGATACACCAGCGCCCGATAGTCTCGCACGGACAGCACGTCGACGCGAGCGAGATAATCGGCGACGGCCAGGCCTGCGACCAGGGCGAGCTCGCGCTCGGACGCAACGTCCTCGTCGCCTTCGTCTCATGGGAGGGCTACAACTTCGAAGACGCCATCCTGCTCTCTCAGCGGCTCGTAAAAGAGGACTTCTACACCTCAATACATATCGAGGAATACGAGGTCGAATCGCGCGACACGAAGCTCGGCCCCGAAGAGATTTCTCGCGACATCCCGAACGTCGGCGAAGACGCGCTGAAAAATCTCGACGAGGACGGAATCGTGCGCATCGGAGCCGAGGTCAAGGCCGGCGACATACTCGTAGGAAAGGTCACGCCGAAGGGCGAATCCGACCAGTCGCCGGAAGAAAAGCTTCTGCGCGCGATATTCGGCGAAAAGGCCCGCGAAGTCCGCGACACGTCGCTGCGCGTCCCGCACGGCGAAGGCGGCAAGGTCGTCGAGATTAAACGCCTCTCGCGCGAAAAGAACAGCGAAGACCTCAGCGCCGGCGTAAACGAAGTCGTAAAGGTCTACGTCGCGCAGTTCCGCAAAATCACGGAAGGCGACAAGATGGCGGGCCGCCACGGGAACAAGGGCGTCGTCTCGCGCATCATGGCCGAAGAAGATATGCCCTACCTCTCCGACGGCACGCCGGTCGACGTCGTCCTCAACCCGCTCGGCGTTCCGAGCCGTATGAACCTCGGCCAGGTTCTCGAAACGATGCTCGGCTTCGTCGCGAGAGAGAACGGCTACAAGGTCGTCACGCCGGTATTCGAATCCGTAACCTCGGAAGACATCGCCTCCGACATCAAGAAAATCCAGGAGACGAAGTACCCCGAGATGCGCGACGACTGCAAGATAACGATATACGACGGACGTACAGGCGAGCCGATGGCCAACAAGGTCATGGTCGGCGTCATGTACATGCTGAAACTCATACACCTCGTAGACGACAAGATCCACGCGCGCTCGATAGGACCGTACAGCCTTATCACGCAGCAGCCGCTCGGCGGTAAGACGCAGTTCGGCGGACAGCGCTTCGGAGAAATGGAAGTCTGGGCGCTCGAAGGATACGGCGCGGCCCACATGCTTCAGGAAATGCTCACCGTCAAGTCCGACGACATCCGCGGACGCCTCAAGACCTACGAGCGCATCGTCAAAGGCGAGAACCTCACGAAGCCCGGCGTTCCCGAGTCCTTCCGCGTCCTCATCAAGGAACTCCAGGGACTTGCGCTCGACGTTGAAATTATGTACGCCGACGGCACGTTCGGCGAGCTCGTGCTCAGCGAGGAAGAGGAGAAAGGCCAGCGCCGCGTATCGTTCAAGCCCGACGCGACAGTCGACGACATCGACGCCGCATTCCTCAGCGACGCCGACGCGGTCTCCAAAGGCCGCGGAGCAGGCGGCATAGACGACCTGTTCCACGAAGGAGCGGCGGAGTACAGCGGCCTTGAGCTGCACGAGACGGACGAAGAAAAAGAGGCCGCGGCGCTGAGCGACGATCTGTTTGAAAGCGGCACGGAGACCGGTGACCAGGGGGATGAAGATTAATGACTAACATAGGCCATGAAATCGCCGGAGTAAGAATGAGACTTTCTTCCCCGGAGAGGGTCAGGGAACTCTCCAGCGGGGAAGTCAAAAAGCCGGAGACGATCAACTACAGGTCGCTCCGGCCGGAGAAGGACGGCCTTTTCTGCGAGCGCATATTCGGACCCATCAGGAGCTACGAATGCGCCTGCGGAAAATATAAGCGCAGCGGCCCGAAATTCCGCGGCGTCGTCTGTGAGCGCTGCGGCGTCGAAGTCACCGACAACCGCGTGCGCCGCGAAAGAATGGGGCACATCGAGCTTGCTGCTCCCGTCGTGCATATCTGGTATCTGCGCGGCATCCCGAGCCGCCTCAGCCTGCTGCTCGGCGCTTCGACCAAGGACCTCGAGAAGGTCGTCTACTTCGCGCCGACGCGCCGCCGCGAAAAGGTATATAAGGTAGTCAACGAAGGGCGCAGGATAGACCTCGCGCGCCGCGGTTCGCTCATGTCCGCCTCGGAGGAGCGCATCCACCGCTTCTACGACCCGAAGTTCAAGGCCGAAGAGGCCTTCCGCATCACGAGGGTCGAGGACGTTCCCGTCGACGAAGGCGACATCATAACGGCGGCGCAGGTAGGACGCTTCCGCAGCGACTTCGGCGACGACCTCTTCAAGGTCGAGCCCGCGTACAGAATATATAAGGAAGGCGAATCCGTCGACGGAGCGAAGATGGTCTCCGAGACGAAGAAAAAAGTCATGCTTGAGCGCGATCCGGAGCTCAAGGCAGACCGCGCCGTCCTTAACAACCAGGAAGCCTACATCGTCACGGCCGTCGTCCACCTTCCGTTCGCGAAGAACGACGTCATCTCCGAGAGCGAGTCGCGCCTCTACACGCAGAAATATCCCAAGCGCTTCCAGGCCGCCGAGGAGAGCGAGACAATAGAAGATCCGTGCTACATAGTCATCAACGGCGGCGATTCGCCTTTTGAGCGCGGCGACATCATACTCGAGCGCGAGCAGGCTCTCTGCGCCGCCTATGACCCGAACTTCAAGGCCGGCATCGGAGCCGAGGGCGTCTACACGCTGCTCCACGAGATAGACATCGACACGCTCGTCGACCAGCTCCGCGAAGAGATCGCCGAGTGTTCGGGACAGAAGAAGCGCAAGCTCATAAAGCGCCTCCAGGTCGCCGAGGATTTCCGCAAGAGCGACTCGCGCCCCGAATGGATGGTGCTCTCCGTCCTTCCCGTCATCCCGCCGGACCTTCGCCCGATGGTCCAGCTCGACGGCGGACGCTTCGCCACGTCGGACCTCAACGACCTCTACCGCCGCGTTATCAACCGCAACAACCGTCTCCGCAAGCTCCAGGAGCTCCGCGCGCCCGAGATTATCGTGCGCAACGAAAAGCGTATGCTCCAGGAGTCCGTGGACGCGCTGATAGACAACGGCCGCCGCGGCAAGGCGGTGCTTGGCGCGGGCAACCGTCCGCTTAAGAGCCTCACCGACCTGCTGCGTGGAAAGAAGGGACGCTTCCGCCAGAACCTGCTCGGAAAGCGCGTCGACTACTCCGGACGCTCCGTCATCGTCATCGGCCCGCACCTCAAGATATATCAGTGCGGACTTCCGAAACAGATGGCGCTCGAGCTCTTCAAGCCCTTCGTCATGCACAAGCTCGTCGAGAGCGGGCTCGCGCCGAACGTCAAGAGCGCGCGCCGCTTCATCGAGCGCGGACGCGACGAAGTGTGGGGAATCCTCGAGGACATCATCAAGGACCATCCCGTCATGCTCAACCGCGCGCCGACGCTTCACCGCCTCGGCATCCAGGCCTTTGAGCCGGTGCTTATAGAAGGAAAGGCGATACGCCTCCATCCGCTCGTCTGCACGGCCTTCAACGCGGACTTCGACGGAGACCAGATGGCCGTCCACGTCCCGCTCTCGCTCGAAGCGCAGACCGAGGCGCGCGTCCTCATGCTCTCCTCGAACAACCTGCTCTCCCCGGCGAGCGGCAAGCCTGTCGTCACGCCGACGCAGGACATCATCCTCGGCGTCTACTACCTGACGACGATGCGCGAGGGCATGAAGGGCGAAGGCATGCACTTCCGCGACATGGACGACGTCCTCTCGGCGCTCGACCACGAGCTCGTCCACGTCAACTCGAAGATAATGCTCAAGAAGGCCCCCGAGTGGGAGTGCGACACCGTCGACGGCAAGTGGATAGAGACAACTCCGGGCCGCGTGCTCTTCAACTGCGCGCTGCATCCCGGCTTCCGCTACAAAAACGACATTATCAATAAGAAAGAAATGGGCAAGCTGCTTGACGAAGCCTACGACAAAGTGGGCCAGACCGGCATGGTAGAGATGCTCGACGCGATAAAGTCGCTCGGCTACCATTGGTCGACCGTCAGCGGCATCAGCCTCGGCGTCGGCGACATTATAGTCCCGAAGGAGAAACGCGAGATACTCGACGTCACAGAAGTGCAGGAAGAAGACCTCACCTCGCAGTACGAAATGGGTATCATGACCGAGGACGAATACATGCGCCAGAAGGATATCCTCTGGGCCGACGCTGGACGCCGTATCGCCGACAAGATCATGGAGAGCATGGACCTCACCAACGCCCTCTGGATAATGGTCGACTCCGGAGCCCGAGGCTCTCGCGGACAGGTCGCGCAGATGGCGGGTATCCGCGGACTTATGGCCGACCCGTCGGGCCGCATCATCCGTTACCCGATCACGGCGAACTTCAAGGAAGGCCTCAACACGCTGGAATACTTCATATCCACGCACGGAGCCCGAAAGGGACTCGCCGACACGGCTCTCCGTACCGCTAAGTCCGGCTACCTGACCCGCCGACTCGTCGACGTCGCGCAGGACCTCATCGTAACCGAAGAAGACTGCGATACGCATCACGGCGTCGAGATCCGTCCGCTGCTTCAGCAGGACGGCAAGGTCACAATCGGAATGGCCGAGCGCCTCACGGGCCGCGTAAGCCTCGAGGACGTCAGGAACTCCGAGACCGGCGAACTGATACTTGAAAGAAACGAAGAAATAAGCGCCGAGAAGGCGAAATACATCGAGTCGCTCGGCATCACATCCGTCTGGGTTCGCAGCCCGCTGACCTGCGGCCTGCGCCACGGCATCTGCCGCATGTGCTACGGACGCGACCTTGCGACGAGAAAGAAAGTCGCGATAGGCGAGTCGGTCGGAGTCGTAGCCGCCCAGTCGATAGGCGAACCCGGCACGCAGCTTACGATGCGCACCTTCCACACCGGAGGCGTCCGTCAGTTCACGGGAGAAGACATCACGCAGGGTCTTCCGCGCATCGAGCAGCTCTTTGAAGTCCGCCGCCCGAAGAAGGTCGCCATCCTCGCCGAAGAGGAAGGCACGCTCGTCGAACTTCGCGAGATGGACGGCAAGCGCAAGCTCATAATAGCCAAGGAGCACGAGGACGGGACTGAGGAGCGCGTCTCATACAACATCCCCGCCTCGCAGAACCTGCTCTCCGGCATAGAAGAAGGAAGCCACATCAAGAAGGGGCAGATCCTCACCGAAGGCTACATCGACCCGCAGCAGCTGCTCGAGGTCGAAGGGCTTGAGGCTGTCCAGCATTATCTGCTCGACGGCATTCAGGAAGTCTACCGCTCGCAGGGCGTCTCCATCAACGACAAGCACATCGAGACCATCCTGCGCAAGGTCGCGCCGGTCAACCGCGTCCGTGTTATGAAGGAAGGCGACAGCGCGTTCGTATCGGGCGAGCTTGTCTGGAAGGACGACCTCGAGAAGGCCGTAGAAGAAATCCGCGCGCAGAACGCCGCGTCGCTCGAAGAGTCCTACAACTTCATAAAGGACTACAGAATCGTCGACGTCATAGGCGCTGCCGCCCCCGAGAACGGCGGACAGGATTACTCGTCCTTCGGCAAGGGAACGCTCGAGGCGATACTCCAGCCCGGCGGCACCGCGACTGAGATAATCGCCGAAGACCAGGCCGGCGAGGTCCGCGTCATAATCGGAGACACCAACTTCAGACGCGCGATGGAAGGGCTTGAGCTCATCGGCGACTTCAAGTCGCCCGAGACCGGCGAGGTCCTCATAGCCGGAGGCACGCGCCTCGCATCCTCCGACCTCACGGCGGTAACCGGCTTCGCGCCGCAGCCCGTCTACATCCGCGACATGAACCTGCTCGAAGAGAACAAGGACAAGTCGTGGATAGCCGGCGACGTCGCCGACGAGGCCGGAAGCGTCGTCGTGAAATCCGACGCCGTACTCAGCGACGAGGTAATCGAGCTTCTCAAGAAGCACAACGTAAAGCAGATAAAGCTCTGGAAGTCGCCCGAGGTCATCAACCTGACCGACGCGATGCACCACTCGCTCATCGACCACTACTTCGGCAAGTCCGTGAAGCAGGCCTTCAACGCCGACGGAGAAATCATCGAGAACATCCCGCATGTGATAGACGGCTCCGTCATCAGCGGCATCATCGACGGCTCGATAAGCGGAGTGGAGTGCGACGACATGATACTGACGCGCGAGCGCGTGCTGAAGCAGCTGCTTACCGAAAGAGTGCTCGGCAAGATACTGCTCGAGCCCGTCGCCAACGAGAAGGGCGAGGTCGTCGCGGCCGGAGCTCAGGAGATCACAAGCTCGCTGCTCGAGAAGATAGCGGCCGTCGCGACGGGAACGATCACCGTCCGCTCCAAGTCGTCGGCCTCCGAGTACAAGAAGCTCATGCAGCGCGTTTCGTTTGTCCGCCGGCTCAGCGAAGAGCCGCAGTGGCGTCCGGTCGTCCACGGCGTGACGAAGGCGGCGCTCGCGACCGACAGCTTCCTCTCCGCGGCGTCGTTCCAGCAGACGGCGCAGGTCCTCGCCGCCGCCGCAGTACGCGGAGACGTGGACACGCTTGCCGGACTGAAGGAGAACGTCATCATCGGACTGCTCATCCCTGCGGGCACAGGCGTTGAGCGCCACCGCAAGGTCGAGATAACGGAAATCGGCGGCGACGCTCCGGAAGCCGAAGCGGCAGAGCCGTACTTCGCAGAGTAAAAAATCTGCGATAAAATAATTTTCGCAGCGCAGAGCGCCGTGTTTATTGACACGCGCGCACTGCGCTGTTAATATATATTGGTGCGGCTGCGCACAGGAGGTGTTCGTGTGCCTTTAAATGAATTATCCTCCTCGCCGAGAACGGCGGGCTTCAACAGCGTCATGAGAAGCCTGAAGCGCGGAGAGGTGCTGAAGATATTTCTGGCGGACGACGCCGATGAAAAACTTGCGGGAGAAGTCAGGAGAGCGTCGCTTGAGGCGCAGACGCCCGTAGAGATTGCGGAAGATTCGGTGAAGTTAGGAAGAGCCTGCGTTGTGTCGCATAAGACGGCGGTCGCGGCGATTCTTAAAAAGTAGAACAACTACTATGAGAAGGAGGGAGCTATTTGCCAACAATTAGTCAGCTCATTCGTACGGGCAGAGAGGAAAAAAGACGTCGTTCGAGCGCGCCTGCGCTTCAGGAGAACCCGCAGCGCCGCGGCGTCTGCACCCGCGTTTACACGGTTACCCCGAAGAAGCCTAACTCGGCTCTTCGTAAAGTCGCGCGTGTCCGTCTTACGAACGGTATAGAGGTCACCGCCTATATCCCCGGCGTAGGACACAATCTCCAGGAGCACTCCGTCGTGCTCGTCCGCGGCGGCCGTGTAAAGGACCTGCCTGGCGTTCGTTATCACATAATCAGAGGTACGCTTGACTGCGGCGGAGTCGAAAACCGCCGTCAGAGCCGTTCGCTCTATGGTGCACGCAGACCGAAGTAGTTTTGGAATTTTAGTGGAGGTAGTTATTTATGCCGCGTAAGGGTCATGTAAAGAAACGTATAACGCCGCCCGATTCCATCTATGGAAGCGCATCTGTGACGAAGTTCATCAACTGTCTCATGATGGGCGGAAAGAAGAGCACCGCTGAGCGTATTTTCTATGGTGCGCTGGAATTGGCCGGAAGCCGGCTCAATATGGAGCCCGGCGAGGTTTTTGAAAAAGCTATGACGAACGTCCGTCCGCTTGTCGAGGTTCGTCCGAGACGAGTCGGCGGCGCCACGTATCAGGTTCCCGTCGAAGTAAAGCCCGACAGAGCGCAGGCGCTGGCGATCAGATGGATCATCAGCTACTCGCGTTCGCGCAAGGGCATACCGATGGTGGAACGCCTGGCGAGAGAGTTCGGCGACGCCTGCAAGGGTGAGGGCGGTTCCGTAAAGAAGCGCGAAGATACTCACCGTATGGCGGAAGCCAACCGCGCCTTTGCTCATTACCGTTGGTAGTGAAGATAATAAATTCTAATCTGGTTTGGTGGTGTTGACGATGCAGGGCATCGATTTAAGCAAAGTGCGCAATATAGGAATAGCTGCGCATATAGATGCGGGTAAGACGACGACTACAGAGCGTATCTTGTTCTATACCGGCCGCAAACACAAGCTCGGCGAGACGCATGAAGGCGCCGCAACGATGGACTGGATGGAGCAGGAGCGCGAACGTGGCATTACCATTACTTCGGCCGCTACTACCTGTTTCTGGCACGATTGCCTGATCAATATCATTGATACGCCCGGGCACGTGGACTTTACTGTAGAAGTCGAGCGTTCCATGCGCGTTCTCGACGGCGCTGTTTCGGTATTCTGCGCCGTCGGCGGAGTTGAGCCGCAGTCCGAGACCGTATGGCGTCAGGCTGATAAGTACGGAGTGCCCAGGATAGCGTTCGTCAACAAAATGGACAGAGTCGGCGCAGATTTCTCCGCAGTCGTTGATCAGATGCGCAAGCGCCTCGGAGCCAAGGCCGTTCCCATTCAGCTTCCCATCGGAGTTGAAGACGGCTTCACTGGCATGGTAGACCTTGTGAACTACAAGGCGGTCATATACGACGACACTCTCGGCACCGCGTTCCACAACGCGGACATTCCTCCGCAGCTTGAGGAAGAGGCTGCCCTTGCGAGAATGGAAATGCTTGAGATGCTGGCAGACCATGACGACGAGATGATGGAGATGTACCTCGAAGGTCAGGAAATCCCCGTCGAGCTCGTAAAAAAAGTCATCAGAAAGGCCACGATCAGCCTTGAGATAGTTCCCGTCATGTGCGGTTCCGCATTTAAGAACAAGGGCGTTCAGCCGCTGCTTGACGCGGTAGTCGAATATCTTCCGAGCCCGCTCGATATGCCGCACGTTATCGGGGTTGATCCTGACGACACGTCGAAAGAAATCGAAATCAAGGCCGACGCGAGCGAACCGTTCGCGGCTCTCGCCTTTAAGATCATGGTCGACCCGTTCGTCGGTCGTCTCGCCTTCTGCCGTATCTACTCCGGTACGATAGAGAACGGCATGTCCATCTACAATACCAATACGAGACGCCGTGAAAGAGTCGGACGCATACTCCGCATGCACGCCAACAAGCGTGAGGAAATGGAGAACGCGCAGGCCGGCCTCATCGTCGCCATCCCGGGCCTCAAGCAGGTCCGCACCGGCGATACGCTCTGCGATGAAAAGCGTCCCGTGCTTCTCGAAAACCTTATATTCCCCGAGCCTGTCATCTCGCTCTCCGTCGAGCCTATGAGCAAGGCGGACCAGATCAAGCTTGCAAAGGGACTCGAAGCCCTTTCGGAAGAAGACCCGACCTTCCGCGTTTCGGTCAACGAAGATACCGGTCAGACGCTCATCAGCGGTATGGGCGAGCTTCACCTTGAAATCATCGTCGACCGTCTCCGCAGAGAGTTCAACGTCGAAGTCAAGGTCGGACGTCCGCAGGTTGCTTACCGCGAGGCTATACGCAAGCCCGCGAGAGCCCAGGGCAAGTTCGTAAGACAGTCCGGCGGTAAAGGTCAGTACGGAGACGTCGTCCTTGAGATCGAACCGCTCGAAGACGGTAAGGGCTTCGAATGGGAAGACAAGATCGTCGGCGGCGTTGTTCCGAAGGAATACATCCCAGCCGCTCAGAAGGGCGTCGAGGATGCGCTCAACAACGGCGTACTCGGCGGCTATCCCGTCATCGGAATCAGAGTCGCGCTCGTCGACGGAAGCTACCACGAGGTCGACAGTTCGGAAATGGCCTTCCGTATCGCCGGCTCTATGGCAATAAAAGAGGCTCTGAAGAAAGCCGACCCCGTCCTCATGGAACCCGTAATGAACGTCGAAGTCGTCGTTCCGGAGGAATACATGGGAGACGTTATCGGCGACCTTTCTTCGCGCCGCGGCAGAGTGGCGGAGATGGGTGTACGCGCCAACGCGCGCATCGTCAAGGCTTTCGTCCCGCTTGCGGAGATGTTCGGTTACGCGACCGACCTGAGAAGCAAAACCTCCGGACGCGCCTCGTACACCATGAGCTTCGACCATTACGAAGAAGTACCGCGCAACGTAGCCGAAGAGCTGCTGAAAGCGTAGGTTTAAGTATTATCAGAGGAGGTAAGTCAATATGGCAAAGGAACATTTTGTACGTAACAAGCCGCACCTCAATATCGGTACGATCGGACATATCGACCACGGCAAGACGACGCTGACGGCCGCCATCACAAAGACGCTCGCCCGCCACGGCCAGGCCGACTTCACGCCGTTCGACATGATCGACAAGGCGCCTGAAGAGAGAGAGCGCGGCATCACCATCAACATCGCGCACGTCGAATACGAGACGGCGACACGCCACTACGCTCACATCGACTGCCCTGGCCACGCCGACTACATCAAGAACATGATCACCGGCGCCGCCCAGATGGACGGAGCCATCCTCGTAGTCTCCGCCGCCGACGGCCCGATGCCCCAGACCCGCGAGCACGTCCTTCTCGCCCGCCAGGTCAACGTTCCGGCACTTGTAGTCTTCATGAACAAGTGCGACATGGTCGACGACCCCGAGCTCCTCGACCTTGTCGAAATGGAAATCCGCGACCTGCTCAACAAGTATGAGTTCCCCGGAGACGACATCCCCATCATCCGCGGCAGCGCCCTCAAGGCCCTCGAATCCGACGAGGACAACGAGTGGACCCAGGGAATCATGGACCTCATGCAGGCCTGCGACGACTACATCCCGGCGCCTGAAAGAGCTCTCGACCAGCCCTTCCTTATGCCGATCGAAGACGTCTTCACCATCACCGGACGCGGCACCGTCGTTACCGGACGCGTTGAGAAGGGTATCATCAAGCCCGGCGACGAAGTCGAAATCGTCGGCCTCAAGGACACCCAGAAGACCGTCGCGACCAGCCTTGAAATGTTCCGTAAGATCCTCGACGACGCGGAAGCCGGAGACAATGTCGGAGTGCTCCTCCGCGGCGTAGGCAAAGAAGACGTCGAGCGTGGCCAGGTTCTCGCGAAGCCGGGAAGCATCAAGCCGCATACGCACTTCAAGGGCGAGGTCTACGTCCTGAAGAAAGAAGAAGGCGGACGCCACACTCCGTTCTTCAGCGGATATAAGCCGCAGTTCTACTTCCGTACCACCGACATCACCGGCGAGATCAAGCTTGCTGAGGGCGTCGAAATGGTAATGCCTGGCGACAACAGCACCTTCGAAGTCAAACTCATCGCTCCTATAGCGATGCAGGAAGGACTCCGCTTCGCAGTCCGCGAAGGCGGCCGTACGGTCGGCGCCGGCGTCGTCACCGAGATAATCGAATAACGCCCCGGGAGGGGAATATTTTGGCGAAGAAAATTCGTATTAAACTCAAAGCTTTCGACCATCGCGTCCTCGACGCTTCCGCCAGTCAGATAGCTGACACGGCGCAGCGCACCGGCGCGAAAGTTTCCGGCCCCGTGCCTCTTCCGACCGCTGTGGAGCGCTTCTGCGTACTCACTTCCCCGCATGTTGATAAAGATGCACGCGACCAGTATGAAATCAGGACGCACAAGCGCCTGATTGATATAATAGACCCGACCCAGAAGACGATGGAAGCTCTTATGGAGCTGAACCTGCCCTCTGGTGTGGATATACAGATTAAGCTATAAGTCTGCCTTAGTCTGAAAAGGAGTGAAACGTTTATGAGTATGGGGATACTGGGCCGCAAGGTTGGGATGACCCAGGTCTTCGACGAAAACGGCAAAGCGGTTCCTGTTACGGTTATCGAAGCAGGCCCTTGCACGATCGTTGAAATCCGGACACCTGAAAAGAACAGCTACAGCGCAGTGCAGCTTGGTCTCGGAGAGGTAAAGCCCGTCAAGGTGACAAAGCCGATGAAGGGTTACTTCGAGAAGCAGAATGTTGCGCCCAAGCGCTGGCTGAGGGAGTTCCGCGTGGACGACACGACGGGCTACCAGGTGGGACAGGAGATCACCGTTTCTCTGTTCCAGAATGGCGAGGTTGTTGATGTTATCGGCGTCAGCAAAGGTAAGGGCACAGCGGGCGTTATGAAGCGCCACGGCTTCGGCGGTACGCCGGCGAGCCACGGACATTCCGTAACGCACCGTCACCCAGGTTCTATCGGTTGCAGCAGCTTCCCCGGTCGCGTTATGAAGGGCCGCAGGATGGCTGGGCGTATGGGAAACGAGCGGGTAACGACCAAGAATCTTAAGGTCTTCGCCGTAGACGAAGAGAATAACCTTATCTTGATAGCTGGACCTGTACCGGGCGCTCGCGACGGCCTCGTTATGATTCGTAAGACTGCTTAGGTAGGAGGCTGAAGACGATGCCTGTAGTAAAAGAAGTTAATTTCAAGGGCGAGGTTATCGGGGAAGTAACGCTTTCTGATGCCGTCTTCGGTGCCCCGATCCATGTGCCCGCGATGCACCAGGTTGTAGTCGCCCATCTGGCGAACTGCCGCCTCGGCACGCACAACACTAAAGACCGCGGCGATGTCCGCGGCGGCGGCAAGAAGCCGTGGCGCCAGAAGCACACCGGACGCGCCCGCTCCGGAAGCTCACGCTCCCCGCTGTGGGTCGGCGGCGGCGTCGCGCACGGTCCGCATCCGCGCGATTATCACCAGAAGGTCAACAAGAAGGTCCGCCGTCTTGCGATACGCAGCGCGCTGACGCTTAAGGCCCAGGCCGAGAACATGATCGTCGTCGACAAGTTCGACATGGACGCGCCGAAGACGAAGAGCATGATGGCTTTCCTCTCCGCCGTACAGAACGGAAAGAAGCCCCTTCTCGTCCTTCATGAGACGAACATGGCGGTGGTCAAGTCCGCCGCGAACATCCCGGGCGCTTACGTCCAGCACGTGGACAGCGTAAACGTCTACGATCTGCTCAATCACGATCAGCTGATCGCAACTCCCGAAGCAATTAAAAAGCTCGAGGAGGTATTTGGTTAATGAACGCCACATCTTATGATATAATAGTTCGGCCCGTCATAACGGAGAAGACAAGCCGTCAGATGGAGCTCGGACAGTACACGTTTGAGGTACTTCCGAAAGCGAATAAAATCGAAATTCGCAAGGCAGTGGAGGAAGTATTTAAGGTGAAGGTTGTTAAGGTCAATACGATCCAGGTCCGTTCCAAACCGAAGCGGATGGGTGCTTTCTTGGGTCGTTCCCGTTCCTGGAAGAAAGCCGTAGTAACTCTCGCCAAGGGTGAGAAGATCGCTTTCTTTGAGGGCGCAAACGCCTAAGGAGAAGGGGGAAATATTTAATGGGTATAAAAAAATATCGTCCCACTACGCCTAGCCGCCGTCAGATGGCAACGCCCGACTTCGCCGAAATAACGAAGTCGAAGCCGGAACGCAGTCTGGTCGTTTCGCTTTCGCAGTCGGCGGGACGCAACAACAACGGGCGCGTCACTATGCGCCACCGCGGCGGACGCGGCAGAATCAAGTATCGTATAATCGATTTCAAGCGCGATAAGTTCGGCGTGCCTGGCAAAGTCACGGCTATCGAGTACGATCCCAACCGTTCCGCACGCATCGCTCTCATCTCCTACAAAGACGGAGAGAAGAGATACATCCTTGCGCCGATCGGCCTCAACGTCGGCGACGTCATCTTCGCTGGCGAAGGTTCCGACATACGCCCCGGCAACGCTCTTAAGCTTAAGGACATCCCCGTCGGTACGGTCATCCACAATGTGGAGCTCGAGCCCGGACGCGGCGGCGTCCTTGTGCGCTCCGCCGGTTCTTCGGCGCAGCTCATGGCCAAGGAAGGCAAGTACGCCTTTGTGCGTATGCCCTCCGGCGAACTGAGACTGGTCCTTCTCGAGTGCATGGCGACTGTCGGTCAGGTCGGAAACGAAGAGCATGAGAACGTAATATCCGGCAAGGCGGGAAGAACTCGCTGGCTCGGCATTCGTCCTCATATCCGCGGTATGATCCAGAACCCTGTCGACCATCCTATGGGCGGTGGAGAAGGAAAGAGCAAATCTCACAAACATCCTGTCTCTCCGTGGGGTACTCCGGCGAAGGGTTACCGTACTCGTAAGCGGAAGCCGTCGGACAAGTTCATCGTCCGCCGCCGTAAGAAGTAGCCCGTAGGTTGTAGGAGGGAAATTTAGATGGCTCGTTCACTTAAAAAAGGTCCGTATGTTGACGCTAAGCTGCTCCGCAGAGTAGAGGATATGAACGAATCCGGCAAAAAGACAGTAATCAAGAGCTGGGCGCGCGCCTGTTCCATTACGCCTGAAATGGTTGGACACACGATCGCCGTGCACAACGGCCGCATCCATGTCCCCGTATACATCAGCGATAATATGATCGGACATAAGCTCGGCGAGTTCGCGCCGACCCGCAAGTTCGGCGGTCATGCCGGTCAGGAACGCACTACGAAGGTAAAGAAGTAGGAGGGCTGCGAAAATGGAAGTAAAAGCGTCAGCAAAGCAGCTTCGTGTTTCTGCTAACAAGGTGCGCAGAGTATTAGCGCTGATTCGCGGCAAGAACGCCTCTGAGGCTCTTATGATCCTCAAGTACACGCCCAATAAGCCCGCCCGCTATGCGGAGAAGGTCCTGAAGAGCGCAGTCGCGAATGCGGAGCATAATCACGGCCTGGACATGGACAAGCTCATAGTGAAGTCCGCCACGGCCGACCAGGGAACTTATATGAAGCGCTTCCGCCCCGTTTCGATGGGCCGCGCTCATGCGTTCAGACATCACACGTGCCACATTACCGTGGTCGTGTGCGAGAAGTAAGGAGGGGTGAAGCAGTGGGTCAGAAGGTTCACCCGGTAGGATATAGACTCGGCGTCATCTACGATTGGGAGTCCCGTTGGTACGCTGACGGCAAAAAGTATGCCAAATTCCTTCACAAAGATCTCGAGCTCAGAGAGTGGATTAAGAAGCGCTGGGCTCAGGCCGGCATCAGCCGTGTGGAGATCGAGCGTATCGGAGACGTTATGCGTTTCACAGTTTGGACCGCCCGGCCTGGTGTTGTAATTGGCAAGCAAGGTGCTGAAATACAGGCAGTTCGTGAAGAACTTCAGGCTATGACCGGCAACCGGGTAATGATAAACATTCAGGAAATGAAGAATCCTGATGTTGAGGCGCAGGTAGTCGCGGAAGGCGTCGCCTCCTCGCTGGAGCGCAGAATCAGCTTCCGCCGCGCCATGAAGCAGTCGATCTTCCGCGCGATGAAGTCCGGAGCCAAAGGAATTAAGATCCAGTGCGGCGGACGTCTCGGCGGCGCTGAAATCGCCCGCACGGAATGGTATCTGGAAGGCCAGCTTCCGCTTTCGACGCTCCGCGCCGATATAGATTACGGCTTCGCCGAGGCTCACACCATTTACGGCGTCATCGGCATCAAGGTCTGGATCTACAAAGGCGAAGTTATGGATCGCAAGCCGATTCCCGAGGCTGAGCCCACGACGAAGGATAGGGGGTAACGCACGATGCTTTCTCCGAAAAGAGTAAAATATCGCAAACCTCACCTGACTGCGCTTCGCGGGTACAGCAAGGGTGCTACGAAAGTAGATTTCGGCGAGTACGGGCTTCAGGCCTGTGAGAACGGATGGATCACAGCGCGTCAGATTGAAGCGGTCCGCGTCGCTATCAGCCGTAAGATGAAAAAAGGCGGAAAAATCTGGATAAGGATATTCCCGGACCGCCCCGTTACGGAGAAGCCGCTTGAAACCCGTATGGGTAAAGGTAAAGGCAACGTGGAATACTGGACTGCAGCGGTAAAACGTGGACGCGTAATGTTCGAGATAGCGGGTGTTCCTCGCGAGCTTGCGGAGCAGGCATTCCGTACGGCGTCATTCAAGCTGCCCATCAAGGTCAAAATGTTAACCCGAGAGGGAGCAGGTGAATAATTATGGATCCTAAGGAACTCAGAGATCTCAGTATTGCTGAGCTCAAAGATAAACACAAGCAGTACAAGGAAGAATTGTTCAACCTCCGCTTTCAGAACGCGATTGGACAGCTGAACAATTCAGGCCGCATCAAAGAAGTAAAGAAGACTATCGCCCGTATCCTTACGGTCATAACCGAGAAAGAGACAGGCATAGATCATTCTGGCGCAAGGAGGTAACCGGAGATGGAAGAACGCACTGCTCATCGCAAGGTCCGCACCGGTACTGTGGTTAGCGATAAGATGGACAAGACCATAGTCGTTCGTGTCGACCGCATGGCAAAACATTCACTCTACGGTAAGCCCGTTCTTAGTTCCAAGAAGTTCATGGCGCACGACGAGACAAACGACTGCCGCGTAGGCGACACCGTAATGATCGGCGAGACCCGCCCCCTCAGCGCGAAGAAGCGCTGGGAGGTCCTTGAGATAGTCGAGAGAGCGCCTATACTCGGCAACGCCGCAGAAGAGGAGGCTGAATAATTATGATTCAGCTGCGTACAGTACTCAACGTTGCGGATAATTCCGGCGCGCGCAAGATTCTCTGCGTTCAGGTAAAGGGCGGCAGCTTCCGCAAAGTCGGTACAGTCGGCGACGTTATAGTCGGAGCGGTTCGCGAAGCCGCGCCCAACGGCAACATAAAGAAGGGCGACGTTGTCAAGGCCGTAATCGTCAGAACGAAGAAGGAAATCCGCCGCAGAGACGGTTCCTACGTCCGCTTTGACGATAATGCAGCAGTCGTCATCGACAACAACGGCGACCCCAAGGGAACACGTATTTTTGGACCTGTAGCAAGGGAACTGAGAGAAAAGAAGTACATGCGCATTGTCTCTCTGGCTCCCGAAGTAGTTTAGGGGGATACCGCTCATGTCTAAGATGAGAATTAAAAAGGGAGACCGTGTCCGCGTTATTTCCGGCAAGGACGCTGGTAAGGAAGGTAAAATTCTCAGCCGCAACATCCAGAAGGATACCGTGATCGTTGAGAACATCAACTTCGTTACGAAGAGCGTGCGCCCGACCCAGAAGGATCCCCGCGGCGGACTCGTAAAGAAAGAAGCGCCGCTCGCGGCGTCCAAGGTAATGCTCGTCTGCCCGAAGTGCGGCAAAGCGACCCGCGTCGGACGCGCCTTCCTCGACGATGGCAGAAAAGTCCGCGTCTGCAAGAAGTGCAGCGAGATCATCGACAAGGCTTAGAAGGAGGGGACATCATGACACCGCGTCTTTTGACAAAATATACGGAAGAAGTCCGTCCTCACCTTAACGAGCAGTTCCAGTACAAAAACGTAATGGAAATTCCTCGCCTGGCCAAGGTCGTAATCAACATAGGCGTCAACGAAGCCAAGCTCGACCAGAAATACATGGACGCTTCCATCAACGAACTGACCATTATTTCCGGACAGAAGCCTGTTTTGAAGCGCGCCAAGAAATCCATCGCCGGATTCAAGGTCCGCGAGGGAATGCCGGTCGCATGCGCCGTCACCTTAAGGAGCGCGAGAATGTGGGAGTTCGTGGACAGACTCTTCAGCATCGCTCTTCCGCGTATCAAAGACTTCCAGGGAATTTCGAAGAAGGGCTTCGACGGCAGAGGAAACTTCAACCTCGGCCTCAAAGAGCAGCTTCTCTTCCCTGAGATCGACTACGACAAGGTCATCCGCCAGCGCGGAATGAACATTACCTTCGTTACGACGGCCAAGACGGATGAGGAAGCCATGGCTCTCTTGAAAGAGCTCGGCATGCCTTTCGCCCGCTAGGAAGGAGAAGGAAATGGCTCGTAAATGCATGGAGAACAAGGCCGCTCTTGAGCCGAAGTTCAAAGTTAGAAAATACAACCGCTGCCCTATCTGTGGGCGTCCCCACGGATATATGCGCAAGTTTGATATGTGCCGCTGCTGTTTCCGCAGGCTCGCGCGCGAGGGGAAAATCCCCGGCGTTGTAAAGGCCAGCTGGTAACAATAGGGCATAGAAGGGAGGATCCTTTAATATGCATATTACCGATCCTGTCGCGGATATGCTCACTCGCATCAGAAATGCGAATGTTGTTTACCATGAAATGGTAGATATGCCTCTTTCAAAGATGCGTCTGGAAATGGCTCGCATATTAAAAGAAGAAGGATATATCCGCAATTACAAGACGATCACCGACGCGAAGCAGCCGATGCCGATACTGCGCCTCACGATGAACTACGGTCCCCAGAAGGAAAGAGTCATCCAGGGACTTCGCAGAATCAGCAAACCCGGCCGCCGCATCTACGTCGGGAAGGACGAGCTGCCCAAGGTTATGGGCGGACTCGGCATAGCTCTGATTTCGACCTCTGCCGGCCTTATGACCGACGCGTCGGCCCGCAAACTAGGCCTCGGCGGCGAAGTCATCTGCTACGTCTGGTAGGGAGGCCTGCGAAATGTCTAGAATAGGACGCAAAGCCATAACGCTTCCCAAGGGCGTAGACGTAACGGTCAACGGCCAGCATGTGACCGTCAAAGGCGCTAAGGGCACCCTCGAGATGGATGTCATGCACAACATCTCCGTCGCCGTTGCGGACGGCACAGTTTCCGTCACGCGCGCAAACGACGACAAGGCCGTCCGCGCCGCCCACGGCATGACGAGAGCCCTCATCAACAACATGGTCGTCGGCGTCACCGAAGGCTTCCAGAAAGTCCTCGAAATCGTAGGCGTCGGCTACAGAGCTCAGATGCAGGGCAAGAACCTCGTGCTCAGCCTCGGCTTCTCGCATCCGGTTGAAGTCGTTCCCCCGGCGGGAATCGAGTTCGCCTGCGAGAGCCCGATCAAAATCGTCGTACGCGGCATAGACAAGCAGCTCGTCGGACAGGTCGCGTCGAACGTTCGCGGCTATCGCCCGCCCGAACCCTATAAGGGCAAAGGCATCAGATACGCCGGCGAATATGTAATCCGCAAAGCCGGTAAGGCCGGCGCCAAGAAATAAGGCGAGGTGAAGGACGTTGATTAGTAGTCGCAGTCGTAACGAAATGCGGGAGCTCCGCCACCGTCGCCTCAGGAGACATCTCTCCGGCACCGCTGAGCGTCCGCGTCTTGCGGTCTTCGCAAGCTTGAAGCATATCAGCGTGCAGGTCATCGACGACGTAAAGGGACACACGCTCGTATCCGCTTCGACGGTTCAGGATAAGTTTGACGAAGTAAAGGGCACCGGCAACCAGGAAGCTGCAAAGGCCGTCGGCAAGCTCATCGCAGAACGCGCTCTCGCTCAGGGAATCACGGAGGTCGTTTTCGACAGGGGCGGCCATGTCTACCACGGCAGAATTAAAGCCCTTGCGGAAGCTGCCCGCGAAGCCGGTCTGAAGTTCTAAGGGAGGCGCAATATAGTGGCGAAAGAGACACAGCAGAATACAAAATCCTACAGCAGCAGGGGCCTTGAGCTTTCTGAGCGCATAGTTTCCATCAACCGCGTCAGCAAGGTCGTCAAAGGCGGTAAGCGCTTCCGTTTCAGCGTTCTCGTCGTAGTCGGCGACGGCGTCAGCCAGGTCGGCCTCGGCACCGGCAAAGCGAAGGAAATTTCCGTCGCTATGAAGAAGGGCATTGAGCACGCGAAGAAGAACATGATCGACCTCAAGAAGACCGGTCATACCCTTCCGCATCCGATTATCGGAAAGTTCGGCGCGGCGGAAGTCCTTCTCCGTCCCGCGGCTCCCGGTACCGGAGTTCTCGCCGGTTCCTCTGTTCGTCCGATAATGGAGCTCGGCGGCGTCAAAGACGTTATCGCGAAGGTTACGGGCAGAACGTCGAACCCGATCAACATCGCCTACGCGACGCTCGACGCTGTAAAGCGCCTGCGCACGCCGGAAGAAATCTACCGTCTGCGCGGCAAAGAGCGCAAGGAAGCCTAGGAGGTAACTTACCATGGCTAAACTTCGCATAACCTGGAAAAGAAGCACGATAGGCCGTCCTCCGCACCAGGAGCGTGTCATCAAGGCTCTTGGCTTTCACAGACTCTATGAGACTGTGTATCATGAGGATACTCCGCAGATCCGCGGCATGATCAACAAGATCAGCCATCTGCTTGAGTACTCGGTCGAGGAATAAGGAGGTACTGGCATGAAACTTCATGAACTGAGTCCCGTGCCGGGATCGCACAAAAAACCGAAACGCCTTGGACAGGGCCTCGGCAGCGGCAACGGTAAGACCGCCGGCAAAGGCCACAAGGGACAGAAGGCCAGAAAGAGCCCCGACATCAAGGCCAACTTCGAAGGCGGACAGATGCCGCTCGCGCGCCGCATCCCTAAGCGCGGCTTCAGCAACTTCCGCTTCACGGTCAAGTACGAGATAGTCAACATCGCAGATTTAGAGGAACGTTTTGAAGCCGGCAGCGAAGTTACCGCGAAGGAACTGAGCGAGCTCCGCCTCATCTCCGCCCCCGACCGTCCGGTCAAGGTGCTCGGAGTCGGCGAACTCAGCAAAAGCCTCAACGTCAAGGCGAACGCTTACAGCGCTTCCGCCGCGAAGAAAATTGAGGCCGCCGGCGGCAAGGCTGAGGTGATATAACATGCTGGATTCATTCCGGGACACTTTTCGGCTGCCTGATCTGAAGCGCCGCATCCTTTTTACGCTTGCAGCGCTGTTCGTGTACCGTCTTGGCGCCCACGTGCCCACTCCCGGAGTGGATGCAGCAGCCCTCGGAAGGCTGTTTGATCAGGGATCCATTCTTGGATTCCTTGATCTTTTTGCTGGCGGAGCACTCAGCCGTTTCAGTATATTCGCGCTGGGTGTTACGCCCTACATCAACTCCAGCATCGTAATGCAGCTGCTCGCCGTCGTTGTGCCGAGCATTGAGAAGCTGCAGAAAGAGGGAGAGGAAGGCAGAAAGAAGATCGTTCAGTGGACTCGCTACGGGACGATCATTTTTGCCTTCATTCAGGCCGTCGGCATGACCGGCTGGCTGCGCGGACTGGGAATCTATACCGGAAGCTTCATGGACATCATTCTGGTATCGCTCACCCTGACGACCGGCGCGGTCGCCGTTATGTGGCTCGGTGAAATTATGTCGGACCACGGAATAGGCAACGGGATTTCGCTGCTGATCTTCGCCGGTATCGTCGTCAGAATTCCCGAGGCCGTCGTCCGCACCTTCTCTCTCGTACGTCTCGGAGAGATGAATGCTCTGGTTCTGCTTCTTGCGATAGCTGTAATGCTCGCCGTCGTGGCGGGCTGCGTCATGCTGCAGGAAGGCCAGCGCCGCCTGCCGGTGCAGTACGCCAAGCGCATGGTCGGAAACAAAATGTACGGAGGGCAGAGCAGCTTCATCCCGCTTAGGGTGAACACTGCGGGAGTCATCCCCATAATCTTCGCCTCCTCCGTCCTTCTCTTCCCCTACACTGTGGCCGGACTCTTCCAGAACAGCGCGGCGAGGGCGGTGCAGCAGGCCATGAGCCCGAACAGCCCGATCTACATGGTGCTCTACGTGATAATGATAGTGTTCTTCTCATATTTCTATACCGCGGTCGTTTTCAAGCCCGAGGATATATCGAATAATATGAAGAAGAACGGCGGGTTCATTCTCGGTATCCGTCCCGGCAAGCCGACCACCGATTACATCGAGAAGGTAATGGGACGCATCACGCTCGGCGGCGCGGTCGCGCTCGCGATTATAGCCGTCGTTCCGACGATGATGACCGGGATAATGAACATAAACACCTTCTATTTTGGCGGCACAGCGGTTATAATCGTTGTCGGCGTTGCCCTTGACACGGTACACCAGATCGAAGGGCAGCTGCTTATGCGCCATTACGAAGGGATTCTGAAACGCCGCGGCGGCAGAGGCGGCGGGCTTTTGAAACTGTAATCCAAAAGAGGCGAATCAAAATGAGGATCATTCTTCTGGGTGCGCCGGGCGCCGGAAAAGGTACGCAGGCGGACAGTATAAAAGCTAAATATCCGGTCGCCCATATTTCGACCGGAGACATGCTTCGTTTCCACGTGAAACAGGAAACTGAGCTCGGAAAGAATGCCAAAGCCTATATGGACGCGGGCAAACTCGTGCCGGATGATGTTATAATCGCTATGATGGAGCATCGTCTGCAGGAGGACGACGCAAAAGAGGGGTTCATGCTTGACGGCTTCCCGCGCACGATCGCACAGGCCGAGGCGCTTGACGCAATGCTGGCTAAGCTCCAGCTCAAGCTTGACGCCGTCGTCAATCTCGTGATCGACGACGACACAGTCGTAGGACGCCTGACTTCGAGAAGGGTGTGCCGCCAGTGCGGCGAGATATACAACACCGTCCTGAAGCCGTCATCCAAAGAGGGCGTATGCGACAAGTGCGGCGGCGAGGTAGTGCAGCGCGACGACGACAAGGAAGAGGTAATTCGCAAACGTCTTTCCGTCTTCCACGAGCAGACGGCGCCCCTTATCGATTACTACAGTAACCAGGGGCTTCTCGTCGCGGTAGACGCTACCGGCGGCAAGGACGCAGTCCTGAAGATTCTGGAGCAGAAGAAGGCTAACGCCTAATGATTACTTTTAAAACCGACCGCGACATAGCCAAGATGCGCAGGGCTGGTCAGGTCGTAGCGGACATCCTCAAGCTTATGAGGGATCTTGTCAAACCGGGGATCGACACTCTGGCGCTCGACGCGGCGGCTGAGGAGCTTATCCTGAAGGCGGGCGGCAAGCCTGCCTTCAAAGGATACAAAGTTCCGTGGGTGCCGGTCCCGTTCCCAGGCACGATCTGCGCATCGATCAACAACGAAGTCGTGCATGGTATTCCTTCCAAGAGCCGTGTGCTCGAAGAGGGAGATATAATCAGTATCGATACCGGCGCCTCAATCGAGGGCTTTTTCGGCGACGCGGCATGCACCTATGCTGTAGGGAAAATAAGCGAAGAGCGACAGCGGCTGCTCGATCTTACGCTTGAATCCCTCCATCACGGTGTCGCCGCGGTAAAGCCGGGAGCTACGCTCGGAGACATCGGTCATGCGGTAGAAAGCGTCGTAATTCCTGCCGGCTACGGACTCGTGAGAGACTACGCCGGTCACGGCATCGGCCATAAGATGCACGAAGCGCCCCAGGTCCCTAATTTCGGAGTACCCGGCAGCGGTCTTACCGTCAAACCGCGTATGACGTTTTGTGTAGAGCCTATGGTGATGACCGGAGGAGAGGACGTGGAATCTCTGGCGGACGGGTGGACCGTCGTCACGAAGGACGGGAGCGACGCTGCACATTTCGAGTTCAGCCTTCTCGTCACGGAGGACGGCGTGGAGATCCTTACGCCATGGGAGTAAAATCCTCCAAAGACGCCGGAGCTTTCCGCACGGGCGACATCGTGATTGTCCGCCGCGGAAAATTCGCAGGCAGGCCCTTCGCTGTGGTAGGCGCGCACGACGGGAGGATTTTGATCGCCAACGGGTCGGAGTACACAGCCTCCAAACCCAAGAGAAAAAATGTTATTCATCTGCAGCAGACGCACTACAATCTCGAAGATGTGGCCGGGCGTGTCGCTAGCGGGAAACCTCTGGACAACGGCTGGTTGATGCAGGAGATTTCGGTTGTGATGAACAAAGACTGCACATCTTGCAAACAGGAGGATGGATCAGCCGGATGGCCAAAGAAGAGGTAATCGAAGTAAAGGGCAAAGTTGTTGAGCCGCTTCCCAACGCTATGTTCCGCGTGGAGCTGGAAAACGGTCATAAAATTTTGGCTCATGTTTCGGGTAAAATGCGTATGCATTTCATCAGAATACTTCCGGGCGACAGGGTGCTCTTGCAGCTTTCGCCCTACGATCTGACCCGCGGACGGATAACATACAGATATAAGTAGACGATAAAAATCGTCGTCGGGGAACAAGTTTACTCAAGGAGGTCTGCATTTAATGAAAGTAAGACCGTCGGTCAAGCCGATATGTGAATACTGCAGAGTTATCAAGCGCCACGGCGTCGTGCGCGTAATATGCAGCAGAAACCCGCGCCACAAGCAGCGCCAGGGTGCAAGGAGGTAGCAGGGAATGGCTCGTCTAGCCGGTGTCGACCTGCCGCGTGAGAAAAGAATCGAAATAGCCCTTACCTATATTTTCGGTATCGGGCCGGCAGTAGCGAACGACATTATAAAAGTCACTGGGATCAACCCGAATACCCGCGTAAAGGACCTCACCGAGGAAGAAGAGCAGAAGCTCCGCGCGGAAATTGAAAACAACCGTCACGTCGAAGGCGATCTCCGCCGCGACATCGCGATGAACATCAAGCGTCTGATGGATATCGGATGCTACCGCGGTCTCCGTCACCGCCTCGGCCTCCCCGTGAGAGGGCAGAGAACAAAGACGAACGCCCGCACGCGCAAAGGTCCGAAGAGGACAGTCGCCGGCAAGAAGAAAGCTACGAAGTAAGGTTTAGGGAGGGAATAACAGTTGGCCAAACGCGTACAGCGCAGCCGCAAGCGCAAGGAAAGAAAGAACGTAAGCTACGGCGTAGCACATATATATTCGACATTCAACAACACGATAGTGACGCTTACCGACAAGCAGGGCAACGCGCTCTCCTGGGCCTCTGGCGGCAACGTCGGCTTCAAGGGAACCCGTAAGTCGACCCCGTACGCCGCTCAGATGTCGGCCGCTCAGGCCGCCAAGGTGGCGCAGGACCACGGCGTCGTCGAGATAGACGTCGTCGTAAAGGGCCCCGGACCGGGACGCGAGTCGGCTATCCGCTCGCTTCAGGCGGCCGGACTCCAGGTCAATGTGATCCGCGACGCAACGCCGATCCCGCACAACGGATGCCGTCCTCCCAAACGGCGCCGCGTGTAGTCCCAGAAGGAGGTACTTGTACACATGAGCAGATATACAGGACCCGTATGCAGGCTTTGCCGCGCAGAGGGAGCCAAGCTCTTTTTAAAGGGTGACCGCTGCTACACCGAGAAGTGCGGCCTCACCAAACGCAACTCGAAGCCCGGCCAGCACGGCACGCGCCGCGGCAAGCAGAGCGAATACGGAATCCGTCTCCGCGAGAAGCAGAAGCTCCGCCGCTTCTACGGCATCAACGAGACGCAGTTCAGCACGATATATGAGAAGGCGACCGGCATGGCGGGGCAGACGGGCCATAACTTCCTTCAGCTCCTCGAGCGCCGTCTCGACAACGTCGTCTACCGTCTCGGCTTCGGCGTGAGCCGCGCCCAGGCGCGCCAGCTCGTCAGCCACGGCCACTTCACGGTCAACGGCCGCAAGCTCAACATCCCCAGCGCGGTGCTCAAGCCCGGCGACGTCGTCGCCGTCGCGGAAGGCAGCCGCGACATCCAGACGCTCAAGGACAACGCCGAGGCTTCCGCAGCGCGCAGCATCCCGGCATGGCTCGAATTTAATCAGGAAACAATGTCAGGCACGTTACTTACAGTACCGGTTCGCGAACAGATAGACGTACCTGTTAACGAACAGCTTGTTGTTGAATTCTATGCACGTTAACGTAACGAAAGGTGGGGGAGAACATGGAGCATGATCGCCATGAGATCATAGTACAAGAATCCACCCCGTCGTATGGTAAAATCACCATCGAGCCCCTTGAAAGAGGCTATGGCGTAACGCTTGGCAACTCCCTGCGCCGCGTCCTGCTCTCTTCTATAAGCGGCGCGGCCGTGGTAGCGGTGCGCATCGAAGGCGTAATGCATGAATTCAGCACTATTCCGGGAGTCAAGGAGGACGTCATCGAGCTTCTTGTAAACATGAAGCACGTCCCCGTCCGCTGCCACTCGGCGACGGTCCGCACGCTCCACCTCGAGGCCAAAGGGCCGAAGGTGGTTACGGTCTCCGACATCGACCCTGACAGCGAGATAGAATTCCCGGATCCCGAGGCCTATATATGCACCATCGAAGAGGGCCACTCCATTTCGATGGACATATACGTGGCCACCGGCACCGGATACGCGCCGATCGACCGCCCGAGGGCCTCGTACCTTCCGGTCGACGCGCTCCAGACCGACGCGCTCTTCTCTCCTGTGCAGCGCGTGAAATATGACATACAGGACAAGCGCATGGGGCAGAGGACCGACTACGACAGCCTCACGCTCGAAATATGGACGAACGAAGTCGTTTCGCCCGAGTCGGCGGTCATCCAGGCGAGCCGCATCCTCAAGGGATACTACGCGTCGATAGTCGACGCGCTCGCAGGACCCGGAACCAGCGCACTTGACGAGATAATCAAAAACGACGACGCCGCGCGTGCGGCGCTCGGCGGCTCCAAGGGATTCGGCCCGGGAATGGCCGGCTTCCCGATGGGCGAAAACTCCATCTATACGCGGCCCGTCAGAGATCTTGAGCTTTCTGTGCGCAGCGAGAATTGTCTCCTTCGCGGCGGAGTGCATATGATTGGCGAGCTCGTATCGCGGACGAGGGACGACCTCCTAAAAATCCGCAACCTCGGCAAAATCTCCCTGAAGGAGATCGAGGAGAAACTTGCCAAATTCGACCTGCATCTCAGCGGCGACATAAGCACGCCGATCGACGATGACGACGAGGATTTGGAGAACAACGAACAGAATCCGAAGGAGGAGTAAGCAATGAGACACCGCATGAGTACAAGGCGGTTGGGCCGCTGCAGCGCCCACAGGTGGGCCATGCTTGGCAACATGGCGGCCAGTCTCTTCGTAGAGGGAAGCATCGTTACAACGGAGACGAGAGCCAAAGAGCTTCGCCGCGTGGCCGAGAAGCTCATTACGAAGGCGAAGTCCGGAACGCTCAACGACCGTCGTCTCGTTATTGCCAGAATCCCTCACAAAGAGGCGGTCAACAAGCTGTTCAACGAGCTGGGGCCGAAGTATGCCGAGCGCAACGGCGGCTATACCAGAATAGTCAAGATCGGGACTCGCGTAGGCGACTCCTCGCCGATGGCGGTAATTCAGCTCGTAGACTAAAACCTTAGATGCAGCAAGAAACACAATTCATTCTCCAAGGCGCGGAGTTCGCCTATGCGAATACGGCCGAAAAGATACTCCGCGGTATCGATTTGGAAATCCGCGCCGGCGAGTGGGTTGCGCTTCTTGGTTCTAACGGTTCAGGAAAGTCCACACTTTTAAAGATTTTAAGCGCCCTGCTGACACCCACGCAGGGCTTTTGTTTTGTCCGCGGACTTGATACGCGCGAGGCGAAGCCGGAGCAGCTTCGCGGAATTTCGAGCATCGTCTTCCAGAACCCCGAGGACCAGATAGTCGCCGCCGTCGTCGAAGAGGAGGCGGCCTTCGGCCCGGAGAACCTCGGCTGCCCGACGGCGGAGATTCGCCGCCGCGTCGAGGAGTCGCTGAAAGCGACGGGGCTCTGGGAGAGGCGCGGCGACCTAGTCTCGTCGCTCTCCGGAGGGCAGAAGCAGCGGCTCGCGCTCGCGGGCGCGCTCGCGATGCATCCGCAGGCTATTCTGCTCGACGAGGCACTCTCGATGCTCGACCCGCGCTCTCGCCTTGAATTTACCGAGATAATCAAACGCGAGCACGCGAAAGGAGTCACCATCGTCGAGGTGACGCACAGGCTTGAAGAGATACGCTGCGCCGGCCGCGTGATCGTCCTCGAAAACGGGCGAATTTTATGCGACATGTCGGCGCGCGATTTCCTTGAGAAGAGCGCCGCGGAGCTCGCCTCGATGCACCTCATGAAGCCGCCGGTCGAGCGGCTCGCCGAAAAACTGCGCGCCGAGGGCTTTATACCGGACGGCTGCCCGGCGGACGCCGCGTCGCTGACGAAAGAACTATGCCGCTTACTGTAGAAAATCTCAGCTATACATACAACGCAGGGCTGCCGTCTGAGCGAGCCGCGCTTTCGGGCGTTTCGTTCGAATGCGGCGAAGGGCAGATAGTTTCCGTCCTCGGCCACACGGGGAGCGGAAAGTCCACGCTCGCGCAGCATCTGAACGGCCTCATCGCGCCGCAGAGCGGGCGCGTCGGCGCCGACGGCGACGAAACCGGCAGAAGCGCAGCGGAGACGCGGCGCGTGCGCCGCAAGGTCGGCCTCGTGTTCCAGTATCCAGAAGAGCAGATATTTTCGGACAAGGTCTTTGACGAGATAGCCTTCGCGCCGCGCAACTGGGGCGTGTCGGAGCCGGAAATCCCGGCGCGCGTCAGAGAGGCCGCGAGAGAGGCGGGACTTGACGAAGCGCTGCTCGACGCTTCGCCCTACGGCCTTTCCGGCGGTCAGAAGCGCAGCGTCGCGATAGCGTCGGTGATAGCGGCGCGTCCGTCGTACCTCGTGCTCGACGAGCCTGCGGCGGGGCTCGACTGCGACGCTGCGGAGGCGCTCCTTTCCATGATAAAAAATTTCGCCTCGTCCGGCGCGGGCGTCGTCCTGATTACTCACGACATCGAGCTCGCGCTCTCCGTCAGCGACATGATACTGCTGCTCGAAGAGGGGCGCACAGTGTCGTTCGGCACGCCGGAGGAGACTGCGGAACTCGTCGTCTCGCGCGAGGTGAAGGGGCTCGCCGTGCCTGAAATCCTCGGCATCTCCGCAGCGCTGCGCGACGCCGGAAAAATCGAAAAGCTCGCCTGGAACCCCGAGGGCCTCATGGCGCAGATAAGAAAGAGGAAAAATGGCCTCGCTTGATAAAATCCCGCTCGGGCAGTACATCCCGGCGGACTCCTTCGTACATTCGCTAGACCCGCGCGCGAAGATAATCGTCACTATCGCCGCTATGGTCGCAATATTTATGCTGCACACGATGCCGTCCTTCGCGCTCTGCGGCTTCGGCATCTTTCTGCTCGCGAAGCTTGCGCGGCTGCCTTTCAGCCTCGTTGCCGGCTCGTCGCGCCCCGTCCTTATTCTCGTTATATTTACCGCTTTATTTCATCTTTTCCTCACGCCGGGAAAGGTCCTTTTTTCATTCTTCGGCATAGAGGCGACCGCCGAGGGCGCTCTGCTGGGCCTCGCGATGGCGCTGCGGCTTATCTACCTCGTCATGTTCGCCTCGCTTCTGACCTTCACGACCACGCCCGCGAAGATATCCGACGGCCTCGAAGGGCTGCTCTCGCCGCTGAAACGGCTCGGCCTTCCCGCGCACGACATAGCGATGATGATAACCATAGCGCTGCGCTTCATTCCGACGCTTTTTGAAGAAACCTCGCGCATCATCAAGGCGCAGAAATCGCGCGGCGCGGACTTTGAAAGCGGCGGCCTCATGCGCCGCGCGCGCGCCTACGTCCCCGTGCTGATTCCGCTCTTCGTCATCGTCTTCAAGCGTGCGGAGAACCTCGCGACAGCGATGGAGGCGCGCGGCTACGCGGGCGGCGATGGGCGCACGCGGATGCGTCCGCTCGTATGGAGGCGCGCGGACGGCGCTGCGCTCGCTGGATTCATATTTATATCGGCGCTGCTCGTCGCGTTCGACAGGGCGGCGGGGATGCTGCCGTGAGATACGCGGCGGAGGTCGGCTACGACGGCGGGCGCTTCTTCGGCTGGCAGATACAGCCGGAGCTGCCTACCGTGCAGCAGGCGCTTGAGGATGCCGCCTCGGCGCTGAACGGCGGCCACACGAACGTCGCGGGCGCGGGGCGCACAGACACCGGCGTACACGCGCGCGCGCAGATATGCACCTTCGACATGAAGCGCGAATGGGAGCCGCGCAGCCTCATGCTCGCGATGAACGCGCACCTGCCGCCCGGCGTGAGCGTAATGCGCACGGCGCGCGTCGCGGACGATTTCCACGCGCGGTTCAGCGCTCTCAAACGCGAATACCGCTACTTTATATGGAACGCTAGCTCGATATACCCGCACGCAAAGCCCTACGCCGCGTGGCTCAAGCACGGCGGCTACGACTGGGCCGCCGCGGCGGCGGCCGCGAAATTTCTCGAAGGCGAGCACGACTTCCGCAACTTCTGCCGCCTCGAAGGCTACGAGCACACGACCGTGCGCCATATAGAACGCGCGCGGCTCGTCAGAAGAGGCCGACTCGTCGTATTCCAGATACGCGGCGACGGATTCCTCCATAACATGGTGCGCATCATACTCGGCAACCTAGAGCTCGCCGCGCTCGGCAAAATCAGGCCGGAGGAGATAAAAAAGCTGCTCGACACGGAGAACCGCACGCGCTCAGACGGCGGACGGACGTTCCCGGCCTGCGGCCTCTGGTTCTGGAAAGTCACCTACGGCGCTCCGATATGGTAAAATTATTATTTGAACGGAATAGATTATGCAGATAAGACCTCTGTATAAAAACGGGAGGCTGAAGAATTTTGTGGAATAAAGACATCGGCATAGACCTCGGGACGGCGACCGTCCTGGTATTCGTAAAGGGCAAGGGCATCGTCCTGCGCGAGCCCTCCGTCGTCGCGATGGACCAGTCGACGGGAAAGATACTCTCCGTCGGCGAGGACGCGAAGGTCATGATAGGCAAGACGCCGGGCAACGTCGTGGCGATACGCCCGCTGCGCGACGGCGTCATAGCGGACTACACGATGACGGAGGTCATGCTCCGCGAGTTCATGAAAAAGGTTACGAAGGGGCTTGAGCGCCTTGTTCGCCACCGCCTCATGATAGGCGTCCCCGCCGGGGCGACCGACGTGGAGCGGCGCGCCGTGCTCGAAGCTGCGCTCGAAGTCGGCGCGAAGGAAGCCTACCTGATAGAAGAGCCGATGGCGGCAGCGATAGGGGCCAACATGCCCGTCGGCGAGCCTGTAGGCAACATGGTCGTCGATATAGGCGGCGGCACGACGGACATAGCGATAGTCTCGCTCGGCGGCCTCGTCGTCTACGAGTCGCTGCGCGTCGGCGGAGACAAATTCGACGAGTCGATAGTGCGCTACATGCGCAAGCAGTACAACCTCGCGATAGGCGAGCAGACGGCCGAGGACATCAAAAAGCAGATCGGCGCATGCGACCCGAAGACGGCCTCGCCCGAAAAGACGATGGACATCCGCGGGCGCGACCTCGTGCAGGGGCTTCCTCGCCAGGTGACCGTCTCGAGCGTAGACATCGCGCGCGCGATAGAAGAGCCGGTCAACGCGATAGTCGCGGGCATCAAGCGCGTGCTTGAAAAGACGCCGCCCGAGCTCTCCGCCGACGTCATGGACCGCGGCATAATCCTCACCGGCGGCGGCGCGTACCTGCGCGGCATTGCCGAGCTCATCATGGAGGAGACCGAGATAAACGCGATGGTCGCGGAGTCGGCTGGCGAATGCGTCGCGCTCGGCACCGGCATCGCGCTCGAATCGCTCGACAAGCTGAAAGAAACCGGCGCCGTCTACCTCGCGACGAGAAAAGGCATAGTCAACAAATAATGCGTCTCTGGTGGGAGGACGAGGGCGTCCGCTTCGAGTGCCGGGGCTGCGGGCGCTGCTGCGGTGGCGAGCCCGGGGAAATATGGGTGACGCCCGCGGAGCGCGCGAAGATAGCTGCGGAGCTCGGCATGGACGAGATTACGCTCAGGAAAGAATGCCTGCGCCGCGTCGACGGACGGCTCGGCATCAGGGAGAAGGAGAACTACGACTGCTACTTCCTCGACGGCGGGACGAAACGCTGCAAAATTTACAAGGTCCGCCCGCTCCAGTGCCGCATGTTCCCCTTCTGGCCCTCGATGCTCTCGGACAAGCGCGTATGGGACTACTACGCGGCCTTCTGCCCTGGTATGGGGAAGGGAAAATTATATCCGCCCGAGCTTGTCCGGAAATTCTTCGAGCTCCCGGCTGCAAAAGATTTATAAAGCGGTTTATCCGGCCCCGCGCGGGCCGGATTTTTTATGCGCTGAACATGCTCGGCCCCCGCCGGTCAAAATATGAATTATATTTAATAATATGTGCATTGATTAAAATATATGTATAAATTATAAAATTGAATTCTAACAATAAACGCTTGATTTTATCGAATTATGAATGTAGACTATAAAGTGCAGTGAAGTTCGAAATGAACCGTTATCCGCAAAAAATACATATCCTTAATATGACATCGGGAGGTTATTTTAATGGCATCTGAACACCTTGTAGCGCCGAAAGACGTATTCTCGACCATAGAGAAGCTGCTGCTCCGCGACGGCTTCGACATCGTCATCGACATGGAAAACTCGAAGGGAAGCCACGTCATCGACTCAGTTACCGGAAACGACTGGCTCGATTTCTACACCTTCTTCGCCTCCGCCCCGTTCGGCATGAACCATCCGAAACTCGACAACGAAGAGTTCAAGGAAAAGATTTTCCGCGCCGCGATAAACAAGGTCGCCAACTCCGACATCTATACGCAGGAGATGGCCGAGTTCGTCAAGACGTTCGGCGAGGTCGCGGTGCCGGAAGGGTACGAGCATCTGTTCCTCATCGACTACGGTACGCTCGCAGTCGAAAACACCTTCAAGGTCGCGATGGACTGGAAGACGCAGAAGCTCCTGCAAAAGGGCAAGATAACCCCTGGCGAAGCCTACGACGGGCGCAAGGGCACGAAGATAATGCACTTCAACGAGGCCTTCCACGGACGCAGCGGCTACACTCTCTCCGTCACGAACACCAACGACCCGAACAAGCACCAGCGCTACGCTAAGTTCACCGACTGGCCGCGCATCATCAACCCGAAGATAACCTTCCCGCTCGAGGAGCACCTCGGCGAAGTAGAGTGGCTTGAAGCGCAGGCGATAAAGCAGATAAAGCACGTC
This sequence comes from uncultured Cloacibacillus sp., assembly GCF_963926575.1. Classification (NCBI taxonomy): domain Bacteria; kingdom Thermotogati; phylum Synergistota; class Synergistia; order Synergistales; family Synergistaceae; genus Cloacibacillus; species uncultured Cloacibacillus sp. Next base: position 326,628 of record NZ_CAWUXW010000002.1, on the reverse strand, counting down.
CTCATGAACGACCCCGACGGCATAGCCGCCGTCATCATCGAGACGATACAGGGCGAGGGCGGGGACAACCACTTCCGTACGGAATTCTTCAAGCAGCTTCGCCAGATCTGCGACGAAAACGAAATGCTCCTCATCTTCGACGAAGTGCAGTGCGGCATGGGCATCACCGGCAAAATGTGGGCATGGGAGCACCACGCGCCTGTCAAGCCGGACCTCTTCTCTTTCGGTAAAAAAGCTCAGATATGCGGCGTCATCGCGGGCCCGCGCATCGACGAAGTCGAGAACAACTGCTTCAAGGTCTCGAGCCGCCTGAACTCCACCTGGGGCGGCACAGTCGTCGACATGGTGCGCTCGCAGAGATACCTTGAGATCTACCGCGACGAAAAGATCCTCGACTACGTGTCGAACGTCGCCGGCCCCGCGCTCTACAACGGCCTCAAGGAGCTCGAGGCCGAGTTCCCGAAATACATCCGCAACGTCCGCGGCAAGGGGCTCATGTGCGCATACGACATCTGCTCCGAAGAGCTGCGCAACAAGTTCCTCAAGGCCTGCCAGGCGAACCACATGCTCATCCTCGGCTGCGGCGCGAACACCGTCCGCTTCCGCCCTGCGCTCAACGTTCCTCTCGAGGACATTAAGCTTGGAATCGAAATATCGCGCAAGGCTGCGAGGGAAGTTTTCGGAAAGTAGCCTGAAAACGGCAAAATACTCAAACACAAAACAAGCGCCGGAGCTCGTCTCCGGCGCTTTCGCTTTATGGCGTATAGTTATTCAACTTTATACCGGAGACGCTCATTTTTGTCATGCCGGGCTTGACCGGCATCCAGCGGCGTTGAATACCGCAGCGCGTCGGAATTGGAAACTGCTGGTTCCTCGTCGGTGCGCGGAGTGAGAAAAGATGATGCTGTTTTACTCGGAAGTTAGACACTATAAACGCCTATTCGAGCGGAAAACAAGCTATGACGGTATCTCGCCAAACTTTCGCATCCGCCGCTCATGAGGCGCCGCGCACAGACGCCGGTTCCCAAAATCGCTTTCGCACGCGGCATTCCACAAAAATGCCGGCACGATATAGTTCTCGTTATATATCGGCACGGCTATAATAATCACGGAATTGCGTAAATCCTGAATTTGCGAAGGGAGAAAGATAAAAATGCTCTCATGCGATACATTTGTGCTTCCGGCGGAAAACACCCTCTCCGGCAGCATAGTGATGGCAAAGAACAGCGACCGCCCGCTCGGCGAAGCGCAGGCTCTGACGTGGACGGCGGGCGCGAAGCACGCGCGCGGCGAAACCGTCCGCTGCACGTACATATCGGTCCCGCAGGCGGGGGAGACATACGGCGTACTCGGCTCCAAGCCCTACTGGATGTGGGGATACGAAATGGGCGTCAACGAAAAAGGCGTCATGATAGGCAACGAGGCGCAGGGCAGCCGCGCCGCTGAGACCGGCGATGAAAACGAGCTGCTCGGCATGGACCTGCTGCGCCTCGGCCTAGAACGCGGCGCGACCGCGCGCGAGGCGATGGAGGTCATAACGGCGCTGCTCGAAGAATACGGGCAGAACGCCAACGCGAGCCGGCTATACGACAAACGTTACGAAAACTCCTTCTTCATAGCCGACAGGGAAGAAATATGGCTGCTCGAGACCGCGGGGCGCATGTGGGCCGCAAAGCGCATAGAAGAGCCGTACGCGATAAGCAACTGCTACACTATAGTAAAGCCCGACGAATGCAGCGAGGCGCTCGAAAAATACGCGCGAGACAAAGGCTGGCTCGCCGCGGACGAAAGATTCAATTTCGCGAAAGCCTACACCGCGCCCGCTGCGCGGCAGACAAGCGCCGTGCCGAGAATGAGGCGGCTGCGCGCCCTGCTCGAAGCCGAGGACGAGCCGCTCGACGCCGTCACGATGAAGGCGATACTGCGCGACCACTTCGAAGGCACGCTCATAGAACCGCGCTTCGGCGCGTCGTTCGGGACCTTCCCGTCAATCTGCATGCACGCGATGACCCGGGACGGCAGCCAGACCGCCGCCTCAATGATATGCCGCTGGACGGAAAACGTCGGCCCAGTCATGCGCTACGCATACTCGCTCCCATGCACCTCCGTCTACATCCCCGCCTACTGCACCGGCGCGCTGCCGCCGCTCATGAGCGCAAGCGGCGAAAAATTCGACGAAAATTCCCTCTGGTGGCTCTTCGAGCGCCTCGCGACCGCAGTATCCGCCGACTACGAACGATACGCCCCCTTCGCCCGCATAGGCGCGGCCAACCTAGACGAAGAAATAGAAACGCAGGCCGCAAAAGCCGAACGCGCCGCCGCGCGCGCAACCCGCGCCGGACAACCGGAAGAAGCCAAAGCCGTCCTGAACGAAGCGATGAACCAATCCGCCCGACAAGCCGCCGCCTTCGCAGTAAAACAATTCGAACAAATCCGCAACGCAATCCGCAAACGCGGCGGAATAAGCGGCGTGCGGAAGGAGTTCATCGAGGAGTACTGCGAGAGGGTGGGGATGGAGATTTTGTAGGCCGATGTCCGATAGCACACACAGAGAAAGCCGGGGCGAAAGCCCCGGCTTTTCCTGTGTGGAAGGTACGCTTTGGTTTTAGAAGCGCATGAGGGAAGTTATGTCCGACATCACGCAGCCGGGGTTGAGGTCGGCTACGCGCATCAGGAAATTGAGTTTATCTATCCTCTCTCCGGAACGCGGGCATCCGTTTTTGATGAAGCTCACGTCGAGACCGACCGCGAGGTCCATTACTACGTCGCCGATGACGCCGCCGGAACGGCCAGACGGAATAGCCAGCAAACCGCGTTCTCTTGCAAAGCGGTAGGCGTCGAGCGCCTCGCTTATCGTCCCTACCTGGTTAGGCTTCAGAATGAAGCCGTCTATTGAGTTGGTCGAGCAGGCGCGCGCGATACGCTCCTTGCTCGTTGCCGTAAAGTCGTCGGCAATTATGAGCGTGCGCGTAATTTCCTTATGCGCCTTCTCATAGCCTTCCCAGTCGTTTTCGTCAAGCATATCTTCTATGAAAACAAAGTTCCATCTCTCGGTCAGACCCTTGACATAGCCGATGAGCTCGTCGGACGACAGACGCTTCCCGTTGAGATAGTACGTCTTGGTCGCCGCATCGTACATTTCGCTTGAAGCGCAGTCGAGCGCGAAGGCGCATTTGCCTGTGTAGCCGCAGGCGTCTATAGCCTCGCTCATGAGCGAGAGCAGCACGTCCGGGTCCTCTGACGGAGCTATCCAGCCGTAGGAGCCGCCGACGCCGGGTTCTTTCTTTGTGTAATTTTTGATGACCGGTCCAAGCTTCTGGAATACCTTGACAGCTATCTCGACCGCTTCGTATATTGAGTCCGCCTTATAGGGCATGACGATGAACTCGTTGAAGGCCTGCGTCAGCCCCGGATATTTGCCGCCGTTGATGACGTTGAACGACGGGATGGGAACGTCCTTAACAGGCTCGCCCGCGATATAGTCGTACAGAGTTTTTCCGGCGTCCTCGGCCGCGGCGCGGAAGGCCGCTATCGAGGCGCTGTATATAGCGTTGCCGCCGAGGCTGTGCTTGTCCGGCGTTCCGTCGAGCTCGATCATTATTTTGTCGATTTCGTCCTGATCGCTTACCTCTTTGCCTACGAGGGCGGGTGCGATTATCTTGTTGACGTTTTCTACGGCCTTGTGGACGCTCATTCCGTTGTATTCCTTTGGGTCGTTGTCGCGGAGGACGAAGGACTCATACATTCCGACGGAGCTGCCGGTCGGCGCGCTTCCGCGTCCGAGCGAGCCTTTTTCAGTTATCACGTCTACCTCGACCATCGGGCGGCATTTGCAGTCGATGAGCTGTCTTGCCTTGACTTCTTTGATTTTTGACATTTTAGCGTCCTCCTAATCTATTTTCGGAACGTACATAACGTTGAAGTCGCAGAGATTGGTTCCCGTGTTTCCGGTAAAAATCGCGTCGCCCATCGCGTCCAGCGCCTCGAAGCTCGCGTGTCCGCGCAGCGCCGCATGTACGTCTACGCCTTTTTCAAGAGCCGTCTTGTAGCTTGTCGAGTCCGTGATGCCGCCTGCGACACTCGTCGTGCCGTCCGTGCCCTCGGAATCCATCGAAAGCAGGCAGACGCCCTTCGCCTTCGCGGCGGAAAGCGCGAAGCTCAGCGTCTCTTCCTGCGACGGGCCGCCGTGGCCCGTTATTGTGCTGTTGTCGAGGATCTGCGTGGTCGCTTCGCCCGAGGCGAGCAGAACGCACGGCGCCTGCACTGGATTGCCGTAAGCCTGTATCTCGCGCGCTATCGAGGCTAACATAGTGCCGACGTCGCGGCTTTCGCCTTCGAGGAACGATGTCAGGATAACCGCGGGGATTCCCATCTCTTCGGCAATCTGTTTTGCGTAGATGCAGGAGTCAGGCAGAGTATTCAGCAGGTAATAGGTGTTGTTCGGGAAAGCCTTCGGCGTCTCGCACTCGGGTCCCGCGTTCATGAGATAGTCGACGACGTTTTGGGGCAGCCTGTCCGCGACGTCGTAGTCGCGGATTACGCGGCGAGCGTCGTCGAGCGTCGTGGCGTCCGGTCCCATAGGCGTGCTCTTGTATTTTGCATACGGAATCCCTATATCGCCGGTGGCCGGATTGCCTACGGCGTCGCTTATGCCGAAGCCGATGAGCTCCGCGCCGCGCGCCTCTATGCGTTTGGCCAGCATTCCGCCGTTCATCTGCGAAATATGGCGGCGTATTGCGTTTATCTCGTATATGTTAGCACCGGACTTAGTCATCACATCGGTGACCTTTATCTCGTCTTCGAGAGATATGCCGTCTATCGGGCAGCTCATAAGCGCCGAGCTGCCGCCGCTGATGACGCAGATGAAAAGGTCGTCCGGCCCGGCATGGTCTACAAGGTCGAGGATTATTTTGCAGGCGCGGTAGCCCTCTTCGTTCGGAAGCGGATGGCCGCCGACGTAGACTTCAGTTTTATGAAAAACGTCCGTAGGCTCGGATATTTTCACGATTGCTATACCGCGTGTCAGCCTGTCGCCGAGTATTTCGTCGACCGCCATAGCCATGTGGTTGCATGCTTTCCCAGCGCCTATCAGATAGACGTTCTTTTTTTTCGAAAGATCCCAGCTCTTTGTCCCGATATGAAGGATGTCCCCGTCAAGGCGCATTATGCTTTTTATGCGCTCTTTTGCGTCAAGTTTATGTAGCGTTTGGTCGGCTATATCGAGAACTATGCGTCTCGAATCCATATCTCCGTGGGATAACAGCTGCTCGCGGTTTCTTATCTTCCACTGCATATATAAAAACCTCCCGTTGGCTTTGTACTGCTTTATTATTTCCTGAGTGCAAATCCAGTATAAAAAGCTTTATTTAACAAAGTCAACTGGAGTATCAATATGTCGATACTTACAGGCAATATCACGAATAGTCTTCTGTGATTTGTGGTTTTTGCCGCTGTACGTCTCCAGACGCCCGCATTTGTTTCCTGTATTGCATGGGGGAGCAGTGCATCTTTTTTTTGAAGCATTCTGTGAAATAACTTCCAGAGCCGAATCCGACGCTCTGCGCTATTTCGGAAATGTTATGGTCTGTTGTCGCAAGCATCTTCATGCCCTGATGTATGCGGTAGTTGATAAGGTACGCGAACGGCGTCGTCCCAAGCACGCGCTGAAAGACACGGCAGCATTCGCCCTTGCTTATGTGGTCAGATCCAGCTATTTCGGTAAGAGATATGCTTTCCATGTAATTTTTGTGTATGAATGTCGTAAGCGCTTTGATTCTTTGTTTGTCGCTGAAACTGATGTGTGACGATGATGATATTAATTGCTCGTTGTTTTGAACTATAAGATTCCAAATTTTTAGTATAAGAGAGCACATTTCTATTTCATATCCAAACTTTTCTTCTTGATTTGTTTTTATAAGCTCTCTCATGATAGAACAAATTTCTAAATGCCAAGGATCATTCTGGAACGCAATTGCCTGAAGTTGACTTGAAAAAAGTATAGGATCGACATAGTCTTGTTTTAATAAACTTTCTGAATAGCCATAAATTATTTTAGGATGAAAATTGACACAAGTATATATGCTATCTTTTATGTCAGTCGGTTTGGCTTCATGAATACAACCACTATTAAAAAAAATCGCTTCACCTCGTTGTAGAAGAAATTCTTGTTCTGGAGTTTTAAAAATAACGGAACCCTTCATGACAATTGAAATTTGTATTTCATAATGCCAATGTGCTATAAAAGCGCAATATTTATCTGACACATGCTGCTCATCCATTGACATAGGAAAAGCAAAATTTCCGTGCTCAGTTAATTCCTGTAATGTACTGTCAACTAGTATAGGACGATATTTCATCATGCTCTAATCACCTTACCACAACATCGTTCATGCAATAATATTACTAATCACACCCATGATACCATAGATACGAGGTTAATATTCTTATAAAACGGGCTAATAATCTAATAGAAAATATATTACGATAAACATATACTAAACACGCAGTCAGTATTGTGAGTACATTCTTTAACTATTATGAATGGTAGTTTATGCTTTTCGTTGCGTTATGTTAACGATGGGAAATTACTGAGTTGAGTAGTATTCATCGAATTCTAATAGACCCTTTAGGAGAGATGTACAATGAACCATAAAATCGAATTTATCTACCTTTCTGAGCCGGATACCATCAAGCTTGGCATAACCGATGCTCCGGCATGGGTCGACGTATGCGAGGAAGTCTTCGGGCTTCTCGCCAAGGGCGACTATCTCATGGGCGGCCCGAACCACAACAGCCACGGCATGGGAATAATATTCCCGAAGGAATCTCCGTTCCCCAACATGCCGGTAGCCGGCCCCGACCGCAGATTCTTCGCTATGCCGGCATACCTCGGCGGACGCTTTGACGTCTGCGGAAACAAGTGGTACGGTTCGAACGCGGCCAATACATCTAAAGGGCTTCCGCGCTCTATACTGACAGTCCTCATCAACGATAAAGACACCGGAGCGCCTCTCTGCCATATGTCTGCCAACATCCTGAGCGCGGTACGCACCGGAGCTATCCCCGCCGTCGCTACGCGTCACCTCGGACGCAGGGATTCCGAGGTCTGCGCCGTCGTCGGATGCGGTCCCATCAACAAGTCCTGCTTCCGCCACATAATCACTCAGGCTCCGAACGTCAAAAAAGTCATAACCTACGACCTCTTCCTCGATAAGGCGCAGGCCTTCGCCGACTGGGCTAAAGCGGAGTACGGACTCGAAGGCGTCGCTACGACCGAGCTCCACGAAGCGCTCAAAGACGCTGACCTCGTCTCTGTCGCAGCCTCGCGTCTCAAGCCGCTCCACATCGAAAGCTCGTGGATTAAAAAAGGCGCGCTCGTCATGCTCACCGGCCCCGCGAAGGGCGACGACGACCTCTGGACGAAGAGCAAAATCGTCTATGACAACATTAAGCTTCACGAAGCCTATGTCGAAGAAGCCTACGCCTCCGGCGACGTGGCCGGCTACTATGCAGGCGTCATAGGCGGCCCGATATATACGCTCATTGACGCAGGCAAACTGCCGAAGCTTGAAGACTCGACGGACATAGGCAATGTAATCCTCGGCAACAAGCCCGGACGCACGAGCGACGACGAGACGATTATCTTCGTCGCCTGCGGAATGGCGGTCTTCGATGTCGCCTGCGGCTACGAGCTCTACCAGCGCGCGCTGAAGCAGGGCGTCGGTCAGAAGCTTTTGCTTTGGGACGAACCGTATATAAAATGATAGAAAAATGGTTTATACCATTATATAAGAACAAGGGGGATTTATATGTACAGAATAGGTATTGACGTTGGCGGAACATTTACTGATGTGACGTTGCTTGATGTAGACACAGGGAAATATTACAACTATAAACTTTCGTCTACGCCACATGATCAATCTGTAGCTATTGCAGATGGAGCGAGATCAATAATGCAGGAATGTCACGTTGCCCCCGAAGAGATTGCATATTTTGGTCATGGGACGACTGTGGCTACTAATATGATTATAGAAAGAAAAGGGGCTAAAACAGCTCTCATAACCACAAAAGGATTTAAAGATATTCTAGAAATAGCACGTCAGGTACGCCCAAGTTTATATAATACGCAAGCAGATAAACCAGAGGCGTTGATTCGTCGTTCTTTACGGAAAGAAGTCAGCGAACGGATATGTTCCGACGGCAGTGTGCATATATCGCTTAATAAAGATGAGGTAAAAGAAGTTTTGAAGGACCTCAAGCGTCAAGGCGTTGAATCTATTGCCGTATGCTTTCTATTCTCATATCTAAACAATTGTCATGAAAAAGAAGTAGAAGAATGCATAAAAGAAATATGGCCTGATGTCTATTATTCAGTTTCTTCTACAATCCTGCCGGAGTTCAGAGAATTTGAACGCTTAAGCACAACTGTTATTAACTCTTATCTTGGTCCTAAGATGAAGCAGTATATAGACAATCTGCGCGAGCGCATAAAATGCGAGGGGATCGCAGTTGAACCATACATTACTCAATCTAACGGCGGCGTAATGTCTATTAGCTCGACGGTGCAAACGCCTGTTCAGACCGCCCTGTCTGGCCCGAGTGCAGGCGTTGTGGGCGCAATCTATGTTTGTAATGCCGCAGGGTATCGAGATTTAATAACATATGATATGGGAGGCACAAGTACGGATGTTTCTCTAGTCCTTAATGGAGTGCCTGAATATACGACAAAGAGGAAGGTATGCGGCTTACCCTCTGGCATCCCCATGATAGATGTGCATGCAGTTGGAGCTGGTGGTGGTTCTATTGCTCATATTGATGTCGGTGGGCTGCTGAAAGTTGGCCCTGAAAGTGCAGGCGCAATGCCAGGCCCTGCTTGTTATGATCTTGGAGGGCTTAATCCTGTCGTTACTGATGCGAACTTAGTTCTTGGAAGGCTTAACAGCGGATATATACTTGGCGGACGCATGAAATTACATAAAGATAAGTCGGTGGCGGCAATCGAAAAGAACATTGCTGAGCCGATGGGTATTTCCTGCGAGGAAGCTGCTAACGGAATTGTTAGTGTTGTTAATGCCAATATGGCGCGCGCAATCAGAGTCATAACTGTGGAGCGTGGTTATAACCCATCTGATTTTACTCTTGTCGCATACGGAGGGGCTGGCCCTTTGCATGCCGTTGCCCTTGCTAAAGAAATGGGAATACACAAAGTCTTGATTCCGCCAAGCCCGGGAACCTTGTGTGCGTTAGGCTTGTTAACGGCAGATATACGCAAGAGCTACGTGAAAACGTTTATCACGCCGTATGCTGATTCTTCCGCACAGGCGGTTAATGATATTTTTGAACTCCTGATGGCAGAAGGCAATCTTTGGCTTGACTCAGAGCATGTTCCTCATGAAAATCGTTTTTTCCATAACATAATTGAAATGAGGTATATCGGCCAAAATTATGAACTTCAGGTAGATTTACCGCAAGAACAGTTGACTAATGAAGGTTTTGAAGGATTAAGACAAAAGTTCTTCGCGGAACATGAAAAAAATTACGGTTATTATAATCCGACGGCACCTATACAGATCGTTAATTTCCGTTGCGAAGCTATAGGCGTGGTTGCAAAGCCTAAGCTGTCCGAACTTGAGCATTCTACAGTCGATCCTTCTGAGTGTCTTGTTATGCATAGAGATGTATATTTTGCAGAAACGGGTTGGCTCAACTGCCCGGTATATGACAGATCCAAGCTTGGCATTACATCCAGAATAAATGGGCCTTGCATTATTGAACAGATGGATTCAACTGCTGTTATACCTCCTGACACGTATTTTGAGGTAGACAAATACGGTAATATTATCGTTTCTGTTTCATAAAGTGAGAAAGATTGGAGGCAAATCAGATGAGTTCTAAAATAGACGGGGTAATGCTGGAAGTGATCGGTAATAACTTTATGTCGATAGCAGAAGAAATGGGGGCTGTCTTAGTAAAATCTGCATATTCGACAAACATAAAGGAAAGAAAAGACTGTAGCTGCGGTCTATTTGATGCAAAAGGACGTACCATAGCACAGGCCGAGCACATTCCAATGCATTTAGGGTCGTTATTAGAAACTGTCAATGAAATACATAGATTTTATAGCGATGACGAAATATATGAAGGTGATATGTTCATTATTAATGACCCGTATAATGGCGGCGGAACGCACCTTCCAGATATTTGTATCGCTGCTCCCGTTTTTTACGATAATAAAATCGTCGCTTATGCTATGAATATTGCGCACCATAGCGACGTAGGAGGACGGGTGCCAGGCTCAAATGCTGCTGATTCGAAGACTATTTATGAAGAGGGTATTCGTATCCCCCCTGTAAAAATTTTTAATCGCGGAGTCGTAGATGACGATATTTTAAGGTTAATTCTCCTTAATTGCCGTGTGAACGATGTCAGGAAGGGGGATTTAAATGCGCAATTTGCTTGTTGCCGCAAAGGAGTAGAGCGCATAAAAGAGTCTTTTGATAGGTATGGCTGTGAAGTGACGCTTGCTGCAATGGAAGGACTCCTAGATTATTCAGAAAAAAGAATACGCCATGCTTTGAGCAAAATTCCAAATGCATCTTGTTCTTTCACAGATTATCTGGACTCGGATGGATGCGGAAGCGGCCCAGTACCTATCAACGTGAAAATTAATATTTTAGATGATGAGATAGAACTTGATTTCTCCGACAACCCGCCTGCAGTCGCCGGCGCTCTTAATCTGACGGAAACGGCTCTGCGAGCTTGCATTTACTATAGCGTTAGGAGCGCGATAGATCCGGACTTGCCGCCGAATGGGGGATATTACAGGGCGATTCGATATAAAGTCGTTCCTGGGACTCTTGTTTGCTGTAAAGCGCCTGCCGCTGTCGCCGGCAGGACAGACACTGCTCAACGTGTCGTCAGCTGTATCATGGGGGCTTTGGCGCAGCTTTTGCCTCATAATGTGACAGCTGGAAGCCATGATGCCATAACGGGAATTTATTTCGGTGGCGAGGATCCTAGAACGCATAAATATTATATATACGTAGAGACTATTGCTGGTGGTTCTGGGGCTCGCTTCAATAAGGACGGCCTCGATGTGGTTCAGGTGCATATGACGAATACGGGCAATTTGCCTATAGAAAGCCTTGAAAGCGAGTACCCGCTGATGGTGGAAAAATTTGAAATGCTCCCGGATTCTGGCGGCGCAGGAAAGTATCGAGGCGGGCTGGGCGTAAGAAGAGATATTAGAATTCTCAATCATGAATGTACTTTCTCAATTAAAGCAGATCGCCAAAGAATTGCTCCGTGGGGACTTTTCGGCGGCAAAAACGGCACGATGGGGGCTGTTATTCTCGATCCCGATACTGAACGAGAAGAACTGCTTGATCCTAAAAAGTCAGGTATGCTGCTGCCGCCCGGTAGCCTTGTAAGCGTAAGGACGCCTGGGGCTGGAGGATACGGAGATCCTAAAGAGCGCTCTATAGAAAAAATTAAGTTTGATGTGGAAGAGGGGCTTGTAACATTGGAGAGCGCTAGGCGTGATTATGGCATTTCAGATTTAGAGCTTCAGTAATTTAATTATTCGCTCTTTAGTTTAAATTAGGTAAATACCAATAGGCTAAGTGCCTTTTAGATTTATATGTCGGCGTATCTGTCAATATATATCTTTGTGTGAACTGTATACAGAACAACGTTCGGCGCTCTAAAAGGCATAGCCTGGTAAAATAAAAAGGAGGGGCAATATATGAGTGCAATACAGACTGTAATCTACGATTTTGGAACGTTAAGTATTTTGCTGTTAATCGGTTTCTTTGTCAGAAAGCGAGTAAAATTATTACAGAACCTATATCTTCCTGCAGCTCTAGTCGCTGGATTTATAGGACTTTTGTTAGGACCTCAGGTATTAGGAAAGTTTACAGATTATTGCATCCCTTTGTCGCCTACCATAAAATCATGGCCAGGTGTACTCACTGCGGTAGTATTCTCTGTTTCATTTTTGGGAGTAAAACCGCGTAATTTTGGAGAAACAGCATTGTCTGCATCTATTCACTCTGGTATAGGTCACCAACTTCAAGTTTGTATTGGCTTAGTTTGTGCTGCGATTTTTATGCGATTCTATGATATTCCGCTGGGATTTGGACTCACACCTGTTTATGGATTTTACGGAGGCCACGGTACTGCTCTAGCCGCTGGTACACTCTTTCAAAAACTTGGATGGCAGGCAGGGCTTGATGTTTGTAATACTATGGCGACTGCTGGATTAGTTTGCGGTGTAGTATTTGGCATAATTATGATTAATATTGGTGCACGTAAAGGTAGAACAATTTATGTAGAAGAGCCTTCAGCGATTCCGGATTATATAAAAGTCGGTTATGTTGAACCACAAAATCGTAAACCAATAGGTAGTGGAGTTACTTATAATGATGTTATAGATCCATTTGGATTTGCTCTGTGTTGGTGCGGATTAATTTGTGTACTTGGAAATATTGTACGGAGTTTGCTTATTAAGATTAACCCCATTCTTAGCAATATCCCGTGGTTTGCGTGCTGCTTAATCCTTAGCATGATAGTTGGCTCTATTCTGCGCAGAACAGGGCAAGATAAATATATTGACCGCCCGAGCATGAGCCGTATTGCAGGTTTTACCATGGATTATCTCGTGTGTTCTGCAATATGTACGTTAGACTTAGGAACTGTATTTACTTATGCTGTTCCGCTATCTGTTACGATATTAGCAGTTTTGATTGGGAATATCGTTTTTTATCCCTATTTTGGGCGTAAACTATTTGCTAGAGATGCTTTTGAACGCTATATGGGAGCGTTTGGGCAAGGATGCGGTGTCGTTGCAACTGGGCTTATGCTTATACGCATTGTTGATCCTAACAATGAGTCCACGGCCGGTGAAGCCATTGTGTCCGCCAGTACGGTTGGATATTTGTGGATGATTCCATATTTTACAATTGGCCCGATCATTTCATTCTCATGGGGATTTACAAAGCTTTTCGTATTCAGCTTTGCACTTTTAGTATTCTTTATTGTCTTAGGACGGGTATTATGCTGGCAGAAAAGGCCGTCTTGGGAAACGCAAGAGCGCCATTATAGCGAATAAGCCTATCGTCGTCTAATTTTAGTTGGTGCTTATGCAGACTCAATGTCTGTGTAAGCACTTTTTAATAGTTAATGTAATGTTACTAAGGAGGGATAGCTTTGCGTATTAGTGGCGCTGATTTTGTGATGCCAGTTTCATGTGATTTCTCTCTTCCCGTTATGTCTAGAATAAGACAGCATTTTGATGATAAGTACATTAAAGATATTTCAGCGGCTGTTATAAGGACATTGAATTTGTTGGATTTACCTCCGTTACATGGTAAAAAAATTGGTATAACAGTAGGTAGCCGTAAAATTGATGGCTTGATTGACGTATTAAAAACATTAAATTGTTTTCTGCGTGGAAAAGGTGCGTTCCCATTCATTATACCCGCCATGGGAAGTCATGGTGGGGCGACTGCTGATGGGCAGCGTTTTATGTTAGCTGGACTGGGAATCGATGAAGGTACAACGGGCATGCCAGTAATATCGGATATGAGTGTTGTCCAAGTTGGAGTGTATCCCAATGGTTTGCCTATATTTTGTGCTAAGACAGCTGTAGAAGCAGATTATATAATTGTTCTGTCTAGGGTGAAGGCTCACACTTCAATTAAAGGTGAAGTAGAGAGCGGATTGTGCAAGATGGCTGTTGTCGGATTGGGGAAACATTTAGGTGCTATAAACTTCCATAAGCAAGGATATCATAAGCTCGCTGAATTATTGCCTAATGTCGGCAATGTTATTTTTAACAAGGTGAATACATTGTTTGGGTTAGCGTTGATTGAGAATGCTTATGATCGTCTATTTATGGTTGAGGCAATTCCTCCGTCACAGCTGGTTTCTAGAGAAAAAGAACTGTTGCTATTAGCAAAGAATAAAATGTCGCGTTTTTTTCTCGATGAGATAGACGTGTTGATTGTGGATAGATTCGGAAAAGACATTTCTGGAGCAGGTCTAGATCCTAACATTACAGGGCGAAGCATCACGCCGCTCCCAATAACTCCTCAGGTTCCTATTAGGACTATTGTTGCATTGAATCTGACAGATGCTTCTCATGGCAATGCAACTGGAATAGGTGGCGTAGACATTACTACACAAACTGTTATTAAGTCTATAGATGCACAGTCAACTTATGTTAATGCCTTTACATCTGGGGCGCTCAGTGCTGTCAAGCTTCCAATTATCTTGGCTAATGACGAGGATGCAATTAGGATGGCCATTCGCAGTGTTCCTTGTAACTCTATATCTGATGTAAAGGTTGTTCATATACTTGATACATTGCATCTTGGAGAAATTGAAGTATCTTCTAATTACATCCATAAGTTGAGTGGTAATTTGAAAATTACTCTGCTTGATAGTGCGAATATGAAGTTTGATAATAATAACAAATTAATTTCTAATTTATAATTGATTTGTGGATGCAAAGGCGAAAGTTTATAAAGTAGTTAAGGAGCCTGCTTTCATGCCTATGGGATATTTGTTACCTCCCCAGCGCTTCCATCCACATCTCCTCACGTTCCCTGTCCCTTCCCGCGCAGGCGGGGCTGGTGGAGAGGACTTTTCTGTAGTCTATTGTGGGGGCGCCGAAGTATTTTTTGTATTTTGCGAAGGCGAAGCCGCCGTTGAAGATTATGCGGCGGACGTTGGGGTGGGCGGCGAGGAGCGCGGGGATGTCGTTCGGGGTTTCGTTGCGGATGCTGCCGTCGGCGCTGCCTTCGCGCTCTGCGCATTTGACGACGTCCCAGAGCGCGAGGCCGTGGGCGAGGATGAAGCGATAGCGCGCGTCGAAGTCTTCGTCGGGTGTTTCGCCCCACGCGCCGTAGATTATTTTCCAGAATTTATTTTGCGGGTGCGCGTAGTAGCGCGCTTCGGCGAGCGAGCGGACGCCGGGCAGCGAGCCGAGTATCAGTATTTTTGAGTTTTCGTCTATCAGCGGGCCGAAGCTGTATTCCATCGCGCGTCCTCCGTCGTTGTGCCGTTCTGCGATATTATAGACGTTAATCCGGCGTGCGGCGCAAGCGTCTGCGGCCTTCGTCCGCACGCGTGGGAATCCGGTATCGCCGGGCCGGCGGCCGCCGTTGAAAACGCCGTCGGTATGCCGGCTCCGTTTCGTCGGAGCGCATTGCAATGGTATCTGCGCCGTCTCTTGCGTATAGCTGTGTTCGTTAAATTTCAAATTATAAATAACATCAGGTGTCGTCATTCCGCGTTTCAACGCAATGCGCATCTTGCGCTAGCGAATATTTACGTGATGTCTTTGCGCATTGCTGCTGCCGTCGGTGTTTTGAAATCCGCCGTCGAGCGCGGGGCTGCGAACTGTGCCGTCTCGCGTATAAATTTAATCAAGCATAGACCGATGTGCAGATGAAACTACCGTCACCCCGCCGCGTTCCGCGCGTCAGCGGCGGGTTGGGGCTGCGGTTTCTTCTTTACGCTTTTCTGCTGACGATTTTTCGCGCGCGTCTCCGTCGTTTTGTCGCTGTTTTACCGCGCCGCGCGTCTCGCGTATCCTATGGCACACGGCTGCACGTTTCTGTTTCACGCAATTTTGTGCAATCGGTTGAATCTGCATTATGGCGAAGGAATTTATCTTTTCGGGGCTTGACGTTTTTCTCTTTGCGGGTATAATACTCTGGAAATTGAACGCTGGGTGAAATATGAAATTTAACAAAAACATAGTTCCGGTTTATTTTTTCACCTTGGCGCGAAGGAGCACGGAGTGTATGGAGGATTTCGTTTATCTGACTTTGAGCGACGGTTCCGTATGGCGCGGACGCGGCAGGCTCGATGGCCCGGTGGAGGGCGAAGTGGTCTTCACTACGGCCTCGTGCGGCTATCCGCAGACTTTGACGGACCCGTCGTATAACGGGCAGATCATTGTTTTCGCTTTCCCGCCTATCGGAATTTACGGTATAGACAAGGATAATCTCGAGAGCCGCCGCGTCTGGGCGCGCGGCGCTCTGATGACGCGCCTCGACGAAACGGAATGCGGGCGCTTCGAAAGTTTACACGACTGGATGGCGGAGAACGGCCGCCCGATAGTCCACGACATAGACACGCGCGGGTTGATTCTGAAAATCCGCGAGGTCGGCTCGATGATGGGCCGCCTCGACACGACACCTGTGAAGCCCGAGCTTGCGGAGCTGCCGCCGACGCTGGTTCACGAGGTTTCGTGCGATATGCCGGTGATAAGCGGAGGGGGCGACCTGACCGTCGCTGTGATGGACTACGGCGTGAAGGAGAACATCATCCGCAGTATGGAGCGGCGCGGCTGCCGCGTCATCCGCTTCCCGCACGACACGCCCGCGGATACGGTGCTGGGCAGCGGCGCGGACGGCGTGCTGCTGAGCAACGGCCCGGGCGACCCGTCTGTGCTTGAGCGCGAGGCGGCGGAGGCGGCGAAGCTTCTCGGCAAACTACCGCTGCTCGGCGTCTGCCTCGGAAATCAGCTTCTCGCTATGGCCTGCGGCGGAAAGACGAAGAAGCTTTCCTTCGGGCACCGCGGCGCGAACCAGCCGGTGCTCGACCTCGCGACGGGGCGCGGCCTGCTGACGAGCCAGAACCACCAGTACGCGGTAGACGCGGCGAGCCTCGGGGGCACGGAGCTCGAGGTCGCATACAAGCACCTCGGCGACGGCACGGTCGAGGGGCTTCGCCACAGGCGGTACGACGCGCTGTCGGTGCAGTTCCATCCCGAGGCTTCGCCGGGGCCGGAGGATGCCTCCTATATTTTCGACAATTTCATCGACCGTATGAAGGCCGCGCGCCAGGGGAGAAATTAGGATGAGAGACGCAACTATAAGAAAAGTTCTTGTGCTGGGCTCCGGCCCGATAAAGATAGGCCAGGCCGCGGAGTTCGACTACGCGGGCACGCAGGCCTGCCGCGCGCTTAAAGAAGAAGGATGCAGCGTCATCCTGCTGAACAGCAACCCCGCGACGATACAGACGGACAGCTCGGTCGCGGACGTCGTATATATCCGCCCGCTGCTGCCGGACGTGGTCGAGGAAATACTCAAGGAGCACAACCCCGACGGCGTCGTCGCGACGCTCGGCGGACAGACGGGGCTGAACCTTTGCATGGAGTGCGAAAAGCTCGGGATATGGAAGCGCCACAAGTGCCGCGTACTCGGCACGCAGCCGGATGCCGTGGAGCGCGCCGAGGCGCGCGAGCCCTTCCGCCGCACGATGCTCGAGGCGGGGCAGCCCATCATCGCAAGCCGCGGAATTTCGTCCGTCGCCGAGGCACAGGAGTTCGCGCTGCATACGCCGCTGCCGCTGATTCTGCGCCCTGACTTCACGCTCGGCGGCTCGGGAAACTCCGTCGTGCGCGACGTAGAGAACTTCGTCGTCCAGACGGAGGACGCCCTCGCCGCCTCGCCTGTCGGCCACGCGCTGATAGAGCGCTACCTCGAAGGCTGGCACGAGATGGAGATAGAGGTCGTCCGCGACTGCGCCGGAAACGCGCTCGCCGTCTGCGGAATGGAGAACATCGACCCGATGGGCGTCCACACGGGCGACTCTGTAGTCGTCTCGCCGCCGCTGACCCTCACTGACAAAGAATGGCAGATGCTGCGCACCGCGGCGCTCAAGATAGTAGACGCGCTCGACATCCGCGGGGCCTGCAACGTGCAGTTCGCGCTCGCGCCCGACGGCAGCGAGTATTATGTAATAGAAGTAAACCCGCGCGCGAGCCGCTCCAGCGCCCTCGCGAGCAAGGCGACCGGCTATCCGATCGCGCGCATGGCGGCGAAGATAGCGCTCGGCCTCGAGCTTACCGAGATGGCGAACCCCGTCACCGGCGCGGGCAGCGCTCTCTCCGAGCCCGCGCTCGACTACGTGGCGGTCAAGGTTCCCTCGTGGCCCTTCGACAGCTTCCCGCAGGCGGACTTCACGCTCGGCCCGCGCATGAAGGCGACTGGCGAAGTGCTCGCCATAGGCACGAACTTCGCTCAGGCGCTCACCAAGGCATGGCACTCCGTCGCTCGCGGCAAAACCCTGCCCGACAGAAAGCTGCGCTCCTGGGAGACGCGCAAGCTCTGGGAGCAGGTCAACCGCCCGACGCACCTGCGCCTCGACGCGATAACGGAGCTTCTGCGCCGCAGCTCTACGACGGTCGACGAGATAGCGCGCAGGACGCACATCCGCCGCTACTTCATAGAACAGCTCAACGCGATACAGCTCGCGGAAAAATATCTCGAAGAGGACGGCGCCGTCAACGGCAACATAGCGAGCGCCGCGATGAAGGGCTTCACCGCCTCGCAGATAGCTGAGGCCGCCGGGCTGACGGAGGAAGAGGCCCGCAATATAGTAAAGGAAGAGGGCTGCGCCGCGGGCTACCGCGAGGTCGACGGCTGCGCGGGCGAGTTCCCCTCCGGCTCCGGCTACTACTACGGCGCGCCCGGCGCTGGCGACGACCCGCACGGCTCGCACGAGGGCGGCGTCGTGGTCCTCGGCTCCGGCCCGATACGCATCGCGCAGGGCGTCGAATTCGACTACTGCTGCGTCAAGGCCGTAGAGGCGCTGCGCCGCCGCGGCGTCCGCGCGATAATGATGAACGTCAACCCCGAGACGGTCAGCACCGACCACGACATATCCGATGCGCTCTACCTCGAGCCGCTGACGGTGGACGACGCGATGCCGATACTCGAACGCGAAAAGGCGGCGGGCGTATTCGCCTGCTTCGGCGGGCAGACCTCGCTGCGCCTAGGCCTCGACCTCGCCGCGCGCGGCGTAAAGCTCTTCGGCCCAGGCGCGGAGGTCATAGAGGCGGCGGAGGACCGCGGACAGTTCTCGCGCCTGCTCGCGCGCATAGGCGTGCCCGAGCCGAAGGGCGTCGACGTCGCATCGGTCGAAGAGGCGCTCGAAGCCGCGGACAGACTCGGCTACCCGCTCATGGTGCGCCCGAGCTTCGTCATCGGAGGCGTCGCGATGCGCGCAGTCTACGACGAAAAGGCGCTCGTCGCGGTGCTCAAAGAGGCCTTCGACGCGGTGCCCGGCCAGAAAGTCATGGTCGACCAGTTCCTCGCGGGCCGCGAGTTTGAATGCGACGCGCTCTGCGACGGCGGCGACGTGCTCATCCCCGGCATATTCGAACACATAGACCCCGCCGGAATCCACTCCGGCGACTCGATAGCGGTATTCCCGAGCTTCTCGCTCACGAAGGAACAGCAGGACGAAGTGCTGAACTTCGTCTCTACGATATCGCGCGAGCTCAACGTCCACGGCCTGCTCAACATACAGTTCGTCCTGCGCGGCGGGGCCTTCTGGATAATCGAGGCCAACCCGCGCGCCAGCCGCACCGTCCCGATAGCGAGCAAAATCTCCGGCCTGCCGCTCATAGACATAGCCGTCGGCCTCGCGCTCGGCGAAAAACTGCGCGACATGCCCTACGGCGTAGGCCTCCATCCCGAAAGCGGCCTCTGGGGCGTCAAGGTTCCCGTCTTCTCCAACGACAAGCTCCCCGGCCTCGACCCGAAGCTCGGGCCGAGAATGATGTCCACCGGCGAAAGCCTCGGAATGGCGAACAACCTCTCCGACGCGATCATGGAAGGGCTGCGCGGCACAGGCTGGACGCCGCCGCAGGCCGGACGCATCCTCATGAGCATAGCCGACAGCGAAAAGTCCGAAGCCATGCCGGTCGCGGCGCTCTTCAAGCAGCTCGGCTGGACGGTGGAGGCGACCGCGGGAACGGCGGCCTACCTCAAAAAGTGGGGCATAGAGGCCGGCTGCGTCGAACGCGAAGACCTCGTCAAACGGCTGCGCTCCGGCGGCTGGGACCTCGTGCTCAACATCCCCGGCGGAAACGAGCGCCACATCGCAGACGGCACGCTGATACGCCGCCACGCCTGCTCGGCCGGCATCCCGTGCCTGCACTCGATATCCGCGGCGTGGGCCGTAGCCGCGGGCCTCGGCAAAAGATAAACGGAAAACAGGCAAAATTCACGCAAAGGAGGACGCGCCGCGCGCCCTCCTTTCTTTTATAGAAACTCCGCGTGCCGTTCATGCGCCGCAAAACGCCATGAAAAAGCGGAAAAACATCTTTTTCTCATAAAAATTCTTTATCCGCTATTCCTTTTTCTGCGGAAATGCTTTAATATTAACAGCGGGATGATTCAAAAAGTTATTTTTTTATGAGAAGGGCGGGGTTTCAGCAGATGCTCAGCAATAAACTTCTTGACGACATTGGCAGACAGATACTCAGAATCCTCCAGGAGGACGGAAGAATATCCTTCAACGAACTCGGACGCAAAGTCGGCCTATCGTCGCCGGCCGTAGCCGAGCGCGTGCGCCGCATGGAGGAGGCCGGGATAATCCTCGGCTACCGCGCGATAGTCGACCAGTCGCGGGTCGGCTATCCGATAATGGCCTTCGTCCGCCTTTCGATACCCGTGTCGTTCCTGGCGCAGGCCGACGAACTCGCGAAATCCATACCCGAAGTCCTCGAATGCCACCACCTCACGGGAAGCGACGGCGTCATCCTCAAGGTCATCGTCTCCTCGGTTGGCCACCTCGAGGAAGTCATCAGCAAAATGGGAAGCTGCGGCATGACGACCACGGCGATAGTCCTGTCGTCCCCGGTAGTCTCGCGCCCTATAGACCCGGTAAAACAGCCGGCGGGAGGCCAACAGCAGTAAAAAACAAAAAGCGGCGCTGCGCCGCAAAGCTTTGTGTGTGGGGGATAAAAAAGCCGCGGAGGTAAACGAAAAACCTCCGCGGCTTTGATTTTAACCGCGGCCCGCTCGCTATTTCCTTTTCATAAAAAAGAAAAACGCAAGCGCAGCGGCGGCGGGAAAGCCGAAACCGGCGGAACAGCCGCCGCCAGAAGAGGGCGCAGGCGCGGGCGACGGCGGCACATCCGGCCCTTCAGTCCCGGGCGTATCCGGCTCCGGCTCAACGTCCGGCGAAACCGGAGAAACCACCGGCGCATCGGGAACTTCGGGAACCTCCGACACTTTAATGGTGCAGACTGCGGAACGCCCGTCCTCCGTCGAAGCCGTTACGGCGGCGGAGCCCTTGGAAACGGCAGCCGCCATGCCGTCCGTGTCCACAGTAACGACGGCCTCGTCGCCGCTTGCCCATGTCACGAAATCATCGAATGCCTCTCCGTTCGCGGCAACGACCGCAAGCGCCAGCCTCTCTCCTACGGTCATATCCGCCGCCGGCGGCTCGACGCGGATATCGGGCAGAGGCGTGGCCTCCGACACACTTATCTCTATCGTCATAGACATCTGCTTGGCATCGGCTTTCGAAACGGGAGCGAAATACGGCGGCTCTGACGAAAAATCAGTCGGGCGCAGCTCCGCGGTAAAAGTGACCGGCGTCTCGCCGGCCTCGAGCGGAGTTACAGAAAATGTCCTGTCGTTGTTGTTCGTCACTTCTATTATGTCATGGTTGTATGAATCCTCGACGACCTGAGGATTTAAGATGTAATCGCCGACGTGCTGCGGCGAGCCGGGTACAGGCGATAATGAAACAATCGCGCGGCCTGTTGTGCTTAAGTCTGTAATGTCGGCGCTTGCGGATATCGTTGTAACAACTGACAGCTTGACTATGTCTGAGCTTAATTCAGTAATAACGGCCCCTCCGTCGGACACGCCTGCCGAAGCGTAATTTTCTCCGAATCCATCGCCTTTTTGCCAGCAGCAATTTACGATATTGAGGGCTTTGCTGTTTTGTCCGGCAAGACCGCCCAACTTTGCGGAACGTATCTTCTCCACCGATGTAAATACGTCGCCGGAATGAAAACTGTCGGATACAACTCCGTCGTTATATCCGACGATGCCGCCGACGCTGGCAGTGTTGTTTGCCGTCTCGCCATATACATTTCCAATATGCACACAGTTTGATATGGAGGCCGTCGCAGTATCGGTATTCTCAGAGACCAATCCGGCAAGGCCGCCGACACGAAGGTAGTTGTCGGCAGAGACCGATACGTCTCCGCGCAATATAAGATTCTTTATTTGTGCTGTGCATCCATCGTCACCGACCTTCGCGAAAAAACCGGAATAATATATCGTGCCGTAGTCGGATTCCTCTTGAGCGGTCTTCGTCACCACATACCCGCTCACCGTATGCCCGCCGCCGTCGAACGTGCCGCTGTAAATCGGACTGCCTATCGGCTCCCAGTCCAACGGCTTACCGTCGACGGACAAATCTATATCCGCGGTCAGCCTCGCGCAGATATCCGCGCTTCCGGCGTTCACCGCGTCGCGGAACTCGGCGAGCTCAGCGCCCGACGCAATCAGATAAAAACCGTCTCCGTCCATCGTCAGCGCCGAGGCGGGCAAAGCCGAGGCCGCAGCGATAAAAAAGGCCGCGGCGAGGCAATTCACGAGCGGGCGGAAAACCGCCGCGCAGGTTCTGCACTTCATGCCGAAAACGGAAAACATACAAATCCCTCCGAACGTCACGCCCGGGCATAAGCGCGGCGGGCGGAATAAACAAAACGGAAACGCTACAAGAATAAAGAAAAAACCGCGCCTTGTCCACCTTCGCGGCGGCGTGAGGCGCGCGCCGCCGTTCCGTAAAAAAATCTTAAAATCGATGAAAATAAATCGTTGACAAATCCGCGCTCCCATAATAGAATATTCCGCGTTGGTGAGGTGGCCGAGCTAGGCTGAAGGCGCTCGCCTGCTAAGCGGGTAGGGGGCCATAAAGCTCCCTCCAGGGTTCAAATCCCTGCCTCACCGCCATAAAAACGAATACGCGCCGGTAGCTCAACTGGATAGAGCATTGGACTACGGATCCAAAGGTTACGGGTTCAAATCCTGTCCGGCGCGCCATTTTTAACAGTAATAAGGACTTGGAGCTTCCGCTTTAAGTCCTTTTTATTTTGCTTTCCTATTTATCTTGCTTTCATAACGGCGGACGGTAAACCGCAGACGGCTTGCGCGCGGCTCTTCGGCGGCGCGCTTCGCGGAGCTTTGTCCGCGCTCTTGTTTCACGGGAAGAAGGACGATGTGAGTTTTTGCATGCTCCGCCGTGTTTCGTATCAGTAATCCTTCGAGTTTTCGCTCATTTATATTCGGCTCATTTGCGTTGCGCAATGCCGGTACATATGCCGTTTGTTATAGAAGTGGAATTGCATATTTGCGGTTAAGACGGCACAAATAAATTGTTTGACAGGGTAAAAAGTAGAATATATAGTAGTATATGGCGCGAGGGCGTATTTTTGCGTCCCATGAGACGCGCCGCCGTCTGAATTCAATCTGTGATTCCTATTTTACGAACGGGAGGTACAAGAATATGCCCAACGAAGGAAGCACTTCCCCGAAAGAGCGCGTCAATATAGTTTACAGACCCGCGACCGGAGACGTGCAGGAAGATGTAGAGCTGCCTCTTAAGCTGATGGTCCTCGGGGATTTCACGCTCCGCAAGGACGATACGATGCTGGAAGACCGCAAGCCCATCAGCGTAGACAAGGATAATTTCGACAAGGTCATGCAGAGCCAGGGGCTTTCGCTCCAGCTCCAGGTGCCGAACAAGCTTTCCGACGATCCGGACGCTACGCTCAGCGCCGACCTGAAGTTCGAGACACTGAAGGATTTCGGCCCCGACGCCCTCGTCCAGATGGTGCCGGAGCTTGCGAAGCTGATGCAGCTGCGCGAGGCGCTCAAGGCGCTCAAGGGCCCGCTTTCCAACGTCCCGAATTTTCGCAAAAAACTCCAGGACCTCGTCAACGACGAGAAAACCCGCGACGCCCTGCTTCAGGAGCTGGGCATAGACGCAGAGGAGGATAAGTAAGGATGGCCGAGGAACAGAGAGAGGCTATGGAACAGCAGGCGGCTGCTCCCGTTTCGAGCCTGCTTGACGAGATTATAGAAGCGTCGAAAATCAAGCCGACCGACGAAGGCTACGACGTTACGCGCGCAGGGCTTCAGGAGTTTATACGCGAGATAGCTGCGAGCGGCACCGCGCCGAAGGTCAGCGGCGCGCTCGTCGACGCGATGATCGTTGAGCTTGACAAAAAGCTTTCCGACCAGGTCAACGAGATTATGCACAACAGCCAGTTCCGCGAGCTTGAGTCATCGTGGCGTTCGCTGAAATTCCTCGTCGATAACGTCGATTTCCGCCAGAATACGAAGGTTGAGATCCTCAACGTTTCGAAGCAGGATCTCATCGACGACTTCGAAGATTCTCCCGAAGTCGTTAAATCCGGCCTTTACAAGCATATTTACACCGCGGAGTTCGGACAGTTCGGCGGGCAGCCTGTCGGCGCGGTGGTGTCGAATTACACATTCGGCCCCGGCCCGCAGGATATGGAGCTGCTGCGCAATGTTGCGAGCGTCTCGGCTATGTCGCACGTACCTTTCCTCGGAGCCGCCGGAAAGGAGTTCTTCGGCATCGACTCGTGGGACCAGCTGCCGAACCTCAAGGACCTGCATTCCATATTTGAGATGCCGCAATACGCTAAATGGCGTTCGCTGCGAGAGAACGAGGACAGCCGCTATCTGGGGCTGACGCTTCCGCGCTTCCTGCTGCGCCTGCCCTACGGAGAGAATACGACGCCCGCGAAGAATTTCAATTTCACTGAGACAGTAGAGGACAACGAAGATTTCTGCTGGGGCAACACGTCGTTCGCGCTCGCCTCGCGCATGGCGGACAGCTTCGCCAAATACCGCTGGTGCAGCAACATAATCGGCCCGCAGAGCGGCGGCGCGGTGGAGAACCTTCCGCTTTATCAGTTCGAGCAGAGCGGCGAGATACAGACGAAGATACCGACCGAAGTGCTCATCTCGGAGCGTCGCGAATACGAGCTTGCGGAAGAGGGATTCATAGCGCTGACGATGCGCAAAGGCTCCGACAATGCGGCGTTCTTCTCTGCGAACTCCGTACTGCGCCCGAAGGTATTCCCGAATACGCCTGAGGGCAAAGAGGCCGAGATGAACTACAAACTATCGACGCAGCTTCCATATATGATGATAATGAACCGCCTCGCGCACTACATCAAGGTCATACAGCGCGAGAACATCGGCGGCTGGAAGGAACGCGCCGACATCGAGCGTGAGCTGAACGTATGGATAAGCCAGTACGTCACGGAGATGGACAACCCAGATGCAATCACGCGCAGCAAACGCCCGCTCCGCATGGCGAAGGTCCAGGTCAGCGACGTGCCTGGAGATCCAGGCTGGTATTCCGTCAATCTGCTAGTCCGTCCGCACTTCAAATACATGGGCGCGAACTTCACGCTCTCGCTCGTTGGCAAGCTGGACAAGCAGTAAAAACTGCAATATGAAAAAATAGATTTCCAATCTGAAAGCAAAGGAGACGTAAAATATGGCACTTACCGCGTACATGAAGCTTAAGGGAAAAAGCCAGGGCGACATCAAAGGCGACTGCGAGCAGGGCGGCGACAAGAAAGATTCGATCCTCGTCTACGCGACGGAGCACAAGGTAGAGATCCCGAAGGATACGCACACCGGACTGCCGACGGGGCAGAGGATCCACCACCCCTATAAGATAACGATGGCGAAGAGCCAGGCTTCGCCGAAGCTCTACAAGGCCTGCTGCACGGGCGAGCAGCTCGAGGTAACGCTCGACTACTACCGCATCAAGCCCGACGGAACGGAAGAAAAATACTTCACCGTCAAGATGGAGAACGCCATCGTCGTCGAGATGGACCAGCTAACGCCGCTGACCTTCCTGCCGGAGAGCAAGCCATATCACGATATGGAGGACGTGCAGTTCACCTATTCTAAGATCACGTGGACCTACAACGACGGCAACATCGAGTACACCGACGACTGGAAAGCGTAAGCGTCCGGCCGTCAGGCAAAATGTAATTTCGCGGGACAGAGAGGGGCAGCGGGACGGCTGTCTCGCTCTGTCCTTTTGTTTTTATAACGGATAAAGAGCCGCCCGGCGCGGCGAAAGGAGGAAAAAATGTCCACAGGAGTAGATATAGCCTCTCTTTTTGAAAAATGCAACGACTTTCTCACGGTGGCGCTGAACAACGCCGCGGGCAGCGCGGTGCGGCGCGGACACTACGAGGTGACGATAGAGCACCTGATGCTTGCCTGCATGACGGAGCCGCAGAGCGACATCCCGATAGCGCTCGAGACCTTCGGCGCTGACGCCGCGAAGGTCGAGCGCGCGCTCAACTCCGCGGTGGACGGCTTCAGGAACGGCAACGGCGGACGCCCGGTATTCTCGCCGCTGCTCATCGAGCTGATGGAGGCGTCGTGGCTCGTCGCCTCCGTCGACCTCGGGCTGAGCCAGATACGCTCCGGCGCGATGCTGCTTGCGTTCCTGCGCAAGCCCGCCGTCTACGCTCAGGGCGATTACGCGCAGTCGTTCTCTGCGATAAACCGCGAAAATCTGCTCAAGGACTTCGCGAAGATAGCGCGCGAATCCAAGGAGACCTCGATAGTCCTGCCGGACGCGCCCGCCTCGAAGGCTGGGGCCGCTGCGGAGGGCGGCGAGAGCTTCATAGCGAAATTCTGCGAGGACTTCACGGCGAAGGCCAAGGCGGGGAAGATAGACCCAGTTTTCGGACGCGACGCGGAAATCCGCCAGATGGTGGACATACTGGCGCGCCGCCGCAAAAACAATCCAATACTCGTCGGCGAGCCGGGCGTCGGAAAGACCGCCGTCCTCGAGGGACTCGCGCTGCGCATCGTGCAGGGCGACGTGCCCGACACGATAAAGGGCTCCACGCTGCTCTCGCTCGACATGGGGCTGCTCGAAGCGGGCGCGAGCGTCAAGGGCGAGTTTGAACGCCGCCTCAAGGGCGTGCTCGACGAGATAAAGGAGAGCGAAAAGCCGGTCATCCTCTTCATCGACGAGGCGCACATGCTCGTAGGCGCGGGCGGACAGGCCGGAGGCTCCGACGCCGCGAACCTCATGAAGCCCGCGCTCGCGCGCGGCGAGATAAAGACCTGCGCTGCGACGACGTGGAAGGAATACAAAAAATACTTTGAAAAAGACGCGGCCCTCGCGCGCCGCTTCCAGCTCGTCAAGCTCGACGAGCCCTCGACGCGCACCGCTGCGCTCATACTGCGCGGAATACGCGCGAGCTACGAAAAGGCGCACGGCGTGCTGATACGCGACGACGCGATAGAGGCCGCCGCGAACCTCTCCGCGCGCTACATCGGCGGGCGCTTCCTGCCGGACAAGGCGATAGACCTGCTCGACACCGCCTGCGCGCGCGTCAAGGTCAGCCTATCGTCGAAGCCCGCGCCGCTCGAGGACGCCGAACGCGCGCGCCAGGCCGCGGAGCGCGAGCTCGACGGGCTGCGCCGCGACCGGCTAAACGGAACAGAGATAGACGAAAAACGGCTCGCCGAGCTCGAAGCCGAGATAGCGGAGCACGCCGCCGAGGAGGCGCGCCTGAAAATCCAGTGGCAGGAAGAAAAAAGCGCCGCCGAAGAGCTTATCGCGCGCCGCCGCGCGATGCTCGACGCTGCGAAGCTTATGAAAGAGGATAAAGCCGCGGAAGCTCCGGCAAATGCGGAGAAGAGCGAAGCCGCGCCCGAGGCGGAGGCCGCGAAGGACGAAGAGACGCTGCTCCGCGAATTCGAAGAGGCGAAGGCGAGGTACGAAGCGCTGCACGAGGAAGGCCGCCTCGTCGCCGTCGAAGTAACCTCCGAGGTCGTTGCTCAGGTTGTATCCGACTGGACCGGAATCCCGACGGGGCGCATGGCGAGCCGCCAGGCCGCCGTCGCGCAGGAGCTCGACAAGCTTCTCGGCGAACGCATCAAGGGGCAGGACGCGGCGCTGCGCACAATCGCGCGCACCGTGCAGGCCTCGACGGCGGGGCTCATGTCGCCCGACCGCCCGCTCGGCGTCTTCCTGCTCGCAGGCCCCTCCGGCGTCGGAAAGACGGAGACCGGCCTCGCGCTCGCGGAGCTGCTCTTCGGCGACAGCCGCAGCGTAATAACGATAAACATGAGCGAATTCCAGGAAAAGCACACAGTCTCGCGCCTCATCGGCTCGCCGCCGGGCTACGTCGGCTACGGCGAGGGCGGAATGCTCACCGAGGCCGTCCGCCGCAGGCCCTACTCCGTCGTCCTGCTCGACGAATGCGAGAAGGCTCACATCGACGTGATGAACCTTTTCTATCAGGTCTTCGACAAGGGAACGCTCACCGACGGCGAGGGCAAGGAGGTCAGCTTCAAGAACACTATAATAATGCTCACCTCGAACCTCGCCTCCGAGACGATACAGCGCTATACGTCCGGAGCGGCTGAAATCGACGAGGACGAGCTCGTGCAGGCGATACGCCCCGAGCTTTCGAACCACTTCCGCCCCGCGCTGCTCGCGCGCATGACGATAGTGCCCTACCGCAGCCTCAACGAAGAGGCGATGAAGCTGATAGCGGGCGCGAAGCTCGGCTCCGTCGTTAAGCGGCTGAGGGCGAACAACAACGTCGAGCTCGAAATAGCGCCCGAGGTGGCGGAGCTGATAGTCGAGCGCTGCACCGAAACGGAGACCGGCGCGCGCAACATAGAGACGATACTGGCCGGCTCCGTCCTGCCGAAGCTCGCGCACCGGATGCTCGAACGCATGTCCGGCGGAGAAATGCCGCCGCGCGCAGAGCTTTACGTGGACGAGGACAAATCCTTCGCGCTGCGCTTCTCCGACGAACCCGCCGAAGAAGCGGCGGAAGCGCCGGAGGAGCGGGAAGCGCCGCAGGACACGGAAACTGAAGAAAAAGAATAACCGTTGCGCTGACTCAGCGGCGCAGTGAAAAAGCAGAAAGCGGCCCCGCGTGAAAATCGCGGGGCCGTTTTGCAGGCGTTCGATATTCATAATCGTATTTCCCGCGCCAAAACCTTCCGGCATACGTCCTCACGCTACCGCTTGGCTCTTTTCTCACGCTATCGTGAAATATGAACAAAAACTGACGCCGTCCGCAGAAACGTCCGCGGGCGGCGTGAATTTTTTATAAGTTTGGTTCCGCGAGGCGCTCTCAGCTCCAGCCGAGCACGGCGGAGGGCTTTATCCCCGCCGTCTTCTCGCGCAGGGCTTCCGCGCCCTCCGCGTCGCCAGCTAGGTCGAGCGCTTGGCACGCCGCAGTCATAGCTTCGGCGGCGAGGTCGGGTTCGAGCTTCGCAAGGCCGCTTTGCTCTATCTCGCGCGCGATTGCGCGCGCGAGCGCGGCGGCTGTCTTCGTCTCGCGCTGCGAGCAGAGCATATGGAGTTCCTCTGCGCGCAGGCGGACGTTGCCCGCGGCGGAAGTCCCGTGCGAATCTTCCAATTTTTTGAGCGCGCCCGCCGCGTCGCCGCCCGCGAGTATTTCGCGCGCCTCGGCGATGGCCGCGTCGATTTTGCCGCCGCCCGGACCGCAGTCGGAGCCGCCGCTTTGACCGTCGTGCGCGAGCTCGTCCAGCCACGCGCGCGTCGCCGGCGATACGAAGGGGATGCCGCCGTCGTAGCTGAGCGACGTCAGCCCGGGCAGCCGTCCGGCGAATGCCGCCGTCTCCGCGCGCAGCCGCGCGCGCGCCGCCGCGAAGGCCGGGCCGAGGTTCGCGAGCGCCTCGTCCGCTATGCGCTGGAGGTCTATGCAGAGCGGGTAGGACTGGAAAAGGTCGTCGGCCGCAGTCGCCGCCTTGAGCCAATTTTTCCCCGCGAGCAGCCGCTCCGCCGCTTCAACCCTGTCCATGTCTGGCGGCGGCACCATGGTCTGTCCCGTGCCGTCGTCGGGAGGGAGCGCCGTTATCTTCCCCCAGAGCGCGACGCGCGGAAGCTGCCACGCGAGGTAGTTCGCCGGGTTCTCTGCGCGCAGCGCGAAGGCGTAATTGCGCGCCGCGTCGACGAAGGCCGAGAGCGCCGCCGCCGTGTCTCCAGCCTGCGGGGCCGGAGCGGGCGCTGCCGCCGTTTGGCGCGGCGGCTCCGGTGCCGGTCTCTGGGGCTGCGCGCGCGGCGGCTCCTGCGTCTGGGGCTGCGGTTGCGGCTGCGGTTCGGGCGTCGGGGCCGCGGGCGGCTCCGGTTCCTTCGGCTTCTCCTCCGGCAGCAGCGGGAGCGCGCGTATCGCCTCTTTTATGTCGCGCAGCGGCTGGGCGTCTTCCATCAGCGTCCCTACGAGGCTGTCAAGTCCGTTCACCGCCTCGGTCATTTCAGCGGAAAGCTCCGCTGGGATGGGCTGTTGGTTCTCTTTCCTAAGCTGTTCAAGCGCGCGTTCATGCCACCATTCGTATGCGTTGAGGCGGCGGCGCATTTTCGCCTTCGGCGGGAATGCGTCTTCCCAGAAATTTTCGCATATTCCGCGCAGCAGGTTCACGCCGTCGAGAAATCCCCGCGCGCCGTCGATGTGCGCGAGCGCGACCGCCGTGTAGGCCGCGACGGAGATGTCCTTCGACTTTTGCGCGAGTATGGCGGCCCCGTTGTCGGCGACGTCCTGCCATGAAATCGGCGCGCTCTGGCTCACAGACGAAAGCTTCGCTATCTCCGCCGTCAGAGCTTCGTATTCTGGTTCGTACTTTGCGTCCGCGCCCGCCGGCCGGCTTTCGCTGACCGGAGACGCTGCCAGTGCTGTTATGTCCATTTTACGTTTTCCTCTTGAATAGGCGTCTCCGCCGCATTGCGCGGACGGAGGGATAAAATCAGATTTATATTACGTAAAACATAATTTTTTTGCAAGCGCGCCGCCGCCAGCGGATTTTGCGCAACGGCGGAAACGGCACGGCCGGCAGCGTAATTTGCCTCTGCGCGCCGCCGTTTTCAATTTGCAACGGAATAAATCTTGTGTATAATTTTAAACTGAAAAAGATAGTCCCTGCGTGGCCTTACGATAGTTATGACATGATAGTTCAGCGATATATCGGGAAGAGAGGCGGACGTGAACAAATACTTTCAGGAACAGTTGAGAATGCTCCACGAAGGGGCGCGGGAGTTTGCGCGCAAATATCCCGCGGCGGCTCCTATGCTGCTCGAACAGGGCGGCGACCCGGACGCCGAGCGGATACTCGAAGGGACGGCCTATCTGTGCGCCAAGATACACGAGCGGCTCGACCAGACTGCGCCTGAGCTTATACAGACGCTGCTGCGCGAGGTCTTCCCGGAGTCGGTGATGCCCGTGCCGTCGATGGCCGTCGTGCGCTTCGCGCTGAGTCCGGGCTTTACGGAGCCGCTGCTCGTCGCGCGCGGCGCGCAGCTCGCCTCGAAGCCGATCGGCGGCGTTTCCTGTATTTACAGCACGATGCGTGACGTCACGGTGCTGCCGCTTTCCGTCTCGTCGGTGGAGAGCGAGAAGCGCAGCGATATGTCCGGCAGCGTGACGCTGACTCTGCGCGCCGCCGCCCCGCTTGAAAAATTCCTTCCAGACAGGCTCGACTTCCATCTCACGGGAGGTTACTCGCTTGCGTCGCAGCGGCTTCTTGCGCTTCTGACGCGGCTCGAGTCGATAAACGTCTCGGCGGGCGCGTCGTCCGTCGAACTCCCATCCGCGGCGCTGTCGATACTGCGCTCTCCGCTCGAGGATCACAGGCTTCCGTCAGGGCAGGCGAAAAACCGCGCCTACGCGGCGCTCGTCCGCTATTTCTGCTGTCCCGAGCAGCTTACGGCTTTCGGAGTGTCGGGGCTGAAGCGCCTCGCGCTCACCGAGTCGGCGCGCGAGCTGAAGCTGACGTTCCGCTTCGGCAAAGGCATGACGCCGCCGCCTTTCACGGACGGGGCCTTCGCCGTCAATACCGTCGCAGCCTGCAACGTCTTTCAGCTTCATTCCGAGCCGATACAGGCCGACTTCACCCATGAAGAGTACCGGATTTATCCCCACGTCAAGGAAAAACAATACGTCGACATTCTCGGCGTGACGGGCGTCACCGCGATACGGCGCGGCGGACGCGCCGAGCGCTGCCGTCCATACGGCCTCTATAACGAGTCGCGCGATGGGCTTATCTACAACATTCGCTACACGATGCCCGAAGAGGGCGAGCTGCCGGAGCATTATATCTCGATGCCGCGCCGTCCCGATTCCGAGGGAGGCTTCGACGGCTGCGTCATATCGATGGATTTAATATGCTGCAACCGCGGACTGCCGAACAGGCTGCTCCAGGGCGACATCTGTATGCCTACGGACGCGACGCCGTCGAAGGTGACCTTTGAAAACATCACCGCGCCGTCGCCGATGCTCGCGCCGCCGGCGGACGAAGGGCTTCAGTGGCGTTTCCTCGCCCATATGAACGCGAACCTGCTGCCGCTCGCCTCGGCTAAGGCTCTTCAGCAGACGCTTTCGCTTTACGTGCCGCGCGGCGGCGACGCGCCTGAGCTCTCCGTGGCCTGCGCGAAAAAATGCCAGTCGGTGCGCGCCTTCTCGTCCTGCGACGAGGAGAGGCTTTTTCACGGGCGCGTCTTCCGCGGACGGCGGCTCTCGCTCGAACTTGAACCCTCAGGCTTCGTCTCGCACGGCGACCTCTGGCTGTTCGCGGACTCGCTGGACCAGTTCCTCGCAGAATTCGCGCCGATAAATACATACACGAGGCTCGTTCTTACGGTCTCGGGAACTGACGAAAAATGGGAATGGGCTCCGAGGCTAGGGAACAGGCAGCTGATTTAGAGCGGAGGCTGCTTACGGAACCGCAGCGTTTCACGATGATGCAGACGCTGCGGCTGCTCGGCATAATGAACGCCGTGAGCGCGGAGGATATAGACAGATTCTTCCGCCGCAACATCCGCGTCGTGCCGTGGCTCTCGCTCGCGTTTCCCCCCGCAGAGGTCGTCTCGGTACAGAAACGAGAGGAGAACGGGCGGGTCTTCTACCGCGTTACAGTGCCATATTACGGCCTGTACAGCACGATGGGCGCTCTGCCGACCTTCTATACTGAGGAATTGCTCGACGAGGCGCGCGAGGACGAGAGCATTTCGCGCGATTTCCTCGATATACTGAACAACCATCTATATCATATGCTTTACGCCGCGAACCGCCACGGCGATATCGCGCGGCGCACCGTCGAGAGTGCGAACAGATCTGCGGAATTTATACAATACTGCCTGATCGGACAGGCGGAAGAGGAGCTCCGAGACCCGTCGCTCCATGCTTTGGCGGCGGCCGACCTGCTGGCTCAGCGCTCACGCTCCGCGATACGGCTCGAACGTTACCTTGCTTTCGTACTCGGGCGAGACGGCGTAGAGGTCGAGCAGTGCGTTGAACGGCGCGCGTCTGTACCGACCGCGCAGCGCTGCTCCGTCGGCGTAGGAAGCTGCCGCGTCGGAGATGACGCAGTCGTCGGAGAGAGCGTCGCGGACAGCACGGGAAAGTTCCGCATCCACCTGTGCAGCGTAAAACCGTCCGATGCGGCGGAATTTCTGCCCGGGCGAGAGGGCTACGGTTCGTTCCGCGACAGAGTGGAGCGTTACCTCGATTCGCCGCACGAGTTTGACCTTGTGCTGCATCCCAACGGCTCTGCGCCGCAGCCTGCGGCGCTCGGCGAGGGCGCGAAGCTGGGTTGCTATCTGGGCGCGAAGGCCGAACAGCCCGTCCGCGTCTCATGGAATCAAATATGAACTTTTAGACGTTTCGGGAGTTGGTGCCGGTTATGAAAACAGAAAACTCCGAACTGCTGAGCCTTACCTTCCAGCCGCTCCACATGGAGCGTAAGCTTTTCATGAGCTTTACGGCGGGCTTCGCCTTCGATCTTGCTTCGGGCCGCCCGCTTGAACCTGGCGCGGCCTACGCCGCGGCGATGGGGGCGCTAGCGCCAGGCGACTGCCTCGACCTCGGCGTGCCGAAGAAAGAGGCCGAGTGGCTGCTCGCAGGCTCCGCCTTCGTTTCGGAAGGCGCGCCCGCGAAAGGCGCCGTCGTGAGCGCGCAGGTCGGCGAGAGCGGCAGGCGGCTGCTGGTCGAATCGCGAGAGCCCTTCGCCTCCATGCCGCTGTCGTGGAAGAACACGTGGGGAAGCGACGCGGAGAACCCAGACGGCCCGCGGGCCGGAAAAGGGGAAAAAGCGCCAGTAAGCGACGAATCCATGCCGCACGGCGCGCCGGCATGCATGGGACCGCGCGGTACGTGGCCCTGCCGTATGGGGCGCGCCGCCACATACGATTCGAAGTGGCTGCGCGAGAACTGGCCCGGCGTCCCCGACGACTTCGACTGGGGATATTACAATCTCTCGCAGCCGCAGCAAAGGCTTCCGAAAGGGCTGAACGGCGGCGAGAAAATAACGCTGATAAACCTTAACGATAAACTTCCGAAAATAGAGACGAAGCTTCCAAAGGCCGCAGCCGTATTCAAATTTGAGGCTGGAGGCAGAAGTTTCGAGAAAAGGCCGAAGCCGGACACGCTCTGGCTTTTCCCGGGCGAACTCGTCGGGCTTCTGCTCTGGCACGCCGTCACAGAATGTGAAGACGAGGCCGGAGCGGGAATAGACAAAGCTTCGCTCTGCCTCGAACTCGACGGCGAAACCGTGACGGAAGAAGCCGCAGCTGCGTTCGCGGCCCCTCCGGAAATTCCGGCGGCAGAGTCTGCGCCGCGCGCGGCGCGCGAAACAGTCGGGGCTGCCGAGGCCGCAGCCGCAGCCGCTGGAATCGGCGTCGCCGGCGCGGCGGAGGCCTCTGCGGATAAATCAGGAGCGGAGGCGAAAGGCGCGCCGCAAGCCGAAAACGCGGAGGGAAACGCCGCGCCTCGGCCGCAGACGTCCGCGCCCCAGGCCGAAATTGCGGAGGATTCCGCGCCGTCGGCCGCGGAGGTGCGCGCGAACGCCTATAAAGAGCTTGACGAGTCTCTGCCGGAGATAAACGCCGTTCTTGCCGAGGCCGGCCTGCCGCCGATGACGTCCGAACAGGTCGCCGAGACGAAGGCGCATATAGACAGATTATCCGGCAAGATGGCGGAGATGCAGGCGCAGGCCGCGGCGGCGAAGCCGCCGACTCTTGAAGAATCGCTGAAACGCGCCGGAGCCTCCGATACGCAGATAGCTTCCGTCAAAAAGGCGCTCGACATTCCGGTGCCGAGCCTTGCGGATTTTTCCGACCAGGCGGCGTGGAACAAGGCCGCGGAGGCCTACGCTTCAGAGTTCGGAGCCGCCATAGGCGCTGACGATAAAACCGTCGCGAGCATGAAAAACATCCTCACATCACTGCCGGCTGGCGGAACGGCGGAAAAGAGCGCGCCGCGCTCCTCCGCGGACTGCGCCGCGCAGCTCGTAAAGGCCGGCATGGAGCCAGCCGCTGCGGCGCGCCTCGTAGCGGTGCTTGACGAAGACGTGCCGGACGACCCGAAGGAACTGCTGAACTACGCGACCCGCATCGAAAAGGCGGCGGGCTTCCCCGAGGGCTCGGTGCGCGGACGGATCGAAAACATACAGAAAAAGACGGACGAGCTCGGCGTGACGAACGAAATTTGGCCGGGCGGCGCGGCGCGGGCGAAAGCCGCGGCGCAGGAGCCGCCAGCTGCAAGAGCGGACGAAACGATAATAAAAGAAGCAGCGGAAAAAATTGCGAAGAAGCCCGAAGATTTGCCGCTGACGCCGGAAAACCTGCCGGAGATACTCGCGGCGGGCGGAAGCGTCGCAGGCGCGAAGCTCGACGGCTTCGACCTTACGGGCTTCAATTTCTCAGGGTTCGACATGAAAGGCGCTTCGTTCGTAAAGGCGAAGCTAGACGGCGCGCGCTTCGACGGAACGTCGCTTGCGGGCGCGGCCTTCGCCGCTGCCAGTTTGTCCGGAGCGTCGTTCGTGGGCGCGGATTTGAGCGGGGCGGACCTGGCGTCGGCCGCCGCCGCGGACGCCGATTTCTCCGAGGCCGTTATGACCGGCGCTGACATTTCCGGCGCGTCGCTCGCGGGCGCGACGTTGTCTAAGGTCAAGGCCGACGGGCTGAAAGCCGCGGGCGCGGACCTGAGCGAGGCGCGCGTCAGCTTCAGCGACATGAGCGGAGCGGATTTCTCCGGCGCGCGGCTGCGGAGGATGGATTTCCACGAGTCCTGCGCCGACGGCGCGAAATTCGCGAAGGCCGTGCTCGGCGGCTCGACCTTCTGCTGGGGCAGCTCCGCGCGCAAAGCCGATTTCACCGGCGCGCGGCTCGACGGCGCCAACTGGACGAACGCGGACGCGGGCGGCGCCGACTTCACCGGCGTATCGGCGCGCGGCGCTTCGTTCACCGACTGCGAACTCTCGTCGTCGCGCTGGAACGGCGCGGACGCGGCTGGCGGGGACTTCTCGCGCAGCCGCCTCGAAGGCGCTTCCATGCGGGGCGCGAACATCTTCGGCGGCTCTATGCGCGAGGCGCGCGCCTCAGGAGCAGACCTTTCGAAGAGCAATCTGTTCGGCGCGGACCTTTGCCGCATGTTTACTAACGAGGCGACTGACCTGCGCGGAGCAGACGTCGGGCAGACCGTCATAGAGGCGAGAAAGGGGCGCTGAACTATGGGAGAAGAGACAAATCGCGGCGTGAGCATAGAAGAGCTGTTCGCCTCGGAAAAGATAGAAAACGCCGACTTCTCGCAGTGCGGCGGGCTTGGCGGCCTGCCGTTCTCGGGACGCGCGCTCGCTGGCTGCCTCTTCGACGGCGCTGACGCTTCCGGCGCGGATTTCACCGGCTGCCGCATGGAGCGCTGCTCGTTCCGCGGCGCAAACCTGTCAGACGCGGCGTTCGAGGAGGCGGCGCTGACGGACTGCGACCTTGCCGGCGCGAACCTCGCAAACGCGCAGTTCGTGCGCGCGAAGCTCGCGCGCGTAAAGCTCGACGGCGCGGATATGCCGCGCGCCTTCTTCCACAAAATCGAATTTTCCGAGAGTACGTGGAACGGCGCGAATCTCAGCGAAGCGACCTTCATGGAAACGGCCTCGAAGCTGCCGGATTTTACGGAAAACAACATGGAAAAGACGCTCTTCGTCAACTGCGCGCTCGACGGCGCGAAACTGACTAAGGTGCGCGCGCCGATGCTCGTGATGCAGAAATGCTCCTGCCGTAAAATCACGGCGGAGGATTGCGACCTGACGCAGATAGTCGCAACGGAGACTGATTTCACGGAGTCGGGCTTCGCCCGCTGCAGGCTCTGCCTCGGCGGCTTCATAGGAAGCAATATGACGAAATGCTCCTTCGCCGGCTCCGACCTTACGGCGGCGCACTTCGCGCGCGCGGTTCTCGCGCTTGCGGATTTGTCAGGCGCGCCGCTCGAAAAAGCGAATTTTGCCGGAGCGGACCTTTCCTACGCGAACCTGTCGCGCGCAAATCTGAAGATGGCCGACCTGTCGCACGCGAGGGTAATGCGAGCGCGCTTCGACGGCGCGGATTTGACGCTCGCGAACGGACACGCCGTGAATTTCCGCGAGGCGTCCATGTCAGGCGCCGTGACGGAAGGGCTGCGCCCGACTGACGAAAGGCTGCTGAAAGCGGAAAATTTTATGAAGAAAGATTAACGGCTTTATCATAGATTTTGAACAGACTGAGGATTGTAGCTAAGGGGGACGAAAAAAATGGGATACGCGCTTCCGATAGAAGAGCCCGAGGGTTCGCTCGTTAAAGGAACCGTCGCGGGAGTCGGGACGGACGACGGCGCGATGCTCGTGCGGACTCCGCGCGGAATGGTGCGCGCAGAGCGCGCCGCCGGCTGCCTGCTGAAGCCGCGCTGCGGCGACACGGTGCTCACGGCTTTCCTGCCGGACGGCGAGGCGTGGGTCACGTGCGTGCTGGCGCGCGCCGAAGCCGACGGCGAGGCGGAGCTCGCGCTTCCAGACAGGACGGCGCTGCGCGCGCGCGAGCTCTCGGTGGAGAGCGAAAAGACAAGTTTCGTCTCGCGCACGATTTCGACGGAAAGCACGATTCTGTCGCTCGGCGGCGGCCTGCTGCTTCAGGGCTTCGCGGCGGTGCAGACCGCGGCGCGTCGCGTCGGCGAGCGGATCGCGCGCAAGGAGGGACGCTACGGCGAGCTCTCCGAGCGCACTGAGGGGCTCGACGAGCGCAGCGCCGGGCGTATGCGCGTGAAGAGCGAGACGAGCTACCGCCTGCGCGCCGAAAACGCCGATGTGCGCGCCGAAGCGATGCTCGACCTCGACGCCGAGCGCATCAAGGTGGGTTAGATGTTCGCGCTCACGCTTCAGGGCGGAACCTGCATGAGCAACGCGCCCGACGTCTGCAAGACGCCGTCGCCGGGAGGGCCGGTTCCGGTCCCGTACCCGAACATCTTCATGTGCAATATGGTGCTGCCGAACACGGCCTGCACGAAGGTATTCATCTCCGGTTCGCCGGCGCTCAACGTCAAATCGCAGACCGCCATATCGAACGGCGACGAGGCCGGCAACGCCGGAGGCGGCGTCGTATCGAACAAATTCATCGGCAAGGGCGAATTCATCAAGGGGTCGGCGAAGGTGACGCTCGAAGGCAAGGCGGCGGTCTCGCAGGGCGCGACGACTAAGCACAACGACGGCAACACCGTCGGCCTCTGCTCAGTCGCGGCGCAGGCTAAGGTGGATGTCGCGTAGAAGCGCGGGGCTTTTCGCGGCCCTGCTGATTTTCATATCGTCCGTCGGCCTGCTGTCCGCGCCCGCCGGATGCGAAGCGGCGAAGAAAGTCCCTCCTCCGCCCGACGGCGCGCTGAAACCGTCGGAGGTGGTGTGGAGCCAGCAGAAGGAGGGGCTCTCCGTGACGGTCACTGCGTCGGACGACCTCAACTTCGCCTACGGCTCGCCGCTCGGAATTACTATTTGCCTTTATCAGCTGTCTGATATGGCGAAATTCACGGCGCTGGCCTCGACCTTCGACGGCGTCCGCAAGCTGCTGGCCGGCGATATAGAAGTGCTCGGAGGCTCGGCGCTTATGAGCCGCGTCGAGTACGTGCAGCCCGGAGAGAAAATAACGCGGAGCTTCGACCGCATGGAAGGGGCGAAATATTTCGCCGTCGTCGCGGGCTACGCCCACTGCGACCCGACGCGCTGCTCCGCATATGCGCCGTTTCCGATAGACGAAACGGTGATAAAGGTTAAACGACGCAAGAAAGTCACCTATTACACTGCCGGAACCCTCGCAGCCGGGGTTCTCCTAAATTCCGAGGCTGTAACCGTCACTGGAGGTGAAGGTGGATATGAACGATAATCCAGTTTTTTGGGAACACGGCGTGTTCCTGCAGCCGCAGCATTTTCAGCTCGAATACATCCAGAACGTCAGGAGGGCCGCGGCGGCGATGGCCCTGCTCAATCCCTACCTGTGGGGCGTGCGCCGCCTTGAGGTCAACGAAAACTCGATAGCGAACGGAGTCTTCGAGGTCGTCTCGATGGAACTGCTTCTGCCCTCGGGCGAATGGGTCTCATGCCCCGGCAACGCGTGGCTCCCGCCGCGCTCCTTCGCTCAGGCGTGGACGAACCCGGAGGAGCCGCTGACCGTTTACGCCGGAATAGCGGAGTTCCGCGAGAGCGGAGGCAACGCCGTCAAGGCCGCGTCTCCCGCCGAAGCGCCGGAGAACTTCCGCTACGCCGCGCCGCTCGAGCCCGACGCGGTGCCGGACTACTACGCCGGCGGGCCGGACATGGACGTCTCGACGCTGCGCTACAATATGCGCCTCTGCTTCGGAGGCGAGGGCGGCGCTCTGTGGAAGATGCCTGTCGCGCGGCTGATACGCGACGGCGAGCGCGTGCGCCTCGACGAGCGCATGGCTCCGCCCTGCGTGGACATCGCCGCCGTCCCCGCGCTGCACAGGCTCGTCCACGACGTTTCGGACACGCTGCTGTCGCGCAACCGCCACCTCGACGAATACAAGATAGATACGAACGAAGGAAGCTGGCAGGGCGTCCAGAGCAACGGCGCGGTGCTGCTTGCGATACTCGGGCTGCTCGGGCGCAGCATACCGGAGCTGAACCGCTGGCTCCAGGCCCCGAGCGCGCACCCGTGGAACGTCTACAGCAGCCTCTGCCGCATCGCTGGCGAGCTCTCCGTATTCGCGCCCGACATGTCGCCGCTCGGAGAGACGCGGCAGGGCGCGCGCGTCATCCCGCCCTACGACCACACCGATTTATACGGCTGCTTCAGCGCCGTCGCGCGCGTCATCATGCGCCTAGTAGACACGCTCGTGATGGGGCCGCAGTTCATATTCGACCTTGAGCCCGCGGGAACACCCGGCGTATTCTCAGCCGTCATGCCGCGCGGCGCGCTCTCCGCGGGCAGTTACGACTACTGGCTGCTGCTGCGCTCGCAGCGCGGGAAGGAGCTCGCCTCCGCCGCCGCGCTCGGAAAGCTCGCGCCCGCCGCGGAGATGTCCGACGTAGTCGCGCAGGCGCTTCCGGGCGTCAGGCTGCGCCGCAGCGAGCAGCCGCCGATGGGGCTGCCGCGGCGCGGCGACACGCTGTATTTCAGGATAGACTCGAACGACCCGCTCTGGCGCAGGCTTGAACGGGACGGCGAAATTTCGTACACGCTGCCGGGCGCGCCGGACGATCTGCGCGTTCAGGTGACCGTCGTGGAGCGGTGAGGCCATGAACAGCCTCTGCGAACGATTCGCGCCGCTGATGGCGGAGACGCTGCACTACGCGGGCGCGCCCGAAGGACTTGAAAGGCCGCTCTCCGAGGCCGCCGAACGTCTGGTCGAGCTTGCGGAGCGCGAGCGCGCGCTGCCGTCGTGCGCCTCCGGAGAATCGTCGACGCCGCGCCGCGACCTCGAGCAGGCGCGCTTCGCGGTAGCCGCGTGGGCCGACGAGCAGATGCTCGGCTCGCCGCGCGCCGACGCCGCGGCGTGGGCGGCGTCGAGCCTGCAGTACCGCTATTTCGAAACTGTGGAGGCGGGGCGGCTTTTTTATCAGGAGCTTGAAAAATGCCTCGACTCGTGCGGGGTGCCGCGCCGCGCCAGACTGAAAAAGCACGAGGCGGCTGACGGGCCGCTCGCGGAGGACGATGGGATTGACCTCTGCGCGTGCGCGGAGCCGGAGCGCGAGGAATGGCGCGCGCTCGACCTCGCCGAGCGCTTCGAGGCCGCCGCGTCGCGCCACAGGGAGGGCGACGACGAGGGCGCGCTCGGCGTCTTCGCGCTCTGCCTGCTCTTCGGATTCCGCGGAGCCCTCTACGGCGACGCCGCGCAGCTTGCCCGCATACGCAGGGCCTGCCGCGGCCTCTTCGACCGTGCGCCGGAGCTCAGGATGCCGCATTCGCGCCGCCGTGCGTCGGAACTGCTTATCTGGGGCGAGCGCGCCGCATACGTCGCGCTGCCGCTGCTGGTCTGCATCCTGTTCGCGCTCTACTGCGGCGGCGTGCTCGCAAACGCGCCGTTCCACGGCAAATTCTGAGGACGGCGTGAAGAGGTGATATACGGATGAAGTTTTTATCTAAGGCTTTGAAATTTATATTGATACTGATACTTCTCCTCGTCCTGCTCGCAATTCTGACGGCGCTCTCCTGGTACGAGGGATGGCCGCTTTTCACCGGCGCGGCTGCGCTGCTCGGCATAGCGGCGCTTTTCCTCGCCGCTCGCGGCGTGATGCTGCTCTGGCGCTGGCGCAGCAAGCGTGCCTTCGTCTCTAAAATGATGAGCGAACAGCAGGCCGCGGCTCCCGAAGAGGCCGGCGACTCCGCGGTATCTGTCGCGTGGCGTCATGGCATGTCATGCGTGCTGCGCTCTCCGTCGCGCTTCAGCCGCACGCTGAACGCAAGTCAGCCGTGGTTTGTAGTAATCGAAGACGAGGCGAGCGAAAGTTCGCCCTTCGACTCGTTCGGGCGCAAGGTCCCCGACGGCGCGTCGCCGCTATACTGGCACTTCACAGAGTCATGCGTCGTGCTGCGGCTCAGCTGCTCCGGCGACGGCGGCAGCGTATGGAAGACGGAGCTGGAAGAGCTCCTCGCGGCGCGCCGGCGCCACGCCCCGCTGCGCGGCGTCGTGCTTTCGCTGCGCCTTGCAGACCTGCTCGACAGGAACGACGCCGAACTCGACATGCTCGGGCAGAGGCTCCGCACGCGGGTGCAGCAGATAATGCTGACAGCGAACGCGCTCTACCCGGTCTATATACTCGTTGAGGAAATAGAAAATATGCCGGGCATAGGCGCGCTTCTGACGCAGTACCTGCCCGACGGCTCCGAGGGAGCGCTCGGAGGCTGGGACGGCGGCCCCGCGATAGGCGCGTGGGCCGCGGCGAACGCCGCCGAAAAACTCGAGGAGCTCGTGCTCGACGGAGCCGCGGAAGGGACGCCGCCGCACGGCGACGTGCTATCTGCGCTGAACCGGCTGAAAGCGCTCGCGCCGAAGCTCGACATAATAACGGAAAACCTATCGCGCGAGCTCGCGCACCAGGTCAATCCCGAGATTGCGGGCGTCTACTTCTGCGCCTCGCGCCCGATCGGGCGCAGCGGGCGGCGCGTCCCCGCCTTCGCAGGCGCGCTCGTCTCGCGCGTTCTGCCAGCCGCGCCGCTTCCAAGGCCTTTCAGCGGGATACCGGTGAGCGCCGGCGGCAGGATAGCGCTGATGGCCGGGTGGCTGCTTCTTACGCTATCCGTCTGCGGTCTGCTCGCGGCTAACACCATATACCAGTACAGGATTCTCGCGGAAGACCCGCACGTCGCGGCCGGGAAGTCCGGCGGCGAAGGCCTCATGGTGCTCGACCCCGCGCAGGGGCCGCTGGCTGAGTCCTACTCACGCCTCTATTCCGAAATGAACTATATACTGAATCTCGAAAAATCACACGGAGCATGGTATCTGCCGAATATGGGCGAAGACATGCTCGGCCGCGCGCTGAACGGCGCAAAGCGCGAGTATGTGCGCGACGTAAACAGGATAATTCTGCGCCCGATGATAGACCGGTTCCGCGACATCCTCTCCATGCCGGCGACGGGCAAGACGCGCGAGCGCGACATGGAGCTCGCGACCGAGCTGACGTGGCTTACGGCGGCGCTCTCAGACCGTCTCGGAGATCCTGCTCCTTCAATGGACGGGGCGGCCGGGACGTACCCGTTGACCGGCCTCAACGAGGCCGAGTGGACTCCGGTTACTGGACAGCTCATCGTCAACGCGCTGCGCTGGATAGACGACGACGAACAGCTTGAAGCGCTCTCGATGGAGATACGCTCGCTGCTCGTCCAGAGCTTCACGCGGCGCGGCAGCAATCTGATGAACGACATTACGGCGCAGCTCAACAGTTCGCGCGCATCCGAGAGCGTACGCCTCTCGCAATTCTGGACGCATATCCCGATCCAGAGCGAAGCCGACGTCAGCGTCGATTTCTGCTACACGGCGGCGGGACGCAAGGCCGTCCGCGACACGGTGGAGGACATTGAGGAGATCGCCGGAGGCTCAGAAATTCTCGGAGTCTACATCGATAAATTCAGAAACGACTATCTGCTCGAATACGCGCGCGCGTGGGAAAACTTCGCGGAAAGCTTCACCGCCGCGGGGCCGTCTCTGCTTCACGAGAACTTCGAGAACTATCCCGCCTACGACGAAATAACGAAGGTGACCAACCTCCCGCATATCAAAGCTTACCGCTGCATAATGGCCGAGACCGCGCCTCTGCGCGAAAGCAAGCTGCGCCCCGCGTGGGTCGACAGGATGGACGTGGTAGACGCGGTTGTGTCGCTCGCGCTCGCTAACAGCGAGGACAAAAAGCGCGACAAGCTTTGGAACGCCTTCACCGCAGTCGAGAAGAATCCAGATCTTATGGGACGTCTTCGCACAGGCGTCAAGGGCGAGGCGAAGGTCAGCGATCTAGTGAAGGCCGAGACGGCCATGCGAGTCTTCTTCGAAAACTGCGTGACGCTGCTCGGCGCCGTCTCGAACCCGTCGTCCGCCTTCTCGCTCTGCTCCGCCAAATACGGAGAGGAAAAGGGCGCG
Organism: uncultured Cloacibacillus sp.; assembly: GCF_963926575.1. Taxonomy (NCBI): domain Bacteria; kingdom Thermotogati; phylum Synergistota; class Synergistia; order Synergistales; family Synergistaceae; genus Cloacibacillus; species uncultured Cloacibacillus sp. The sequence continues at coordinate 282,866 of NZ_CAWUXW010000002.1, read as the reverse complement.
GAACAGCCCGAAGGGCAGCCCTACGACTCAGCCCAGCAGGCTTTCGACGAAGCCTTTTCGATCATAGGCGGCGAATGGTCGCCCGCGCAGGAAGTGCTCGGCGGCATACTCGACTTCATAGCCGCCGAGGCGACGATAGAGACGGCGCAGGTGCTCCAGCGCCGCTGGGAGGACGAGGTTCTCAACAGCCCGACTGTGCTCTTCGGGCGCGGCGGCGGAGAGGCGATATACGGCGAAACAGGCGTCGTTCCGGTATTCGTACAGAAGAATCTTGGCACGCTTCTGTCGCACCGCGGCGGCGTCCCTGTGCCGTCGCTCTGGGATGGAACGCCGTTCCCGTTCGACGATGAATTCCTCGCGGCCCTCATGCAGGGCGCTGAGGCCGCTTCGCAGCCTCTACCGCCGGAGCGCAAAGAGTCATACAGCGTGAGCGTCATGTCGCGCCCGCTGATCGTCAACCAGGGCGCGCAGCTGCGCCCGAGCGTCATGACTTTGACGCTCGAAGGCGAAGACGGCCCGCAGCAGCTCGTGAACCAGAACTTCCCGCAGGAGGCCGTGTTCACCTACAGCCCAGGCAAGTCCGGCCGCGTGACTCTCGTGATAAGCTTCCCCGGCTTCGACCTGCGCCGCGAATACGCCGGCTTCAAGGAGTTCGTCACGGAATTCCGCACCGGAGAAAAGACCTTCTTCCAGATGGACTTCCCGGGGGCGTTTGAAAAAATGGAGGCCGCCGGCTTAAAGACAATAAAGGTGCCTCTCGCCGTCTCGAACACGGCGGGCATCTTCACTGACCCGAAGGCGGAGGCGGAGCGCAAATTCCCCGAGCTTCCGTCAAAAATAACAAGGCTGGTGACGCGCTGATGAACTCGCTGCAAACAATATTCCGCTGGATGCTGCTAGTATGGCTCGTGCTTGTCGCGGCGCTTGGCTTCGCCGTGTCGCGCAGCACGCACACTACCTACGCCGGAAACACGATGGCTTTCCTTTTCTCCTCCGCGGGGCGCGAAAAAGTCGAGCTCCCGCCAGCCGTGCGGCGCGCCGCTCCGCCAGTCGCGGAAGAGCCGCCCGCAGAGCCTCCCGCGCCGGAATGGACGCTGCTCGCAAAAGGCAAGACGGCCGGAAGCGGCACGCTGGACGCGCCGGAGATACAGACGCTGGACGGAGACTCCGTCGCCGTCGTAATGTCCCTGACCGGGACGATAGGCGACGTTTCGTTCTACAGCCCGAAGAACGTCACTGGCGCAACGGTAGACTTCATAGGCGAGTGGAGCAAGCCGCCATATATGAAAAAATCACTGAGCGACGGCTGCCTCTCTCTGGTGCAGGCCGCGGGGCACAAAGGCTACCTGCGCATATCAGGCGTCGCCGCGCACGGCGTCGCGAAACTTGAAGCGCGCGCCGAATACTCCGCCGGGAAAAACGCGGTACGGGTAGTATTCTCGCCCGCGGGCGCTGAAAAAGGAAAATAGCGGTGTCGTCGATACGCTTTCTTGAAAGGCTGCGCGCGATGCAGCACGGCTCCGAGCGCGCGAATTTCGAGGACGTGAACGAGGTGCTGCGCTCCGTCATAGTCTACGTGAGCAAGCTGCTCAACACGCGGCGCGGCAGCAGCGTTCTCGACGAGGAGTTCGGCATACCGGACTTCACCGGCTTCGGCGTCAGCTACAACCGCGACGACATCCCGCGCATCGAGAAGGAAATAGCGCGCTTCATAGAACGCTGCGAGCCGCGGCTGTGCGACGTGAAAATCGCCTACGCGCCAGACCCCAACGAACCGTTCAGCATCAACTTCGTCCTCGACGCGAAGCTCGTGTTGACCGGGACGGATGCTCTGCCCGTCAAGCTTATGACGAGGATAAATTCGTCGGGCAAGGTGAGCGTAACGGACTAGCCGCGGGAGCGCCGCTCCCGAATCTTCCGGCAGAAAGGAAAGATAAAAAATGGCAGAAAGCAAATACACCGAACTTTTCCGCTTCGAGGCGGACGGAATGCCGGAGGATACGTTCCATGTGCTCGGCTTCAAAGGTACGGAGGCTCTGTCCAGCCTCTTCCGCTTTGAAATAAATCTCGTCAGTAAAAATAAATCGCTGAACCTCGGAGCGCTGCTAGCGGGGAACGCGAAGCTCACGATAAAACGCGAAGGCGCTCCCGACGCGGTCTTCGCTGGACGTCCCGCTGCGGCGCGCCAGACCGGCTGCTTCGGCGAATACGCATACTATTCCGTCACTCTGCGCCCCGCCTTCTGGAAATTCACGCAGCTCGTGCAGAGCGCCGTATTCCTCGACAAAAACGCGCCCGACACGGTGAAAGAAATCTTCGGGGCGGAGCGTTTCTTCCCCGTCAAATACGAAATGCGCCTCGACGAAAACGCCTACCCGGCGCAGGAATTTTCAATGCAGCACGAGGAAAGCCTCTACGATTACATCACGTGGCGCATGGAGCGCGAAGGCGCGTACTTCTACTTCGCGCCGGACGGCGACACGGTGATATTCTCCGATTCGCCCCAGTCGCATGACGGCCCTGCCGGAACTATATACTACTCGCCCGCGACGGGGCTCGAAGGCGACAAAAACGGCGAAGTAGCGACCGACTTCTCGCTCTGTCAGATGCCTGTACCCGCTCGCGTCGTCGTGCGCGGCTACAGCTGGACGAATCCTAACGTCCCGATAGTCGCGGAGGCCGAGGTCTCGCCCGACGGCTTCGGCGACGTCTACCTCGCTCACGAAGCGGTTGAAACGCAGGCGGAAGCGGAGCGCATAGCGAAGATACGCGCCGAAGAGCTGCTCTGTGCGAGCCGCGTCTTCGAAGGCGTCAGCGCCTCGCCGCTCATGCGTCCCGGCGCTCTATTCACGCTCGACCGTCACTACAACGCGGAATTTAACCGTAACTACATGGTTACGGAGGTAACGCACGAGGGCGCGCAGGAGGCGTTTATATCGATGGGGCTCGGCATACCGATACGCGGCGCGGCGGAGCACCTCTTCTATCGCAACGAATTCCGCTGCATAGAAGCAGATACTGCGTACCGCCCGCCGCGCAAAGCGCCGCGCGCGAAGATAACGGGAGTCATGCGCGCCTTCGTCGACGGCGCTGGAAGCGGCGCGCGCGCCGAGACAGACGAGTACGGACGTTACAAGCTGGTGTTCCCATTCGACATATCAGGCAGGCGCGGCGGCAACGCATCCTGCTGGATACGCATGTCGCAGCAGCAGGCGGGGCCGGACAGCGGCCTCTCGCTTCCCGTGCAGCCCGGCGTCGAAGCTCTCGTCTCGTTCGAGGAGGGCGACCCGGACCGCCCGTATATCTCTGGAGTCCTTGCGAACGGCGAAACCGGCTCGATCTACGGCTCCGGCAACAGGAACATCTCAGGCCTGCGCACGGCTGGCGGCAACCAGATAACGATAAACGACGAGGACAAGCAGCAGGGGATGTCTCTGCTAACGGCGAACGGCAACGGTATAACAATGACCGCCGGGTCGTCTGATCTCATGATGAGCCGCACCGACAGCGATCTCCACACAGCCTCAGTCAGCATGAACTCGCTCGCCGGAATATTCCGCAATAATCTCTGCGGTTTCCGATCGAGCACGACGGCATCGCTTTTCGACCCCAAGACCATAAGCGCATGGGAGGGCGTCGCGGCTTCCGCGTGTTCGTTTATCTCTAACGTACTTACCGCGCACAGTAAGGGTGTCTCAGGCAGCGAAGAGAACGCCAGGCTGTGGGGCGCGGACGGAGTCAAGGACTTCTCAGTCGTTCTCAGCCTTATTCTCCAGTGTATCGACGCGGGGAGAAAGGGCGCGACATGTTACGGCGTATCGCTCAACTCCGACGGGAAAACCTCGCAGTCCCTCGTGCAGGCCAAGGTTACGACGGCGCAGCTCGTCGCGCTGTGGCTTGGCTTCGCGGCGTTCAAAGCAGCCGAGGTTGGCCTCGACATCGCCGACGCGTGCGAACTCAGCCCCGTAGGTGAAGACAATATATACTACGACAAAAACTTCAACAAGGTCAGCAAGGCCCAGGCCGTCCGCAGCTACAGCACATCGTCGGCGGCCAGCCTCATTCCAGAGATAACGTCGCTCATAGTCATGACCATAGCGGCGAATAAGCAGGCCGAGAAGCTTGGCGGCGTCCTGCTCAACGCGAAAGAGCAGAACGTCAACATGACGGCGGCGACCGACGTGACGGCCCACGCTGGCGAAGGAATCTTGTTCCACGCCGGCTCTGGAGACGCTGCCGGAGGAGCCGTAATGGCAGGCGTGTCGCTCGACGATATGTCGAAAGCCCATGAAACGCTTATGAACAACGACACGAATGGCCCGTCGCACTGGGGCGTCCCGGATGCCGCCTCAACCTCTCATAACGGCGTAGTCAGGCCCGTTCTCCGAGAAGATTCCAAATTTTTGCATACGGCGCAGCACATAACGATGGATCAGATGGAGACGCAAAGACACTACATCGCCTCGATAGCGGAGGACCTTCTCTATGAAAGGGCCAACAACTCCGTTTCTGTCACGGTGAAGGACAAGGTCGAATTTGCTGGCAACACGCACACGGCGCGCGCAGGCGCGAACGGCGCGACGATGAGCCTGAAAGAGAAACAGTTGCTTGGCTACACGCAGTCAGACGGCAGGGTAAAAATCGGGACGGTTACCGGGAACTATCCGGCGCAAGCCGATACCGTAACAGACGACGAACTGTCGGGCATGATTGCAGACAAATATTGCGCAAGGCTGCAGTTTAAAGATGTGAATGGAGTCGAGCTTAATAGTGATTCCGTGCTCGTAGGGATGCAGAACGGCTCTCTTGTTGAACTGAAAACGAATAAGGCCAGCCTTTCTTCGAAAACCATCCAAATCAGCAATACCACCGGTACCCAGCACGCAATAATCGTCGACGAGTCAGGGATAGTACTTAGCGGACTAACAGTAAACGGCTCAAAGCTTTCGAGCGGGGAGCCGCTGCAGATTAAGGGTCAGTTTATAAAAATCGGCTAGAACCGCGCCCGCGCGCTTTAAATTACGCAGCTCCGCCGTCTCGCGCTGGCGTAAAGCCGCGAGCAAATAAAAATATAAAAAACTGGAAAGATATTTTCACTGCTGCGAAAGGACTGACGGATACATGGCAGAAAGCAAATATACGGAGCTCTTCCGCTTCGAAGTCGAGGGGATGGACAGGGACGCCTTCCATGTTCTCAGCTTCCGGGGGACTGAGGCGCTGTCGAGCTTGTTCTCTTTCGACATAGAACTTGTAAGTAAAGATATGTCGCTAGGCCTGGAGGAACTGCTCGCCTCCGACGCGAAGCTAACTATAAAACGCGGCGGAGATCTCCCCGACGCGGTCTTCGCGGGCCGTCCAGCGGCGGCGCGCCAGACCGGGAGCTTCGGAGAATACGCCTACTACTCCGTCACTCTGCGCCCCGCCTTCTGGAAATTCACGCAGCTTGTGCAGAGCGCGATATTCCTCAACAAAACCGCGCCGGAGACTGTGGACGAACTCATCTCCGAAGAGCGCGGCTTCCCGCTCAGCTTTGAAATGCGCCTCACCGCGGAATACCCGAAGCAGGAATTTGCGATGCAGCACGAAGAAAGCGTCTACGACTACATCGCATGGCGCATGGAGCAGCAGGGCGCGTACTTTTACTTTGCGCCCGACGGCGACAAGGTGATATTCTCCGACTCGCCTCAGTCGCACGACGGCCCGGCCGGGACGATATACTACTCGCCTGCAACCGGCCTCGAAGGCGACAAAACAGGCGAAGTGGCGACCTCCTTCTCGCTCTGTCAGACGCCGCTGCCGGCGCGCGTCGTCGTGCGCAGCTATAGCTGGAAAAATCCGAACGTCCCGATTGTCGCTGAGGCGGATGTCTCGCCGCGCGGCTTCGGCGACGTTTACCTCGCTCACGAGCCTGCGGAGACTCATGCCGACGCGCAGAGAATAGCGGAAATCCGCGCCGAAGAGTTGAAATGCCGCAGCAAAATTTACAGCGGCGTAAGCGCCTCGCCGCTCATGCGCCCGGGCGCGGTCTTCACGCTCGACCGCCACTATAACGAAAAATTCAACCGCGACTACATGGTCACAGAGGTCACTCACGAGGGCGCGCAGGAAGCGTTCATATCGATGGGGCTCGGCATACCGATACGCGGCGCGGTCGAGCACCTCTTCTACCGCAACGAATTCCGCTGCATAGAATCCGATACTCCGTACCGCCCTGAACGAAAAGCGCCGCGCGCGAAGATAACTGGAGTTATGCGCGCCTTCGTCGACGGAGCTGGCAGCGGCGCGCGCGCCGAGACCGACGAGTACGGACGCTACAAGCTTATATTCCCCTTCGACATATCGGGCAGAAAAGGCGGAAACGGTTCCTGCTGGATACGTATGTCGCAGCAGCAGGCGGGGCCTGACAGCGGTCTCGCGCTGCCGGTGCAGCCGGGCGTCGAGGCGCTCGTCTCGTTCGAGGAGGGCGACCCGGACCGCCCTTACATCTCGGGAGTCCTCGCAAGCGGCGAGACGGGATCGATCTACGGCTCCGGCAACCAGAATATATCGGGGCTGCGCACGGCGGGCGGCAACCAGATAACGATAAACGACGAGGATAACAAACAGGGAATTTCTATGATGATGCCTACCGGCAGCGGCATCATGATGTCCGCCGGGTCGTCAGACCTTGCAGTAAACGCAACAGATACGGCTGTCGCCGCTACTTCGACGTGCAGCACCGATCTTGCAGGAGTGTTGAAGACCAACCTTTGCGGCTTCCGCTCGGTGACGTGTTCGACGAGCGACCCGAAATCACTAACGACATGGGCCTCGACCTGTTCTGCTGTAGGTACCATGTGCTCCGACACTCTCAGCACGCTCAGCAAAGCATTCTCCGGCGACACGTCGAACATACTCTCGTGGAGCGCAGGCGGAGTCAAGGACGCCATGCTTGTGCTCAACCTTCTGCTCCAGACCATAAATATGGGCATGGGGGCTCAAAGTTCCTATAATATGGCGATGACGGTCAAGGACGACAGTACCGCGACCTCGCTTGTGCAGGCCAAAGCCGGTATTCCTGAGATGCTCGGGCTGGTGTCGAGCCTGCTGCTTCGTCTGTACAGCGCCGGAATAGACACGGCGAACGCATTCGCAGGTGAACCCGCAGGCTACGACGAGGACGGCAACGAGCTACGCTACGACAAGGATCTTAACAAGGTAAGCAAGGCGGCGGCGCAGCGCAGCTACACGACTTCGTCTGCGGCCGCGCTTCTGCCTGAACTGACGTCGATCATAGTTACGATGATCGCCGCCTGTAAACAGGAAAGCAAGCTCGGCGGAATTTCGCTGAATGCAGTGAAGGAAAACGTCAACCTGAACGCCGGAACGACCGTCACGGCGCACGCGGACGGAAGCATCCTGCTGCACGCGGGAGCGCTGCCCGCGGCGGGCGCGCCGCTGAACAACACGCCCGCGCTCGCCGGTACGGACGGAGTTCATGCGGCGCTCAAAAGCGCGGACATTAAAGGACCGGCTCACTGGGGCGTCGGACTTGACGCCGCTCATGGAATCGCGGAAGACGTTATTGACAAAGATTATAATTTCCTATGCACCGATCAGAAGGTCAATCTAAACGCGCAGCGGCCGAAAAGTATAGCGTCAATATCAGAGCTGATTTATGACAGATCTACGGATTCCGTATCGATCTCAAAGCGAGACAGGGTGGACTACGCCGACAACCGCGTTATAGCGCGCGGAGGCTCCAAGGGCGCTACGATGAGCCTGAAGCAGAAACAGTGGCTTGGCTACGCTCCGTCTGACGGAGAAGTGAGGCTCGGTGTAGTGACGGGGAACTATCCGACGCAGGCCGATACGGTCAGGGACAGTGAATTTTCCGGTATGAAGTCGGATCATACCGGCGCTATTCTCCGATACAACAACACAAGCATAGTGGGGGTCGAGGATAATCACGCCTGCATCTCGAACGACGCGGCGAGCTTGGATCTGAACGGGGACGCAGCTACTATGGAGGCGGGGACCGTTATAATAAAGACGACGTCGGGCCGTGCGCACAAGCTGACTATCGATAACGCCGGCATACACATCGACGGCCTTGAAGTGGTAGGTTCTAAACTGTCAAGCGGGGAGCCGTTGCATATTGACGGTCAGCTTATAAAAATCGGCTAGCGCCGCGTCCGCACAGCGCTAAAAAAATCCCGCCGTTCCGCGCGCCCCGCGCTTCATACGGAACGGCGGGATTTTTGCGCCGTTGGTCCGCCACCTTTGCGCCGCGGCGACGCGAAGGCTTGACCTATCCGCGCCGCCGCGGTAACTTAATCTATATTTTTGTAAGGACGTGTTTGAATGGGCGGCATTATAGATAATCTGAACCCGAGACAGCGCGAGGCGGTGGAGTACTGCGGCGGGCCGCAGGTGGTGCTCGCGGGCGCGGGCAGCGGCAAGACGAAGGTGCTGACGACGAAGATAGCCTATCTCGTGCGTGAGCAGGGCGTGCGCCCGTGGCGCATTCTCGCTCTGACATTTACGAACAAGGCGGCGCGCGAGATGAAGAGCCGTGCCGAGGCGATGTTCGACGGCGAGCTTGGCGGCCTTGAAATCTCCACCTTCCACGCCTACGGTCTGCGCTTCCTGCACCGCTACCACGAAGCGATGGAGGCGCTCGGCTATCCATACCCGTTCGTCATCTTCGACAGAAACGATACGAAGTCCGTATTGAAGCGCGCGATGAACGAGCTGAACATCGACGAGAAAAAGCTGAGCGTCGCCGATGCGCTCGACATGATTTCGAACGCTAAGACCAAGGCGAACCCCGTTTCGCGCGAGCCGAAGGTTCACGAGCGCTGGCGCACGCTCTACGATACGTACCAGAACGCGCTCAAGGCGCAGGGGGCGCTCGACTTCGACGACCTTATGGTGCTGCCGCTCCACATACTCGCGACCGACAAAGATGTGCTCGAACGCGAGCGCGCGCGGCTCGACTGGGTGCTCGTCGACGAGTACCAGGACGTGAACATGCCGCAGTATCTTCTGCTGCGCTGCCTCGTCGAGGGCGGGCGCAAAATAATGGTCGTCGGCGACCCGGACCAGTCGATATACGGCTGGCGCGGCGCGGAGATGGCGATGATTCTCAATTTCGAGCGCGACTTCAAAGGATCGAAGGTGACCGTGCTCGACCAGAACTACCGCTCGACCGGCAACATCCTCGACGGCGCGAACGGCGTCATACGCAACAACGACGGCCGCCATCCGAAGGATTTGTGGACAGCCTCCGACCGAGGGCGGAAAATTCAGGTGAAGCGCTTCCTCAAGGACTCCGACGAGGCCGAGTGGATAGCGAAGAACATCGAAGCTCTTCACGACGAGGGCTACAATTACGGAGAAATTGCAATACTCTACCGTATGAACGTGCTGAGCCGCGGCATGGAGCAGGCGCTGCTCGAACGTTCGATTCCATATAACATCATCCGCGGCGTCGCCTTCTACGAGCGCGCCGAGGTCAAGGACGCGCTCTCGATGCTGCGCCTCGCCGTCAACCCACTCGACATGGTCTCGCTCGCGCGTGCCGCGAACATACCCGCGCGCGGCATAGGCAAGACGACGGTCGAGCGCCTCGGCGAAGCGCTCTCGAAGATAGTCCACGAAAACGCCGAAGAATTATGGCGCGAAGTGGAAAAGAGCGGCGCTGGGCTGAAAGGCAAGCAGGCCGCGGGCGCGAAGGCGCTGGCCTTCGATATGCTCTCAATACTCGCAAACAAGGACGACGCCGGCGAAGCGCTGCGCGCGATACTCTATACGAACGGCTATGAAAATTACCTGCGCGACGAATATCACGACGACTGGGAGGAGCGCGTAGGCAACGTCATGGAAATTCTCTCCATAGTCACGCCGGGCAGCGGCATCGTCGAGGCTCTGACGGAGATTCCGCTGATGACCGACCAGGACTCCGCGGAGCTGCTTCCCGACGCAGTGAACATGCTGACGCTGCACGCGGCTAAGGGGCTCGAGTTCCCCGTCGTCTTCCTCATAGGGCTCGAGGAGGGAATTTTTCCGAGCGCTCGCGCCGTCGAGGGCGAGGGCGATTTGTCCGAGGAGCGCCGCCTCTGCTACGTCGGCATGACGCGCGCGAGAGAGCGGCTGTACATGAGCTGCTCGGCAAGCCGCCTGCTCTTCGGCGGAATACAGAGAAATCCGCGGTCGCGCTTCATCAACGAGATTCCCGCGGAAGTGAGAGACTTCAGCGACGAGGCAGGGGAGGGATACCATGTCGATCATAGGGCTGACAGGCGACGTTGGCGCTGGTAAGAGCACGCTCTGCTCCGTCTGGCGCGAAATGGGCGCGCGCGTCATAGACGCGGACACCGTCGCGCGCTCGATGTGGGACAGGCCGGAGGTGCGCGCCGAGGCGGAAAAGCGCTGGGGCGCGGGCTTCTTCGACGAGCCCGACCACAAGACGATCTGGGCGAAAATCGCGGCGAAGATCTTCGACGACGCGGAGGAATATAAATTCGCCTCCGCGCTGATACACCGCCGCACGGGCGAAGAATTGAAAAAACTGGCGCGCGAGGCCGAAGGCTGGGTGATAGTGGAAATTCCGCTGCTTTACGAGGGCGGCCACGACTCGTGGCTCGACTATGTCGTCTACGCCGCCGCGCCGTTCGAGAAGCGCGTCGCGCGCAACGCGAAGCGGAACTGGAACGCGGAAGAGGTCGCGCGCCGCGAGGCGAAGCTGCTGCCAAGCGAGGAAAAAATCGCAAGGGCCGACTTCGTGCTCACGAACGACGGCACCGAGGAAGAGTGGAAGCGGAAGGCGCGCGAACTCGGCGAAAAGCTTAAGCAGCTGCGAGCGCGGGGAGCGGCGCGGGCATGAGGAAATTTCCGAAATCGCTTGAAATCGCAGCAGAGAGCGTCTGCTTTCTGCTCGTGCAGTATTTTCTCGCCTGCTTCATGCTCTCGATGCGCGCGAGCCTCGTTTATATAATCGTCTTCGCGGCGAACGTCTTCGTACTCATCAAGTACGGCGAGACGCTCGCGCGGCTGACGGATTGCCGCATGTCGCGAGGAGCGATTTTCGCGCTCTACTTCGCCGCGCTTGCGGCATCGGTATATTTTTTCGGATATTTTCCGGTCTCGCCGGAAAGAGCGGAGCTGGCGCTTTAAGCGAAAACGATACGACAAAGCGGAAGAGCCGCGAGTCTCACGCAGACGCGCGGCTCTTCATTTATCGCGCGACGGGCGCGCCGCTTACGGCGGAAATCCGAAAAGTCCGCGCTGTGAGCGGCTTTATTCGCCTTTACATTACCGTTACATTTCCTACACACATTGTTAACTGCTCCGGCTTATACTTTCAATCACAAAATTTTAGGAGGAGTAGCAATGAAGAAAGTATTAACGGCAATGGTAGCAACTCTGGTTCTCGCCGCGGCTTCGGCTGCGATGGCGGCGCCGATCGTCATGGACGGTTCGACGACGGTCCTTCCCTTCGGCCAGGCGGCGGTCGAGCAGTACATGAAAGAGCATCAGGGCGTCCAGTTCTCGGTTTCCGGCACCGGCACCGGCAACGGCTTCAAATCCCTCGCCGACGGCGCCGCCCAGATAGCGAACGCCTCGCGCTTCATCAAGGATTCCGAAATCCAGAACTGCATCTCGAAGAAAGTATATCCCGTTCCCTTCGCGGTCGCCCTTGACTGCATCGTTCCCATCGTCCACAAGGACAACAAGGTAGCCGACCTCACGAAGGCTCAGCTGAAGGACATCTTCTCCGGCAAGATCACCAACTGGAAGGAAGTCGGCGGCGCCGACGCTCCGATAGTCGTAGTAGGACGCGATACCAGCTCCGGTACCTACGGCACCTGGCAGGAAATGATCATGGATTCCGGCGAGAAGACCCGCGTGACGGCGAAGGCTCAGGTGACTGCTTCCAGCGGCGCTATGCTCGCGACGGTCAGCAAGAACCCCAACGCGATCGGCTATGAAGGCATGGGCTACGTCAACGACACCGTCAAGGGCGTCAAGGTCGAAGGCGTGGCGGCGAGCGCCGCGACCGCGCGCAACGGACAGTACCCGCTCTCGCGCTTCCTCTACATGTTCACCAACGGCTGGCCGCAGGGCGAAGTCCTCAACTTCCTCATGTACATGCAGAGCGACGCGGGACAGAAGATAGTCAACAGCACCGGTTACGTCTCGCTCCGCGAAGTGAAGTAGTCTGAGATAAAAGGAAGAAGGCGGACAGCCCTTATGAACACCAGCGGAAACAAAACGGCGTCCAGAGCCGGTCAGGCTTTCGGAGGTACCGGAGACAGGATAATGTCGCGCGTAGTCTTCTGCGTGGCGGTGACGGGAATAGTCATCCTGATCTTCATCCTCGGGTTCCTGATCGCGAACGGGCTGCCCGTCCTTGAATCGACGTCGCTGGGGGAGATGTTCTTCTCGAAGGACTGGTACCCGACGGAAGAACCCCCGGCGCTTGGGATGGTGGCCCTGATAGCGGGCACGCTCGCGGCCACCCTCCTTTCGAGCGTGATGGCGATCCCGGTCTCCATCGCGCTCGCGATTTTCTCCGCCGAGATTGCGCCGCGCAAGGTGCGCCAGTGCTTCAAGGTACTCTTTGAAATGCTCGGCTTCCTGCCGTCGATAGTCCTCGGCTTCATAGGAATGATGATAATAGCCCCGTGGATGCAGGTCGGCCTCGGCATCCCGAGCGGCCTGAACCTTCTCAACTCTTCGATTTTGCTGGGATTCCTGATAATCCCCTCGGTCGCCTCGCTTTCGGACGAGGCCCTCGCCGCGGTGCCGGGCGAGCTGCGCGACGCTTCCTACGCGCTCGGCGCGACGCGGCTCGAGACGATCTTCAAGGTCGTATTCCCGAGCGCGCTTCCCGGAATCATCGCCGCGACGCTGCTCGGCGTGATGAGGGCTCTAGGCGAGACGATGGTCGTCCTCATGGCGGCGGGCGGCGCGGCGGTTCTTCCGTCGATGTTCACCGACCCGATACGCCCGCTCACCTCGACGATTGCGGCGGAGATGGGCGAGACGCCGGTCGGAAGCACGCACTATCACGCGCTCTTCTTCGCCGGCCTGATACTTCTGATTATGACTTTGGCAATCAACTTAGCTTCTCTCTATGTGGAAAAAAGAGGTGAAAAGAGATGAACCGCACTTACGGACGCAGGCTTTTCGACAGGCTTTCGACGGCTCTTTTCTGCCTTGTGGCGCTCGCGCTGGTCGCGGTCATCGGCGCGGTCGCGCTCTATCTGATAAAGAAGGGCGCGGGCACGCTCTCTATAGAATTTCTGACGCAGCCGCCGCGCGACGGAATGATGGCGGGCGGCATACTGACGCCGCTCATCGGCACGATGCAGCTCGTCCTTGTCTCGATGGGCGTCGCTCTGCCGGTCGGCGTGATAACGGGGCTCTACTTCGCCGAGTACGCGAAGGATACGTGGTTCGTCAGGCTCATGAGGATTTCGATTCGCTCGCTCGCGGGCGTCCCGTCGGTAATCTTCGGGCTGTTCGGGCTTTCGCTCTTCGTCGTCTTCCTTCAGTTCGGCTCGTGCCTGCTCTCTGCGGGGCTGACGCTCGCCTGCCTCTCGCTGCCTCTCGTTGTGACGGTTGCTGAGCAGGCGTTCCTCGCGGTGCCGCAGGATTACCGCGACGCCTCATACGCTCTCGGCGCGACGAAGGCGCAGACGATTTTCAAGGTCGTCCTGCCCTCGGCGGCTTCTACGATAATAACGGGCGCGATTCTCGCGATAGGCCGAGTGGCCGGCGAGACGGCGCCGATAATGTTCACGGGCGCGGCGTACTTCGCCCCGAATATAGCGAAGAGCCTTTTCAGCCAGGTCATGGCTCTTCCGTACCACATATACGTGCTCGCGACCTCCGCGACCGACCCGGCCGCGGCGGAGCCGATAGAGTACGGCGCGATACTGGTGCTCATAGGGCTGGTCATGGGAACTAGCGCGGCGGGCGTAATAGCGCGCGCGCGGCTTGCGGAAAGGAACGGCAGATAAATGGAAGGCAAAGAGAACATCCGCGTCGAGGTCAGGGACCGCGGCGCGCGGCAGGAAGAGGAAAAGGCGGCCTTCGTCACGAAGATAAAGACGGAGCACGTCAACCTCTATTACGGCGAACGCCAGGTGCTGAAGGACATAACCTTCGACATGGGCGAGAACAAGGTCACGGCGTTCATCGGCCCCTCCGGCTGCGGCAAGAGCAGCTATCTGAGGTGCCTCAACAGGATGAACGACTTCATATCGTCGGCGCGCGTCGAGGGGACGATCAACATCGATGGCGAGAACATCCTCGCTCCGAGCACCGACGTCATCGGCCTGCGGCGCAAGGTCGGGATGGTCTTCCAGAAGCCGAACCCCTTCCCGATGTCGATATACGACAACATAGCCTACGGCCCGCGCCTCAACGGCATAAAGGACAAGGACAAGCTCGACGAGATAGTCGAGAAGAGCCTCGAAGGCGCGGCGCTCTGGGACGAGGTCAAGGACAAGCTCAAGACCCCCGGCACGGGCCTCTCGGGCGGACAGCAGCAGCGTCTCTGCATCGCGCGCGCGACGGCGACGCAGCCGGACATCCTGCTCATGGACGAGCCGACCTCCGCGCTCGACCCGATGTCCACGCTGAGGATAGAGGAGCTCGTCAACGAGCTGAAAAAGGACTACACGGTCGTCATAGTCACGCACAACATGCAGCAGGCGGCGCGTATATCCGACTACACGGCCTTCTTTCTGCTCGGCGATTTGATAGAATATGACGTAACCGCGAAGATGTTCACCTCCCCGCACGACAAGCGCACGGAGGACTACATCTCGGGCAGATTCGGCTAAACCTTGGAGTTTTATGGAAGATTGGAGCGGGGCGTAAAAAAATGGCTACGATAAACACGAGAAAAAGGCTGGAGGAGGACCTCTCGGCCCTGAAGAATATGATTTACCGCATGGGCGGCATGGCGGCAGAGTCCGTCGAGCAGGCCGTCTGGGCGCTCAAGAACAGCGACGCGGAGCTCGCGCAGAAGGTCATCGACGACGGCGACCTGATAGACGAGCTCGAGGAGAAGGTCGACGCGGGCTGCATGGAGTTCGCGGCGCGCTACCAGCCGCTCGGCGAGGACCTGCGCGTCGTCGTCAGCCTCATGCACATAGCGGTCGACCTCGAACGCATAGGCGACTACGGCGAGAACATCGCGAAGGCGGCGCTCGACCTCTCGAAGAAGCCGCAGCTCAAGCCGCTGATAGACATCCCGCGCATGGTCGAGATACTCAAGACGATGCTCTCGACCGCGATGGAGGCGCTCGACAAGCATGACGGCGCGGCGGCGCTCAAGGTGTTCCCCTACGACGACGACATGGACGACCTCGACAAGCAGATAATCCGCGAGCTTCTGCTGCTCATCATGGAGAAGCCGGAGCGCATAGAGCAGTCGCTGAGCCTCATGAGCGTCTCGCGCATCCTCGAGCGCGCGGGCGACCACGCGACGAACGTTGCGGAGAGGATAGCCTACATGTACACGGGCCGCCAGGTGAAGGCCTCCGACTACCGCCGCAGGAGGCAGCTGTAGCGCGATGGCACAGAAGATACTCGTCGTCGACGACGAAGAGAGCCTCGCGCAGTTCGTCTGCCGCGCGCTGCGCCAGCAGGGCTACAAGACGGTCTGCGCATACGACGGCGACAACGCGCTCTCGCTGGTCTACGAGGAGATGCCGGACCTGGTGATACTCGACCTCATGCTCCCGCTCATGGACGGCTGGGAGATTTGCCGCCGCGTGAAGTCCGACGAAGAGACGCGCCACATCCCGATACTGATGCTGACGGCGCGCAGCTCCGCCGAGGACGTCGTGCAGGGGCTGGACCTCGGGGCCGACGACTATATGAGAAAGCCCTTCCCGCTCGACGAGCTGCTCGCGCGCGTGCGCGTGCTTCTGCGCCGTTCGCAGGGGCCGGCAGACACGAAGAAGGTCATCGAGGACAGGGATTTCAAGCTCGACACCGCCGAGAAGGAGGTCTGGCTGCGCGGCAGCATAATAGACCTCAGCCCGACGGAATATTCGATACTCGAGGTGCTCGCGCGCCGCATGGGGCACACCGTATCGCGCGACGAGCTGCTGCGCAAGATATGGGGGCTCGGAAGCTGCGACACGCGCACGGTCGACGTGCATATGTCGAGGCTCCGCAGGAAGCTCGACGACGGAAAGAAACCGACGCTCTCGGCGCAGACTCTGCGGGGGCGCGGCTACAGGCTGACCTGGGAGGAGGGCGAATAAGATGTCCGCAATGCGTTCGCTCGCAATGAAAAAGAAAATAGCGCTGCTGATGACATTCGCCGTCTGCGTCATAGGCGCGGCGGCGTGGTTTATAGTCTACAGCGCGCAGCGCGGAAGCGCCGTCGAGGGCGCGCGCGACACGCTCGGACGCTATCTGACGGTCGCCGTGTCGTCGGCGGAGCGCGAAGGCCTGGCCGGGCTCGCCCACGCCGAGAAGGTATGGCAGGAAATGTATCCCGACGGACGCATGACGGTGATAGCCTCTGACGGGCGCGTGCTGATAGACAGCAAGGCCGACGCCGGAGAGCTTGAGAACCACTACACGCGCGGCGAGGTCATAAGCGCCTTCGAGACCGGCGAGGGCTTCGAGCTGCGCTACAGCAAGACGCTCGATGCGTGGCAGGTCTACTCGGCGCGCAAGGCCGTCCTGCCGGGCGGCGGTGAGTGCGTCGTGCGCCTCTCATATCCCGTCTCCGCGCTTTCGTCGATAGTGCAGAACATCACCGCGCCGTTCCTTAAATATTTCGTCGCGGCGCTCGTCCTGATATGGCTCGGGACGTACCTCGTGCTGCGCTCGATTATGACGCCGCTCCACAACTTAAGCGAGGCGGCGGCGCAGATAGCGCGCGGCGAAAAGGCCCGCTTCCCGATAACGGCCGACGACGAGATACAGACGCTCGCAAACACGCTGAACAACATGCAGGATTCGCTCGCGAGCACGATACACGAAGCCCAGGAGCGCAAGGAGGAGCTCGCGCAGATAGTCGGCGCGCTTCCGGTCGGCGTCATACTCATCGACGACGACAAGCGCATCCGCTACATCAACCGCGAGGCGGCGCGTATCTGCCGCGGAAACGGCGGCGGCGAGCTTCCGGCGCGAGGCTCTTCGGTCGAGGTCATCATCCCCTCGGGCGAGCTGTTCCAGATGCTCGACGAGCCGGACGGCAAACGGGTGATTTCCGTGATGCGCGGCGGCAGGGTGGAGGTCGAGGCGACGACGCTGGTGCTTCCGCGCGGGCGCATGATCGTGCTGCAGGACCTCACGGAAAAGCTGCGGCTTGAAGAGGCACGCCGCGACTTCTTCATAGACGCGGGCCACGAGTTCCAGACGCCGCTGACGATAATGCGGACCGGCCTGGAGCTTATGAAGAGCGCGCCGCAGATGAAGGAGCCGGAGCGCGCCGAGGACGTGGAGACGATAAACAGCCTGCTGCGCCAGCAGGAGCGCATGAGCAGCCTCGTCGACGACATGCTTCTGCTAGTCCGCCTCGACGCCGACGCAGTGCCGGAGCTTCAGGCGCTCGGCGATGTGAATCTTCGCGAGCTCATCTTCGACGTGCGCGACGAGATAGAGGCCCTTCCGCATAAGAAAGAGATATCGATAGAGGTCTGCGCGCCCGAGAACGCCTCGGTCAAGGGCGTCTACGGCGACCTGCGCCGCGCTCTGCTGAACCTCATGGAGAACGCGCACAAGTACATAGGGCTTGGCGGCGGAGAGGCTGGACATATAAAGGTCTCCGTCGAGGACGCCGGCGGCTCGTGGAGGATAACCGTCGACGACGACGGCCCGGGCGTCCACGACATGGACAAGGAGATAATCTTCGAACGCTTCCGCCGCGGCGACGGACACCGCGCGCGCGGCAAGGAGAAGAAGAACGGCGGCTACGGCCTCGGCCTTTCCATCTCGCGCAGGATAGCGGAGCGCCACGGCGGCAGCCTCGAGCTCGGCGAAAGCAGGCTCGGCGGCGCGGCCTTCGTGATAACGCTTCCGAAGGATTAGACTAGATAATAAATTCGATCAACGACGCGGCTCCGCTGCTCTCGCCCGTAAAGGCGTCTATGAGCAGGGGGCCGCGTATTATATAGAGGCGCAGCGCGGAGACGTCCTCGCCGCTGTGCTTGAAGAAAAGCTCGGAATGGCGCAGCCCGCGCTTCCAGCCGCGCGGCGACGCCGCCGAGACTGCGGCGAGCGCAGCGCCCTCGGCCTCGGAGGGCTTGAGGCGAGCGGGGAGGATTTTGATGTCATCGGGGATTTCCGGCATCTCGCGCGGCTCCACGGCGCCGTCGACTATCACGGCGGAGCCGCGCGCGGCGTCTACGACCGCAGTGACCTCTTTTACAGTCAGCCGCGTGAGAAGCCCGCGTTCGGCCATATTCGCCGAAAGGACATAGCACGGCACTGCGACGAGCCTGTCGCCCGGCTCCGGCTCGGCTTTGAGCGGAAGAAATTTCCGTGGAGCTTCTTTCATCGAGATTACCGTCCTTAGGAGGTGCGTAGAAGTAAAGCGCCCTTTGCAGGAGCTCCAGCGCTCCCATGGCACCCGCAAGATTCCGCTTATCGCTGCTTCCTTCCGGACCTGACGAGGTTCACGGGCTTGCGCCGCATGGGACTGGAACCCCTGCAAAAGGCGCTCGACGGCGCGAAGACGCGCCGCAACGCTAAAATTATAGCGGATTTCGCGCGAATGTCAAAACGGCGCGCATTCGCCGCTTAAGTAAAAATTAATCGCAAAGGCGGCGCGGTTGTGATATGCTTGTCGCGCGGGCGGCGGAGATGCCGCCCCGGACGAAAGGGTGAGACGATGGACGGACTCGCAGCGCTTATAACTTCAAATCCCGTCATATTCTGGCTGATAGTCGCGATAGCCGCGGGCGTCATAGAGGCGTCGACGGCGGGGCTCTTCTCCGTATGGTTCGCGATAGGGGCGCTCGTCACGATGGCCCCCGCGTGGCTTGGCGCGTCGTTCAACGTGCAGATAGCCGTGTTCATAGCGGCGAGCGCCGCGGCGCTCGTCTTCACGCGCCCGTTCTTCAAGCGCGTGCTGCACGTCGGCCACACGCCTACGAACGCCGACATGCTCATCGGCGCGGAAGCCGCGGTCGTCACAGAAATAGACAACATCGCGGAGCGCGGCCGCGTGCGCGCGGGCGGCCTCGACTGGGAGGCGCGCAGCGCGGACGGCGGAAAAATAGAAAAGGGCGCGGTCGTGAAGATACTCGAGCTTCGCGGCGTCACGCTCATAGTAGAAAAAGAGAAACAGGAGGAAAAGTAAATGCTTTCGACGATATTTCTTGTGTTCATAGTGTTCCTGCTCGTGATGGTCGTCGCGGCCAACGTGCGCATCGTGCCGCAGGCCAGCGTTTACGTCATCGAGCGCCTCGGCACCTACCTCTGCACGTGGGGCGCGGGGCTGCACATCAAGGTGCCCTTCATCGACCGCATAGCGAACAAGGTCTCGGTCAAGGAGCAGGTCGTAGACTTCGCGCCGCAGTCCGTCATAACGAAGGACAACGTCACGATGCAGATAGACACCGTCGTATTCTTCCAGGTCACCGACGCGAAGATGCTCACCTACGGCGTCGAGTTCCCGCTCGCCGCGATAGAGAACCTCACCGCGACGACGCTGCGCAACATCATCGGCTCGATGGAGCTCGACCACACGCTCACCTCGCGCGACCACATCAACTCCTGCATAACGGAGACGCTCGACAAGGCGACCGACAAATGGGGCATCAAGGTCAACCGCGTCGAGGTCAAGAACATCGAGCCGCCGAAGGAGATAATGGCCGCGATGGAGCGTCAGATGAAGGCTGAACGCGAGAAGCGCGAGTCGATACTGCTCGCCGAGGGCGAAAAGCAAAGCAAAATACTGATAGCGGAAGGCGAAAAGGAATCCGCGATACTGCGCGCCGACGCCGTGCGCGAGCAGAAAATCCGCGAGGCGGCGGGCGAGGCCGAGGCCATCCGCACCGTGCAGCAGGCCGTCGCCGACGGCATAAGAATGCTTAACGAAGCCGCGCCGACGCGCGAGGTCATAGCGCTGCGCAGCCTCGAATCCTTCGAAAAAGCCGCCGACGGACAGGCGACGAAGATAATAATCCCCTCCGAGATACAGGGCGTAGCGGGTCTCGCGGCGTCGCTGAAGGAGCTCGTCATCCCCGACGGCGCGGAGAAAGCGCAGAACGGCGCAAAGCCGGCGAAGAAAACGGCGTCAGCCCCGGCGGCATTATTCTCGGCAAACGGCGCGCACACGGCGCCGCAGCCGCCGTTCGGAGACGGAGACGCAAGATAACGAGGCGGGGCCGTGCGCTCCGCTTTTGCGTAAATGAAGTACCACATCGGCTTAATCTCAAAGCTGCTCGGCCTCTCGGCGGGCGGCATAAGGCTTTACGAGCGCGGCGGAATCGTGCGTTCGCAGCGCGAGGGCGACGGAGGCTACCGCTTTTACGAAAGGCCGGACATCGTCTCGCTCATGCTCGCCATGTCCTACCGCGGCTGCGGCTTTACGCTCGGCGAGGCAGAGGTGCTCGTCAACACCGACGATCCGGACTTCGTCGCCGAGAGCCTGCGCCGCCGTGAGGAGAAGCTCGAGGCGGAAATCCGCCGCAAGAAGCTGATACTCGAGCGGATGCGCGAAAACCGCAGGATGATAGAGAACGCTCCGTCCGAGTTCGGCAGGGTAGAGCTGCGCGAGCGCCCGGCCTTCTACCGCCTCGAGTTCATGCGCGGCGGCGACCTGATACTGCGTCCCGAGGATTACTCACTCTTTAGAAAATGGCGCGAGCTGTCGCCGTTCGTATTCCCGTCGCTGCGCGGCAACTGGGAGAAGTTTCTCCGCGAAGGACTCGACGAAAACGTCGCGGGCCTCGGCCTCATGGAAAGCGACGCGAAGCTGCTCGGCGCGGAGCGCATCGCCGGGCGCGGCATATATTACCCGCCATGCCCATGCATCCGCGCCGTCATGCGTATCGAAGGGCGCTTCCCGCTCATATCGGCATCCTACCTGGAGCCTCTGAAAGAATACGCGGAGCGCGAAAAGCTGACCGTCGCGGGCGACCCCGTCTCGCACACATTCCTCTCGATAAACAGGAACGGCGGGGGCATAAGATACCGCGTCATGTGGCTGCCCGTCGCGGAGGCTTGACCTTACACCAAGTGTAGGCGTTACCCTCTCGGCATTGGGGGGATACGCAATGAAAAACGCGCGCGGCGCGCTTCGGATATTCCTGCAGTTTCTGAAATTCGGCTGCTTCACCTTCGGCGGCGGGCTCAACATAATCGCGCAGATGCAGCGCCTGTACGTCGACGAAGAGAAGCGTATAAGCAGCGTCGAGCTGCTCGACCTCACGAGCGTCGCGCGAAGCCTGCCGGGCCTTTTCGTCGGTAACGTCGCGTTTCTCTACGGCTACCGAGACTCGGGCTACCCCGGCGCATTCGCCGCGCTCTTCGGCATGGTCATACCGCCGATGATAGTTCTCAGCTTCATCACGTATTTCTACACGATATTCCACACGCAGGCCACAGTTATGGCGGGCATGACAGGCGTGCGCGCCGCAGTCGTCCCGATAATGGCGAGCGCCCTTCTCGGACTTCTGCGCGGAGCCTTCCCGATGCGCGCCTGCTACGCAGTCGCGGCCGCGGCTCTCGCGGCCTATTTCTTCTTCAACGTCAACTGCGTCTGGCTCATCGCCGGCGGCATAGCCGCGGGACTGCTGCTCAGCCGCGCGGGGAAAGGAGGCGGCGGCGATGGTGCTGCTTAGCCTATTCTGGAGCTTCGTCAAGATAGGCTTCACTAGCTTCGGCGGCCTGTCGATGATACCGCTTATTACAAGCGAGATGCTGAGCCACGGCTGGATGACCGCAGCCGAGGTTACGGACATAATAGCGATAGCCGAGATGACGCCCGGCCCGCTCGGCATAAACTGCGCGACCTTCGCCGGAATCCACGCCGCGGGCATGCCGGGCGCCGTAGCGGCGAGCCTCGGCGTGATGACGCCGACCTTCACGATAGGCGCGCTCGCCGCCTTCTTCTACGGATTTTTCAAGGAAAGCAAAGGAATGGCCCACGCGATGGTCGGAGTGCGCCCCGCGTGCATAGGCATGATACTCGGCGTGACGCTCCAGCTCGCGCTCTCAAACTACGGCGCGATGATGGATAAAGGAATAATCCCCTTCGCTGCGATATCGATCCTCGACGCCGCGCTGCTTATAAAATGGAAAGTCAGCGTCCCGAAGGTGATCTGCCTCAGCGCCGCGCTCGGCGTGGCGTTGTTCTGATTTTCGCCTCGTCCGGCTGCTTCGATACAAGGCGCAGCGGGTCTCGCCGCGTCGCTGAAGGAGCTTGTAAAGAGCGACGACGAGATAAAACCGCAACAATAAAAAATTTATCGCGCGTAATATCATGAACATAGTTCACAAATATATGATCATACTATATAATATCTCCATGCAAGAGGCTTATGGACTCTGACGGATAATTGTGGAGCACCACAGTGAGTTCATATGTTAAACAAGCCGACCGTCTGGGCAGCATCCTTCCGATGCCGCCCATTTTTTATATTGAAAAATGGGCGCTGCGGAGATGTTTTATACATTAGGAGGAACGCTGTTATATATGAAGAATGGAAGGGTTTCAAGGCCGGTAAGTGGCAGGCTTCGATCGACGTCAGGGATTTTATTCAGACCAACTACACCCCCTACGAGGGCGGAGAGTCGTTCCTGTGCGGCGCGACGGCAAGGACGGAAAGGCTTATGAAGAAGGTTTCGCGCCTTTTCGAGCTCGAGCGAGAGTTCGGAGGCGTGCTGGACATAGACACGCAGACGGTGACCTCGCTGACGAACTACGGCCCGGGCTATATCGACAAAGCTTCGGAGATAATCGTCGGCCTCCAGACGGACAGGCCGCTGCGCCGCGGGGTGAATCCGTTCGGCGGCATAGCGATGACGCGCAAGGCGTGCGAGGCCTACGGCTACACTCTCTCCGATAAAGTAGAGCGCGAGTTCCAGTACAGGACGACGCACAACGACGGCGTTTTCCGCGTGTACAGCGACGAGATAAAGACGGCGCGTCACTGCGGCATTATCACGGGGCTGCCGGACTCTTACGGACGCGGGCGCATAATAGGCGACTACCGCCGCGCCGCGCTCTACGGCGTCGACAGGCTCATTGAAGAGAAGAAGAAGGACAAGGCCGCTGTCGCCGATTCCGGCGTCATGCTCCAGGATCAGATACGTCTCCTCGAAGAGCTTTACCAGCAGATAAATTTTCTAGGCAAGCTCAAAGAGATGGCGGCGCTTTACGGATACGACATTTCCCGTCCCGCCTCGTGCGCGCGCGAAGCTGTGCAGTGGCTCTACTTCGCTTACCTCGGCGCGATAAAGGAGCAAAACGGCGCGGCTATGTCGCTTGGGCGCGTCTCAACCTTCCTGGATATATATTTTGAACGCGACATCGCGCGCGGAACGCTCGACGAGAGCGGCGCGCAGGAGATAATCGACGACTTCGTGATAAAGCTGCGCATGGCGCGCCATCTTCGTACTCCGGAATATAACGACCTCTTCGCCGGCGACCCGATGTGGATAACGGAGGCGCTCGGAGGCGTCGGCGAGGACGGCCGCACGCTGGTGACGAAAAGCTCCTTCCGTATGCTCAACACGCTTTACAACCTCGGACCGTCCGCGGAGCCGAACCTCACCGTGCTGTGGTCGGAGGCTCTGCCGGAGCCCTTCAAGCTCTTCGCCGCCAAGGTGTCGTGCGACACGGACGCCATTCAGTATGAAAACGATGACCTTATGCGCTCGATATACGGCGACGATTACGCGATAGCCTGCTGTGTCTCGGCTATGCGGATAGGCAAGGAGATGCAGTTCTTCGGCGCGCGCGCGAATCTCGCAAAGTTGCTGCTGATGAGCCTGAACGGCGGACGCGACGAAAAAAGCGGCGCGCAGGTCGGCCCGGCGCGGGAGCCGTATTCGGGAGAGGTCCTCGATTACGGCGAGGTGCTTGAAAGAATGGACTTCTACCGCGAATGGCTCGCGCGCACCTATGTCAAGGCGATGAACATGATCCACTATATGCACGACAAATACGCATACGAAAAGACGCAGATGGCGCTTCATGATACGGACGTGCACCGCTATATGGCCTTCGGCGCGGCCGGATTGTCGGTGCTGGCCGACTCGCTGTCCGCAATAAAATACGCGCGCGTGCGCCCGGTGCGGAACGAGGACGGCCTTATCACCGATTTTATAACGGAGGGCGAATATCCCGCCTTCGGCAACGACGACGACCGAGTGGACTCAATAGCGCGCGAACAGATAGAGCTGTTCTTGGAGGAGCTCAGAAAGAACCCGACATACCGCGGCGCGGAGCACACTCTTTCAATTCTTACGATAACGTCGAATGTCGTTTACGGCAGAAAGACGGGCTCGACGCCCGACGGACGGCGCGCCGGAGAGCCCTTCGCGCCTGGCGCGAACCCGATGCACAACCGCGACAAAAACGGCGCGCTCGCCTCGCTGAACTCCGTCGCAAAGCTTTCGTATGCCTCGTGCCGCGACGGCATTTCAAACACGTTTTCAATCGTACCGGAGGCTCTGGGCCACGACGATGCAGAGCGCCGCGCAAACGTCGCGGCGCTGCTCGACGGCTATTTCGCGCAGCGCGCGCATCACCTGAACGTCAACGTGCTCGACCGGGAACGCCTGCGCGAGACGATGGACCGCCCCGAAAAGTATCCGAACCTCACCGTGCGCGTCTCCGGCTACGCCGTGAATTTTCACAAGCTCTCGCGCGCGCAGCAGGAAGAGGTAGTTTCGCGCACGTTCCACAGCGCGATGTAGCATGAAGGGGCGCATAAGCAGCTTTCAGAGCATGGGCGCGGTGGACGGCCCCGGGCTTCGCTTCGTCGCCTTCGCGCAGGGCTGTCCCCTGCGCTGCGCCTACTGCCATAATCCGGAAACGTGGGCGGCGGACGGCGGAAGCGAGTTCACCGTCGAACAGCTTGTGGAGAAGGCGGAGCGGGTGCGCCCCTACATAAAAAAGGGCGGCTTCACGCTTTCAGGCGGCGAGCCCCTAATGCAGCCCGAGTTTGCCGCGGGGCTCTTCGCCGCCCTCCGCAGGCGCGGATTCCACACGGCGCTCGACACCTCCGGCTGCTTCGGCGCGGGAGATGCCGTCCGCGAGGTCCTGCGCCATACCAGCCTCGTCATCTGCGACGTGAAGTTCGCTCGCGCCGGGCTTTTTCAAAAATACTGCGGAGGCGAGCTGTCGCGTACTCTGGACTTCATCGCGCTGACGGAGGAGATGCGCGTGCCGCTGTGGATACGGCAGGTCATCGTCCCGTCGATCAACGACGCTCCGTCCGACGCGCGCGAGCTCGGACGCATCGCCGCGTCATACAGCAATGTAGAAAAGCTCGAGCTTCTGCCGTTCCGCAAGCTGTGCATACATAAATATGAAGCGTTGGGCATAGACTTTCCGCTGCGCGGCGTGCAGGAATGCGGCGCTGACAAGCTGCGCGAGCTTCAGGAGGCCGCCGAGCGGGAACGCGCCGGCGTCTGACGGTGGCGAATCAAGCGCACGGTGTAAACAGAGAGGCGAGGCCGCCGCCGGCTGCGCTGCGCCGGCGTTGCAACGGTTGGCCGCACAGCAGTCATTTGCGTCCCGCCGATGGATTTCTACAGCGGCCTATCCCTGCCCGTCATCCGGCAGACGTTCTCGTACTGCCGCTCGATTTTGCCGAAGGCCGCGGCTTCATGCTCGCCGCCGCAGTTTGAGAGCGCGGCGGTCACCTCCTCGGCGAAGCCTTCAGGCATACGCGCGCCGGATTTTACGAGCCGCGCGAGCGCGCCTTTTTCGTTGAGCATGTACATGCCGTTCGCCGCGTATAGGACGTGAAACAGCGAAACCGCGCAGCGGAACAGCGAGCCTGCGGCGTACACCGCGTCGCCGCGTCCGAGCGCTTTTTTGCCGCACAGCAGAGAAAATCCGCACTCCCATAAAAATTTGTCGATTGCGGCTGCCCTGTAAACCTCCGGAAACGGCGAGAGCCGCGTCTTCTCCTCGCGTAGCCGCGAGGAAGCGGAGAAGAGCTCGACGCAGCAGGCCGCCTCGCCCATGTATATCGAATTGACGAAGCCGAACGGATGGCCGCACTGGTAATCTATCGTGATGTTCCCGCGCAGGCAGTCATCGATTACGGCGCTGGCGCGCGCGATGTCGCGGTACAGAATATCGACGGGGAAGCCGTCGACCGTGAGCCAGCCGCCGCCGTTTATCCACGGCCCCCACGCGCCGGGCTCCGTAGCCGCGTCAGCGCGTCGCGCGTCGTCGAGCTCAGCGGCGCGCCGTCTCAGCTCTTCCGCGTCGAATGTGCGCGCGTCGTAATATATCCCGATGTCGATATCGGAGTGCGCGCCCGCGCATCCCACGGCGCGCGAGCCGCCGAGCACGACGGACTCCACGCCGCGCACGCCCGCGAAGGCGCGTGCGGCCCTTTCTATAACATTATCCGCTGACGCCATAGCCGGGCCCCCCGTCCGAAATTTTGACAAAAGAGTAGCACAATGCGCGCGCCGCAGGGTTTGACTAAATTTGCTCAAACGGGTATAATGCGCGCACGAGGTGAGGACAGTGGCTGAGGACAAGACGGTCGCGCAGAACCGGAAGGCGAGACATGAATATTTCATCATCGACTCCTTCGAGACCGGCATAGTCTTGTCCGGCACGGAGATAAAATCCGTGCGCGACGGGCGCGTCAACCTCAAGGACGGATTCGCCTCCGTCGAAGGCGGCGAGCTGTGGCTCTACAACGTACACATATCGCCCTACGAGAAGGGGACCATCTACAACAAGGACCCTCTCCGCCCGCGCAAGCTGCTCGTCCACAAGACCGACATCCGCCGTCTCGTAGAAAAGACGCGCGAAAAGGGCTTCACGCTCGTGCCGCTCAAAATGTACCTCAAAGAGGGCAGATGGGCGAAAATAGAGCTTGCCGTAGCGAAGGGCAAGCAGCTCCATGACAAGCGCGACAGCGCCGCCGAACGCGACGCGGCGCGCGAAATAGACAGAGCGGTACGCCGCAAGGTTCGCGGCGACTATTAACGCGCGGGCCTGCGGCTCGCGCAGCGCAACACCGCTCCAATCCTCCGGGGACGACAGGTTTCGACAGCAGGCGGAGGGTCGGGGGGAGCGTGCCGAGGATGGGGAAGCCTCGTTAATCCGGCTCCGAAAAAATAATTGTCGAAGACAATTACGCACTCGCTGCTTAATTAAAAGCAGCGCGCTCTCCGGGGCTTCCGCCGTCGGGTCCCGATAGAGCGTCACAAAGACGGCTGGGATTACGGTTCCGCCTTTCGGCCGGCGTCCGAGATCCAGAGAGGCTAGGGAAAGAGTATCCTGTCTACGGGAGCCTCCGCCCCGAATTTTAAAGCATAGACTACGCACGTAGCGCCCTCCAGATTGTCCTCTGTTGGACCGGGGTTCGATTCCCCGCGTCTCCACCAGAAAGCTATTTCAAGCCCCCTCACGGGGGCTTGATTCGTTTTTTAAGCCTTCTCAAAACTCTGACGAATGCCGTATAATACTGAATAAATCGTGATTACGGCTTGTCGGTTCTCTCTCGTATATTTTCAGCTCTTTTCAAGCCTAGTCACGAATATTCAGCACTACAAAATTAAAAAATAAGCACTACGCTTATTTTTGTAGTGCTTAGGAGGCGAGGAAGGCTGATGCTGACTGAAATCGCGGTGCGCGACCTGAAGCCGAGGGCGCAGCGTTTTATGAAGGCCGACAGGGACGGGCTGTATATCGAGGTAGTCCCGTCCGGTATCAAATATTGGTGGTTTGTCTCGCAGGCCGGAGGCAAGAGGAAGAAGTTCGCGCTCGGTAAATATCCCGATTTGTCGCTGAAGGAAGCGCGCGAGGCATGCGTGCTGAAGAAGCGCGAGGTCGGTATCGCGTTGGGACTCGACGTGCCGGGCGTGCGTTTTGAAGAGCTCGCCGAGGAATGGTACAAGACGCGCATCCTGCCGTTGTCTGCCAATTACAGCCGCACGGTGCGCATGAGGCTGGATAAGTATCTTCTGCCTGGGTTTCGCGGGCGTCCCGTCGCTTTTATCAAGGGCAAGGAGATATTGGCTCTTTGCAAGGAGATAGAGGCGGCGGGGTTCGTCGAGACGGCGCATCGCGTGCTTGATATTTTCGCGGCGGTTTTTCAGTTCGGCATTCCTACGGGTATCGTGCCGGCGGACCCGACGGCTGGGCTATCCGCGAATTTACAGCCGGTGCGCGCTTCGCACTTCGCCGCGCTGACGGACCGGCGCGACGTCGCGGCGCTGATGACGGCTATCCGCTTTTACCGCCAGAGCCGCGTGCGCAACGCGCTTTATTTCAGCGCTTATACTTTCTGCCGTCCAGGAGAGGTACGCGGCGCTCTGTGGCGCGAGGTGGACTTCGCTCGCTGTGAGTGGCGTATCCCGGCCGAGCGTATGAAGGGCAACCGCGAGCACGTCGTTCCTCTTGCGCGCCAGGCCGTCAATGTGCTTGAGAACGAGCGCGCGCTGCTTGACGGGCTCGGCATCGTTTCGGATTTTGTCTTCCCGTCAGAGCGTTCATCCGCGCGGCCGATGTCGGAGAACACCGTGCGCATGGCTATACGCTCGATGGGGTTCGGCGCGGATAAGATGTCCGCGCACGGCTTCCGCCACATGGCGAGCACGATCCTCAACGAGTCCGGCCTGTGGTCCGCCGACGCGATAGAGATGCAGCTCGCGCACAGCTCCGGCGGCGTCCGCGAGATTTACAACCAGGCGAAGTACATGCCGGAGCGCGTTCGTATGATGCAGTGGTATGCGGACGAGCTGGATAGGCTGAGGGATGGAGAATAAGCTGTCACCTCGTAGAAACGTCTCTGCTAAAAAATAATCCCTGAGCTCGGCGTTTTCTGGACTCTGCGAAAGCGCGTACTGTCAGGGATGGACATCTCAATTTCTTGAGTAGCTGTATCATACAATAACAGCACCTCTTTGTAAAAGAGCGATTCTTACCATATTTTTTAGTATTGTCAATGCGTATATTTCAGAAGAAAACTGTAGTCTTTCAGCGTCAATATATCACGCATATAAGAAAATCCGCCCGATTTCCACACTTGTTCAAAGACAGAAATGAAAAGGGGGCGAATCATGCTGTTCGTAATTGTACAGCTAAAAGCTGAGATGTTCCCAATATTTGCGTGATATATAATTTGGCTTGGAATGGACGTATAAGAATTTGAGAGGTGCATAATGGACAAGGCATTTAAAATCTCGATTTTTGTGACATCCTTTTTTCCGCTGTGGTTTACCATTTTATTTACAGACGTTCTTGCTCTGTATAATGGCGCCATGTCGCCATATTCTGAAATAATAGGTATATGCTGCATCTTAATTTGTAATGCGTTATCTGTATGGCGTATACATAGCGCGATGAAATCCAGTCTTCACGAAACGTTTTTCAACGACTATATAATCGTGAGTGCCGTCCAAGAGAAAGGTATTACGTCTGAGTTTCTTTTGTCTTATATTCTGCCGTTGTTTGCCTTTGACTTTACGCTGTGGAGCGGATGCGTTGAGTTCCTTATATATTACGTTACGTTAGCGTTTCTCTGCATAAGGAACAACAATGTATATGCAAACTTATGGCTTGAAGTCCTCGGGTATAAATTTTATAGCTGTGAATTAAAACTGAAAGCTCAAGAAGATATAAAGGCCATACAAGGCATAGTGCTAAGCAGGGAAAACTTAGTCGCCGCGCGTGACTCAACGAAATCAATAGCCCCGTTGGACAAGCCTTTTTATATAGCAAAGACGGATATAGACTGACTTTTTAATATTCTACCTTTGTGTTATCCTCAATATCAGTGGCCAATTTTTTACATAGATAATTAACGAGTTGTTTTGCCTCCTCGTCTGTTTCTAGAATAAACTTCTTGCTGTCCGGGTCTAGCTTGAGTTCAAGAAGAGCGGCGCGATTCTTTCTCTTACGTAAGTCTTTTAATACTTCCAGCCTATCTTCCTGGAACGTTAGATAGCGTTTTGGGTTGTGCCCTTTCATAGAGAATTCTTTGAGATTTTTCAGAGAATTTTCTTCTATGATGTCATATGATTCTATCTTCGTCAGGCTGGCCTCTGTCAGCACTTTTCTCGTATACGGCAGGTTAAAGATAGATTCAAAATTTAGATTCATACCATAAAGGTTATTGTCAATCACCATGCAGTCAAAAACAGCGTTGAATTGGAGCAATGGCTTCTCAAACTGTTCTACGGAGTTTTTTCTTCCTCCTCCTATGATTGTTTCAATAAATGTCTTATTCCCGAAAGTTTTAATGGGGTTTTTCTTGGAAATCAAATATATGTTTTTCTTTCCGTCTTTTGTTATATATGTGCCGCGAAAAACATAGGCGCAGGCTTTAACTTTGTGCCAGTCTATAGAGTCATCGCTGTTTTCCACGCTGTTGCTGAAAGCCGTCCACGCAGTTTTTATATCCTGGGACTCAAGCGAGAGTTTTTCTATCACGTTCTTAGCGTTTGATAAGGTATAGCACTGCACGGTGCAGTGATTTTTATCAATGACTGCCATAGTCGCGTCGCATATATCTTTTAGCAGAGCCGAAAGTTCTGCATGGCGCAGAAAGGAGAAGTCGTAGGACATGAACTCGTTCGGATGCGTCTTGTGCTTATATCTTACGAGGACGCATTTCCACGATTTATCATAGCATAAATTTGTCAGCGCTTCTCTTATCGTTTCTATGGACATGTTTGCTATCTCCTCTCGATATAGTTTGTGATTTCTTATTACATCCCCGTCCACTTGTGCGTTCTGCGGAAGCCGGCGGATTCGGCTTGGGGGACTGTGGCGGCGTAGAATTCTCCGTGGGCGGGGTCTATGACGGTTTTGTCGTAATTGATGTCGAACGGCAAGTGGTAGATTTTTTCTCCGGTCATTCTGTTTATGTTGCACTTGATCATGGGGTAGTCGCCTATCTCTTCGTGCTCGTGGACTTCGATATTAAGAGCATCGGCGAAGGCGCGGGCCGTATCGGAAAGAGCAGTCTTCGTCCAGAAGCAGGCGGAGCATCCGCTGTCGCGTGCCAGGTCGAAAACGTCGAAGAGGCCGTTCTGCGCGCCGTCCTTGTGCATCTCTATCATATAGTGCATATATGTGCCGAACAGCTGATTGATGTGCTTCTCATGAATGAGCTTATCCTTCGACCAATATTTACATTGAATGATGACGGTGCGGCCGTCTTTGCGGCAGATAAGGTCGCGGCCTAGGTCTTCGAGGCCGGCAAGGATGCCCTTATACTCGACGCTGTAGCCCTTGCTCTCGTAGAGCCATCCGACGTATCGCTCGTAATCGCGGCCGATCTGTCGCTTGCTCTTGTTGTGCGAGGCTTTGTAGTTGTCCAGCGCGCGCTGATTGCGCTCCGCCGGCGTGAGCCGCTCATATTCTTCGCGCGTCAGCCAGTTTCTTGTCTCGTCCTCGTCGCCGGCATGCACGCTGATGGCGGGGCCTTCGGAAAGCTCTTCGAGCACGGGAACGGTCGCTTCGTAGTATGCGAGCTTCGCCTCTGCGGCGACGGCTCGCTGTGAATATTCTTTTATCTTTTTGCTGAGCTGCTCGCGGATTTCCTTCGCGGTTTTCTCAGCTTTGTTCTTTTTGTTTTCAAGATAAATGCTCGCCTGCAAAGCGTCGGCCTCTTCGGCATTTGCTATGAAGGAAGCGAGGTATGGGAAAGCTGCGTTTATATCGCTGTCGAGAGATTCCTTTATCGCCCTGACCCTACGTATTCTCCTATCGAACTCGGCTATCTGGACGGCAGTTTCTTTTTTCTTAGCTGCCAGAGCTTCGTCGTATTGTTTGATGTCGCTGGCGTGCGTGATGTAGTCTAAAGTGTATTGCGTGTTTTTCAGTTCTTCGGCTAATTCGGCGTTTTCGTCCGCAAGTTTCAAGATGTAGTCCTTTGCGTTGTATATGTCATATAGAGCCGCGTCGGCGAATTTTTTGTCTTTAGCGGCTATGTAATCCGCGTAGGCTCTCGCTATCCACGGATATGTTTTCTGGGGCTTGTTGATTAAATTGTCTATAATTTCGCGTTTCTCTGCCGCTTCGTTTTCCAGAGCTTCAATCTCGTCTTCGAGGTCGGAAATAGTATCACAGTCGTCTAAGGCTTCCTGCAAGCGTTGCGTTAGTTGACTATTTTCGGCGCGAAGCTCTGTAATGATATTTTCTTGACTTTTAGAGGAAGAGCTTGTATCTACGACATAACATAGGAGACAACCAATGACAAAAATAACCAGTAAGCCCATCTATGTCACCCCATAGCGGATAGTCAATTTTTACTAAAAAGATAAATTATGCCGTCTTCGCCGGTGCGGATTCCGTATCGTTTTTTAATTCCCGATGAAGGGAGCTGAGGCATGTCCTCAGCAGTGCTTCGATTGTATCTAAGTCCTCTGTCGGAGTGTGTTCAGTCGCCAGTTTATAGTTTAGGTCTGAGAGCATCTTTATTATTTCATGGCTCTGGACATGCTGGGGTGCAGAATGTTCCGCTGTCACGTTAGCATTGGACAGAGTATCTTTTGTATCGTTATGTCGGTATAAGAAATCAAATGCTTCATCTTCCGCAAATAATATATCTTCTGGCGACACTTTGAGTACACAGCACATTGATTTAAGTTTTTCTGTTGTAGTATCTCCAGAGCCATTAAAGATGCGCGAAATTTGGGTCTGCG
Source organism: uncultured Cloacibacillus sp. (assembly GCF_963926575.1). Lineage (NCBI taxonomy): Bacteria > Thermotogati > Synergistota > Synergistia > Synergistales > Synergistaceae > Cloacibacillus > uncultured Cloacibacillus sp. The sequence goes on along the minus strand of NZ_CAWUXW010000002.1, from coordinate 250,040 downwards.
AAATATCACATAGCTTTCCCAGAGCTGCTTGCGTGAGCCCTACCGTTTTTGCATATGATTCGATTCGAGCGCCAAGTCCTTTTAAGTACGTCATACGCTCATTTAAACATATTTGCATAAAAAATCAAACGAATATACGCATATTTTTATTCATATAAGGCTTGATATATATTCGTATATTGCTATAATATGGCTTGAGCTTGATTTTAGAGAGAGATGGAGGTGATTCTGTGATTAACGGCGAGAAGGTAAGAACGCATAGGCTTGAGCGCGGTCTGTCTCAGGCGGAGCTTGCCAAGACTATCGGCATAAGCCAGACGCAGCTTTCACGCATCGAGAAAGGACAGGGAGATACCACGACGGAAATTCTTGTCTGTATCAAGAACGCCCTGGGGCTTCACGATGTCAAAGAACTGCTGGAAGAGGCAAACCCTCAGATTCCCCGGAAGGTGGCGAGGAAACGTGTTCCGCGGGGGTCCGGGGGGAGACAGGCGCAGAGCCTCCAGCTTTGAGGCTGGAGATTGTTATCCGTGAGGAAGGAGCGAGGATTATGACTAACTTGCAATCTGCAGGAGTTCAAAACGAGATGAGGGTGCAGCTTGCTTTTATAGCGGGGAGGCCGCACGTGGAATTTTGCGGCACTAGCCGTGCGGACGCAAGCGAAGCGGATGTTTCCGCGCTTTTCGATAAGGCGAAGGCCGCCGCGATTGCCGCGCTGCGGTCTGCGGGCAGGGACGCGATATGAAGTACGCCGTTGAGCTGTTTATTCTATGCGCCTCGGTCGGGCTTCTGGCGTTTGTAATCGCCACGGACTTAAAACGTAATCCTGTTCTCTTATACGCGGCGCTTGCGAACTTTGTTTTTCAGCTAGTGCTTTTGTTTTACTGGCTCAGATGGTGCGGGCTGAAGGGACGCAAAAAATGACGAAAAATGAATTGCACCGGATGATTCGATGGATTGAGGATGAATCTTATATGACTGGGGTGCATAACGACGGTTTTTGCCGTAAGCTGGGCGAATTTAAGGAGCTGCTCGCCGAGTTTTACGAATTTCTTTTCAAGGAAAAGTATTTGCGCAAAAGGGTGGTTTTTGATTTTGACGGCGTGATCCACAGCTATGTGAGCGGCTGGAAGGGCGTCGACGTTATACCGGACGGGCCCGTCCCTGGCATCCGCGAAGCGATCGACACGCTGCGCAGGGAATATTGCTATGAAGTCGTCGTCGTTTCTACGCGGTGCGTCGACACGCGCGGGACGGAGGCCATTGAAAGGTGGCTCATGGAGCACGATATTGAGGTGGACGGCGTTCAGGGGAGAAAGCCTCCGGCAGTCGCGTATATCGACGACAGGGGCATATGCTTCGACGGCGATGCGCATGGGCTGGTAGATAGAGTACGAAACTTTAAGACTTATATGGAGGCGAAATGACATGTGCGACGAATTGAGGTGTTTCTTATGATTCAGCTGACTGTGAAGCAGGAGACGGCGGTCGACCGCGCGCGGGAGAGGCTTGAGAAGATCCGCGCGGAGGAGCTCGACGAGGAGAGGGCGCGCATGCTGGCGATGTTTCAGGTGGTGCGGCTGCTGGACGCGCTGGGGCTGCGCGACGTTGCGGACGCGTTTGAGGAGTTTGTTTAGGGGAGGCTGTTTCTGTTATGGCTATGGATTTGGAGGCGCTTAGGCGCGAGGTTAATTCCGTTGTCGGCCTTGAAGATGAGGAGGGTTTTTATTACTTTCCGGCACAGGAGCCTATTTCTTATCTGCAATGGGTATTCTGCAAGGAAAGCCCCGTCGTAGAATGCTTCGACCACGAGAAACTGATATTGATGATTATTCCTATGCTTGAGGAAGAGGCGAAGCGTATGTCCGCGCTTATAGTCGTCTTAAAGAAGCATATAGCAAGGGCGGAATCAGCAGCAGACATCGAAGCGTCATCGAGCCCTACAAACGGCGCTTATCCAGCCACGAAGGCTTCCGATGATTCATTTCGCCGGAGCGTTATGCGGAAGTTTACGCGGCAGGAGTGAGGATAAAGCTATGACGTTGGCTGAAAAGTACAAAAACGGCGGCGGGCTTGTAAAGCACGCACTGTCGGAGTTCCAGTATGCCGGATGGATGGACGCCGACGGGCGTTTCAACGATGAGGCTCAGGAGATGATGTGCGATTGCGTTCTTTCACTGCTGCTCAATATGGAGGGGCAAGGACACAGCGGCGTTTCCGCCGGTTATCTCATATCGCTTTTTAAGCGCCTGGCAAATTTCGAGGTTATTTCTCCGTTGAAGGGCACTGACGACGAGTGGGGAGAGGTTTTCGACCCTACCGACGGGACAAGGCAAAACAGGCGGGATTTCCGAGTGTTCAAGCGTGGAGACGGTTTTACGTATTTTATTGAAGGGCGCGTTTTTAAGGAAAAGGATTCTGGCTGCTGTTTTACCAATCAGTCAAGCCGCACGTTCGTTACTTTCCCGTGCATCCCGAAAATTGAATATTACGAGCTGGAAACTTACGACGCTCTTACCGACGAGCTGCGCAGCGAGCTGATAGAAGCGGAAGAATCCAAATGGCGCGAGTATGAAGCTTTGTGTTCCACGCAGACGGGGGAATAAGGGCTATGACGCTTGTTGAAAATCTTCACGCGAAGAACGCGGAGCCGCGCAGGAGGTACAGGAAGCAGCCGAAGGCTGAGCTGCGGCTGTTGTATCCCGTCGTGAACGATATGTTCGACGAGATTGCGCAGGCGCAGAACTGCGGTTATTCGTGGAAAGACATCGGCGCGGCGGTGCTTGAGCGCATGGCTAAGGACGGTATTTCTGTGCAGTATATCCAGGCTTACGATGTGGCGGATATTTACCGCCATATCCGGCGCGACAGGGAGCTGCGCGGGCTTTTGGATGATGAATAGAGCTGTTTCCCTATGCGGTACTGCGAATACCGCATAGGGAGGAGCAACAGCTTGGATAAATTGGTGTCCCGTTATTGTATCACGGGGTTTGACGGGAGGTCGAGGTTATGGTTCGGTGTACTTTGCCGAGGAAGTATTTTGGTATCGATTTTACTGACGACGGGGCTTTTGCCCTGCGTTATTCAAGGGATTTTACGGCGGACGAGATTTATATGGCGCTTTCTTTTCTCGCTTCGCAGTCGCCGGAGGCTTTTGCCGAGGCCTGCGAGCGGCGCGATGGGGAGTCGACCGCAGAGTGGACGGAGCGGCTTGCCGCCGGAAGCCGTCCGGCAGAGCCGTGCGACGGTAGCGAGCTATGAGTACGGTATTCCGTATGGTAGCGCAATGCGACCGCCTCGACCGCAAGGAAGTTTTTTCGGAACGGGAGAATAAAACGCAGGTCGCGGTGCTGCGCGAGATGGCGAAGCTGAAGCTTAGATGCAAATTCTGCAACTTGTATGAAGAAAGCGAGAAATATAAGGGAATATGCCGCGCGCTGCGTGTTCAGTACGCGCCGGTGAAGACGGACGAGAGGGGGCGCGGGTGATGTTGAATGTCACAGCTAAGCTGTGCGACCGGAATTTCGGCGCGAAGGTGCAGATTTGTTTCCCGCGCGGCGAAGACTACGACGTACTGGCGGCGGAGCTGAAGCGGTGTCTCGCCAGGCACGCGGAAAGGATTGAGTCTTTGCTTCTTTCCGGTGAGCTGGAAAGCATATTCAGCGGGCATCAAGGAACGAGTGGCGAGCCGCATGGCGGGCACGACTCTCGCCAGGAGGTGAAGGAGAACGCCTTACACCGGCCGGCGCCGGTTATGCTTCACGAAGAAGCCGCTATGAAAAGAGCAGAGCATGAGACTGTGCGCGCTGCGGAACCGAGCTTCGCGCCGGCGGTCGAGCTGGAGTATGTGCCGTTCCCGCGCGAGGGGACGGTTACGATGAAGGAGATCGTCGCGGCGTGGAAGATTTCACAGGCGACTTATTACCGGCATATGGATATTTATCCGAAGCCTTTGAAGTTCGAGGGGCTTTCGAAGAACGCGCCGGCGCGTTTCGACGCGGCTGCCGTCCGGCACGCTTTTGAGTGCGGTCACGTTGAACGGAGACGCCGCGAAGTGCGGCTCGGTTAGTCCGAACGGAGGTTTTTAGTTATGGCTTTTGAGTGTAATTTCGATTTTCTTTCGCCGGAGCAGAACGAGAGGCTGGCGGCGTTTATAAACGAGATGCGGGAGTTCTCAGATAAGGGCGGCGAGGTTATTCGCCTTTCGCGCGAGTTGCGCGCCGTTACGAAGGAGCGGGACAATTATAAGGCTATGCTTTCCGGGGCTTCCAAGGCCTGCGAGGATTTGCGGCGCGAGTATATGGCCTATCGCGACGGGGTGGCCGCCGCCGCGGAGAATGTACGAGAGGCGGCCGAGCTTTCCGCTGCTTTGGAGCGCTGGCGTATCGAAGCGGAGGATTTCCGCGAGCGGCTGAAGTGCGCGAACGCGGAGATTGCGCGGCTGCGCGAGGAGGCCGAAACGCGCGAGGATTCGGCGGCTTCCGTCGAGAAGACGCGCGAAAAGTATGAGAAGAAGATTGCCGTGCTCGAGGATAGGCTGCGCGGGTATCGCGATTATGCGAAGCGGATGGCGCGCATGGCGGCGACTTCACCGGAGGAAAAGGAGGATATATGCGATGGGTAACAGGTTTTGGATAACGTCGGTCGATAGAGAAAAATTACTTCAGCTCGGTTTTCAGGACACCGCTTTAGGCGCAGAGTCGGAGTCAGGCGAAAAACTCCCCGTCAACATGGGCATCAGGATTCCCGAAACCTTCAGACATACGTATATATTGCTGGTAGCGCCGGAAACTGAATTGTGCGGAGTCGTTAAGCTTATGGCCGGTAATGAGCTTTTGACACTAGATAAATTTCTCGACAGGATGGCGTTCCGTGCGCCTAAGGCTGCGGAATGGACGAGAGAACTTGTTCAGAAGATGGTCGATTCCGGCGCTGTAACTTTAGCTGCTTCTGCGGAAGGGGGCTCTTTGTTTTGACGTTCGGTGATAACTTCATGCTTGAGGGGCTTCGGCTGCCGAGCGTGCGCGAACGGGTCGAGGCTGTCGCCGCGCGGCTTATGCGGATAGACCCCGCGTATTTTGTCGTGTGCTGCTGTTCCGACCGAGACTGTTACGTCGGGCGCGAGATGCCGGAGCGCGTTCCACTTGAACCGCTGGGCTGTATGAAGTGCCCGAAGTTCGCGCGCGGCTGCTGGGGGCCGAGGGTGGAGAAACGCTCATGACAGAGAGACGATATTCAATCACAGAAAAACAGCTCGACGCGCTGAAAAAGCTGGCGGAACGATTCGAAGCGTCTGCTCCTATGGGGATTCCTTCATGGACGAAAAACATATCAACGGAACAGCGTGATAGATTTGACGAGCTTATGGAGCGCCTTGAGGATATATGCGACGAATTGGATTCATGTATAACAGCTTTTGACAACATTATCGACAACAGTCAAAGGGGGAAAGAAACGGGGCCTGACGCTTTGCGCGACTTCCGTTTCCTCATCGAAGACATTGAAGGACAGGAGGCGGCGTTATGACGTATTTCGAGAAGCTGCATAAAGGCATCCGGCTCGACGCCGAGGTGTTTTTGCCTAAGGAAGCTGCTACTGTGCGCCATCTTTTGGATTTTACTTTTACGCCGAGGTCGTGTTGTCCCGGCAATATTTTCGACTGTGCGCCGGTACGCGACTGCTGGGGACTTTCTTGTCCTATGAGCTGCGAGGATTGCTGGAATCAGGAGGCGCGCTAGATGGCCGACTTTGATATGCCCGGTATAGGCAGGGCGCGGATGGGGCTGACGGAGCTCTCTAAGTCGCCAAGCTACAGAAGCGGTGCTGAGAGCTTCCGCAAGATAAAACGCGAGCTTGTAGACGCTCTTTATACCGAAATTCGCGCGGCAAGGCTTGCCGGCCACTCGTGGAAGTCCATACACAAGGTCATAATTTCCAACGTCACGGTCGGTATTTCCGTCGACCTTCTGGCCAAATTTTTCAACGAGATAGACAAACGCTATGAAGCTGAGACAGGCGTCAAGGCTCTGCCTCGTTCCGGCGCGAAGCGTAAGCGCGGGCGGCCGAAGAAAGCCGCTGCCGCGCCGGAATGCGCCGAAGGAGAACACCAATGAGCGACGGCTACGCTAAATACTGTGAAGACGTAGAACGCGCCGGCGGGATTTTCGAATACCGCCGCAAGGAACGCGAGCGCGAGGAGCGCGAATCACGCGCCAGAAAATCTGACGCCATTTCTGCTTTGACGAGGCTTGTCCGCGAGCGCGTATGCTCGCCGTGCGGCAAGCGCAGCGCCGGAGAGTGCGACCCGTATTGTCACGTCGCAATGGTGCTGGATAAGGCGGGGAAAGCTTAGGATAACACTTTGCCCTGAAAGCGAGGTGAGGTAAAGCTGGAATACAGCATCAGCGACATAGAGAGGGAATTTCTGGATTTTCTCGGGTACGAGGGGATATACCTCGCCTCCGGGGAGACTCTCAAAATAGACGGCCGCAAGCACCGCTGCACCATTTCGGGCGACAAGCCGCGCAGCAAGAACGGAGAATACAGGATATTCGCCGACGAGTGGCCGCGCGGCTGGCTGCACAACTGGAAGACGGACGAGTTCTATATGTGGGACCCTCACAAAAACGGGGATTCCGCATTCAGCTCGATGTCCAACGAGGAGAAGCGCGCACTCGCCGAGAAATGGGAGGCGGAGCGCGCCGAGAAGAAAAGGCGCGAAGCGCTCTCCCAGGCGCAGGCGTCGGCGCTTGCTCGCTCGAAATGGGAGGCGGCCACTCCTGCTTCTCCGGCCCATACATACGCCATGAAAAAGCGCCTCACGAACGTCTACGGCGCGCGGCTTCTCGGCTCTGATCTGATCTGGCCGATGTACGACGCTTCCGGCGAGATCGTCAACATCCAGACGATAACGACGCAGGGCGTCAAGCGGCCGCAGACAGGCGCTCCGAAGACGGGGAATTTCGGCCTTCTTCTGCATCCCCTTCCCTCCGGCTCCGCCCATCCGCGGGCGGGAACAGAGGGGGAAGAAAGCCCCGAAACGCCGTACTTTCCGCAGCCGCACGAGGAATATCTTCATGAAGGCGAAGCCGGCCCGGACGGCGGATATCCGGAAGAAAACGAAGAGGGACCGGCGCGCGGTTTCGGCTCCGGCCTCTCTTCGCGCGTCTGGATAACCGAAGGCTGGGCTACAGGCTGCACAGTGGCCGACGCAACGGGAGAAAGCGTCGTGATAGCGGTCGACTGCGGCAACCTCATGCCCGTAGTCAAAAACGTCCGCCGCGCGTGGCCGGAAAAAGAATTCATCATAGCGGCCGACAACGACCGGAAGACGAACGGCAACCCCGGCGTCAACGCCGCGATAAAAGTGTTCGAAGAGACCGGAGTCCCGTTCGTCTATCCCAATTTCTGCGAAGGCGACGAAGGGACGGACTGGAACGACTTCGCCTGTCTCTACGGCGTGAAGCGCTGCCGTGCGCACATGCTCAAAAAGCTCGACGCCTTCAAGAAAAAAGGGCTGTATAAACTCAAGCACTCGGCCCCGCAGTTCGTCGACCTCACAGACGGAGGGCGCGTGCTCGGCACAGTAGAGAACCTGCGCGCGCTTCTCGCCTTTGCAGGAATGACGGTCTCATACAACGAAATAAAAAAAGAAGAGGTATTCAGCATGCCGGGACGCTCGTACTGCGGCGACAACGCCAAGAACGCGGCGATGGGAGAGATACTCTCGCTCTGCTCGCGCTGGCGCTTCCCGAAAAGCGACATAGAGCCGCTCATATCGAACATAGGCTCCCAGAACATAAGCAATCCCGTCAAAGACTGGATACTCTCGGAGCCCTGGGACGGCATGGGGAGGATCCAGAACGTCTATGATTCGCTCGTAGAGGAACGAGGCTTCCCTCGCGAGTTCAAAGAAATACTAGTAAAGCGGTGGCTTATATCAGGCATAGCGGCCGTCTTTATGGAACGCGGATTCCACTGCCGGGGCGTCCTGACATTCGTCGGCGGCCAGGGTATAGGGAAGACGAGCTGGTTCCGAACGCTCTTTGGCAAGGACGAATTCTTCTCCGAGGGCGTAGGCCTCAACCTGCGGGACAAGGACAGCATAAAGTCCGCCATATCCGCATGGGGCGTAGAATACGGTGAGCTGGAAGGGACCTTCAGCCGCTCCGAAATTCCGACGCTCAAGGCATTCATCACGAGAAGTTCGGATAAAATAAGAATGCCGTGGAGCCGGAAAGAATCCGACTTCCAGCGCAGGACGATATACGGGGCCACAGTCAACCAGCGGCAGTTCCTGCTGGACGACACGGGGAACGCAAGATGGTGGTGCGTCCCGCTTTCGCGCATAAACAAGCTCGACCGCGGCGAGATGCAGCAGATGTGGCGCGAGGTCTACGAGCGCTTCTACCTCGCGCACCTGAGAGAACCTAATAACGAGGATTACCAGTGGTGGCTTACGAAAGAAGAGGATATACTTCTTGAGAAGCTCAACCACGAGTTCGAAGTGCCATCCGGCATAGAAGAGATGATAGTGGCCGGGCTCGAATGGGACTGCATGCGCGAGCTGTGGCATCTGAGGACGACGACGCAGATACTGCACGACTGCGGTTATCCTCCCGTCTCCCCAAAGCCAGGCGAGCTCGTCAAGGCTGCGAAGGTATTGGCGCGCCTCACAGGCGAAAAATCCAGGCCTATGGGCCACTCGAACGCGAGAATGTGGCGTGTCCCGCCGAAGCGGACGATGCCGAAGGAATACACGGACGAGGAGGTTGAGGACAGAAAGTAACTTCTATCCGCGCGGACGGCCAAATAGATAGCGCAAGCCGTTCGCACGGGAAAAGCCGGTTATAGCAAGGGTTTTCGGGATTTCCCGCGAACACCTCGAAAAGCTGTTCGCAGAGCTGTTCGCGCAAAAAAATCGTTGGTATCACAAGGGATTCCTATACCCTGCGAACAGCTATTTCGGAAAATCGGCTATAAATAGATTTTTTGTTCACTTTTTAATGATTATCTAAAACTAAGGGGTATAGTGTTCGCACTGTTCGCAAGGTCGATTTTATTCAGCATTGCCAATGCTTTGCGGGTGCGAACAGCTCAAGCGAGCGGCACGCGAACGGTATGCGAACAGCTCAAAGAAGGAGGAATGACGGTGGCGTCGTACAGGCACAGGATGGTGGAGGCCGTATTAAAGGATTTCCCGGATATAAACGGCGACTACCAGAGATATAAGCAGTTTCTCGACCTTTCCGCGCTCGCCGGAGGCGTGCTTCTGTCCGAACGTGTCGACGGCGGCCGCCAATGCTCTCCGGCCGACAGGTATCTCGACAGGTACAGCGACGAGACTTTCCGCGCGCTGGAGACGATTGTAAACGCGGTATATGCGGCTTTCAAAGGGCTTAATGAGAGGCAGAGGCGCGTGGTCGCGCTCATGTACTGGCGGCGGCTCGATGCCGAAGCAATCTCCGGTGAAATAAAGTTCAGCGTGCGGCGCGTCTATCAGCTGCGCAACGAAGCCCTTAATCTGCTTTACCGCCCGTTTCTCGAAGTGCAGGAGCTTGTGGAAGAGTGGCGGCTGGGACGCGTAAAATGAACTAATAAGCCGCTATCGTACATTTATATGCAATAAACATTCTCTTTGGTCAAAGTCCGCAAGCGCTGAATTGTAGAGAATTGTTTGCAAAAAATTGCAACGTTTTTCGTGCTATAATCTTTACACTGGCGAAAGCCGTAAGGAAACGAACCGCCCGGCAGGGGCGGAGGACAAGAAGAGAGAGCCGCTTTTCCTCGTTTGAGGAAGGCGGCTTTTTTCGTGGCTATTTTTTTCTGTATGGAGGTGGTAAATGTGGCCGTCGAACTGAACGATAGGCAGGAGAGATTCTGTCAGGCTTATGTCTTTGAGTGCCGCGGCAACGGAACGGAGGCGGCCATCAGGGCCGGTTATTCCGAGAACAGAAAGTCGGCGGGCGAGCATGCGTCGAGATTGTCAAGGAACGTCAAGATTCGGGCGCGTATCGCGGAGCTGAAAAAAGAGCGGCTTGCGGCGAGCGGCTGGGACCGCGATATGCTGCGCGATACGTGTATCGAGGAGCTTGTCGGAATAGCGACTTCGCGGCTGACGGACTTCGTGAACATATCTCCGGATAAGGACGATCCCAACCGCGAGGAGGTTCTCAAAGAACTTGCCTCGTGCCACGGAGGGCAGACGCTTCTCGACTTTGGGGATATGCTCATCACTCCGACGCACGCCCTTACCGACGACGAAGCCGGCGCGCTTAAATCAATAAAGCAGGGCAAGTTTGGAATGGAGATAGAAACGTATGACCGTCTAGCCGCCATTAAGCTGCTGGCCGAGATTGCGGGATTCAAAGAAGCAGACACGGCCGTGAACATCAACCTTGTCGACGACATCAACGCGGCGCGCAGCCGCAGCGGCCTCGGAGGCGCGTAATGACTCAGGCTGAAGCGCGCGTCCTGGCCGCCGACATGGGGCGCATGGCGCACGACCCCTTACGTTGGGTGCTCTACGCATATAAATGGAACGAGCCGGACGGGCCGCTGTCCGGAATGTCCGGTCCCCAGCAATGGCAGCGCGAGCACCTGGACTATGTGGGCCGCAGGTTGCGTGAAGAACCGCACAGCCCCATCCGCGTCGCAGTATCGTCGGGACACGGAATCGGAAAATCGGCCATCGTCGCATGGTATGTGAACTGGGGGCTCGCTACATTTCCCAACACTCGCGTAGTCGTCACGGCGAATACTTTCCCTCAGCTCAAGACGAAGACCTTCCCAGAGATAAGCACATGGTGGCAGAGGTCAATCGTCAGGGACTGGTTCTCGTGCGAGGGGCTGCGTATGTGGTTTTCCGCGCAGAAAGGCTTCGAGGCTACGTGGCGCTGCGACGGCGTGACGTGGAGCATATCAAACACAGAAGCGTTCGCAGGGTTGCACAACAGGCGCAAACGCATACTCGTGATAATGGACGAGGCCTCCGCTATAGACGACAAGATATGGGAAGTCACTGAAGGAGCTCTCACGGACGCGGAGACCGAAATCATCTGGCTCGCTTTCGGCAACCCTACGCGCAACACGGGACGCTTTCGCGAGTGCTTCCGCAAATACCGCGGGGCATGGAAAACCTTCAAGGTAGATTCCCGCACGGTCGACATCACGAACAAGGAGCTGCTCAGCGAATGGGAAGAACAGTACGGCGAGGATTCGGACTTCTTTCGCATCCGAGTTCGCGGCGAATTCCCGGACCAGGCGGCGGGACAGCTTATTTCGTCCGCTCTCGTCGAAGCGGCGCAGTCGAGAATTTACAAAGAAGACGTGCTCGACGGCGTTCCGAAGATATTCGGCGTCGACATAGCGCGCGAAGGCGGGGACTCGTGCTCCGTCTGGATGCGGCAGGGGCTTTGCGCGAAGCGCGTTTATAAGACGCAGCGGATAAACACGATGCAGTTCTCCGTAACGCTCGGCAAGCTGCTCGAAGAGCATAAGCCGGACGCCTGCTTCATCGACATGGGCAACGTCGGGGCCGCCGTATACGACAATCTTTCTTCGTGGGGACACAGGAACGTTTTCGGCGTTTTCTTCCAGGAGAAGGCTTCGGACAGCCGCGTATTCCTCAACAGGCGCATAGAGATGTGGAGCTCGGTCAAGAACTGGCTCGAAAACGGAGGCTCGCTGCCGAAAGACGGACGCGAGGCTCAGGACATATTCGAGGACCTAATCGGCCCCGAGTTCTTTTACAACCAGAAAGGGCTTATGCAGCTCGAAAGCAAAAAAGATATGAAAGAACGCGGCCTTCTTTCGCCGGACGACGGTGACGCCTTGGCTTTGACCTTCGCCGCCCCGGTAGCGCCGCCGTCAGATTCGGCGCGAAGAGTCCGCCGCCGTCCTTCGCGTTCAAAGGATCCATTTTAGGAGGTGATGCACATGGGAGGACTTTTCGGGGGCAGCAGCAAACAGGCTGCGCTTCCGCCGACGCCTTCGCTTGCGCCGGAGGCTACAAGCGTGAGCAGGGCTTCCGTCTCCGACGGAGAGGCGGCCGTCAGCCGCATGTACGAGCAGGAACGAAAGCGAAGAGGCTACGCGAGCACTATGCGCAGCAGCGCCGTACAGAACAGTTCCGCTTCGACAGCCGCTGCCGGCAAGAAACAGAAGCTCGGTGAGTAAATATGGGCCGCAATCTCATTGAACTTAGACAAAAGCTCGGACGGCGCAAGGGGGCGCTCAAGCTTGAACGTCAGAAAGTGGCCTCGGAATGGGACGAACTGTATAACTACATCTACCCGAGGCGCGGAAGGCTGCGGAACGAACCGCCAAACGGCAAGGAGAAGATGAAGCTCTTCGACTCGACCGCGAAGAAGGCCGTGCGCATCCTTGCGGCGGGCATGCAGAGCGGCCTTACTTCGCCGTCGCAGAAGTGGTTTACGCTGCTTCCCGGCAATCCCGACATGTACGACTACAAGCCCATGCGGCAGTGGTGCAACGAGGTCGAGGATATCGTCTACGAGGTGCTCGCCGGGAGCAACTACTACACCTGCACGCACGCGAGCTATGAGGAGATCGGGACCATCGGAACATCTGCGATGATAATGCTTCCCGACTACGACGACGTGATACGCTGCCACACCTTCACGGGCGGCGAGTATTACCTCGGCACCTCGGGCACTCGCGGGCGCGTCGACGTCTTCTACGAGGACATACAGATGACGGCGGGACAGATAGCCTCAGAGTTCGGGACGGAGAACGTCTCAGTATCCGTCAAAGAAGCTCTCAGGAACAACCCCGACAGGTGGTTCACCGTAGTGCACGCGATAGAGCCGAACGACGACTACGTGAAAGGCTCGCTCGGGGCCTTCGGCTTTCCCTTCCTCTCGGCCTACTGGGAGGAGGCGGGGGAGCAGGACAAGTTCCTGCGCCTCTCGGGCTTCGAGCGCTTTCCGGTCTTCGCTCCGCGCTGGGACTTTTGCAGCTCGGACATATACGGCTACGGCCCCGGGGACGAGTGCATCGAGGACAACAAGACGCTCCAGCTCATGAAGCGCGACTACCTCAACGCCGTCAAGAAGCTCGTCGACCCGCCTATGCTCGCCGACGCTGCCTACCAGAACGACATAATGGACTTCGCGCCCGGGGAGATATATTTCGTCTCCATGAACGGCACCGCCGGCGGAAAGCCGGTCATCCCCGCGCTCGACATCAAGCCGGACATGAACGCGCTGCTCGCCGGCATAAACGACGCGCGGCAGGCTATACGCGAGAGCTACTTCGTGGACCTCTTCATGATGGTCTCGAACGCGCAGGACAGAGATAAGACGGCGCGCGAGATTGCGGAGCTTCACGAAGAAAAGCTGTCTGTTCTCGGCCCCGTGCTCGAACGGCTCTCCAAGGAGCAGCACAGCCCTTCCATCGAGGCCTGCGTCCACTACTGCCGCGCTGCGGGGCTTTTGCCCGAACCGCCGGATGATATAGAGGGCGAATCGCTCAAGATAGAGTACACCTCCATATTCGCGCAGGCGCAGAAGATGAGCGGGCGCGCGCCGCTTGAACAGTTCATATCCTTCACGGGCGGCCTTATGGGCTCCGATCCGTCGCTCATCGACGTGATAAACATGGACGCGGCAGTCCGGCGCTACGCGGACCTGCTTTCAATTCCCGCCGACGTGCTGCGTTCGCACGAGGAGGTCGAATCGATACGCGAGACGCGCGCGGCGCAGGAGGAACAGGCGCGCCAGATGGCTGAGATGCAGCAATCCGTGCAGAGCCTCGAACAGGCGGCGCAGGGCGCGAAGCTCATGAGCGAGACGGAGACGGGCGGCGGCTCGCTGCTTGAGATGGTCGGAGGCGGTTTCTAATGGAAGAACGCGACGGGAACGAAGCCGCGAAGCTTACCGAAAAGGCGGTCAAGGGGCTGCTTTCGACGCGCGAGGGCTGTTTCTTCCTCGGCCTCGTGCTTTCGCGCAGCGGCGTGGACGAACCCTCGCTAGACGTGGGGAACATCTACGCGACCTGCGCGAATGAAGGAAGGCGCTCCGTCGGGATATGGCTCAGGAACGTCATATCGCGGTACTGCGGACCTGCGGCCTGCTGCAAATGCGCCGGCGTCTACGCCTCAGAGTGCGCGGCGGACAGGGCGCGCAGGGGACAAAGGGACGATATTTTCTAAAAAGGAGTGACAACGCTTGAACAAACTATATCCGAACGAGAATCCGCCTCTTCCTAAATTATTCCGTGTCACGCTCATGCCTCCGAAGGAGAGCCTGACGGGAGACACGGAGAATTCCCCGTGGGATAAAAGGGAATCGGTCATAGTGAGGGCAGACGACCCCGGAAGTGCTTCCGCGAAAGCGGAGGCATTTTTTAATGCCAAAGACAAGGAACTGAACGTCACGGAGATATCCGTCTACGGCGAATGCACGGAGAACCCGGACATTTTCAGAGCAAGTTACTACTAAACGCGAAAGGAGCGGTCATATATGAGCGAAAACACAGCGGCGGGCGAAGGTCTCGACCCGCAGCAGACTGGCGGAGAAGGTACGCAGGCACAGGACGCAGGCGTCGGGCTTACCGGTGCGGACGATGGAAACGCCGGAAACGGCGCGCAGGATACGCCGCCGGCAGGAGAGCCGCAGCCGTCCGATAAAGACGACGCGCAGAAGGGCGGTGCGGATATTCCCGGCCTCACGACGGCGGGCGACGCGAAGGCCGGAGACGGCGGCGAGGGTGACGATAAGAAGGGAGATGGTAACGATGACGTAGGCGGCGCAGAGCCTAAGCCTTACGAGCTTCACGTCCCGGACGGCTTTGCGCTCGACACGGAGATGGTGGACGCGGCGACGCCTCTGCTTCAGAAGTACAAGGTCACGAACGAGGACGCGCAGGCGCTCGCGGACCTCGTCACGCAGAAGGTGCAGAAAGAGCTCGACGGCTTCCACGAGCGCAACGGCGAGATGGTCGAGGAGTGGAAGAAAAAGCTCGTTTCCGACCCGGATATAGGCGGCAAGAACCTTAAACAGAATCTCGGCGTCGGCCTCAAGGCGCTGAACAGGTTCGGCGACGGCGAGCTGGTGCAGATACTTCAGGACAGCGGCCTCGAATATCATCCCGCGGTCGTGAGGTTCTTCCATAAGGTCGGCCTCGCCATTTCCGAGGATTCTTATGTGGGGAATAAATCGCCTCAGGCGAAGGATACGGCTTCGCTGCTTTACGGCGGCGCGGCCGAAGAGAAGAAATAAGGAGGTTTTTCAATGGCGACGATTAAGAGCGATTTTCTTACGCTTATGGACTGGGCGACGAGGAAGGACCCGAACGGGCGCATTCCCGCGATAGTCGAGATGATGAACAAGACGAACGACATCCTCGAGGATATGCCGTTCGTGGAGGGCAACCTTCCGACCGGCCACGAGACTACGATGCGCACCGGGCTGCCGAAGGTTGCGTGGAGGCAGATAAACAAGGGCGTGCAGCCGTCGAAGTCGACGACCGTGAAGCACACGGACGTATGCGGACGGCTCGAGGCCTTCTCCGAGATAGACGAGGCGCTCGTCGAGCTCGCTGCCGACGTTTCGGCCTTCAGGCTTTCGGAGGACAGGCCTTTCATCGAGGCGATGAATCAGGAGATGGCGGAGACCGTCTTCTACGGAGACCTGCGCAAGACGCCGGACAAGTTCCTCGGCATCGCGCCGCGTTTCGCGCTGAAGTCTGCGGAGAGCGGCGAGAATATCTTAAACGGCGGCATGAGCGGCGACGCGGGGACGAGGCGCTCGAGCGTCTATCTCGTCGGCTGGGGCAACGACACGGTCCACGGCATTTTCCCGAAGGGGACGCAGGCGGGGCTCCAGCACGAAGACCTCGGCCGCAAGGAGGCGCATGACGCTGAGGGCGGCCGTTATATGGCCTACAAGGGCCATTACACGTGGCGCATGGGGCTCTGCGTCCGCGACTGGCGCTATATCGTGCGCATAGCGAATATAGACCTCGATACGCTCGCGGGAGACACTCCGGCGAATCTCATGAAGCTGATGATAGAGGCCTCCGAGATTATACCGAAGCTCGGCCTCTGCAAGCCCGCGTTCTACTGCACGCGCGAGGTGCGCACGGCGCTGCGCAATCAGATTCTCGAAAAGAACAACGTCAATCTGACCTGGGACACTGTCGCGGGCAAGCGCGTGCTGGCCTTCGACGAGATTCCGGTGCGCAGGTGCGACGCGATAAGCACGTCGGAAGCGCAGATTTCTTTCGCGTAAAGGAGGAATTGTTATGAGTATTCGCGACGTTAAATGTATCTTCCCGGCCTACGACCTTTCGGACGGGACCGGCGCGGGCGACGTTATAGAGACGGGATTCAAGGGAGATGCCTACGTCGGCCTTTGGCTCGTCGTGAGAGGCATAGAGGCCGGAGCCGGAGGAACAAGCGTCGTCGTCAAGCTCCAGACGGCCTCGGACGAAGCGTTTACTTCTCCGGTCGACCTTTTCACCTCCGGAGAAATAGCGCTTGCCGCGCTTACTGCGGACACGGAGCATGTGAAGGTCCGTATGCCGCTCGGCTGCGACAAGTATCTTAGGCTGCACTTTACCGTGACCGGCACTTTCACTGGCGGCACGATAGAGGGCTATCTTACGCCGGACGTGAATATGTAGCGCGCTGGCGCTGTATGCAGACTGCACGGACGGGGGCTCTTTCGCCTTCGTCCGTTTTTTATACGAGGGGGCGAAGGTTATGGAAAACGGCGCCTGGACGAAGAGTAGCCAGGTTTCGATATGCAACAAGGCTCTCGGCTTTATGGGCGTGGGGCGGACGATAACCTCTCTTATGGAGGCGACCGCCGAAGCCAATGTTATGAAACGTTATTACGACGCTGCGCTGACCTCTCTGCTTTCGCGCAACGACTGGAATTTCTGCCGCGGCATGACGGATTTGGCCGATATTGTCGGCTCCGTCCCGGGCGCGGCTTACGCCTATCAGTATCCGAACAACTGCGCGAAGGTGCTGCGGCTTTTCCGCACGGAGGCTGATTTACGTCATAGATGGAGCGGCGATTTCCGTATCGGGATGCACGGCGGAAGCCGCGTGATTTGCTCGGACTTCCCCGCGACTACGGCGCAGTACACCGTCATGGTCTCCGACCCTACGTTGTTCCCGCCTTTGTTTGAAGAGGCTTTATGCTGGAACCTCGCGCGCATGGCCTGCTGGTCGGTCGCTGACGTTTCGATGAATATGCGCGACGAGATTACGAAGCAGTTCATCGTGGCCTACGGCGACGCCTGCGCCGCCGACGCGAACGAGGGACGGACGAGGCTTCGCGTCTCGCCATGCGATTATCTGGATATAAGGTGATTTAGATGGCCTATTTTCCTTCTCAGGTCAGCTTCGCGGCCGGCGAGCTCGCCCCGTCGCTTTACGGGCGCGAGGACCTCGCGAAGTACGCGGTCGGGCTGCGGACGCTGAAGAATTTCACTGTGCATCCGCACGGCGGCGTCTCGAACCGCGCGGGGATGCGGTACGTCGCGGAGGCGAAGCACGCCGGCAAGGCCGTGCGGCTCGTGCCGTTCGAGTATTCCGACGCGGACGCCTATCTGCTTGAGTTCGGCGACGAATATGTGAGGTTTTACAAGAACGGCGCGCAGCTTGCGAAGGACGGCTCTCCCTACGAGCTTGAGACGCCGTATCTCGAAGGCGAGCTTCGGGCGCTTTCGTTCGCGCAGTCGGCGGATGTGCTTTTCATCGTGCATCCGAACCATCCGCCTATGGAGCTCGCGCGGTATGCCGACACGAGCTGGACGCTCGAGAAGTGCTCTTTTAAGGGCGGGCCGTTTCGCACGATGAACTCGACCGATACGACGATAGCGCTTTCGTCTATGACTGGAAACGTTACTCTGACGGCTTCGGCCGCTCTTTTCAACGCGGGGCACGCCGGGGCTCTGTTTTCGGTGTTTCATCATGTGGACGAGGTGACGAAGAAGACCTCGGGAAACGACGGCAAGGTGTGGGAGAGTGTATTTATCCAGGGTACTTTGATCAATATGGTGCCGGTGCTTGTATGCGCAGATGAAGAGCAGCTCGCGAAGCTTACCGTTGGGAGTTTGGTGCGCTTTGGTGATACTTACAGCGTCGTCCAGTCAGTCAGCGGCAACGTCATTGAATTTTCGCCGTCGCCGGAATGGCAGCTGGAAGTATTCACCGGTGAGGTGTTGATTTCTTCAGAAGGCGCAGGCTGGCCGCTCGAAATAACGGCCTACGAGGGCTGGCACGTGCTTTCTTCCGGCTTCTGGGGCGGTACAGTCAGGCTTCAGCGCTACGACGAGGACGAGGCGCGCTGGACCGATATTTATACGTTTACGTCGGGAAGCACCAAGACGAGCTGCAAGAATTACGACGAATCCGGCACGGTCGAGGAACCTACCAGGTTCCGGCTGACTGCGGAATCTTTTGAGACTTTTCTGCCCGAGGGCAATACTGATGCGGATCGCGGCTATTTTGAGCTTACCGCTGAAGCGGCGGATTATGAGTGCTGCATACGTATCAATTCGGTGACTTCCGCTACTGTAGCACAGGGGACTTTTGAAAAGGACGCCGCCTCGACGCGTACGACGCGGAACTGGTCGGAAGGCGCGTGGAGCGACTATCGCGGCTGGCCCTGCGCCGTAGGGTTCAACCAGGACAGGCTTTGTTTCGGCGGGAACGCCTCGGAGCCGCAGAACGTATGGATGAGCGTGACGGGGGATTATTACAACTTCGAGCGGCATCTCGTTTTGCAGGACGATGACGCCGTTACCGCTTCGCTCGTTTCGCGCAAGGTTTCGCCGGTGCGCGCCTTCGTCCCACTTTCTTCGCTCGTCGTGCTCACGGCGGGGGCGGAGTGGACTATTTCGGCGGGCGGCACTAAGAGCGCGATTACGCCGTCGTCGCTTGAGGCGAACGTGCAGGGCTACAGGGGCGCGAGTATGGTTACTCCGGTTGTCATTGGCAATATGGTGCTTTTCGTGCAGAAGCAGGGGAAGATTATCCGCGACCTGGGCTATGCCTTTGAATCCGACAGCTACAGCGGCAACGACCTGACCGTGCTCGCGACGCATCTTTTCAAGGACAGGACAGTCGCCGCGATGGATTACCAGCAGGACCCGGATTCTATCGTATGGGTGGCGCTCGACGACGGCTCTCTGCTGGCCCTGACTTATTTGCGCGAGCAGGACGTCGTCGCGTGGAGCCGTATCGAAACGGACGGAGAGGTGGAGTCGGTCTGCTGTCTTTCTTCTGCGGAGCGCGACGAGGTGTGGCTCGCCGTAAAAAGACAGTCCGGAGACGGTTATAAGCGGTTTATCGAGCAGATGGCGGCGAGGAGCGCGGAGAGCCCTCAGGAATGTTTCTTTGTGGACTGCGGCGTGACGAAACGATACGAGACGCCGCAGTCGGAGATTACGGGGCTTTCGCACCTTGAAGGGAGAGACGCCGCCGTTCTTGCGGACGGCAATGTGATAAAGGGGCTTACGGTCGAGAACGGAAAGATTACGCTGAAGCATCCGGCTTCGGTCGTACACGTGGGCTTGCCGTACCGCGCGGAGCTTGAGACGCTCGACCTCACGCTTCCGCGTCAGGACGGCACGCAGCAGGGGCGCAGCGCGCGGCTTATCTCGGTAGCCGTGCGCGTTGAGAAGAGCAGGGGAATAAAGATAGGGGCGGCGGAGGGCGATCCGGTGCCGTTTGAGGCTATGGAGTTCAAGGAGCGCAGCACAGAGCCCTACGGCGCGCCTATATCGCTCACGACGGGCATTATGACGCTCGGGCTGAACGCGGGCTATTCGTCGGGCAGGGTGCGCGTAATAGCTGACGAGCCGCTGCCCTGCACCGTCATTTCGCTGCTTCCGAAGGTGGCGGTCGCAAGTGGACGGTAGGCCTTACGTGCGCGGCGGCAGCCTCGCGGACTGTCTTGAGGTCGCGCGGAATATTTCGTTTCCGGACAGAGCCGAGATTATGGCCGCCGTAGGAACGGGGCCGGAGGCGGCGCTGCATTATTGTTTCTTAATGAGTTTCCGATGCTGGAGCGTCGTGTACGAAGGACGCTGCGTCTTCGTCTTCGGCCTTGCGCGCGAGGACTGGAAGTGGGTGACGCCGTGGGCTTTTTCGACGCCGGAGGTTTCGCGCTTTCCGGTCGCTTTTCTTAAAGGCTCGCGTTCCGTGGCGTCGCGTCTTTTCGCCCGTTATCCATATATGCGCAGCCGGGTGGACGCGAGGCACGAAAAGAGTATTGCTTGGCTGACCTTTATGGGCTTTAAGCTCGGCGCGCCGCAGCCTTACGGCGTTTACGGCATGGATTTTATTCCTTTTTCCCATTCGAAGGAGGCGGTTTAGATGGGTATGGTTGCGGCGACGGCCCTTTCTGTAGGCTCTACGGTGTTGGGCGGCATCGCGCAGGCAAGCGCCGCAAGGCAGCAGGCGGAGGTTCAGCGACAGCAGGCGGAGTACGCGGCGCGTCAGCACGAGTTCAACGCGGAGCGCGCGAGGGTCGAGGCGGACGATATCACGGCGCGCGCGGCCGAAGAGGAGCGCGAGCTGAGAAACAAAGCGGCGCAGATACGCGGCGCGCAGCGCGCGGCGGCGGGAGCTTCGGGGTTGAACGCCGGAGCCGGTTCGTCGATGGACCTGCTGCGCGAGACGGCGCATATAGAGGAGCAGGATACGGCCAATCTTCGTTTCAACGCGATGAGATCTCGCGGCGGCCGTATAGCGGAGGCGCAGCAGTCTTCGTGGAACGCGCAGGCCACTCGCATAGGCGGCGAGAACGCGGCTCGCGCGACTACGAACACCGGCAAGGCGGCTCTGTGGGGCTCTCTGCTTGGCGGCGCTTCTCTGGTTGCCGGCAAATGGGACTATCTGACGGGCGGAAGCAGCGGCAAGCGTAAGAAATCTTCCGGCTCGCTTTCGGGCGGGACCGGATTGTTCGACAGCGGATACTGGGGGTGATGCGCTGTGCAGGTTGAACGTATGAGGCGAGTCGTGGCTAAGGAGCCTGTGGAGCGTATAAGGCGCAGCCCGGCGGCCCCGCAGGGGGCTTTCGGCGTCGTCGACCGCTCCGGCGAGGTTTTCGCGGATGCCGCGAAGAAGGCGGCGGCGCAGTTTGAGGCGGTGACGAAGCGCCGCCAGGACGACTGGGACAATGCGAAGGTGAACGAGGCGGTCTCTCGTTATCTCAAGTGGGACCAGGAGACGAGGTTCGACCCGCAGAAGGGGCTTATGTTCACGACTGGCGCAAATGCGAACGGCCTTTACGACAGGTCGCTCGATATTTATGCGAATCAGGCGGAGACGATGGCGGGAGAGCTTGAGAACGACCGTCAGCGCATGATGTTCCGAGAGGCCATTATGCCGCACGAGCGCGCCGCGACGTTCGCGCTTTCGCGTCAGGAGTCCACGGAGGTGCGCAAGTGGAACGCCGAGCAGGCGGAGGAGCGATTGAAGAACGAGGCCGTAACGCTCGCCGCGGGCTTCGACTCGCCCGAGGCTGTGGACGCCGCCATATCGTCCGTGCGGCAGGTGAATCTGACGATAAACGGGGACCAGGGAGCCGAGACGAACGACAAAAACGAGATGGACATTATGCGCCGTCTCATAGGCTACGGGCTGGATTCGCTTTTAAGCAACGACCCGATGCGCGCCGAGGCTATGCTCGAACGGTTCCGCAAGGCCTTCGACGGCGTGAGCTACGAGAAGCTGCGCCAGGCGGTGAGCAAGGCGGCGCTGCCGGTGAAGGCGCAGGACGAGGCTGCGCGCCTGATGTCAAAATACGGGATAGACGGTCTTTCCGACGCTCTTGCCGAAGTGAGGGAAACGCACGAAGGAAAAGACGAAGACGTTTATCGCAGCTATGTCAGCTCTCTCTATTCTGAAACAAGGAAGGCGCACCTTGCCGAGTTGGAATCTGCGGAACTTGAGGTACAAAAACTGCTGTACGGCGGAGGCTCGCACAGCGATGTCGAGCGGCTTATATCTTCATACGGAGAAAAATTCAAGGGGTACGGAGCGCAGGGCGAGGCGTGGGCGCTGAGTTTGCAGGTCGATAATGATCGAGTGCACGGAACCGGCGTATTCGCCCCTAAGCCCGGAATCTCTCTTACCCGCACTCCGGTTACAAGAGCGGAAGCGGTGCGCCAGCTTGCCTATTTCAATCCGGAATATGTAAGCCTCCCTCAGGACGAGCAGGAACGGCTGGTACGAGAGAGGCTCGGTATAAGCGAAGAACAGCACGACCTTTATTTCGCACAGCTCGGCGAGGCGAAGCTCAGAGGGCTCCCCGACGGCGAACTCAGAAAGGCGGTCGCTATGGGGTATCTCTCCAACGACGAGGCCAATCAAATTATCGAATACAGCAAGAACTTGAGCGCCGGAAATAAAGACTATCTGAAGATGAAAGAGAAGAACATAGATTTCTTCCTGAAAAATCATGGCGGCAGCCTTTTCGGAGGGACGCAGAATCCCAACAGAAACACCGCGGTCTTTTACTTCCGTGAAGAAAGCCGCAAGGTCGACCCAGCAGCCGACGACTTCCAGAGACAGGTCGACGAGGCTGCGCGGCGCGCGATGCTGCGGGCAATAGAGGACCAGCACAACGCCGGCGTCCCATACATAGACACTGGAATTATATGGGACAGCGACAGTGAACTAGGAACCTTAAAAAAGGCCGTTGACTCTATCGAATTCAGAGAAGTTGAACGCGATCTGCCGCCGCGTCCTTGGCTGCCGCAGGATACGCCGGCCAGAGACGGAGCAGCTGAAAAGAGCGGGACCGTGGCTGTGCAGAATCTTCTCGACGATATTCTCGAATTGAGCTCCGAGATTGAATAGGAGGTATTTGTATGGATGAAGAACTTCTAAGTCAGACACAAGAGGGGGCGGAAGCGACTATATTTCCTTCGCGGCAAGATGGCACCGTTCTGACTAAAAACTTCGATGAAGATTCTTTCCGTCTTGCACAGGACCCGACATATACCTCTGAACGCAAAGAGATACGCGCGGACGACGATTATCTTTTTCTGGCTTATCCCAGTAAGAAGGACGCGATAACCGAAGCCCGTGCCAGAGGTTATTCCGACGATGCAATACTTAAACGTCTGTCTCAATATGAAGGCGAGATGCTGTTGAGGAAGGAACCATCAGAGGTTAATTCGCTTTTCGGCCGCACAGATGAATCTGAATCCAGGCGCAAGCGTTATATGCAGATGAACCGCATAGAGGCTATATCGAAAGTTACGGGGCTTGAGCCTAAAGAGGTGTATCTTCGCACGCAGGAAGCAGAGGCCGTCGGAGTGAACCCGGAGGCTTTTTTCGCAGACGAAGAATTCTACCGCATGGCAAAGTCAAGCGGCCTCGTAAAAGAGCGCATGAGTATCGCGCAAAATATAGTCAACGGTGTAAAAATATCCAAACTGCGTGATGAACGCGGCGCTCTGTATTACGACAACCTTTTTCATCCGTCTGACGGCGTTGCGAAACGCATGGACGAGATAGACAAGGAAATCGCTGAACTCTCGCCGCCCGACTATAATCCGGGGCTGAAACAGGCGTTTTTCGACGCCGCCGGAAGCGTTGCGTCGTGGGTGGACAAACGCGACCTTTGGGCGGCCGGAGCCGGCCTCGCCGCCGGCGCTTTGGCCGCGCCGCTTCTTGTGCCGGCCGGAGTAGTGACCGGGACTGTAGCAGCCGGAGCGACGGCGCTTGCAGCTGCAAGGATAGCCTACGATTCATCGATGTTGTCGCGCATGTTTTTGAGAGAGTCGGCTGAATTCAACGAGGACTTGGTAAAAGAAGGCGTTCCGCAAACGGCCGCGCTACCCGCTTCGTTCCTTTACGGCGCGGTCTCGGCCGGGATAGAGCGCAACATGTTTTCCGGCGTACTTTCTTCGTTTGGAGAAAGAATCGGCGGCGATATGATCATGGACTACCTGCGCCGTTACGGAAAACGCGCTGTAAAAGGGCTTGCAGCTCACCCCGCCGTTGCCTCTAAGCTGGAAAAGCTTACGGCTGCCTTTATGGCAAAACAAGCCGCAAAGAATCCGACGGTCTCCGGCGCTCTGAAAACGGGCGCGCTGAACTTTGCCGGGCGCGTATGGGACGAAGACGTGGAAGAGATGATGCAGGAAGCCGCGTCAATCATAATAGGCGAGCCTCTGAAAATGCTGACCCTTCCGGAATATGACCACATGACGTTGGAGGAAGCCTTTGCGAACATAGCCGGAGCGGGGCTTGAAGCCCTGCCGTCCATCACGCTTATGATGACTCCGGGCTCTGCGTATTCGACGGCGGGCGGCGTGAGGCGTGCAATGCGTTACCGGAACTCCGCTGAAGGAATAAGAACTGCGGCGGCAGAAAAGCTCTCCGCTTCGGAAAATGCTGCAGCGCCGGCTGTGATATCGGACAACGCTGCGGCCGATTCTGCCGAAGGCGCTGTTCCAGCGGCGGGAGACGGTCTCGTTTTTCTCGGACAGGACGCGGTCGACACATTCTTCCAGTCGAATCCGGAGGCCGCCGAAGACGTTGCTGTGTCTCTCGGGATAACAGAAGACAGCGTCATAAACGAGCTCGGCGAGATAGCTGTAAAACGTGAGAATTTTGAAAAAACTGCGGCAGAGCATCCTGAATTCGCAAAATCCGTAGATATGGACGTTCGCGACGGGGCGCGAGGCGTTACAAAAAGAGAAGCGGCTGAACGCTTGAACAGAAAGCTTCAGGACCCTTTGGAGCAGAGCGACAGCTATGCGAAGGAGGCTGTGGAGGTACGCCGCGAGATATCTTCGAAACTCCGCGAAGCCGGCATGGACGACGAGGCGAGCGTCGCCAACGCAGACCTCTACAGCCGTTATCTGTACACGCTCGGCAAACGTTTGAATATGAGTCCTAAGGAACTACATCGTCTGCGTGTTGAAAGCGGCGATAACGACGGTCCTGCTGCTTATTATCAGACGGCGTGGCACGGCTCGCCCTTCCGCTTCGACAGGTTCAGCACGGAGAACATCGGCACGGGCGAGGGGGCGCAGGCGTTCGGCTGGGGGCTGTATTTCGCTGGCAACAAGAAAGTCAGCGAGTGGTACCGCGATAATCTCACAAGGCCGAAATACGAAGATATATTTGAAATAAAGTACGATGGCCGCAATATAGAGGAATGGTGGAATTATTTAGAGGAGCGGGTAACTTCTGACAAAGAAAAAGCCCAGCTATACCGCGATTGTATGGAAATACTAGACACGTTTTCGATACACGGTAATCCTGTCAAAACGATAAACGAAGCGAAACAAAAAAGGCTGTCCCCAGAAGCGATAGAATGGTTTGATAAAACTTTCGCGCATTACAAAATACACCCCGGCGCATTGTATAAAGTCGATATTCCTGACGACGGGGATTATCTGCTCTGGGATAGGGATGTACCCACAGAACAGGCAGATAAGGTCTTCGCGGCGCTCGAAAACAAAGGCGTTGAGCTTCCGAAGGATTTGCTGCTTGACGGCCGTAGCTTAGCGGACAGCGATGCAGGCGCTCTTACGGAGATGTACGGCGGCGACGGCGCGCATGTGATACGCCGGATAAAGAACGAAGTCTTTTACGGTTCATCGCTTGAAGAAGCCGTAAATTCGACGCGGCAATATTATGAAAACGAGAAGGACGAAGCGTCAGAAAGCAGACTCGCATGGCTCGAAGAGAATAAAGACCGTTTCTCAGTTCATGATATGCCGCATGATGCACTGGTTAAATTATGGGGCGGGGATGGCAGAAGCTTTTACGAGGAATTGAGCGACCTTCTCGGTTCAGACAGAGAGGCAAGTCTGCTGCTTAAAGATGCGGGTATTCCCGGAATAAAATACCTCGACGGGAACAGCAGGTACTTGGGCGAGGGCAGTTATAACTACGTCATTTTCGACGACGCGGATGTGAATATCGCCGAGACGTATTATCAACAGGGTGCGAACGCCGGAGAGAATCTGCGCAGGGCTATGCCCGATAAGGTGTTTAATTCATTTGACGCGGCGCGGGCTTATCTTCGAGAACAGATAAAGAAAGCCGAGAAAGGTGTAGATAACGAGAGCGACGGGATTACGGTTTCGCTGGCGGCTAACGGGATAAAGAAGATGCTTTCAGAAAAGGCAACCGAGAAATCATTTGCCAACGGCTTTACTCTTCGAGACCATATCACAGCCGTCGCAAATATCCTAAAACTTTATAAGAATTCAGAGTTGCTTTTTACTCAAGAAGATGAAAAACAACGCCCCAACGTAACGCAGATAAAACGTTTCGGCGCGCCGGTCGTCGTGCCAGACGGCCAAGACGCTGCTATTGCTTATATAACTGTGCGCGAGGTACGTGGAACGGACAATAATCTTTATTCTGTTGAGCTGGTATCGTTTGAGCTGCTGAAAGCAGAAAAAATGCCTCCCGGTACCCTCCGTACATCTCTTACAGAAGAAGAGATAGCACAGCCAACAGGAGGCACGTTTAACGTATCAGAAAGCGAGGATAATGTCAACTCTGAGGAAGCCGTATCCGGCGAACCGGCCTCCGAAGCCGCTGAGGCATCTGCGCAGGGCGAAACGCAGGCTGTCTCGTCCGACGGTTTTGCGCGGCTGGCGGAGAAGTACGAGAAGGTGAACGAGGAGCTGAACCGGTTCTATCAATCCGCTGCCAAAGGCAAGCGCGGAGGGATTACGTTCAACCGTAATACCGGCGAAGCGCTTGTGACGCTTTTCCGCACGGCAGACAGGAGCACCTTCATCCATGAGATGGGGCATCTTATCCTGGACGACCTCATTCGTTACGGATATAAGGCTGAAGCGGATACAGAAATAAGCGGCGACTTGAAAACTGTCCTTGACTACCTCGGCGTTTCCGACATGGACCTCTCTGATCTGAACAGCCTCGACGACTCGCAGCGTGCGAGACTGACGGAGGCGCATGAGAAATGGGCTCGTGCCATGGAGACCTACGTGATGACAGGAGAAGCGCCGTCGAAATCGCTTCGCTCTATCTTCAAGAAAATGCGTATGTGGCTGCTGGAGATTTATTCGAACGCGAAATTCGCCGGAGAAGAAATCACGCCTGAAGTCCAGGACGTTTTCGACCGTTTGCTCGCTACGCCGCAGGAAATGGATGAGTCGTACTCAGCTGACGCGACGATTGCTGACCTTCTTCAAGAAATCGATGTGCTTCAAGAGCGTATTTCTGAGCTTGAGAAGAGCAATACTCGTGAAGCACGAAATAAATTCCGGCTCGGCGAGGCGCTTGGCTACGATAGAGGAAGAAGCGAAGGAGAACGCGGCGCAAAATTTCAGCGTCCTGGCTTCGATTACAAGACAAAAAGCAAACGTGAAGCTATGTTCGAACGTCTTGAAAAAAGGCGTGCAATGCTCAGAGACATAGACGAGCTGCTGAACAGTATCAATCATGATGTCAACGACGATAAAGTGATATGGTCCGTACAGCAGGAGATGCTCACTAAACTGAAAGAAAGCCGTCAGATAGTCAATCTCAACGATACGGAGCTGGACAAAAAACGGCCCGGACGGAGGCGGCGCAAATCTAAGTTCGCCGCCGTCTATCCTACGGAAAGGATGAAGATGGCTGCGTCTCTTATGGATGCCATAAAACAGGACCTTGGCCTGGATTATAGAGACATTAACCCTAAGGATGCTCCGTTCGTAAGGCTGATAGAAAAGCTCGAAGCGTCAGGCATGACGCTGAACGACCTTCGTCTTTCCGACGCGAAGCTCTCTGAGATTGCTGCCCTCGCAAAAGAGATAAACGAGATACATGATCGCGGTCGCAGAGAGTATGAAGTGTGGCGCGCCGGTATTGTCGAGAGACGAAACAAGATACGAACTGAATGTGCCGAAGACCTTGCTAAGACTGAGAGCAAAATAAAATCCGGCCCTGTCTCTGGTTCGGAAGACCTCTCAAAGCAGTATGACGGCATACGCGGACAGGCCGAAAAGTTGAAGGACTGGACATACGCGAACACGCTCGGCGCAATCCGCCTATTCGACTGGATAGGGCACGGACAGGGAAAATTCAACAGCGCTTTTTCAAAGCACTGCGTCGACGAGGTGAACGCCGCCTATGATACAAAGCTGAAGCACATTCATGAACGCCACGACGCAATGAACGAGAAGATGAAGTCGCTCGGGATAACGCTGCATGACTTGAGCAAAAAACGCAGAATAGGAGGGCATGAGTACAGTGTCGACGAACTGCTGTCTATCTATACTGCGATGCAGAACGACAAATCGTCTCAGGCGCTCATCTACGGCAACATGCGTAATCTTATTCCCGACGAATGGTTTAAGGAGAACGCGAAGGCTCTTAACGCTCCCGGTAACGATGTGCCTGCACCGGACGCAGTGCTCGCGCATATAGGGGAGTGCATCAAGGCTCTGACCCCGAAAGAAAAGGAGCTTGCCGACTATGTCGTCCAGGAGTACGACGCGAACTACGAGCGTATGAACGACATCTTTATAGTCAACTTCAACCAGGGCATGCTCAAGGAGGAGAACTATACGCCGATGCACCGGTTGGAGTACACGTCGAACCATGGACTTGAAGACGCAGACGAAGCGGCCTACGCGAGAGGCCTCGCCGAACAGGCAGGGGCAAGAAAAGCGGGATTGGAAAGAGGCTTCTTAAATCCCCGTGTCATCCCGGGCAAGGAAATAGGGCGCAACCGACAGGCTCCGATACAACTGGGGCTGCTGTCCATTTGGAATACGCAGGTCGACGCCATGGAGCACACAGCGGCTTTCGCGCAGATAGGACCGGACCTCCATTCCGTGTTCACAGAGAACTTTGACGACTTAAGCGGCCGCTCATACAATCTTCCGAAACTTATTCGCGAGAAGTTCGGCGCAGGGACTTGGCGTGCTGTACAGGAATATATCAATCTTGTGAACAGCGACAGACTGACGCTCGGCAAAAGCGTTTTTGATAAGCTTGGAAACTTTCTCGGCACGAATATGGCATATACGTATTTGGCCGCGAATCTGGGGACTGTGCTGAAGCAGACTACCTCCATTCCCAGATTTATCGTCACGGCAGGTCCGGCGGAGTTGGCGAATGCCGTGGCAGAATATGTAAGGCATCCTAAACAGTTCCTGGAGGATATATATGCAATGGATCCACAGATGCGCGACCGTTTGCCGAACGCGTTTTTCGGCTTGGACAAGTATGATCCGACTGTGACCGCCAGTGCGAAGTATGCCTATAAGAAGACGATGGAGACTCTCATCGCGCCCATATCGTACATGGATAGGGTGGTCGCCGCTATTGGGTGGAAAGCCACGTTTGACTCGAATATCAAGAAAAAGTTGTCACGCGAGCAGGCTATAAGGGCTGCTCAGCGCGCGGTGCTGCTTACGCAGCAGACGCCCATGCTTAAGGACGCGCCGATGATATGGCGGCAGAGCGGCCTTGCAAGGCTCATGATGATATTCACGTCTGACGCGGCTCCTTTGCTCGGGATGACGGCCTATGATATGGCTCAGGCAATAAAACGTGGTGAACATCCTGAAGCCTTACGCAGCATTGCAGCCTGTTTAATTTGCGCTGTAGCGATGAAGGCAATAGTTGACGGAATGCCCGACGACGACAATGACGAAAGCTGGACTGCGTGGGTGCTGTCAGCTTTCACTAAGCAGACGGTGGAATCTATTCCGCTCGTAGGCAAAGAGCTGATGTCCTTCTGGGAATCTTTTTCAGGCCAAGGATACAACGGAACGACTTATTCCGCGTTTGTCGCGCCTCTTTCAAAAATATTGAAGGGGTACGAGGACGTTACATCCGAAGACCCGGACGAAGTAAGTAAATATACCGGAATGACTAAATTTGAACGCGGAATATGGAATATAGTTGAAGGTATGTCGCTGATAACTGCGCCGCTTCCGGTTGTCGGCGCTAAAAGATTATATCTTGCCGCTCAGGAAGCAGGCAACGGAGATTTTTTACGCGCTCTGCAATCAATGATAGGACAGCGAAAGAAAATCAAACAATATGCCGGTCCGTTAACAATATAGGAACAAAAGCGCTCCGCACGGGGCGCTTTTTTCATATCTTGACGCAGGAAAGGGGATGGCCGCGTGACGGTGCCAAGCGACGTGAACAAGCATATTTACGCCGGCAACGGCGTGACGAGGGTGTGGCCGTATACGTTTCTTTTGTACGACGCGTCGCACCTTCAGGTGTGGGTGAAGCGCGGGGACGAGGAGTCCGCGCTTCTTGAAAGGGGGTATGTGCTGAACGAACAGGAAAAGACGGTGACCTATCCGCCCGAAGGGACGGGCGAGGCTCCGCTTTCCGCGGAGGACCAGATCATCATTATGCGCGTCGTGCCGGTGCTTCAGCTGCTCGACCTGCTGAACCAGGGCGAGTTTTTCGCCGAGGATATTGAGAAGCAGTTCGACCTCGTCGTCATGATGATTCAGCAGATTACGGAGACTCTGCGCCGCGCGGTGGTCGGGCCGGTGGACCAGACGGATTCCGGCGAGGCGTATCAGACCTTGCTCGACGCAGTGGAAGAGGCGAAGGCCGCGATGGCCGCCGCCCGGCAGATAGCGGAGAATCTCTCTGCGGAGAACAAGGCGCAGATTGACGCGGCGGTCGAGGAGATGGAGGGGCTTATAGAGGACGCGGAGGAATATGCCGAAGAGGCGCGCAAACACGCGCAGGATTATATCCCGTTTTCGTTCGGCAGATTCCGCATCAAGGGCAACAGGCTCGTAGTCGACTACTACGGCGACGCGGGCAATGACGACATAAAAATAAATACGTCCGGCCACGTTATAGTCTATTCCGACGGCGAGGAGAAGATAGACGCGGGGCGCGTGCGCGTCGCCTTCCTCGGCGACTACGGCGCGGACGCAGCCTATTCCTTCCTCGACTGCGTGAAGTACGGCGGCTCGTGGTGGCTGCATATAGGAACGGACGAAACCGTGGGCATAGCTCCGGAGGAGGGCGATGTGTGGACGCTCTACGGCGCGAAGGGAGACGCCGGGCCGCAGGGAGAAGCCTTCACATACGCGGACTTCACGGAAGAGCAGCTCGAAGCGCTTACCGGCCCGAAAGGCGACAAGGGAGACGCCTTTACATACGAGGATTTCACGCC
Organism: uncultured Cloacibacillus sp.; assembly: GCF_963926575.1. Taxonomy (NCBI): domain Bacteria; kingdom Thermotogati; phylum Synergistota; class Synergistia; order Synergistales; family Synergistaceae; genus Cloacibacillus; species uncultured Cloacibacillus sp. The sequence goes on along the minus strand of NZ_CAWUXW010000002.1, from coordinate 218,904 downwards.
GGAGCAGCTCGCCGGACTCAAGGGCGAAAAGGGCGACACCGGAGCCCAGGGGCTGCAGGGCGAACAGGGCGAGACAGGTCCGCAGGGCGCGCAGGGGCCGAAGGGAGACAAGGGGGATAAAGGAGACCCCGGCAAGGACTTCACCATCTCCGGCTACTACGAAAGCCTCTCCGCGCTAGAGAGCGCCGTCTCCTCGCCCGAAACCGGAGACGCTTACGGCATAGGCGCCTCCGCGCCCTACAGCATCTATATATGGAGCGGCACCGAATGGGTGGACAACGGAACGATACAGGGCCCGCAGGGGCCTCAGGGCGAACAGGGGCCAAAAGGCGACAAGGGCGATAAAGGCGACACAGGGGACACAGGCGCGCAGGGGCCCGCCGGAGAACAGGGGCCTCAGGGGATACAAGGTCCGCAGGGCCCGCAGGGAGTGAGCGTGACGGGCGCGCGGCTTGAAGGCAACAGGCTCGTCATAATCACGAACGGGTAAACGGGCAGAAGCGCATAAGGGAACGAGAAGAATTATCAAATAAACATAAGGAGGAAAAGCAATGGCAGAGATCGAAGTAGGGGCGATATTCCCTCTCCGCAAAGGCGAATGGAGCGAGACGGCGGACTACGACTTTCTCGACATGGTGATGCACGACGGCTCGAGTTACGTCTGCATAGCGGAGGACGGCGCGCCCGCAGGCACCGCCGTAACGAACACGACGTACTGGGCGCTCATAGCCCAGAAAGGCGATACGGGAGCCACTGGAGCCCAAGGGCCGAAGGGAGATAAAGGCGATAAAGGCGACACAGGAGCCACAGGCCCGCAGGGGCCGAAAGGTGCCACCGGGCCGCAGGGGCCGCAGGGCCCCAGCGGTGTGTACACGGGGCCTTTGAAGCCTACGACGAGTTACTGGACATGCGGTTCCAGTGGCAGCAAAAGACCTTATCTACCGTCTGGTGGTACGTGGGCTTATTGGTTTTCGGGATATGACGGAGCAGACCAACAAGCAACGATTGCAGCAGGTGGCAGCCTAATGGGAAGCACTGACCGTAATACCTCACAGTCTTTTTGCTGGCGTATTCAATAAAATTACTGGATACGCCAGCATAAAACAAAGAGAGCTGGCTGTCCCTTAGAAGATGTAGTGTCAGTGCTTGAAGTGAAAGTTCGGCGTCCTATGGTATTCCCGCCAGCTGCAATACCGCTTCTTGTTGTGAGGTTTAGCATATTGGCTGCATCAAGAAACGTATAACACCATGTGCCGCCAGAGGGAAGATAAACGTCAAGGTATGCTGGGCGAGTACCAATGACAGTCGAGCCATGTAGCGCAGCGCACCAGTAACTCGTCGTAGGCTTCAAAGGCCCCGTGTACACACCGCTGGGGCCCTGGGGGCCTACGCCCGCGTTACTGGCACACCACCATCCACAAACCACAATCATAAAAAACAAAAAGGAGAAATAAAACATGTCCATAATCAAACGAACAGCTGACAACAGCTACGTAATCGACAAAAACGGCCTTCCGTACCACGTCCCCAACGAAGGCGAATTCGCCGAAGAATGGGCCGAGATAAACGCATACGCCGAAGAACACCCCGAAGAAGTAATCCTCGAAGAGCCATACGTGCCAACTGAAGAAGAAATAGCCGCGGCGGAACTAGCGGCGGCAAAACGTGAAGCCGACGCCGTCCTCGCAGCCAAATCCCGCGTGAACATGGTACAGACCATGAGTTTCACCTCCGCCGAGTTCAGCCTGCTCGCCAAAGCCGAACTCTTCCCCGTCTGGACGGCGGGCGAGACATACCCGCAAGGCCGAAGGATACAGCACGAAGGCATAGTCTACGAAGTAGTATCCTCGGGCGGCGTCACGGCGCAGGAACACCAGCCGCCGAGCGCCGAGGGTATGCTCGCCGTCTACCGGCCGCTCTCCGTCGATCCCGAAACAGGCACGGAGCCGGACGGCACGCAGGACAATCCTTATATCTTCATCTACGGCATGGACGTGGAGAAAGACAGTTACTACAGCTATAACGGCAAGCTTTATAAAGCCGAAACCGACATGCCCGCCTGCGTCTGGCCGCCGGACACCGCGGGGCTCTGGCAGTGGACGGAGGTGACGGGGGCGGCGTAGCGCTTAATGATTCAGCGAAGGTTTGTCTTTGGCAGACTTAATTGCATCTCCGGCGAGTTTCAAGTACGCTTCCCGATTCCGTATAATCAGGCGTGAGGATATGGCGTATACTTCATTGTCAGCCGCATCATGCGGCTGTGAAGAATGCTTTACGGCGTTTGGACAGTTGCTGTCGCACATATGCGTCACATCCTTTCGTTTGTTATTATAGCGCGCAGATCTGTTTCTTGACGTAAGTATCTACATTGTCTATACTTTTGTTGTAAGACAAAGGAGGAATGGCGATGAACGGTACTATACAGAAATGGGGCAACAGCCACGCGGTGCGTCTGCCGAAATCGATTCTCTCCGCAGCGTTGATTCAGGAGAACGACGTTGTTACGTTTTCCGCCGAAGAGGATAAGATAGTAATAACGAAGGTGCGGCGCAGGCATAAAACGCTGAAGGAACGCCTTGCAAACGCGAGCGGCGAGTATTCTTTTGAGGAATGGGATACCGGAGCGCCGTGCGGAGGCGAGGTGCTGTAATGGCGTACAGAGCCAGGCGTGGAGATATTATATGGCTGAGCCTGAACCCGCAGTCCGGCCACGAACAGGCGGGGCGCAGGCCCGCGCTCGTCATAAGCAACGACACGTTCAACGACTACACGAGGTCGGCGGCTATGGTGTGTCCCATCACCAACACGGACAGGGGAAGCGAGCTGCATGTCAGGCTTGACGAAAGAACTTCCACGACTGGGGTCGTGATGTGCGACCAGGCGAAAATACTTGATATCGTGAGCCGGAATGCTGAGTTCATTGAAACTGCTCCTGAGGATATAGTCTTTGACGCTGTGGACATAGTCGCCGGCATTATCGAATTTGAATGAGCGGCAGAAACGAGGAATTAAACTAGCATAAATAACAGCGGTAGGGCCCGGCATGACGCCGGGTTCTTTTATATCCTTGTACATCTTTTATAGTGTTGATACAATTAGTCAAAATAGGTTAAGGAAGTGATATGAATGCAAGTGGATATGCACTATTACGGTACGTTAGCAATGGCTCTGGCAGCAGGCATTCCTAAAGAAAAAGCAAGAATCATAGCTTATGCTTCGCAATTCGTTGACGATTCGTCCAGTCACGAGAATGGATGCAATAACGACGGCGGAATGCTTGTTACATTTACTACGTCGCACGAGCTTATAGATTCCGCTAAGACTATGATAGCCGATACGGTAGCAGGTGTGGCGGATTACAGTGACAAGTTACAAGATACTGTAATGTACAATAAAGAGATACAGCGAAAAGTATGGGTCCCGAATCATTTTCTCCCTGGAGGCAAGGGAGAGACGCTTGAAGAACGTGCGATATGTCAGAGAAACAGCGAGATAGCGAATATAATGTTTGACGAGCATATAGACTATGCTCTTAAGGACAGGGGAGATTACGATTATGGCCTCCATCTGCTAGGTGTTGCTGCACATGTTTACATGGACACTTTTTCACATTATGGCTTCTCAGGTTTCAGCTCGGATTTCAATCGGATAAAATCTTCTTCTATGAAGGTAAATGGAGAATACGCATATCCCAGTCTATTTGAAAAAATAGGAATGATATTAAAAAGTGAAGTTCCGTTTTTCTTCTTATGGGATAAAGTAAAAAGCGATTTTGCGGAAGGCGGAGATTCTGCCCTGGGGCATGGAGCCGTGATGTCCCTGCCGGATATGCCGTTTCTTAAATGGGAGTTCTATTTTGAGAAGCCTCGCCCGGGCAACGGCTGTTTATCTGTAAGGGATAATGTCGCCAGTTTCGCTGAAGGATGCAAAGCCTTGTATATGAAATTGCGTGCATACGCAGAAAAGAAATATGCTGACACGCAGCCGGTAGCGTATGATGATATACGCGGCAGGGTTCTCTCTGTACTTAATGTTGTCGGCGACAAGGAGACTCGTTCGGACGCATGGTATAAATCTGGCCTGCTTCCAGAGGATGCTCCGCGCTATGATAAAAACGAGTGGGCAATGGAAATAGAAAAATTTGGCTACCTTGCTAGGTCGGAGGACGGCCTTACACTTGACTGTTATAAATTTCATCAGGCTGCTACCTACCATAGATATTACGTGCTGAAAGATCTGCTTCCGCGACATAGGATAGCGCTGTATTAGTTATATTTGTACCGGGGTCCAAGTAATTTACAAGGGATTAGTCGATAGCTATGGAGAGGCTTGCCTCTCCATTTTTTGTGTGAAGGAGGATTTCGCATTGAACGACTGGAAACCTAACGAGAAAGTCACGCAGTGGCGCAAGCTGGCCGAATACTGGGGCCGTCAGACGGAATGTCCGGCGGCCCTTATTCTTGCCGTCATCGAGCAGGAGTCCGGCGGCGACAAGGACGCGGTGCGCTACGAGCCGGAATATGAAAAGAGATACAAAGCAAGGTGCGAGGAAATCTCCGACGAGGCGGATATAGCCGTTCCCTGCGTCGCATCCAGTTACGGCCTTATGCAGCTTATGCTTCCGCTTGCGTGGGGATATATGAGCAAGGAGCAGAGAGACGGAAACGTCGTCGCGACACTGTGCGACCCCGCGCAGAACGTCCGCTTCGGCGCGGCGCATCTTGCCGTACTGCTTCGGAAGGAACTCGCAAAACATAATACCGCCGTCAACCTCATTATGGGGAAGAGGAAGGAGATAGACGGCGGGATAATCCGTGCCGTCGCTGGCAGGTACAACGGCGCGGGAAGCTCTTCCGCCTACGCGAGGAGCGTCTGCTCGCTGTGGAGGAAATACGGCGAATGGCTGAAGGAGACGGAACGGCATGACTGAAGCTCTCGCGCATGGGACGAAGAATTTCAAGCTCTCCGAGTTCGCCTGCAAGTGCAGCCGTTTCGACTGCCCGCACTACGGAATAAGGCAGGAGCTTATAGACGCGCTGCAGAAGCTTCGAGACCTCATAGGCGAGGCGATATTCGTCAGCTCAGGGTACAGATGCCCGAAATGGAACAAAGTAGTGGGCGGCTCGAAAGGCAGTATGCATGTGAAAGGGCTCGCGGCAGATATATGGTGCGAGAACCTCACTCCCGAGGAGCTGAAGAAGTTTGCCGAAGAGATTCCGGAATTTGCGAACGGCGGCATAGGCATATACGACTGGGGCATCCACGTCGACGTGCGAGGCCGTCGCGCGCGCTGGGACTACAGGACGAAAAAAAGGTAAGAAGATGAGCCAGCAGGAGATAAGCGACTTCTTCGAGAGCTGCCGCAGGGTGTTCACGCTGCTGTTTCCATTTCTTATGGTCGGACTCGTCACGAGCTTCGTCGATTTCCTCCAGAAGCACCTCGGCAAAGAGCGCTTTAAGCTGACGAAGCTGATAGTCGGAATGATTTCCGACATGTTCTTAGCCTTCGTCGTGACGTGCATAGGCCGCGAGCTTGACCTCGGCTCTTACGGCATAGCCGCGATGGTCGCCGTAGCAGTGCACAAGGGCGGCGGGTGGATAGACAGGATTGTCGACCAGAGGCTCGAAGTGGGGAGGATGAAAGACGATGAAGGACGGAAAGATTAGCAGGCTCTTCGGCTTCCTCAACACTTTGCCGTGGACGAAGCCGCTTGCGATACTGACGTGGGGCGTGAACATGCTCGTCTTCGTCGGGGCGTGGCTGCTCTCCAAAGACGTACCCGTGAACGCGAAGGAGCTCGGCATATATTTCGGCGGCGTTGTCTTTGCGGCCGCCGCGGGGAAGTCTGGGTATGAAGCCGTGAAGCGGCCGCGAGGAGGGCGTTATGAGTGTGAGCCTGAAAGAGATATTTAACGAGCATAAATGGCTGTGGGGCGCTGCGGCGCTGCTTGTCTTCGCGGCCGGCGCTCTGGCCGCGATATGGCTCAATGCGAGGAACGCGGAACACGTCGACGCGCCCGTCATGGAGGCGTCCATAACCGACGAAGCGTCAAGGAAGATAGGCGAGACGATAACAGAGGCGCAGCAGAGAAAGAACAAATTGCCGGAGGTGGTGAAGAATGCGAAGGATAACGTCATGCGCGATGTTGCTGACGCTGATGATGCTTGTATCGCTGATCGCTGGAACGGCCTCCTGGGGCGGTACCGGGAGTATAGAACTGCGGCCGGAGGGCTATAAGCTGGCCGCGCCGGCATACATCGTGCCGGTCCGCGACGGGCGCGACACGGTGGAGCTTATAGAGACGCAGGCGGCGGAGCTGAGCGCGCTGCGCGAGTACCTCGCCGCGCAGAACGCGAGCCTCGAGCAGATTGCCGGAGAATTCAGCGCGCTGGAGGCCGCCGTAACGGAAGAGCGCAAGGCGTGGCAGGATGAGGCTGAGAAGCTCGCGCAGCGGAACGAGCGCCTTAGCTCACCGTGGGCGATTGGCTTCTTCGGCGGATATGACCCCTTTAGAGACGAGGCTGTCTGCGGCGTTGGGGTGACTTATTCGGTGGTGAGGTTTTGAAGAAATATCACTATAAAAAGCACTACACAAAGTGATAATGTGTAAATAATTACGCTATATCGCTGTATTTTGTAAAATTTGCGAAGTTCCGCGTCTCCACCAACATCAATCAGCCCGGTGAGAATTCAGCTCACCGGGCTTTTTTGTGCCGGGCGCAAACGCAGGCCGGCGTTTGCGATTTGCCGTTATAATGCTTTAACATCCTGCACGGCATGGTACAATAATGTTGCTAGCAGAACGGATATTTTTTTCTACAGCTCTGACGAAAGGGGAATTTCTGATGCATTCCGACGACAATGCGCATATGAACGAATACCGGGGCAGGCTGGAGCTTGAAATCGAAAATCTAAAAGAACAATGCCGCTGGAAGATATTCCCCCACGAGAAGCCCAAAAATCACGAGTACGTCCTGGTCGCGGACAAGGACAAGCTCAACTACGCGCTGGCGCAGTACGTCCACATGTCCTTCCACGTATGCCCGGGAACGGTGAATCTCAAAAGACGCTGGTACGGCGTCATAAGCACCTTCCCCGCAGTGTACTGGCGTAGCATCAACCCGCCGGAGGATTGATAGACAAAACAATTTCGCGGCGGCGTTGATAATTGTCGCGTCCGCATTCAGCATCGAACAGCCCGGTGAGATTCCGCTCGCCGGGCTGTTTGGCATATTTGTCCGAGGCTCTGCGCGTTTTATCGCGCCGCGGGCGCGTCCGCGGCGCGACGGTTGTTTTATGCGGCTTTCGCGGTTTGCGCGCGGGCGCATCTGATATAATAGCTCTATGAGAAATTTTACTTTTAGTCCGTCTTATAAAATCGCGCTTTCGGCTTTGATTGCCGCGCTTTATGCGGGGCTTGCTATGGCGCTTGCGCCGCTCTCTTTCGGGCCGGTGCAGTTCCGCGTCGCGGAGGCGCTGACGCTTTTGCCGTTTTTTGTGCCGGAGGCTGTGCCTGGGCTTTTCGCCGGCTGTCTGCTTTCGAATCTGCTCGGCGGCTTCGGACTCGCGGACGTCGTGCTCGGGAGCGCGGCCACTCTCGCGGCGGCGTGGCTGACTTCGCGGATGCCGAACGTGTGGCTCGCCGCGGTGCCGCCGGTCGCGGTCAACGCCGCGGTCGTCGGCGTTTATCTCGCGTTTCTGACGGGGACGCCCGTTTGGCTTTCGGTAGTCTATATAGCGCTGAGCCAGTCGGCTATATGCTTCGGCATCGGCGTGCCGCTCGCGCTTTACGTGAGCCGCTCGCATGTGCTGGACGGCTTCCGGCGCGGACGCTGAATTTTTTCACTGTTGGGAGGCTTGTGATATGAATATACGCGAACGGTGGGAGGAGGTCGAGCGCGCGATTTTGTCCCCTTCCGCCTGTCTGTCGTCGAACAGCCGCGGGCGCGAGAGGGATGAGGAGCCGTGCGCGATACGCACCTGTTTCCAGCGCGACAGGGACAGGATCATCCACTGCAAATCTTTCCGCAGGCTCAAATACAAGACTCAGGTCCTTCTTCTTCCGGAGGGCGACCATTACAGGACGCGGCTGACGCATACGCTCGAGGTTTCGCAGATTGCGCGGACTATCTCGCGCGCGCTGCGGCTCAACGAGGATTTGACGGAGGCTATCGCTCTGGGGCACGACCTCGGCCATACGCCCTTCGGCCACATGGGCGAGCGCGTGCTGGACAGGCTCGCGCGCGAGAACGGCCTGTCGGGCTTCCATCACGCTGCGCAGAGCCTGCGCGTCGTGGACTGTCTCGAAAAGGACGGACGCGGGCTGAATCTCACGTGGGAGGTGCGCATGGGCATCCTTCAGCATTCCAAGGGGCAGGTCGACGTGCGTTCCGGCTACGGCCTGACGAATCCGTCGAGCATGGAGGCGTGGGTGGTGCGCATTTCGGACTCGCTCGCTTATCTGAATCACGACATCGACGACGCGCTGCGCGCCGGGCTGCTTGATGCGGACGAGATGCCGGAGGATATGCGCGCGCTGATAACTATGCGCAATTCGCGCCGCATCGACGGCATGATTACGGACGTGGTCGCGAACAGTACGCCGGAGGCGATCGGCTTCAGCGCGGATATGCTCGGCGAGATTGAGCGGCTGCGCAGCTTTTTGTACGAGCACGTCTATGCGCGGACGAACGCGATTATCGAGGAGTCGCGCGTGGAGCATGTCATTACGGCGCTTTTCAACAAGCGGATGGAGAGCAACGGCGGCTCGGCGCGCGAGGCGGTCGATATGATTTCGGGCATGACGGACCGCTTCGCGCTGCACATGTTCCAGAAGAGCTTCGTGCCGCGTCCGTGGCCGAAGGTGACGGGTTTTTACGAGGTTTCGCAATGATGAAGTTCGCTTTTCTTATAATGGGGGATTTTGATTCGTCGAAGGACAGGGCCGCGATTCACGGCGGCGCGGCGCAGATTATCGGGGTGCCGTCCGTCGAAGCGGCCTGCCGCGAGGCTGCGGCGCTGCTGAAAGAGGGCGTCGGCTGTATAGAGCTCTGCGGAGCTTTCAAGGCGGAGGATGCTCGCCGCGTCATCGAGGCGACGGGGAATAAAATCCCGGTCGGCTTCGTGACGCATCTGCCGGAGCAGGACGAGATTTTCGCCAAAGCCTTCGGAAACGGCGGAAATTAGCGCCGCGCGCGTCGGGATATGACGGCCGCCGGTGCGCTGCGAAGATATATAATTCCGCTTCTCGCCGCCGTCATCGCTCTATCCGTCTATATGCGTTCGAGCGGCGAAGTTGCGAAGGCCGCCGCGGTTCTGGGCTTTACCCCCGAGGGCGGGCAGGTCGTCCGCAGCGAGGATACGCACGGCGGATGCCATGGCGACGGGCATAGGTTTATCGTGATGGACTTCGGCGCGGAGGACGGGCGTGCGCTTGCGGCGCAGCTTGAGGCGAGCGAAACGTGGAAACCCTTGCCTTTCGACCGGTCGCTGACGGCGCTTGCCTACGGCCTGCGCGAAGGCCCGCGTCAGACCGGGCCGTTCGTCACGGGGCGCGGCGGGAGCGCTCTGCTTCCCGCGATAGAAAAGGGATATTATTTCTTCAAGGACAGGCACGAGGAGGCAAATTCCGACAGCGGCGCAGATTTGCTTTCGCGCGCATCAATGAACTTCACGTTCGCAATTTTCGACGCGGCGGCGAACAGGCTCTACTATTACGAGCTTGATACGTAAAATCAAAACATTATTCGCAGGTATGAAAAAAGGGGCTTCGCGCCCCTTTTTCTTTTATATTATTCCGTACTGCTTCAGCAACTCTTGGTAGCGGTCTTCGACGGCCTCCGGCGTGTCGTAATTTCTCTTTTGGTAGGCCGGCGCGGGCTTCGCGCTTGGGACCTTCGCCGGCTCCTGCACATGAGGTTTCTGCGTCGGCGTGACGTGCGCTGCGGGCGCGTCTGGCTCCGTCGGGCCTGTGGCAGTTTCAGCGCCGGGCTGCGGCTGTACGGCTGGCGCGCCGCCGAGGTGCAGCGCATAGCGGTTTATGTCGGTTTCTTCGTCTATCGGCGCGAGCAGGAGGACGGGGGCGTTCGCGTCGGCGAGCGCTCCTGCGAGCGTGCCGCCGTGCCACGGGCAGAGCGACGAGGGCGCGTGTCCGAGCGGCAGCAGCAGCTCCGTCGCCTCGCAGCCCGCCGCGGCGAGGAAGCCCGTCGCCTTGCAGACGCGTACAGATTCAACCTCGGCGTCCGTCGGTATCGAGAATGTCGCGGGGAGGTTGAGCGTCTTTACAGCGTATTCCACGAAATTCTTCCAGACCGGCAGCGCCGCGACGGCTCCCGTGGATTTGCCGCCGAGCGGCTTGTGGTCGTCGTTGCCGACGTAGACTACTACGACCAGCCCTGGTACTCCGCCGACGAACCACGCGTCGGTCCATTCGTTCGTCGTTCCCGTCTTGCCGAAGGTCTCATATCCGCCGACCTTGGCGCGCGCGCCGGTGCCCCAGCCCGTCACCTGCTGGAGCATCGAGCGCATCGTGACGGCGACCGTGGGCGTCATGGCGGGCGTGAGCTGCGGGCCGTTCTGCTCGAGCGTCTCATTGCGCTGCGAGAGTATTTCTTTTATCGCGTAGGGCTTCGCCTGATAGCCGTTGTTGGCGAACGCCGAATATGCGACGCACATTTCGAGCGGCGTCAGGCTCGCCGTGCCGAGCGCGACGGAGAGGTCGTCCGGCAGGTGCGGCGTCGTTATGCCGATGCGCCGCGCGAGGTCGGCTATGTTGCGCACGCCGCTTATCTGCGCGAGGCGCACGGCGGAAGTGTTTATCGAACGGGCGAGCGCGCGCATCAGCGTTATCTCGCCGTCGTACTGGTCGGATGTGTAGTTGCCCGGAGCCCAGCCGTTGGGGAATTCAAGCGGCGCGTCGAGCACGTGGTCCACGCCGCGGTAGCCCTGCTCGAGCGCGGAGGCGTAGACTATCGGCTTGAAGGCCGAGCCGGGCTGGCGGAAGGCCTGCGTCGCGCGGTTGAACTTGCTCTTGTTGAAGTCGCGTCCGCCGACGAGCGCGAGTATCTCTCCCGTATTCGGGTCTATCGCGACGAGCGCGCCTTCGTGCTTCATCGCGGAGACGAGCTCCTCGGCCTTGGCCTGGAGGTCTTTGTCTATCGTCGTGTGTACGCTGAGGCCGCCGCGGTAAATCCTGTCGGCGCCGTAGGAGGGCAGCAGGTGGCTGAAAAGTATGTAGGAGACGAAATAGGGCGCGTCCTCGAGCGTTATCGGGTTGCCGCGACGCGCGCTCTCCGCGAGCTTCGGCGCTTTGTTTATGTTCTCGTCGTAGTCGGATTTGGATATCCAGTCGAGGTCGAGCATCCTGCGCAGGACGTACGACTTGCGCGCCTGCGAGTTGCCCGCATGCCGGAAGGGCGAATATTTCTCGGGCGCGGCTACGAGGCCGGCGAGCACCGCGGATTCGTTGATGTCGAGCTTAGCGGGAGCCTTGCCGAAATATTCGCGCGAGGCCGCCTCTATGCCGTAGGTGCCGTGGCCCATGTATATCGTGTTGAGGTACATCTCGAGCAGCTGGTCCTTGGTGTAGATGCGCTCGAGCCGTATCGCGAGGACTATTTCGCGCGCCTTGCGGATTATCGTCTTTTCGTTGGAGAGGAAGAGGTTGCGCGCGAGCTGCTGCGTTATCGTGCTCGCGCCCTGCTTCGCCTCGCCGTGGAATACGTCCACCATAAAGGCGCGCGCTATGGAAACGGGGCGGATGCCGCCGTGTTCGTAGAATTTGTCGTCCTCGGCGGCGAGGATGGCCTTCACCATCCACGGCGAAACGTTCTGGAGCTTCACCCACGTGCGGTTTTCCTGGAAGAGCTGCGTTATCAGCCTGCCCTTGCGGTCGTAGACCTTCGTCGCAAGGCTCGGCTCGTGCGCGAGTATCTCGGGCGTCGTGGGCAGCGACTCGGTGATTTCCTTGAGGAAGAGCAGCGACGCGACGGCTATCACGGCCGCGGCGACGGCCGCCGTGAGCATGAACGAGGCGAAAAATTTGGAAGCGAATGATTTTTTTCTGCGCGGTTTTTTATTGGCCAGGGAAAAATCCCTGTCGTCCTTGTTGGTTCGGGACATTCTTTCGATACCTCCGAAGCGTTTACGCATATATAGCGAGATTATATCACATGGCGCGCCGCCGCCGCGCCGTCTCAGGCGCATGAAAAAAGAGCGCCCCGCGCGGGACGCCCTTTATCGGCTGATTTCTGCGAAAATCCGTTACTTGCCGAGCTTCTTCGTAAGGCCGAAGGTCCTCGCAAACATGAAGAGAATGACGAGGATGCCGACGTAGCCGTTGATTCCGTAGATGATGTTGACGATCTTGCGGAAGGGCAGCATGAGCGCTACGAAGCAGGCTATTGCGCCGAGGCCGGCAGTGAGGGCGTAGAACTTCGTCGTCTTTTCCTGGGCGAATCTCGCGGAGACGGTCCAGAGAAGCGGGACTGCGGTCGTGAATATACCGGCGAGGATTACGACGGAGAATATCGAGGCGAGAGGCGGCCAGAGCTTTTCGGCGAGGATGAGCGACGGAATGTCGGAGGCGTAGAGCGACTCAAACTGCGTGAGAAGACCGAAGGCGAGGACGAGCGCGCCGGCGACGAATCCGGTAGCGCCGAGCGTCGCGCCCATGACGGCTTCCTTCTTGCTGTTGGCCTTCGTTCCCATAGCCGCGCAGAAGGCCGCGAGCCAGAGGAGGCAGAAGCCGACGTAGGAGAATCCGGACATGAACCAGTTGCTTCCGACGCGGATGAACTTTTCGGGGTCGAGCGTGCCGGAGTCGATGAGCGCGACGCCCTGGGCGATGCCGCCGGGGTTCGTGATGATGGCCGCGGCTCCTACGCCGAGCGCGATGAGGACGATCAGCGGCCCGATGGAGCCGATGACGTCGACTATCTTACCGAGGCCGAGGATGACGACGCCGACGGAGACGACGAGCATGAAGATCGCGCCGTACGCGGGGGGAAGGTGGTAGTACTGGTTGAAGGTTCCGCCGGCTCCTCCGAGCATGACTATGTACGACATGTAAATAAACGCGATGGAGAAATAATCGTAGAAGCCGCCGATATACTTGCCGCAGTAGTAGCGGTAGATATCGTTCGTGTTCGGGAAGTGCTCGTCATACCCCGCGCACATGAAGCTGGAGCAGAGATAGACGAAGCAGATGAGAACGAAAGCTCCGACGAGCAGCCCTTCATACCCGTACCCGGCGAAATACTGGAGGACTTCCTGACCGGTGGCGAAACCGGCGCCGATCAAGAACGCGATGACTGCGCCCGCGAACTTGATGACATTGACCCAACTGACTTTGTTGTTGTCCATTGCAGCACGACCTTTCGGATGTGAATTTTGTAACATCTGTACAATATCACATTTTGGGCGCGTAGTAAAAAGGTTAAAGCGGAACCGCGAAATGATTATGCAGAGATACAAATATGCCGCGACGGATAGGACTATATCTTTATGCTTAGATATAAAAGGTTTTTTCGCGCGAAACGGCCTCCGAACGGGCCGGAATACGAAAAACGGGCCGGATGTCTCCGGCCCGCCGTACTTTCATGCGCGGCGCGCTTAGCCGCCGCTGATGTTGTGAATGACCTGCACGTCCGCTCCGTCCGGAATCTTGACTTCCGCGTAGCGCTCTTTGTCGATGAAGTTGTCTCCGACCCAGACGGAGATGAGACGGAACTTGAAGTTCTTCTCCTTCATCACTTCGCTGACTGTGAGCCCCTCTCTCCACGGAAACGGATCTCCGTTGACGGTTATCATGCGGCCTCCTCCTTCGTTACGCTTCGAATTCGTCCTCCGGCTTCAGATGCTTTTTCAGAAGCTCGACGACGTCGGGATAGTCTATGCCGAGGCGGTGCGCCGTCTCGAGCGTCGGGATTCCGTTCTTGTTCCAGCCGCGGCGCTTGTAGACCGCCATCTTGAGCATCTCCCACTGCTCGCGGCGGTGCTTCTGGAGCAGGTCTATCTTCTCGCGGACGCTGAGGCCCTCGGTGCTCTCGCCGAACTCCCTGAGCTTGCCGTCGAAGTAGTCGGGACGCGCGTTCCACTCGTCCTCCCAGACGGGGCCGAGGCCGCGGTCCGGCGCTTCGTGGTACTTCGCCGTGCCCTTGCCCATGCGCAGGTTGAAGATGCGCTCGAAGTTGTAGACCTTCTCCGACTGCTCGATGAGGCCGTCGCGCGTCAGATGCTTGCCGGTGATGGCCTCGTAGATGTCGAGGTAGTTCTGGATGTGCTCGGGAACCTTGGCGGCTTCGATGCCCTTGTACTTCATGCCGTTGTCGGCGGGCTCGATGTCGTTCCACGGAAGCTTGCAGAGCCCCTGGAGCGAGAACCAGAGACGGAAGTTCGGGAAGAAGAAGAGCGCCTCCGCCTTGTCCTCGTAGGTCGGCAGCTGCTTGTTGACCATGTCCATGAAGATGAGCCACGCTTCGTCGTGCTGCGGCCCCTTGAGCGTAAGGAAGTAGCCGCCCCACTGAGCGATGGATTCCTGGCAGCGGTACTCGGAAGCTTCGAGCCCCTGGCAGACCATGCCTATCTTCATCATGGTATCCATGTCCGCGCCGTATTCCTTCGCGAAGTGCTCGCGCGCCTGCTCGACGCCGTGGCCGCAGGCTATCGCGAACTCGTCGGCCCCGCGAGCGATGCGGTGGATGAGCTCCATGATGTCGTGCTTCTGGCCGAAGTTGAGGTCGAGGCCGTGCGTGTTCTCCTTATTGATAAGGCCGAGCTCGAAGCACTCGCAGACGAAGGCGAGGCCGGTGCCGAGCGATATCGTGTCGAGGCCGTAGTGGTCGGCGTAGAAGTTGGCCTCTATCGTCCAGTACGGGTCGAAGATGCCGAGGTTCGAGCCGAGCCCCGCGGCAGTCTCGTACTCGGGGCCGTCTACAATGACCTCTCTGCCCTTCCACGGCCCAGTCTGGAGCGGGAAGTGGTCGACGGCCTTCGCGCAGGCCATCGAGCAGCCGTACCAGCAACCGTCCGCCATTCCCTGCGTGAAGAGCTTTTTGTATGCGTCGGAGCTGACGTTGTCGATGTCCTTGTGGCGTCCGAACTTGTAGTTGTTGACCGGAAGAAGGTCGTAGGCGTCCATTATCTCCATAAGGTGCGCCGTTCCGACCGAGCGCATCTTGCTCTGCTTGTCGTCGAGGTCGTGGATGCGCTTGTGGATGCTCGCGCCGCAGCGCTGGATGGCCTTCACATCCACCGGGTCGTTCTCTAGGCCCGTGAAGTGAGTGCGCTTCACCACGAGCGCCGCGACGTTCTTGTCCCAGAGCACGGTGCCGCCGCCGCCGCGTCCGGCCTGCTTCAGACGAACGGCCTTGCGGCGCACGTCGTAGAAGCTGAAGTTCATCCCGCACCAGTAGCTCGTGCGGGCCGCCATGCCCGTCGAAATGACGGATATCGTGCGCTTGTCCGCCTCGTCCTTCGCGAAATACTCGTGAAGGTCCTCCGACACGGCGTAGGCGTTCGGGTCCTCGAGCGTGGACTCGTAAACGGTTATCTTGTAATTGTCGCCGTCGATGAAAATTACGACGGGACGGTCGGCCTTGCCCTGAAGCTCCAGCGCGTCGAAGCCGGCGAACTTGAGGAACGGCGCGAAATATCCGCCCGCGTTGCTGTTGTAGGTCTGCTTAGTCGCGGGGGAAAGGAATACGGAATAGCACTTTCCCGTACCGGGATACTGCGTGATGCCGCAGAAGGGGCCGCCCGCTATGACGATTTCGTTCTCCGGGTCGTCCCACTTGGTATTCTCCGTAACCGCGTCCCAGAGCAGCTTGAGGCCGAAGCCGCGTCCGCCCGTGAACTTCTCTATCATATCCTCGGAGACGGGGCGCTTCTCAAACTTGTAATTCCCGTCCTTGTTGCCGAGCCCTATATAAAGCGTCTCCTTGGAATAGCCGTGATGAATCTTCGCCGGTTCATACGACCATTCCGCAAGAACCTTCATCGGAGCGTTAGCCATAAGAAATCTCCTCCTTCTATGCCTTCGCGGGCACGTTGATAATCTCGAGCGCCCCGGTCGGGCACTTCCGCGCACAGATACCGCAGGCTATGCACTTGAACGGCTCAGTCTGCTTGTCGCCGTTGAAGAACATGCTCGCCGACGGACAGAAGCCGACGCACATCAGGCACGAGGTGCACTTGTCCTTGCGCACCTGCACGACGCCGTTCGCGTCGCGCTCGAGCGCCTGCGTCGGGCAGACGGCGATGCACGCGCCGCACTGCGTGCAGATATTGATATTCGGGAAACCGGCGAAATCGTTGACCTGGACCCTTGAAAGCTCGCGTGAATTTTCCTTGAAATATGCGGTCGAGCACGATTCCATGCACACGCCGCACTGAACGCATTTCTCAGCGTTCACCTGCATGATTCTCACACAAATCCCTCCGATTTTTATTCAATTTTTTAAGGCGCGGCGGAACGGAGCCCCGCGCCCTCCCCAATATCTAAATTCTAACATAAATGTAAGAACGGGGACTTTGTGCGCAGCTCTTTTGTTTAATTCTGTCTAATCAAAAGTGAGCAAAAATATCGTGAAAAAACAAACTCCGCAGCGCAAAAAACTCGCCCAAAGCCTTGCCAAAACGCCGCGCAGCTGATAAAATCTCATGCGTTGAGGCGTCAGGGTGGCGGAACTGGTAGACGCGCTAGATTCAGGATCTAGTGGGCACTAGCCCATAGGGGTTCAATTCCCCTCCTTGACACCAAGATTGTATATTGGCTTATGTCAAGATAGGTCAACTTCAACCATAGAGAAGCAACGAAACAAGTAATAGCCCGGATTTTCCGGGTTTTTTTGTTATCTGCATCTTCCAACATCGACCAACTTTTTACAGCCCTTTTCAACGCTATTAGTGACGGATTAGTGACGAAAAAATAGCTATTGTTTAGTCGTTAAAAATCTACTATTGTACTAATGAACAATAAGAGCAACGTTAGTCAGTTTTTAGCATTGTGCAGGAAGGGCGAAAAAATTAGTGACGAAAATATGGACAGATACGGCTATAGCGGGGATAGTTCCCAAGAATAAACGATTTACGAAGCAAATTGACACAAATTTATTTATTTATATTGAGCCTACAGGCTCAAAAGTATGGCGCGTTAGATATACCCCGGCGGCAGGACAAGGGCAAAAAATGAAGAAAATAGGTATATTTGACCCAAACAAGCAGGAACACATGACGCTAGTAGCCGCGAAAGAGCAGGCGGCGTTAATTCGCGGAGCTGTACGCGAAGAAAAGAGCATAGAGCAAGTTACAAAGACGTTTAGAGACATAGCCGAGGAATGGCTAGAGGATTATACGGGAGCGCGCAGAAACAGCACTGTAGAATCAACGGAATACAGATATAAAAACTACATCGAAAAGGCGCCGTTTTACACAAAACGCATAGCCTACGTTACAAAACTAGAAATCCGCGAGGAACTACGGAAAATCCGTAATAAGCCGCAGACCGCGCGAAAAGTACACAGCATCTATAACATGATATTTAGATATGCTATCGGCTCGGGGTATCTGGACGCTGTGAATCCAGTCCCGGAATTCAGATATGTCTTTGATAAACCCTTGAATGAATCCCCCCGCGCGGCAGTAACAGACGACCCCGGACGCTTCGGGAATATTGTTTTGCGTGTCCGCACGCAGTACGAAACGGGCGACAACGGCGCAGGTTTGTTATTGTTTTTAGCCTACTGCTTTACAAGACCGGGCGAAGCGCGCTTGTTACAGTGGCATAATGTAATATGGAAAGACGGCGTTATAAAGCTATTGGCAGAGCAAACTAAAACTAAAGAGCCGCTCATAATACCAATGTCGCGGCAAGTGCAGGAGCTTTTAGAGCGGCAGAAAAAGCGGCGTTCTACGCCCATACTACCGAACGACTATATATTTTTTTCATCACAACGAGGCCCTAAATACGCGATGTCCGACGCTATGCCGACGTGCAAGCTGACACAGCTGGGCATACCGCGCGCCGAGCAATCCGCGCATGGCTTCCGCAGTTGTGCAAGTACATATTTGCGCGAATATCTTAACGCCGACGACAATTTAGTTGAAATGCAACTTAACCATGTTATAGGCACGGAAGTTGCGCGAATCTATAACAAATCTACAAAACTACAGCAAAGAAAGGAGATGATGCAGTCATGGGCTGATTGGGTTGATATACAAGTCAACAACGCGCTCGATAGGTTAGAGGCATAAGAAGGAAATTACGGAGGTAAAAAGATATGGAATACGGAATACTTGTGAAGGACACAAGAAGTACAGAGGATAAAAACAGATCCGATTTTGCATTAGTGATACGGCAGTTAGATGTCATTCTAGCCGAGCTGGATAAAAACGAATATCTGACTAAAGACGATACGATAGCTATAGCGCGCACTGTAGCGTACATTAGCAAGCTCATTGTAATACTGAGTCGCAAGCAAGCACTCGGCCTAACTGACGACGAGTATTTAGTTGAATTATTAGCTAAAACGTATCTTTTGATAACTAACAAATTGTTTAGAGACGAGCTATCAAAACTAGCCGAACGGAATGATATATGCGCAAGCTGTAGCGAGTGCATGGCGATGCTTGATAGGCTGTACCTAGATATTGAAAAAGCAGACAGATATAACCGCTTAGTAAAATACAGGGAAAACAAGAATTACAAAGGGAATAATAATGACTGTAAAAACTGATGTCCAGCTTGCGAGAAAAACGCTCGTATAATACAGTAACGCAAACAAAAATGAGGTGATTGTAGAAAAAGTAAGCTGTCATCACTGGTTCATTCGGGCGTCAGCCCTTATGATACAGGTGTCGGAAAGACCGGAAAGACGCTGAGTACATAGATACTGTGGTCCAGATTGGTCAACCGCCCTGCTTTACAACGAACAGGTATCCTAAGTCCGTCATATGTTGACGCGAACTTGAATATGCGAGTATGTTGAAACCAGGCGCTCTCCGACGCAGTGCATTGTGGAATCTTTTACTTTTATCTTTTCGGAGGTGACGAAATGCCGTATAACTTCTATCTTGGAATCGACGTCTCTAAGGCTTCTCTTTCCGTCGTGCTTATGAGCTCCGACAGCAAGGTGCTGTGGTCAAGCAAAAAAATAGCGAACCAACCATCGGGTTTCAAACAGATGGTTGAACACGCATCAAAGATTGCTTCAAAACATGCAGACGGGGATGACTATTCTATAGCCGCAGGAATGGAGTCCACAGGAGTATACGGGGAACAGCTCTCTTATTACCTCGCAGACAATAATATGTCCGGCAGAATATCCCTGTATGTGCTGAACCCATTTGCAGTGAAATCTTACAGAAAGGCGACGATGCATCTCAACAAGAACGACGCCGCTGACGCAAGACTCATAGCCTCGTACCTAATCTCAATGATTACGACAGGACAGATCACGCCGTGGCAGGCCCCTAGCCTGGCGGAACGTCTGCTGAGAGAACTTACACGGAGACGTGCTGAGCTTGTAACGCTGAGGGAAGCTGAATATAACAGGCTTGAAAAATTCAGAGCCGGCGGCAGCCATCCGCATCCGGTCATAGAGAGCGTACAAGAACTCATAGCCCATCTTGAACAGCAGATACGCGAGATAGACGAAGCGATAGAGAAACACATAGACGATGCCGGATTAAGAGATACGGCGGAGCTGCTCCGCAGCATAGACGGCATAGGCAAAGTAAGCTCCGCGTCGTTTATCGGCGAAGCCGGAGACATAAGCCGATATAGGAGCGTAAAACAGCTGGTCTCACGTCTTGGGATAGCACCCTGCGAAAACCAGTCGGGTACATCGATACACAAAAAGCCTGTGATGAGCCGCATGGGAAGCGCAGTGCTGAGACACGCCATGTACATGGCGGCGCTTGTAGCTACGCGAAAAAACAAGGTGATAAGCGCTTTCTACAACAGACTGCTGGCGCGAGGGAAATGCAAAAAGCTAGCTGTAATAGCAAGCATGCGTAAACTGCTTCACATAATCTGGGGAGTGCTTACACACAGGGTAAAATTCGATCCGGAGTACGCACCGGCATAAACCTAGGCTGTGGACGGCAGGCGAAAAACAGTACAAGGCACAACAAAAAGCGGCACGTACACATACAAGAGACAATACATGCCGCAGAGTTATGATGATGCTGTCGAAAGACAGCGAGATGCCTTACATTTATGTTTGACTTTCAAGACGGTATCTGGAAACTTACTTTGCGGCAAGGTCAGAGGCAGAAATAACAGCTGATGCAGTTAAAAGCATCTGCGCGCTGATTGAGCGGCTGAAACATCATATTTCGGAAATCGTAGAAACTGGAACAGGCGGCAATTATCTAACAGACCTCACGAATTGTTACAAGTTATTGCTTGCAGAGGTTTGGCCGTCAGTCCAATGGTACGCGGACAACCCGGAAATTGCGGCTTATCGTGATGCAATATGTCTATGTATGATAGATGCAGAATATTTAGAATATTAAGAAGAAAACAGGAGAAAAGACAATGATAATGAAAACCAACGTTAATAACATCGTAGACGAGATAACCATAGCCGGAAACTATGTAAAGATGCTGAAAAAATCCGATTGCGCGGAAGATAGAGCGTGCATGTGGGACGTATGCACTACGCTATTGCGTCTGTGCCGGTTTGAAATGGACTTACCGGACATTACGCGGCTGTGTGATGTACGCGAGGCGATATATTTGCAGTTTTTGCGTTTATATCTATGCGCATTCCCTCAGTTACAGCGTGCGGCTGTACATGATACGGCTGTAGCGGAAGCTCTAGCGCTAATAAAAGAGTGTACGGAGCTACGGGAAAGAGAAGAGGCGGATTTTATAGCCGCGACTGCCTAAGCAGTAATCATCATATCGGCAAACCCCGCCTCACAAATCAAGTATATCAACCCAAATCAATTATACCCCAGAAGCCCCGGAGAAATCCGAGGCTTTTTTAATACATAAAATAAAAAGTAATAGCTTGCGCATCGTAATTTTACCGCCTTAAAAACGTAAGTGCATAACGGCAAATAGTTAAAAAACAAAATCACGCCTTCGGCGGCTCCGGCGGACTGCACGCCGGAGTCAATTTTTACGCGGCGATAACGTGCTAGCGTTGCTAAAGTCTAAATATTAAGATTATTCGTTCTAATTTATCTCAAGTAGCCTATAAATCCAGTCTATCACCGTATTTACTGCGTTTTAGTGCTTTTCTAGCGTCACGGAAAGCAAATAAATTTTCCGACATACACCCCAACAGCAATTCGCAACTGTATGGGGGTAACAATATGTCAGATGTAAGAGATTCGCGCGGTGTATTAGACAGCATCGGCGCACATTTCCCGTTTTTCAGCTCACACAAAGCACCGAAAATTACAGCATCAAACGGCGTCACATTCTGGCGGCACAGCGAAAAAAATCACTGGTACACAACGGCAGAGCTATCACGCTACACAGCTGACGGCTCTTACACGCCATGCGCGACGGACGACAACGGCGCAGGTTTGTTATTGTTCCTTGCTTATTGCTTCACGCGCCGCCCTGTCGAAGCGAGGCTATTTATACGATGGTATGACATCATCTTACAAAAAAGCCGTAAAAAGCTGCCACCGCATCAGCAGAACAATACTAACCCTCCAACGGCTAAAGGCGTATGCGCCGCGATAGACCGCATTTACAACGGCTACATGGAAACTATACGCCCCGGCGAGCGTGAGAGCTTCGAGGCGCTAATCTCTGACCCCAAATATTACTACCATTACACGCCTAAAATAACGCGCCTAGATACAGCGTTGGACTTGCCGCCGTCTATTATTCCCACGCCGGACGACCTGCTTTATTACGTCCGGCATGGGCGCGGAAGTGGAGCGCGTTACATCAAGGTCGCCGCAAAGCAAGGACTATACATATATGACAAGAAAGAAGATATATGGTATCTAATACGAAAGGGCGACGACGGAAAAACTAAAGCCGTTTTTACTAAACCGTATTTTATGCGCTCTGCAAAGAGATTAAGGCGCGCAATCTTAACCAACGAAATAACTATCTATATTGGCACGAAAAACGGAGAAATCAAAATCTATGCCAAAGGCGGGCTAATCAGATATGAATTATCCGCTAAAAAGTCTATACTGCGCCGCATCATGCCGGATAGACGCATAGCGGCGTTGTCTGACCCGTCTGTGCTGTCTCACCTATTTTTTGCCGCCGCCGGACGCATAGGCGAGCTATTCAGACGTTCTCCTCGGCGCTATGTCCTATATCTGCGAGCAGTCCGGCAGGCTATCAGCTCATTTGTACGCAATTTCTTACCAAGACAAAGCAGAGCGGCAGGGTACTACACGCGCCCCGCCGTCTCCTATAACAATGTTATTATCTTCTCCCCCCGCCCCTTACATGAGCAGGAAAGGCCGCCGCCTTTTTTATTAAGAACAACCCAATAACGGAACAGTAGGCATCAATCCCGGGTTAGGTGTCTACTGTTTTGTCGTGTCTTTATACTTTTATCATATCTTTATTATCCATTATCAAGATGTTTCTGTGTCCTTTACACAAACCATATCTCAATATCTTTATTATTACTTTACTATCAACGAAATTGTCTCTCTATATCCTTTCTATATCCTTCATCAAATAGAACGCTATCAAGCATAACAAATTAGAAATGAACATAAAGCAAACCATACCCCAACTATCCCACATATAAATAGAGCATAAGGCAAAACATACCCCGACTAGCAAAGCATAAGAATTGAACACACTAAAACAGATCGTCAACTACTAGCGTTATAGTGATTGTTTTGCACGCCGTAGGTAGTCCCGCATCTGATTTCGGAACGAAGTCGGAGCTACTAACACAAGGCGTATTAGTTCGGCATCTTCCGGCGTAACCCATGCAGTTATGCGCTGTTTGCCTTCTGCTTTTTGCTTCTGCTGAAATCGTGCTTGCCGCTCACGTGCAGACTGACGTTCTGCGGCTTTTAATTCTTTACGCAATGTCCTTATATTCTCAACCATGCTATTACCTCCGTAAAAGCGTTTTGTTAACGTTAGTGATAACGTGTAGTATATACACTAAAAAGCGTTGTTTCAACGTAATTTCCTCAATATATTAGAAGCATAAGAAGAATGGAGCGAGGTATCACCTGCGCTGTGCTTGCTGAACCTCGGTCGCCAGAGGCGACAAGAACCAAAGTCAAAAGCATAAACGCAAGTATCATCATATATACACGGAGTGAGTGATAACGATGCCGACAAAGAAGAAAAACCCAAATCAGCGCGTAAGAAAGACCCCAAAGA
This sequence comes from uncultured Cloacibacillus sp., assembly GCF_963926575.1. Lineage (NCBI taxonomy): Bacteria > Thermotogati > Synergistota > Synergistia > Synergistales > Synergistaceae > Cloacibacillus > uncultured Cloacibacillus sp. The sequence goes on along the minus strand of NZ_CAWUXW010000002.1, from coordinate 195,567 downwards.
GCGGCGAAGAGCCAAGAACAATAGCGGTGTGTTCGCGGCTGGACAGTGCCGAAGCTGCCAAATTGGACAAACTGCGCGGCAAGATGCAACGCGGCGTGTATCTGCGTATGCTCATTAACGGCGTAACACCCCAGCTGATGCCCGAAATCAATATGCAGGCCTATAATACATTACTAAATATAAGTAATCGGCTGGACGCTATCGGCAGTCGCAGAGGCGTATTTTCTGACGCCCAAATTGCAGAAATCAAAGAACTAATATCTAATTTGAGGTTAGAACTGCTTAATATAAAGCTCAAGTAATGAAAGCTAAAATCAGTAAAGGCGCGGGCTTTCGCGGCGTAGTCAATTACTTACTAGATAAAGAGCGCGGCGAAGTGATAGGCGGCAACATGGCGGCGACTACACAGGCCGGACTATCTGCGGAGTTTGGAGCTGTACGCTGTCAACGCCCGGACATCGCTAGACCCGTCTGGCACGTCTCGCTGTCTTTGCCGCCCGGTGACAGTTTAAGCGTGGAACAATGGCGCGAAGTCGCGGCGGACTTCTTGCACAAGATGGACGTTAAGGACAATCAATTCTGCATCGTCCAGCACAAAGACAAGGCGCATCAGCACGTGCATATACTACTTAACCGCGTTACAACTGACGGCGGCGTTTGGTATGCAGATAGAGATGTATTTAGAGCTATTGAAGCAACCCGACAGCTAGAGGCTGAAAAAGACTATCTAAGAGACACAGCTGACCGCGATAATACAGATAAAAAATTCCGTCCTACTAAAAAAGAAGAAGGACGCAAAGCAAAAGGTCAAGACATACCACGGCAACAAGTACATGACGCAATCCGGCGAGTGATAGACACAGCGCCGCGAAAGCTCACAACAAAAGAATTTATTGAAGCCTTACGAAAAGAAGGCATAGAGGCGCGCCCCAACATCGCAAGTACGGGCCGTGTAAATGGCTTTAGTTTTTGCTTAGGTGAGCACAAATACACAGGTTCAAAAGTTAATGCTAAGTGGGCACAACTGCAAAAAGAGATAGACTATCAGCCATCACGCGATAATGCTTATCTGCTAGAGCTGATAGGACGCAAGCCGCAGGAAACGGCGTTCGGCCCGCAGGAGTTTAAACAGTACCGCGAAGCCCTTGACAAATACATAGCTAATCCAACGATTGCCGTAGACCTTCGGGACGACATAAAGCGAATAGGTATAAACAAGCTGACGCGAGGGCTACAGGAGCTAAACAATGAACACTATCAGCAGTTAGCCGCCTTATATGACGAACAGCGGCAGACATGGCAGAAGATACGCGCACAACGTCCGCCCATGCGCTTAACTGCAAGAGACATGACAGCCGCCGCCGTTATGTTTGCTTTATCTCCGGCGTTAGGGGCGTTGGTAGTATTGCCCTATGCGCTGGATAGACTGATACGCCACAATCGCAAGGCACAGGCGAAAGAAATATCGCGAGAAATCGCAGAATTAAAAGCTGAAATTATCAAAAACAACAGGAGACGGGACGCGCTGATAGAATTGCGCGCAGAAAATAAACAATTTGCGGAGGATATTAAGACAATGAAATCAGAAGAAAGAAACATAATACGGGACAATGTAAAAAATCGAATCAATACCACAGCGGCGGAAAACAAGGATTTTTCAAACTACATCGACTACATCAATCAAAGCGGAATCAGAGAGACACAACCAACCTATGATGAGTTGGCCGCCATGTATGAGCGCGAAGCATGGAGTAAAAATAACGCCGTACTGCGCGGCACGGATACGATGATAGCGGCGGCGGTGAGCGCGGCGGCGGATAGGCCGGAAAACAGAGCGCTATACATATTGCCTATGGTATTTGACGCAATAAGCAATGTTGACAATATCGGCGATAGGATAGACGGGCAAACGCTGGATAGAGCTATACAAGATTTTGGCACGCAGGATATAGCGAGCCAGTACGTGCATGCGGAGCTAGAGGCGGTGCAAGCCGAGGAAATAGAGTTATTAAAGCAAGCGCGCGAACGTAACAGCGAGCTAATTTTCAGCATCAAAAAACAAGACTTAGCCGAGGACACCTTGACAGAACCCAAGATTAACCGACTGACCGGCAAAGTAACACTAGACCCCGAAGAATATAACAAGCTAGCGGCTGTCTACAAAGACTATCATAATATGCGCGATTCTTACGATATGACGCAGATGCAGAGATACCACGACGGCAACGAAAAGCGCGCACTTGAAAAAAATATAAAAGAAATAACCAATAGACTAAATGACGCTAATAAAGTTAACAAGAGCTTGTCAGACAGATGCAATGAAGCTGAAAATAAAACAGTTGAATTGTCAGAAAAATTAGAAATAATTGAAACATACATCACAGCCAACGGCCTCGACAAAGCGCTAGCCGACTGGATAAGCGCCAAAGAAGCGCTAGAAAATCAGATGAAAGACATAACGCGAAGCATGAGCGATTTTAACGGCATGGAAATGTAATTTCTGCCTTTTTTTCTGTCTCTGTCTCCTTCTAAACCTCCGTATTACGGGACGCCCGGCATTTTTCGGGCGTCTCTTTTTTGCGCATAAAAATTGCCTCTTGTTTAGTCGTTCCAAACCTATTTTAATAGTGTCAGACATTGAAAGACGTTGCGCGACGTTGACACTATTAGATATTAGCGAGGTATGGAGATATGGCAGAGACAATATTTTATGACGCCGGAGATTTGGAAAATATGTTAGGTTGGAGCGTTGCAACGATAAAGCGGCGCGTAAGGGATGGCACACTCCCGAAGCCCGTAACATGGCGGCTATACGGCGAGCACTGCCGCAAGCCCCTGCAATGGCTACGTAGCGATATAGACGCTACTATTGCAAGTTGGAGCGGACGCTAGTAATTATTCTGATGCACATAAGCTAAAAAATAGTGCTATAGTCCCTTGACTGTCGTCACTAACACCCCTAATATTAGTGACGCTAAAGGGCTAAAGCCGGTTGTAATCACGGTTAATAGTAGCCTCCTTGACACCATTTTTATCCCAATAAAGTCAGCGGCAGCCCGGATTTTCCGGGCTTTTTTGTTATCCTTGCGCTTCGAAGAAAAGCATCAAAAGAGGGGGAAACGACAATGCACGCGCTTACAAAGCTTATCAAAGACGACATGAAGCCGGCTCTCGGAGTTACGGAGCCCGTGGCGATCGCGCTGGCGGTGGCGTCCGCGGCGGAGCGGATCGGCGGCGGGGACCGCGCCGAGGTCGTGCTGAACAGCGGCATGTACAAAAACGCTTTCACCTGCGGCATACCGAACAGCCCGTATTTCGGCAACGAGTACGCCGCCGCGCTCGGGCTTATAGCGGCGAAGCCGGAGCTCGGACTCGAGTGTCTTGCGGCTGTGACGGACGCGGATAACGAAAAGGCGCGCGAAATGGTCGCAGAAGGGCGTGTAAAGGTGCGCCTCGGGATGATAAGCAGCCGCATATATATCGAGGCGACGGTCTTCAACGCGGAGCGCCGGGCGACAGTGCTTATAAAAGATTCGCACACGAACATCGTGCGCGTGACGGTCGACGGCAAAGATATACTGGCGCGCGATTCGGAAGCCGCAGAGGAGGAGCACGGCGATTGTCTCATCCACGAATATTCACTGGCCCGGCTGCTTGAATACGCCGGCACAGTTCCATACGAGGAAATCGAGTTTGTCAAAAGCGCTTACGATATGAACATGGAGCTCTTTCAGCTGGCCCTCGACAGCGGCGTTACGCCGTTCACGCATTTCCTTTTCAAAAAGAACGGCGAAAAGGTTATATCCGACGACGAAGCTGCGACGGCCTCTCTGCTCTGCAACGGCGCTATAGAGGCGCGCGTGCTCGGGCTGAGCAAGCCGGCGATGAGCATCACGGGTTCCGGCGCGCACGGCATCATCGCGACTCTGCCGCTCTACGCCGCGTCGCGCATCCGCGGGTACTCGGACGAGGCGCTCTGCCGCGCCACGATGCTGAGCTATCTGGTCTGCACCTATATTAAAGAATATTCCGGCAGACTGTCGGCCTTCTGCGGCTGCGCCATAGCCGCGGGGACGGGCATGGCCTGCGGCCTCGCCTACCTGCGCGGCGGCGGCGCGGACGAGCTGACGCGCGTCGTCAACAACATGGCGAGCTCAATCACGGGCATGATATGCGACGGCGGCAACCACGGCTGCACGATGAAGGGAATCGTAGCCGTAGATGCCGCATTCCGTTCCGTCGACTTCGCCATGAACGGCGTCTGCATCGAGGACATCCACGGCATAAACGGCGCGACGCCCGAGCTCACGATGAAAAATATGGGGTACATCGCCTCGCCCGGCATGACAGGCACGGAGAAGGCGATGGTGGAGATCCTGGAGGAGAAGTCGAAGCGTTAAGCTTCGGTGCTGCATCCGGATAGACGGCATAAACTCTGCGCCGCCACGCGTATTTTGCGGCGGGCGGCGTAGTTTATAGAAAAAATCCTTAAAAAACGAAGAGCCGTAAGAAAACGCGACGTCGCGTTTTCCTACGGCTCTTTGCTTCTATCTTGACCGAACTACTTTAGATTATAAACCCAAGCACCGCGTAGAGCGCCATTGAAACCAGCGCGAAGCCTACGGCGTAGGGGAGCTGGCTTTTTACGTGGTCGATGATGTTGCAGCCGGTGGTGGCGCAGGACATTATCGTCGTGTCGGATATCGGGGATACGTGGTCGCCGAAGATGGAGCCGCCGAAGAGCGCGCCAGCGACGAGCGGCACGTCCATGCCCATGTTTATCGCCATCGGCAGCGCTATGACGGACATTATCGCCATCGTGCCCATCGAGGTGCCTGTCGCGAACGACAGCATCATCGAGATGATGAAGGTCAGCAGCGGCAGCAGTTCGGGGACGAGCGCGCTCATGAATATCGACGAAAGGTAGTTGCCGGTGTCGAGCTGCTTGACGAGGCCGCCCATCGTGAGGCCGAACAGCAGGATGCAGGCTATGGGCAGCATCGTCGCCATGCCCTTGAGTACTTCGTTTACGAGACGCTCGAGGCTGTAGAGCTTTTCGACGCGGCACATGACGGCTATGACGAGGACGGAGATCATGCAGCCCCAGAGCAGCGCCTGCATTCCGTTGCCGGCGGTCGGGTTGCCGTCGCCGGTGACTATGAGGACTGCGAGTATGACGCCGACCATCGTCAGCATCGGGATTACCATATTTTTCATGCGCGGCGTCACGTCGCGCTTCACCGCGGCCACGGCCCCTTCGTCTTCGACGGCGGAACGCGGGTCGTCGAGCTCGCCGGTCGTCTCGGCGCGCAGCTCGGCTCTCTTCATCGGGCCGAAGTCGAGCGGCAGGAAGGTCGAGAGCATGGAGAACACTATCGCGATTATGCAGTAGAAGTTGAGCGGTATCGAGCGCAGCAGCGTGCTTATCGCCTCGCCCTCGGAGACGCCGCCTGAGGTGAGGTAGCCGGTCATCGCGGCGAGCCAGCCGCTGAGCGGGAAGAGGACGCACCACGGCGTCGAGGTGGTGTGGACGAGGAAGGCCGCCTTCTCGTGCGAGACCTTCATCGTGTCGTTGAGCGGGCGCGAGACGGAGCCCGTGACCATGCAGCTGAGCGAGCCGGAGGTGAAGACGACGATGCCGAGCAGCCACGTGAAGAAGGCTGCGGATTTTTTCGTCTTGATGATTCCTTTTTTCTTGACCATGATGTCGACGAAGCCGTCGATGCCGCCAGAGTGCTCGATGAGATAAATCAGAGCGCCGATGAGGAACATCGACATTATGACTATCGTGTTGCCGCTGCTCTCAAAGGTGTGGACGATGCTGTAGAAAGCGCCGTTGATTCCCGTAAATACGTTCCAGCCGCTCAGTATGAGCGAGGCGAGCGTTATGCCGACGAAGAGAGCGACGAAGACGTTCTTGATGATGAGCGCAAGCGCTATCGTCACGACCGGCGGCACAACGGACCAAAAACCGAATTCCATTTTATGATTCCTCCAATATTTTTATTTGCTCTGTAAATTATTTGCGCACCGAGCTCCCCAGGCGGCCGTTCACTATGCGGCAGTCCTTCGCCGCGAGCCGTCCGCCTATCCATACGCCGTCTATTCCCACGGGCGGCAGCGTCGGCTCCATGAATGTGGCGCGGTCGGCTATCTTTTCGGGGTCGAATACAATCACGTCGGCGTCCGCTCCGGGCGTGAGGCGGCCCTTGCTTTTGAGGCCGAGCTTCTCAGCGGGCATTATCGTCGCCATGCGAACGGCCTCGTAGAGCGGCAGCTTGCCTGTGCGGACGTATTCAGCGAAGAGACGCGGGAAGGCCCCCGCCGCGCGCGGATGCCCCTGCCCGTGGTTCATGATGCCGTCGCTCGCGAGCATGACGTTCGGGTGGGCCATCGCCATGTCGATGTCGTTCTCGGCCATGACGTAGCAGACCGTCAGGCATTCGGGGTTGTCGCGGCGCACCTCGTTGAAGATTTCCTCGGTGCATCTCCGGCCGCGGTATTTGCCCTCGCATATCTCGACTGCGTCGTAGCCGCAGCCGTAGCGCTCGCGCCAGCCGTCGTCGTAGGTGGTCGAGCCTATCATTGTGGAAAAGGCCGTGTAGGGGTAGCAGTCGCAGCTTGCGTCGAGGCCGCCTATGCGGTAGCCGTCGACGAGGCGCAGCAGCTCGCGCATCTGTCCGAAGCCGCCCATCGAGCCTATGTGCGAGACCTGCGCGGATACGCCGAGCACGCGCCCCGCCTCGAGCAGCTCGCGCGCGGCGGGGACTACCTGCGCCGCGTCGTCGCGTATGTGCGCCGCGATGACCTTGCCGTCCCTGCGGCATGGCGCTGCGGTGCGGCGCAGCTCCTCCGCGTCGATGCCCGGCACGTAGCGTATGCCGAAGGATACGCCGAGGCAGCCGCCGTCGAGCTCGCGCGCCGCCGAATTTTCTATCGCGCGCAGCTCGTCCTCCGTGACGCGGCTGTACTTGTCCGCATGGCCCGCCTGTTCGCGCAGGAATGCGTGGCCCGCGAACATGCCGACGTTCACCGCCGCGCCCTCGCGGTCTATGACGTCGAGATATTCCGACGGCCTGTGTACGTTGATGCCGCACTGGCCGCCTATCGCCGTCGTGACGCCCATGCGCAGCATGCAGTTGAATATCGCCTTGTCTTCGTCGCGGTAGAGAGTGCCGTCCTCGTTCAGCGGGTCCTCGTGCATGTGGATGTCGATAAATCCAGGCGCAACGACGCGCCCCGCGGCGTCGACCACCTCGTCGGCCTCGGGCTCGGCCTCTGTGACGGCGGCAATCCTGCCGTCCTCCATCAGAACGTTAAGGACGCTCTGTATTCTGTTCGCGGGATCGAGGACGAGGCCGCCCTTGATCAAAGTTCTCATTCTTGGTGCTCCCTTCATCTATTCGCGCTGCTTCATAATTTCATTCGCAAACTATCGCTCCGTACCACCGCCGGAGACGACCCCGATATTATACGCCTAAATCCGAAAAATCAAACAAAATTACAAAAAAATCTTTCGCCGGATTGCAGGTTGTCGCTTTTCGGCGTAATTTCGGTTCAATGCTCTTCAAAACGCGAGAATCTCAGATAATAGACGTAAAATTACAGTAGAATAACAGAACTATATATTATTTTATACGCATATAATAAAATTATATTTTTAGCGACTGTGCAAAACCGCGCGCAGTTCGCGCAAAAGTGGAAATAACGCCGCGGATATGGACAACAGCGCCTCTTTTGGTATGATAGTGAAGAAGTTCCGCATCGGTTGGTACGCGCGGGCGGCGCAGAAGCCGCGGCCGCGCGCTTTGAAAAAACTTTTTTATGGAGCATTATCTCCGCCGGACACTGCGCGCGGAAGGGAGGAAAACTCAGGAGCGGCGTCGCGCGGGGCGGAGCCGGCGCTTTCCGGCGAGGCCGGAGGGCATACAGCGGCATATTCATCATCGTCAAATCATTAAGACAAGGAGTGGATATTCATGAAATTTCTAACCAGCCTGCCCATGAAGCTGCTGCTCGGCGTCATCGCAGGTATCGCGGTCGGACAGTTCGCGGGCGTCGCGCTCATGAACGTCGTCGTCACGGTCCGCTACATCCTCGGACAGCTGATTCTCTTCTGCGTCCCGCTCATCATCATCGGTTTCATCGCTCCGTCCATTACGCGCCTCGGCAACAACGCCTCGAAGATGCTCGGCGTCGCCGTCACGATAGCCTACATTTCGTCGATAGGCGCGGCGCTCTTCTCGATGGCAGCCGGCTACATCATGATCCCGAACCTGTCCATCGTCACGAACGTCGAAGGGCTCCAGGCGCTGCCGGATCTCGTCTTCAAGCTCGACATCCCGCCGATAATGTCCGTCATGAGCGCGCTCGCGCTTTCGATGTGCCTCGGCCTCGCGGCCGCGTGGACTAAGGCGAAGTCAATCACCAACGCCCTCGAGGAGTTCCAGCTCATCGTCCTCGCGATAGTCACGAAGATAGTCATCCCGCTTCTTCCGTTCTTCATCGCCTTTACCTTCTGCTCGCTCTCCTACGAAGGCAGCATCACGAAGCAGCTCCCGGTATTCATCCAGGTCATCCTCATCGTCATGGCGGGCCACTACATCTGGATGGCGCTGCTCTACGGCCTCGCGGGAATCTACACCGGCAAGAACCCGTTTGACATAATCAAGAACTACGGCCCGGCCTACATCACGGCCGTCGGAACGATGTCCTCCGCCGCGACGCTCGCCGTCGCTCTGCGCTGCGCGAAGAAGTCCGAGCCGCCGCTCCGCGACGACATGGTCGACTTCGGCATCCCGCTCTTCGCGAACATCCACCTCTGCGGCTCCGTCTTGACCGAGGTCTTCTTCGTCATGACGATTTCGAAGATTCTCTACGGCGCCATTCCTCCGATTGAGACGATGGTGCTCTTCTGCCTGCTCCTCGGCATCTTCGCGATAGCGGCCCCCGGCGTCCCGGGCGGCACGGTCATGGCCTCGCTCGGACTTATCACGGGCATCCTCGGCTTTGACGACTCCGGCACGGCGCTCATGCTCACGATATTCGCGCTCCAGGACAGCTTCGGCACGGCCTGCAACGTAACGGGCGACGGCGCTCTGACGCTCATGCTCACGGGCTACGCGGACAAGCACGGCATAGCGCCGCAGAAGATAGAGAGGATTCTCTAGCTTCGCCGCGCTTTGAGAGAAAAGCCATAACTTACGACAGCGGGGGGCCGTTTCGCGCGGCTCCCGCTTTTTTGCGCCTCGGCGCGGATTTGACGCGCGCGCGCGCGCGGCGTAAAATCGGCTAGGCTTCTGCCGTCTTTATCTTTTTATGCGGGTGATAATTATGTCCTTTATTTTATGCGCGCTCTTCGGTTATCTCGCGGGTTCGTGCCCGACAGGCTTCCTCGTCGCGAAATACGTCTGCGGCGCGGACATACGCGCCTATGGCTCGGGCAACATAGGCGCGACGAACGTCGGTCGCCTCATGGGGAAGAAGTGGGCCGTCGCGGTCGCCGTCTTCGATATGCTCAAGGGCGGCCTCGCCGTGCTTGCGGCCTCGTGCTTTGTCCAGCAGCACGCGCTTCTCGCGCTCACTGGAGTCTGCGCCGTCCTCGGCCACAACTACCCGGTCTGGCTCGGCTTCAAGGGCGGCAAGGGCGTCGCTACGACCTTCGGCGTCATAGCCTTCTTCAAACTTCTTCACGCCGTGGCCCGCGATTCTCGGCGGCCTCGTGTGGTACGCCGTCATGCGCTTCACGAAGTACGTCTCCGTCGCCTCGCTCGCCGGGCTCTTCGCCGCTGCGCTCTTCACATTCGCGTGGGGGATGCCGAAGCCGTACTCCTTCGCCGCGCTCTTCCTCGCCTGCCTCTCGTCGTGGCGTCACCGCTCGAACATCGACCGCTCATGAAGGGCACGGAGGCGAAGGTGAAGTCGTAAAGGAATGCACGCGCTCCGAACCGCGCCGCAGGCGTTTCCAGTCGGAGATGCAAGACGAAAACACGCCGGCATAACGGCGCATAGGTAAAACAAACAAGCCGCCCGCGTTTCGCGCAGGCGGCTTGAATTTTGCTTTTTTCCCGATTTTCCGTCAGCTCAGCAGGTCCATGCTGTTGCGGATATATTCGATGCCGGACCAGACCGTGAGGATGACGGCGAGCCACATGACCGCCATTGCGCCCGGGATGTTGAAGAGCAGAAGGATTATTCCTATTATCTGCGTCACGGTCTTCAGTTTGCCGCCCTTCGAGGCCGCTATCCACGACGCCCTCGGAGGCCGCGACCATGCGGAGCCCCGAGACGATGAACTCGCGCGAAATTATCACGACCACCATCCACGCGGGGAAGCGGTGCAGCTCGACGAGCGCCGTCAGAACTGCGATGACGAGTATCTTGTCCGCCAGCGGGTCGATGAACTTTCCGAGGTTCGTGACGATGTTGCGTTTGCGCGCGATGTAGCCGTCCACGGCGTCCGTTATCGACGCGATGATGAAGACGACGGCGGCGATGCAGTCTCCGACGTTCAGCCCCATTATGTAACCGAGCTGTCCGCGCAGCGTAAGAAATACAAGTATGACGGGAACCAGTATCACCCTGAAAAGGCTCAGCATATTAGGCAGATTCCACGGCGACGATGGCATTTTCATTCCTCCGTTGTTCGCGCGGCGGCGTCGCGCCGCGCCTGTTTTTGCACTTCGTTATTTATATCATAAAAAATCGCAATTTTTTGCATAAAAAACGGCGCGTGCGGCGCTTTGCGCCCGCTTTTTTGCGGCGTGGAAATATCAAAAAACGTTTGTATTTTTAAGGCGCGCGCGGGGGCTTGCCAGAAGCGGCGGCTTTCTGGTAATATACCCAAGACCTCCTACACGGACATGCGTCACCACAACATGCCTGAGTTGGGGGAAATAAGGGCAAAGCAAGGCCCGGAACGGAGTGATAGGTATGATAGAGAAGGATAAGAAAACAGTCGATCATCGAAGAGTACAAGACGCACGAGGCGGACACCGGCTCCACGGAAGTACTCTGAGATAGCGCGTCGCATCCGCGAGCTCACCGAGCACATGAAGGTCCACAAGAAGGACTTCCACAGCCGCCGCGGACTCCTCATCATGGTAGGTAAGCGCCGCCGCCTGCTCCAGTACCTCAGGAACAAGGACTTCGGACGCTACCAGACGCTCATCCAGCGCCTCGGACTCCGCCACTAATCCCGCGCGATTTTTTCGCATATTTCATGGCGAAAGGGCTCTCCCTTTCGCCATTTTTTATTATTTTGTGTTATCCTTCTTATCGTGATGAATAATAGGCAGGAGGAATAACCTTGAAGAAAATCTACGAACTTGATTTCTATGGCAAGAAATTGTCATTCGAAATCGGACGCGTGGCGAAGCAGGCCAACGCTGCGGTGCTGGCGAGACACGGCGACACGGTGATACTCGTGACGACGGTGCTCGCGGAAAAGGCGCGTGAGGGCCTCGACTTCTTCCCGCTGCTCGTCGACTACGAAGAGCGCTACTACGCGGCCGGCAAAGTCCCCGGCGGCTTCATCAAGCGCGAGGGCCGTCCGTCCGAGTCCGCGATACTCAGCGGACGCATGATCGACCGCTCCATCCGCTCGCTCTTCCCCGAATGGATGCGCCACGACGTACACGTCGTCGCGACCGTCATGTCCGTCGACCAGAAAAACCCCGCCAACATCCTCGGCATCAACGGCGCGTCGCTCGCGCTCGCGATATCCGACATTCCGTGGAACGGCCCGATAGGCGCGGTGCGCATCGGCTGCATCGACGGAAAGCTCGTCGTCAACCCCGACGAGAAAGACCTCCCGAACAGCACGCTCGACCTCACCGTCGCCGGACACCGCGGCGGCATTACGATGGTCGAGGCCGGAGCCAAAGAAGTCTCCGAAGAGCTGCTCGTGGACGCCATGGAGCTTGCGAACGAGGCCATCGGCAAAATAATGGACTTCATCGACGAAGTCGTCGCCGAGATAGGCAAGCCGAAGGCGCAGCTCCCCGCCCCCGAAGTTATAGAAGAAATCGATAACTGGATGCGCGACAACCTCACCGACGAAATCTACGCGGCGGTGCAGATCAACCAGAAGCAGCCGCGCGGCGCGGCAATAGCGGCGGCTCAGCAGAAGGCCGAGGACTTCTTCGCCGAGAGCTACCCCGATTCCGCCAAGTACATCGCGACGATAATGGACGAAATGGTCAAAAAGGCCGTGCGCCGTCTGCTCCTCGTTGACAAAAAACGCGCCGACGGACGCGCGATGGACGAGCTTCGCCCGATAACCTGCGAGGTCGACATACTGCCGATGACCCACGGCTCGGCGCTCTTCACGCGCGGCGAGACGCAGTCGCTCGGCGTCACGACGCTCGGAATGATGGGCACCGACGACCAGGTCATGGACGGGCTCAAGCTCGACGAGCCGTCGAAGCGCTTCATACTCCACTACAACTTCCCGCCATATTCCGTCGGCGAGGTGCGCCCGATGCGCGGCCCCGGACGGCGCGAGATAGGCCACGGCGCGCTCGCGGAGCGCGCGCTCCGCGCCGTATTCCCCGAGGAAGAATCCTTCCCCTACGTCGTGCGCCAGGTATCCGACATACTAGAGTCCAACGGCTCCAGCTCCATGGCCTCGGTCTGCAGCGGAAGCCTCGCTATGATGGCGGCTGGCGTCCCCGTCAAGAAAGCCGTCGCGGGCATAGCGATGGGCCTCATCGCCGACAACGGACAGGTCTGCATCCTCACCGACTCTGAGATAGCGCGTGACCACTACGGAGACATGGACTTCAAGGTCGCCGGCACGCGCGACGGCGTAACGGCGCTCCAGATGGACAACAAGGCCGGCGGCATCACGCGCGAGATACTGACCCAGGCGCTCGCGCAGGCGAAGAAAGGCCGCTACCAGATACTCGACATCATGGACTCCGTCATATCCGAGCCGCGTCCCGAGCTTGCGCCCACCGCTCCGAAAATCGTCACCTTCAACATCGATCCTGAAAAAATCCGCGACGTCATCGGCTCCGGCGGAAAGACGATACGCGGCATAGTCCAGCAGACCGGCGCGAAAATCGACGTCGAAGACAGCGGTAAGGTCAGCGTCGCCGCCGTCAACGAAGAATCCGCCGCGATGGCCGTCAAGATAATCAAAGACCTCGTCCGCGAAGTAGAGGCGGGGGAGACCTTCGTCGGCACCGTCACGAGAATGCTCACCTTCGGCGTATTCATCGAAGTGCTGCCCGGCAAGGAAGGGCTGCTCCACGTGAGCGAGATAAGCAACTACCGCGTGCCCTCCGTCGAGGACGCCTTCGAGATAGGCGAAAAGGTGCTCGTCACCGTCAAAGAGATAGACGACATGCACCGCGTCAACCTCAGCCGCAAGAAGCTGCTCGACAGGCTCGACGAGCTCGCGCTCGAGCCCGAGTTCCGCGACCAGATACCCGTCGAGAAGGCGCGCGAGGAGCGCTACTCGCAGTTCCCGCGCGGCGGCGGCGAGCGCCGCGAAGGCGGACGCGGCGACAGGGGCGGCCGCGACCGTGACCGCGACAGAGGCGAACGCCGCGAGCGCGACCAGAGGCATGAGGCGGACGACTTCGAGGAAAAGCCGCACCGTCCCGCGCGCCGCTTCGAGCGCGAGCGCAAAAACTAATGGACGTAATAAAGGTTAAGCTGAAAGCCGCGGGCGGCGTAACGCCGCCCGCTTACGCCACCGCGGGGGCCTCCGGCATGGACCTCCGCGCGAGCGAAGCCGCCGTCATAAAGGCCGGAAAGCGCGGCATAGTAGGCACGGGCCTCTACATCGAGTTACCCGAGGGCTACGAAGCGCAGGTGCGCCCGCGCAGCGGCCTCGCCTTCAAACACGGCGTCACCGTCCTCAACGCGCCCGGCACAATAGACTCAGACTACCGCGGAGAAATCCGAGTAATCCTGATAAACCTCGGAGAAGAAGACTTCGCGATAGAGCCCGGCGACCGCATAGCGCAGATGGTCTTCGCCCCCGTCACAAAAGCCGAACTGGAAACGGCAGACGAACTAGGCGAAACCGCAAGAGCCGAAGGCGGCTTCGGCAGCACCGGAAAGAAATAGCCGCTCTCTCAACAAACCGGCAAAATAAAAACTCCCGCGCCAAACGGTGAAAAAGCCGTGAAGCGCGGGAGGTTTTTTAGGGGCTACTTACATTACGTACACGCGCCCGCTCAAAAATCGGAGTGGGCGCGTGTACGTTTGTATGTTTTGTTACTTCGTCGCGTCTTTGCCTTTTTCCATTACGAGCTTGTCGATTGGGTTGATGTTCTTCTCCTTGTGGACCTGGCGCCAGGTTTTTATCGGCATGCCCCAGATTTTGATGAAGCCGACGGAGGCTGACTGGTCGAAAATGTCTCCGGCGGAGTAGGTCGCGAGCGACTTGCTGTAGACGGAGGTGTCGGACTTCATGCCGTCGATGATGCAGTTGCCTTTGTAGAGCTTCATGCGGACTGTGCCGTTGACGGATTTCTGCGTCGTTTCGACGAAGGCCTGTATCGCTTCCATGAGCGGCGAGAACCAGTAGCCCTCGTAGGTGAGCTCGCCGAATTTGGTCTCAAGCTCTCTCTTCGTCTTGAGGACGTCCTTCGAGAGGGTCAGCGTCTCAAGCTTTTTGTGCGCGGCGATGAGCGCGAGCGCGCCGGGGCACTCGTAGACTTCGCGGCTCTTGAAGCCGACGAGGCGGTCTTCAATCATGTCTATTCTGCCGAAGCCGGCCTTGCCCGCGGCCTTGTTCATGTAGTCGATGAGTTCGATGGAGCCCATTTTTTCGCCGTTGATCGCGACGGGGACGCCTGCCTCGAAGGTTATTTCGAGCGTGATTTCCTCGTCGGGCGCGTCGACGGGGTCGACGGTGAGCTTATAGGCGTCCTTCGGCGGCTCGTTCCACGGATCTTCGAGGATTCCGCACTCGATGGAGCGGCCCCAGAGGTTGTCGTCAATGCTGTAGGGGCTCTTTCTGGTCGTGGGTACGGGAACGTTGTGCGCCGCGGCGTAGTCCATCTCTTCTTCGCGCGTGAAGCCCCAGTCGCGGACGGGCGCGAGGACTTCGATGTCGGGGTTGAGCGCGTTGCAGGCGACTTCGATGCGGACCTGGTCCTGTCCCTTGCCGGTGCAGCCGTGGGCGACGGCGACAGCGCCTTCCTTCTCGGCGCACCAGATGAGCGCCTGGGCTATCATTGGGCGCGAGAGCGCGGAGTTGAGCGGATACACGCCCTGATATGTCGCGTTGGCCTTGAGCGCGGGCCATACGAAGGTGTCAATGAAGGCTTCGCGCAGGTCGACGACGTAGGCCTTCGAGGCTCCGGCGACGTAGGCCTTTTCCTTTATCTCTTCAAGGTTGTCTGCCTGCTGTCCGACGTGCATCGTGAGCGTGACGACCTCGTATCCCTGTTCGTGGAGCCACGGAATGGCGACCGATGTGTCGAGTCCTCCGCTGTAAGCCAGTATTACCTTTCCTTTTTTCTCTGCTGCCATTTGAATTTCCTCCTTAGAAATTTTTTATGTTTTTCTAAAATATAAAAAAGCCCGTCCCTATCCTTTTAAGATAGGGACGGGCCTTATTACCCGCGGTGCCACCCTGGTTGACGCTTTTTCGCGTCCGCTTCGTTTCGTTACGCTCAGGGGTGCGAAGTTTTGATTTTCTTTGCGAGAGGCGCTTTCAGCCGGTGGCTCCTCATCTCTGTCGCCGAATGATCGAACTCATGTCCCCGTCACTGCATAACCCGTTATGCCCAGTACGGTCGATTCGTCGTATACGTCTTATTCGTCCAACAGATAAAAGCCTCACAGCCGCCCCTCCTTTCTTAAAACTTGTGGAACATTTTAACAGATAACGAGATTCTGTCAACCGTCCGCGCGTCAGTGTTCAAAATGAACCAACGCGCCGTCCGCGTTTAGTTTTTGCCGAGGGCCGCGTTCACTTCGCGCTCCATGTCGAGAGCGGAGATTTTCTCGAGCGCCGCGAACGAGGTCATTTCAAGATGAACGGGCGTGAGCGAGGCGAAGCCGTGCGCTACGGCGAATACGTCGGTGTCCTCCGCCATGTCGTCCTCTATGCGGCCGCCGACCCAGTAGGCCTCGCCGCCGAAGGGCGTTTTGATTACCGTGATTTTGTCGTGGTAGCGGCGTTTGCCTTTGCGCGCAAGCTTCACGCCGCGCAGCTCGCCGGCCGTGACGTTCGGCACGTTGACGTTGTAGAAGAGCCCCGGCTCCATCGGGTGATTTTTCGTCCATTCGAGGATTTCAACCGCGGCGCGCGCCGCGGTCTCGTAATGCAGGACTTTGTCGCGCGAGCTGCAAACGAGCGAGACGGCCATTGAGGGAAGGCCCGCGATTACGCCCTCCATCGCGGCGCAGGCCGTGCCGGAGTAGGTGATGTCGTCGCCGAGGTTCGGGCCGCAGTTGATACCCGATATTACGAACTCGGCGGGGAATTTCAGCACCTCGAGCCCCATTATGACTGAGTCGGTCGGCGTGCCGTCGCAGCACCACGCCTCCGCGCCGCCGGTGCGCGCCGCGTCCGCGCGCTTGATTTGCAGCGGGCGGTCCATCGTCATTGAATGTCCAGAGGCGCTGCGCTCCCTGTCCGGAGCGCAGACGAGGACCTCACAGCCCGCATCGCGCAGCGCGCGCGCGAGCGTCCCTATGCCTTCGGCGTAAACGCCGTCGTCGTTGGTCACGAGTATCTTCTTCACGGCTTTTCTCCTAGAACATGACGATGTGGAAGAGCACGGTCATTATCGGGTACATGATGTACGGGAATATGCCGAGCACGAGCAGGCCGACGACTACGAACATCCCGTAGCGCTCGAGCCAGTAGTAGTATTTCATGCACTGGTAGGGCAGCAGCACGTAGAGTATGCGCGAGCCGTCGAGCGGCGGTATCGGGATGATGTTGAAGGCCGCGAGGCCGAGGTTGATGTATATCATGAGCAGGATGAACTGCTGCGCGCCCCAGCTCGAAAAGAGGCCGGGGAAGAAGCTCACGAACCGCGCGCAGACGAAGGCGGTCAGCAGGTTGCCGACGACGCCCGCGAGGCTCACGATGATTATGTCGCGCTTCGGGTGCTTGAAGTAGCGCGTGTCGATAGGCACGGGCTTCGCCCAGCCGAAGCGGAAGAGCAGGAGGCAGAGCGCGCCGACCGGGTCGAGGTGGTCGAGCGGGTTCAGCGAGAGCCGCCCCTCGCGCTCGGCGGTCGGGTCGCCGAGCATCTTCGCCGCGAAGCCGTGGCAGAATTCGTGAAAGGTGATCGCCCAAAGAACGGCGGGAACGCTGAGCAGCAGGTTCGCCAGTCCGCCGGGCGAGAAAATATGTCCAAACATCGACTCACATCCTTATATTTCCAGTTACCGGCCTATTCTACCATGAGCGGGGGCTGCCCGGCATTAGTAAAGAACGCGGCGGCACGTTAAAAGGCGTCGCCCCACGTCCAGTAGAGGCCGAGCGTGCCGGAGGCGCACGAAGCTTCGACGCGCCCCTCCCCTTCCACGCGGTTGCTCACGGCGTACGGGACGTCGCATCGCAGCTCCGCGCCGGTCAGCGGCCAGTGTACGCCGCTCAAATTCACGCCGGAGCAGACGGGCGAGAACGCAAGCAGCGAGAGCGCCTTCGGCCTGCGCGCGAAGGCGAGCGCGTAACGTTCGCCGCCGCGGACGAATATCATGCCCTCGCAGTCGTCCATCATGCCGAACGGAACTCCGGCGCGCGTCATGTTCAGAAAAGAGAGCGTCAGGCTCCACAGATGGTCGAACCTGCCGCCGAGCGCGCCCGTTAAAATTATATTTTTTTCGCTGTTTTTACGCTCGTCCGCAAAAATTTCGAGCGCGAGCTGAAAGTCCGTGAGGTCCTTGTCGCTCTGATACTCGCGCGTCGCAGCGCCGCGCTCCGCGGCCCAGCGCCAGCCCTCCGCGCTGCCGCTGTCGCGGTCGCCCACGAGCACCGCGGGCGCGATTCCCGCCGCGCGGCATGCCTCCACTCCCCTGTCGACGGCCCAGAGCTCGCAGCCGCGCGAGAGCGCCGCGAGAAACTCCGGCGACGGCGCGCGCCCTCCGAGCACCATGACGAGCGGCGCGGATTCCACGCGCGCACCGCCCTCTATCGTAATATACGGCAATTCCAACAAATTCAACGGCGCACCGCCTTTCCGCGCAATTTGTAGCAAGCGCCGCCGCGTTTGTACTCTGAGATAGCGCGTGCATGATAATTTTATGCGCCGTAGACTTCGTCCACGAGCGCCGCGTAAGACGCGGGAATTGCGATGCGGCGCGTTTTGGGCGCCGGACGTTTTTATCAAGGGGGACTCATATGAGACACGGCATATACAGAGGGCTCGCGATGACCGTCGCCGGCAGCGACTCAGGCGGCGGCGCGGGGATTCAGGCGGACTTGAAAACCTTCGCAGCGCTCAAGGTTTTCGGCACGTCGGCGATAACGGCGGTCACTGTGCAGAACTCCGTCGGAGTGTCGGGCATTCATCCCGTTCCGCCGGAGATCATAAAGGCGCAGATATTGGCGGTCGGGCGCGACTTCCCTATCGACGCGGTGAAGACTGGAATGCTCGGCAATCGCGGCGCGATCAGCGCCGTCGCCGAAGGGCTTGCCGAGCTTGGGATAAAAAAGCTCGTAGTCGACCCGGTGATGGTCGCGCAGAGCGGCGACTCGCTGCTTGCGGCCGACGCCGTCGACGCGGTGAAGAGCGCATCGTCCCGATGGCGATGATCGTCACGCCGAACCTGCCCGAAGCAGAAAAACTGACTGGGATGAAGGTGCGCACCGTCGACGAAATGAAGGCGGCCGCAGAGAAATAGCGAAGCTCGGCTGCGGCGCGGTGCTCGTCAAGGGCGGACACTCGGCGGCAGCCGGACGTGATAACAGACGTGCTGTACGCGGACGGCAAAATGACGCTCTTCGAGGACAGGCGCATCGACACTACGGCGAACCACGGCACCGGCTGCACCCTGAGCTCGGCGATAGCGCGGAGCTCGCATCGGGCTGCGGACTTGAAGAGGCAGTGGCGCGCCTCGCCCGCGGCTCTATCTGCGCGCAGGGCTGCACTACGGCGTCACCGCGGGACACGGCGCAGGCTGCCTCGGCCACGCGGTTACGATGCGTGGACCGAGATAATCAATGGCTAAACCGCTCGTCTACCAGATAACGAACTCCGTCTCAGCGCAGCTCCAGGCCGACTGCGTCGCGCTGCTCGGAGGCGTCTCTATAATGACGCCGCAGAAAGGCGAGGCCGCGGAGATAGCCGCTGCCTGCGACGCGCTGCTGATAAACATCGGCACGCCGCCCGACGGCGCGCGCGAGCTTTACCTGACGGCGGCCCGCGCGGCGGCGTCGGCTGGACGCCCGATAGTGATGGACGCTGTCGGCTACGGCTTTTCGCGTTTCGCACCGAGGCGGCGGAACTCTGAGATAGCGCGTAGATAAAATTCTCCGTAATAAAAGGAAACTTCTCGGAAATCGCGGCGCTTTGCGGCGAGGGCGCGGCTCCGCGCGGCGTTTCGAGCGAATGCGAGGAGACGCGCGCCGCAGAGATAACGGCCAAATGCGCGAGGAAATTCGGCGCGGCGGTCTACTGCACCGGAGAGCGCGATTTTCTGTCCGACGCCGCAGGCGACAGGCGCGAGGTGATAGATGGCGGCTCGCGGCTGCTCGCAATGACGAGCGGCATAGGCTGCGCGCTCGGCAGCGCTACGGCGCTATTCTGCGCGGAGTACGAGCCTTTCGAGGCGTCGCGCCGCGCGCTGAAACTTTTCCGCCGCGCCGCCGCGCTCGCGGAGAAGGACAGTGCATCGGCCGGTCCCTACTCGTTCCGCACCGCCTTCATGGACTGGCTGACAGAGCTCAATTCGGAGGAAGAGAAAAATGTACGATAGAGCAAAACTCGCGGATAGGCTTCGCCTCTATCTTATATGCGGCGAGGGCGACGCGCCCGGGGCCGTGATCGAAAAGACGCGCGCGGCGCTCGCGGGCGGCGTCACGGCCGTGCAGCTTCGCGTAAAAAGCTGGACGGGGCGCGAAACCTACGAAACGGCGCTGAAGCTGAAAGAGCTCTGCGCGGAACGCGGCGCGCTCTTCTTCGTCAACGACAGGCTCGACGTGGCGCTCGCAGCGCGCGCCGACGGCGTGCATCTCGGGCAGAAGGATCTGCCGGTGGACGCCGCGCGCGCGATAGCAGGGCCGGATTTCATAATAGGCGGCACGGCGCGCACGCCGGAACTTGCGCGCGAGGCGCAGCGGCTTGGCGCGGACTACGTCGGCTGCGGCGCGGCCTTCGGCACGGCGACGAAGGGCGACGCGGTCGTCATAGGCCCCGACGGGATCAAAAAAACGCTGTCCGCGATAACAATTCCATCCGTCGCGATAGGCGGAATAGAGCTTGCGAACGTGCGCGAGCTCGCCGGCTGCGGCGCGAGCGGAATATCGCTCTCGGGCGCGATAGTGCGCGCCGGCGACCCCGAAAAAGCGGCCCGCGCGCTGATAACGAGATAAACAAATATTTCGGATAAGAAGAGAGATAAAAAATGACGAACGACAAACACAGCCTGATTTTCAGAAAAGCGGTGCTCGCGGGCGTGCTCGCCGCGGCGGGCGTCGCGCTCTCCGTCGTCTCCATACGATGGGGCCGACAAAGTGCTTCCCATTCAGCACACAATCAACGTCGTCGCGGGAATCGTCCTCGGCCCGTGGTGGGCCGTCGGCGCGGCATTCACGACGAGCGTCATCCGCAACCTGCTCGGCACGGGCAGCCTCTTCGCCTTCCCCGGCAGCATGTTCGGCGCGCTCTTCGTCGGCCTCGCGGCGCGCGCCCTGCCCGACAAATACAAAATCGCCGCCGCCTGCGCCGAGCCCGCAGGCACGGGAATCGTCGGCGCGTGGGTAGGCGCGAAGCTCCTCGGCCCCGCGATAGGCAAGAGCGTCGGCTTCCTCTTCTTCTCGGGTTCGTTCCTCGTCAGCTCCGTACCCGGAGCCGTCATCGGCGCGGCGCTAGTCTGGGCGCTCAACAAACGGCTGAACGTAACGCGCACCTTCGGGACGCTGATGTAGGCGGAACGCCCGTGATATTGAGAAGCAAAAAGAGCTAAGACGGTAATTTAATTTTATAACGAAAACGCCGCCGCCCCTGAACGTTTCCGTCAGGGGCGGCATTGTTGTACGTCAGAGGCCGCTTAACGCCGCGCGCCCTCTCTTTAATTTTCACACTTCGCTATAGCGTCCGCCGCCGAGCCGTCGAGACAGACGATGTCGACGATGCCCGCGCCGTAGCGTTCGAGCATCTGCGCGGGGCAATAGATGCTGTTCCTGATAACATCATCGCACGGCAGCGCGCCGTCGCAGTCGACGTAGCATTTGTAGCGGATTTCGCCGTCCATCATGTCCAGCTCGAAATTCCCGTTCTTCATGCCGTAGTTGGCGCGGCATATAAAATCGGCCATCGCCGACATCATGCGCTCGTCGCCCTTGTCCGCGCCTATCGGCGAGTATGCGTAGACAGTGTAGTCGTCCTCGTTGATCAATATCCAGTATCTCGCCTCTTTAAGCTTGCCGTCGAGCGTCAGAGTAAAGCGGAAGCACCCTTCGCCTTCGTTGAAGTCGAAACGCCAGTCGTCGTCGACGAGGAATTTATTGACCGCCGCCGCGATATCTGCGGAGTATTTTCTTTCTTCTTCCATGAACAGCTCTCTCCTTAAATCCGATTTGCGGAGCGCCGCGCGCCTTCGCCGCCTTTGGCCGCGAAACTTACGCGAACGTTATACTATTTATTGGGAGCGGAGTCAACGCCGCGCCGGACGCGCGGCGGCAGGGACGTTCTTTGACAAAGCCATGAAATAATAATATAACATAACGAACGCGGCGCTCTCTCGGGCAAATCGCGTAATCGACGGCTGAAGGGGACGGAGCGGATGGCGGAGGAAAGGCTTTATTCACGGGATATCCTTCTTATTCTCGAGGCGAGCTTTTTCTACTTTTCGTGCCCGATGCTCGTCACGCCGATAATCACGGGATTTTCCGGCTCGCTCGGCGCTTCCGCCGCTCTGATGGGGCTCATCGGCGGCATGATGAACCTCTGCTCGCTTTTCTGCCGCCCCTTCGCGGGCAACCTCGCGGACAAAATCGACAAGAGCCGCCTTTCGATAGCGGGAACTTGGATGATGGCCGCGGCATGCCTCGGCTATATGCTCGCGCTCGACGCGCGCGTCGTGGCGGCCTTCCGCGTCTCCACGGCGTCGGCTTCGCCTGCTGCTCGGTCTGCATGGCGACATGGATGTCGAACCTTCTGCCGCGCGACAAGATAGGCTCGGGCATGGGGCTCTACGGCGCGATGAACGCGCTCGCTATGGCGCTGGCTCCCGCGCTCGGCATCTTCACCTACAGGCTGTTCGGCTACCGCGCGGCCTTCGGCGTCGCGATGCTCTTCGCGCTCGTCAGCTCGTTCACCATAATGTTCATAAAGAAGGGCGGCGCGCCGGAGAACCGCGCGAAGCCGCGGACGCGCGGCGCGGCGGCGGCTTCAGCTTCATCTATGTGAAGGTCGTGCCCGCGGCGCTCATCATCATGCTTTTCGCAATCCCCTACTGCGCGACGCAGTCTTTCATAGTCGGCTACACGGAGGCGCGCGGCCTGCACGTCTCGGTCGGCCTCTTCTTTCCGCTCTACGCGGCGGTGCTTCTCGTGCTGCGCCTCTGCCTCAAGAGCCTGTTCGACAAGCTGCCGTTCAAGATGTTCCAGTCCGGCGCGTCTGTCTGCACGCTCGCCGCGATAATCTGCCTGACGCTGATGCGCGACAATACGCTGCTGTTCCTCGCAGCGGCCTTCATGGCGGGCAGCTACGGCATAATGAGCTCCGTCTGCCAGTCTACGGCGATGCTCGTCGCGGGGCCGGAGCACCGCGGCCTCGCGAACAGCACCTATTACATCGGCTTCGACCTCGGCATGATGCTCGGCCCGGTCTGCGGCGGGCTGCTCTTCGGCCACGCGCCGCTTGAAATTTTCTACCCCGCGCTTTCTCTCGCGGTCCCAGCCGCGGCCGCGGTCTACATAATTTCTGCGCGGCGCGGCATGTTTTAGAGGCGCGCGGTGAAAAACCAGCTCAGCGAAAAAGAGATAGAGATTTTCGAGACGATGCCCGTGCCGAGGGCCGTCGCCGCGCTCGCCGTGCCGACGGTCATCAGCCAGATAATAGCGATGGTCTACAACATCGCGGACACGTGGTACATCGGCCAGCTCAACGACACGGGCATGATGGCGGCGGTGACGCTCGTCTTTCCCGCGTTTCTCATGCTCTCGGCGGTCGCGAACCTTTCGGCATAGGCGGCGCGAGCCTGCTGTCGCGTTCGCTCGGGCGTCGCGATTACGAGATGGTGCGCCGCGCGGGGGCTTCCGCCGCGTGGCTCGCCGCCGCTGCGACGCTCGTCTATTCGCTCGCGGTGTTCGTCTGGCGCGAGCCGCTGCTCTCCGCGCTCGAGCTGACGAAAATTCGCTGCCTCATGCTAGCGCCTATCTTTCTGGACTGTGACGGTCGGCGGCCTGCCTACCTCGATGAATATGGTGCTGGCACACCTGATACGCGCCGAAGGGCAGTCGAAGCGCGCGAGCTTCGGCATGAGCCTCGGCGGCGTGCTCAACGTCGCACTCGACCCGATATTCATCTACGACTGGGGCTTCGGCCTCGCTATGGAAGGGGCGGCGATCGCTACGGCTCTGTCGAACGCGATAGCGACGCTCTATCTTCTGTACTATCTGATGAAGCCGCGCGAGGACAACGTCGTCTCGCTCTCGCCGCGATACGTCAGCCTCGCGAGGAACGCCGCGGGCGAAATTTTCTTCGTCGGCCTGCCCGCGACGGTGCAGCTCGTCATGAACGCGCTTTCGAACATCACGCTGAACTACCTGATGTCGGCCTACACGGCGGGCGCGCTCTCCGCCGTCGGCATCGTCAAGAAGATCGACCAGGTGCCGACCTACATCGTGCAGGGGATATGCAGCGGCGTCATTCCGCTGCTCGCATACAACTACGCATCGGGCGACTACAAACGCCTCTGACTCTGAGATAGCGCGTTCGCGGGGCTCTGCTCGCTCGCAGTCACGCTCTCATATCTCGCGATGTGCGAGACAATCCCCGCCGCGCTCATCCGCATCTTCATGGAGGACGCCTCCGCGGTCTCCGCGGGCTCGGTGTTCCTGCGGCTGCACTGCGTATCCATTCCGTTCCTCTCCATAATCTCGCTGATAATAGCCTTCTTCCAGGCGACGGGGCGCGGAAAGCCCGCGCTCGTCCTCTCGTTCCTGCGCAAGGGGCCGATAGACATTCCGCTGATGGCGTTTATGAACATCGTCTGGCCGATGTACGGCATAATGTCCGTGCAGCCTATGATGGACATAGCGGTCGCCTCCGTCTGCGTCGCGACGTACAAGGTGATGCAAAAGCGCGACCGCAGGAGGGCCGGGGCGGGGCTTTAGCGCTACGCCACGTCGAGAAAGCCTATCGCCCTCGCGCGATGCGAAGCGCCGCGGAGCGGCATCGCCTCCATTACTGCGCGCACGTCCTCTTCCTCGATGTCCATCCGCTCGCTGCGGACGGCCTGCTTGATGCGTATCTGCTCGAATACGCGGCGCACCGTTCTGCCGTTCGCGAAGTCCTCCTCGCGCGTCAGCTTTTCGAAAAATTCCTCAAGCGCGGCACGCGCTCCTTCGCTCGCGGCGTAGCCTTCGGCGCGGCACATCGAGTCGAATATCTCGAGCATCTCCGCGGCGCTGTAGTCCGGGAAATCTATGTAGAACTGCACGCGCCCGCGCATCCCCGGGTTCATGTCGAGCATTTCGTCCATCTCGTCGGGATAGCCCGCGAGTATGCAGACGAATTCTTTTCTGTGGTCCTCCATGAGCTTGACGAGCGTCGCGACGGCCTCGTGCCCGTAGCCGCGCCCGCCGTCCTCGCAGAGCGAGTACGCCTCGTCGATGAAGAGCACGCCGCCGAGCGCGGCGGTCACGACGTCCCTGACGCGCGGCGCTGTGCCGCCCAGATATTTCGATACAAGCGCAGCGCGGTCAGCCTCGATGAATTTATCAGGGTTCTTTATCACTCCGGCGGCGCCGAAGATTTTGCCGATTATCCGCGCGACGGTCGTCTTGCCCGTGCCGGGACGTCCGCGGAAAACCATATGCAGGCAGAGCCCGGCGTCCTTCCCGCGGCGCTCGACGAAGGCCGCTATCTCGCGCACGGTGCGCTTTACGCCGTCGAGGCCGATGAGCGCGTCGAGCTCCTCGAAGGGCGGGCGCTCCGGAATGCTTTTTGTTTCCGCAGCGAGGTCTGAGGCCGTAAGCATATAGCTGCATTCTTCCTCCTCGAGCTTCGTCGAAACTGCTTTCACCAGACTCGCCCGCAGCCTGTCCAGCGCCGCGCCGTTCAGCGTCTCTGGCAAAACGTCCGGCGAAAGCTCAAAGTTGTAGGCCGCGGCCTCCCTCTTGATGAAGGCTAGCTTTTCCTCCGCGCTCGGCTCCTCGATGCGGATGACAGTCGGGAATACGCATTCAAAGAGAGGATTGCCCGCGACAGCTTCGTACTCCTTTTTAGTCAGCTCGCATACGACGACAGAGTTCTTCTTTAAGCGCAGAGCGCGCAGGCTTTCCGATATGTCGCTTCGTCCGACGACGATGAAGTCCTCCTGCTCGCCGAAGCCTTCGGACACTACGTACATAAATCCGCCGTCGGGAGACGAGGCTGCGTCGCTCAAATCTCCTCGGTATATATACGGGGCGGTGACGGCTCCGCGCGCAAAATAAAAATCATAGAGGACGCGGATGTAGTCTCCAGCGCAGTTCTCCGCGTCGGCGACGAAGGCGGCGTTCAGATTCAGCCTGCCGCTCGCATCGTTGTCCATGCGCCGCGCTATGCGCGCCAGAGCCTCGCTGAACGCACCCCATCCGCATACGCCTGAGGCTTCCTCAATGATCTGCTTTTCGCTCTTCAGCGTCAGAGCCGCGGACGATCCGTCGCACCTTACGCCGCGCGAGGCGAGCGCCGAGAGTATCCTTTTTTCAATCTCTGGGTGCGTCTTCGACAAATCCTCGGCGGATATTTTCGAAACCTTCACGTCAAAGAGACCGCGGAGGCTTTCCGCTATTTCGTCGCGCAGCTTGGATTCCGAGGCGCGGCGCATACGCCCCGACAGGTCGAAAAGTATCAGAGAAACCGACGAGCGCTCGCGGTTCGCCTCATGGAGCAGGGCGCGCGACGAAAATCCGCCCCAATCTATTTTCTGACGGTATTCTGTTTTTTCAGAAAGCATATCTTCGAGAACCTTCACGCCGGAATCGTCGAGCCGGCAGAATTTTACGAGAAAATAAGAGCCTTCACCGTTCATGGGCAGCACCTCCGGAGCAAACGGCGTCAGCGGGAGCGCGCGAACGCTCCTGCGGGATTATGTTGTTTTACGGAAATCAGACAAAGTTACGACAACGTTTCTAACGTCAAAAAAAGCGGCGTATGCGTCTCAGCATCTTGCGCCAGTTGATAAAAGCCGTAATCGACTTCTGCACAGCGTATTATAGCAGAGGAATGCGGTATAGCAAGATAGGCGGACAGTATGACACCGTCCGCCGTTGTTACTGTAAGAAAACTGAATTATGGAAATCCGCGCGGCGTGCCGTCAGCGTCGGAACTTCACGACCGTGACGCCGTAGCCGCCTTCGCCGGGGCCGCCGAGGTTGTGTTCCGCAACGTACGGCAGACGCTTGCAGAGCTCCTGCACCTCGCGGCGCAGTATGCCCTGGCCGCGGCCGTGGATTACCGTCACGACGTCGTATCCGGCGCAGTAGGCCTGGTCGAGGTACTGCTCGACCATCGGCATCGCCTCGTCTATGGTCATGCCGCGCACCATTATCGACGACGGCACGCCGACGGACTCTGAGATAGCGCGTTGCACCGTCGGCTGCGGCGGCGCGGCCTTGCGCGAGATGACCTTGAGCTTCGTCAGCGGCACTTCCATTTCGGCTATTCCGGCGCGGATGCGCGCCTTTTTGCCGCTTACCTCGATGACGGTCGCGCTCTTGCTCGTGCCTATGAGCTGCACCGTGTCGCCGGCCTTGAGCTCCTGCCCCGTCGCGACGACCGATTCCGCGGTCTCTTTCTTTTCTTCGCGCTTTATCGCGGACTTTTCGATTTTCTGGAAGTGGCTGCGCTTTTTCTCAAGCTCGCGGCGGGCCTGCGACTCGGCCTCGGCGTTCTCCATGTTTTTGATGAGCGCGCGCGCCGAGTCCTCGGCGTTGCGCACTATCGAGAGCGCCTTTTTGTCGGCCTTCGCTATGAGCGCGTCGCGCTTCTCCTCGATGGCCTTTATCTTCGCCTCGTAGTCCTTTTCGAGCGCGGCAAGCTTCTGGCGCGAGCGCTCTACCTCGCGCGCTTCGCGTTCGAGCGCCGCGCGCTTTTCGTGCAGCTCGCCGATGAGGTCCTCCATCGAGACCTCGCGGCCGTTTATCGCCTCTTCGGCGCGGCGGATTATCTGCTTCTTCATGCCGAGCTTACCGGCGATGAGCAGCGCGTTGCTGCGCCCCGGTATGCCTATCAGTATTCTGTAGGTCGGCGAGAGCGTCGAGCTGTCGAATTCCACGCTCGCGGTCTCTACGCCGTCGGCGGCAAGCGCGTAGCGCTTTATCGGATTGTGGTGCGTCGTCGCGAGCACCAGCGACCCGCGCTCGCGCAGCCAGTCGAGCAGCGCGATGCCGAGCGCCGCGCCCTCCTCGGGGTCCGTGCCCGCGCCGAGCTCGTCGAGCATGACGAAAGAGCGCGGCGTAACCCTGTCGAGTATCTGCGTGACGTGCGTGATGTGCGCGCTGAAGGTTGAAAGGCTCTGCTCTATGCTCTGCTCGTCGCCGATGTCGGCGAAGAGCTCGCCTATGTCGCCGAGCACGGAGCCTTCGCCGGCGGGCACCGGGAAGCCGAGCCAGCCGAAGTATATGCAGACGCCCGCGGTTTTGAGCGCGACCGTCTTGCCGCCGGTGTTCGGCCCAGTTATGACGAGAATACGGAATTTATCGCCGCATTTGAAGTCTATAGGCACGGACTTCGCGCCGAGCAGAGGATGGCGCGCGCGGACGAAGGAGAACTCCGTGCGCTTCGAGAGGTCGGGCATACGCCACTTGTCGAGGCGCGCCGTCTCTGAGAGCGCGTAGAAGAGGTCCACGGTGCCGAGGACGTTTTCGGTGTCGAGTATGCCTTTCTTGCGTTTTATGAGCCGCGCCGTGAATTCGCGGAAGATGCGCGTCTCTTCGAGCATCTCTTCGCCGTAGAGTTTACTGTATTCGTTGTTGAGGCTCATCAGCGAGTGCGGCTCCATGTAGACGCTGTTGCCGGAGCCGGAGCGCTCTATGACCGCGCCGGGGAACTGCGATATCGCGTCCTGCCGCACGAGGAAGGCGTGGCGTCCGTTGCGCAGCGTCAGGACGCGCTCCTGGAGCATCGAGGCGATGCGCGGGTCGCCCAGCAGCGCGTGGCCCTTGCGGCGCAGCGTATCCTTCAGGCCGCGCATCTCGCGGCGCACCGCGGCGAGCTTCTCCGAGGCGTAGTCGTAGAGATGTCCCTCGTCGTCTATGACCGAGAGCATTTCCGTCTCTTCGGCGAAGTCGCGCATGCTGCGCAGAAGGATGGAAAAGGCGGGATATTCGTCGCGCGCTTCGGTCAGCGTCTCGCGCATGCGGCCCGCGAGCGTGAGCATGAGCCGTATCTTGACGAGCTCCTCGCCGACAGAAGGCCGTTCTCCTCCGCGAATTCGAGCATGAAGGCGACCGATACGAGGCCGTCTGTCCACGGCAGCTCGCCTTTGCGCCCGCGGTACTTCTCCACGTCCTCGAAGAGCTCGCGGCGCTTCGTCAGCTCGCTCAAATCCGCGGCGGGCGCGATGTTTTCGGCGACGAGCGCGCCGAGCTCGCTGCGGCAGCGGCGCGAGATCAGCGCGGTAATTTTCGATATTTCAAGGCTGTTGTATGCAGATTGTTCGATGTACATGTCGTTGGTGGGAAAAGGGATTTTCGCGTAAATCTATGCGGCTTCAGACGCCGCTCGCCCCGCCGTCGTGCGGCGGGAGCTCTTCGCCGGCGGGCGGAAGTCCGTTCGATTCTCCGCCGCCGCCGTAATTTTCATCGTTGTAGTAATCGTAGCCGTCGACTCTGAGATAGCGCGTGCGGTATGGGCGCAGTATCTCCTCGAGCGTGCCGTCGGGCAGCGACGTGTCCTGAGGCACGAGGCCGAGACCTATGAGCGCCGAGCGGAACTGCGGCCAGCTGCGTCCCGCGTAGCGCAGCACGTCGCTGTCGGACATCCACGTCGGGTTCGCGACGGGCGCGAGAAGTATGCCCGCCGTCATTATCGCGTATATCGCGATGAAGGTTTTGACGACGCCGGAGAAGAGGCCGAGCAGCTTGTCTATCCCGCCGAGGCTTATCGCTCTTATTATGCCCCTCAGCACCATGCGCACGACGGAGGCGGCCATTGCTATCGTGAGCCATATCACGACGCCGGCAATCGCCTGCGCGGCGTATGGGTTTATCCCCATCGTGCCCGCGATGAAGCGCCCGAAGGCGCCCGAGAACTGGAAGGCGCAGTAGAACGAGGCGAGGAAGCCTACGAGCGCTATGACCTCGCCGACGAAGCCGCGGCAGAGTCCGCGGAGGATGAAATACGCTCCGAGGACGACGAAGAATATATCCCAGCAGCTGAAACCGGCGATGCTCACGCTTTCTTCTCCTCCCCGCCGAATTCGGCGCAGAGGCCGCCGACGCGCTCGCCCATATCCTCGAGGCGGAAGGCGAGCGACATCAGCGCCAGCACGAGGCGTTCGTCCTGGCTCAGATTAGGCGGAAAGCCCGCAACGAGCGAGCTGACGCCTTCCGCTATACGGCAGAAGCGCGCCGGCTCGAGCTTCGTGGCGAGCGTATATTTCTGCCGCCCGACCCAGAAGGAGTACCTTCCGTCGCCGAGCGATTTTATTTCGTTAAGTTCGTCCATCTTGGCGCGGCCCGCGGCCTACCGGGGCCGGGCTACTCCGCGGGAGTCTCTTTCGGCTGCGCGGCGAGGCGTCCCATGCGTCCGAGCAGGCTATCGAGCGTGTTGCCTATCTCGTCCTTCTCGGCCTTCGCGGCGGCGGCGGCCTTCTCCGCGTCTTCCTGGAGCTGGAGGATTTCGAGGTCCCTGTCCTCGATTACGCCCTTGAGCTCGGCGTTCTCGCGGCGCAGCGCCTCGTTGTCGTTCTTCATCTCTGTAAGTATCGCCTCGAGGCGGTCGAGCGCCTCGTTGAATTTTTCAAACTGCTCCATCATTGCAAGACACCTCCGTGTTCTTTTCGCCGGTACGGCGCGCGGGGAAAGCCGAAGCCCTCCCCGCATAAGTCTAGCAGACTATTGCGCTCCGCGCACGTCTCCGCCGAATTTTTTGTTTATCTTTTTGGTCACCTGCTTGGCGACGTTCTCTATCTGCTCCGAGGTCAGCGTGCCCTTGTCCGAGCCGACCCATATTCTGAACGAGACGGACTTCTTGCCCGCGCCGACCTGCTTGCCGCGGTATTCGTCGATGAAGCGGACGTCCTTCACGAGGTCGGCCTTGCGCGCTATCGCCTCGATGTCGCGCCACGCTACGCTCTCGTCGAAGACTATCGAAAGGTCGAAGTCCGAGAGCGGGTACCCCGGCAGGTGGGCGAACTCGTTCTGGCGCGACGCGAGCGGCACGAGCTTCTCGACGTCTATCTCGAAGAGCATGACGAGGCTGCGCTTGATGCCCGCGGCCTTCGCGCACTTCGGCGAGACGAGGCCGAGCGAGCCTATAACCTCGCCGCCGCGCGTGACGTTGACCCAGAGCTTGTCGTCGGCCCATGACGGCTTGTCGTTCTGGACGAAGCCGAGCGGCTCCATCTGCACTGCGCGGTGCATGTATTCGAGCACGCCCTTCGCCTCGCGGAACAGCGCGCGCGCGTCGCTTCCGACGAAGGCCGCTCCGAGGTGGCGCGCCATCTCGGGCAGAAGCTCGTCCTCGGAGTTTACGCTGTGGTAGTTCCTGTCGAGGAATACCTGCGTCAGCTCGAAGATGCGGAAGTCGGAGAAATAGCGCAGGTTCGTCACGACCGCGCCGAGCAGTCCGGGACGAGCGTCGAGCGAAGCCGTCTCTCCTCGGGCGCGGGCGGCGTCGAAAGCTCGAGCATGTCGGATGTCTCTACGCCCGAGGCTTCGATGTAGAGGTCGTCGATCCACGGATATGTGAAGATCTCCTGCATGTTGCAGCGGAAGGCGAGATACTCGCGCACCGCGCGCTCAAGCTGCGGGCCGCGCTGGTTTATCGCGTGGTCGAGCGTCACCGTCGGGGCGATGAACGGGAAGTTCACGTAGCCCATGAGGCGCGCGACCTCTTCGAGTATGTCGTCGGGCAGCGATATGTCGCCGGTCGAGCGCCACGACGGAGCCGTGATGCGAAGGACGTCGCCGCATTCCTCGGTCTTGAAGCCGAGGCGGTCGAGTATCTCTTCAACGTCGGAGGCGGACAAATCGCGGCCGAGGCGCTTGCGCAGGAAGTCGAGGCTGACCTCGACGACGGCGCAGTCAAGCGGGCGCGGATATACGTCTGTGTGCGCCGTGACCTGCGACTCGGGGAAATATTCCTTGAAGGCCGCGAGCGCTACGGCGGCCGCGTCGTCAACGCGCTGCGGGTCGATGCCCTTCTCATAGCGCGACGAGGCGTCGGTGCGCAGCTCGAAGCGCTGCGAGGTGCGGCGTATGCCGAGCGGGCTGAAGTTAGCTATTTCGAGGATGAGCTCGTTCGTATCCTCGAGTATCGAGTCGAGCTTGCCGCCCATAACTCCCGCGAGGCCGACGGGCGTCTTCTCGTCGGCTATGACGAGGTCCTCGGAGGTGAGCGTCAGCGTCTCGCCGTCGAGAAGCACGAGCTGCTCGCCCTCATAGGCGCGGCGCACGTAAATGCCGCCCGTGATGTGCTTGCGGTCGAAGCCGTGCGTCGGCTGCCCCGTCGCGAACATTATGTAGTTCGTGATGTCGACGGGAAGGTTTATCGGGCGCTGCCCGACGCGCCAGAGCATGCTCTTGAGCGAGAAGGGCGACGGTACGTTCTTTATTCCCTTGATGATGTAGCCCGTGTAGCGCGTGCAGCGCGCGTCGTCCTGTATCTCGACCTTGAGCTCCTCGCTCATCTCGGGAAGCGCGACGGGCTCGATGGGCTTGAGCGGGCATTTATAGATGGCCGCGAGCTCGCGCGCCATGCCGTAGTGTCCCCCAGAGGTCGGGGCGGTTCGTCATCGACTTGTTGTCTATTTCGAGGATTACGTCGTTCAGGTCGAGCGCGTCGGCGAGCGGCGTGCCGGGGGCGGCCGCGAACTCCGTGATGTCCATTATCTCGGCGGGCTGCGTCGTCGGGAAGAGGTCCGCGAGGCCGATTTCGCCCGAGGCGCAGATCATTCCGTAGCTCATGACGCCGCGCAGCTTCGCGGGCTTTATCTCGACGGGGTCGCCCTCGCCGTGCCATTTGACCCACGCGCCGGGCTTCGCGACGGCGACGAGCTGCTGCGGCGCGAGGTTGATTCCGCCGCAGACTATCACGGACGGCTCGGGGTCGCCGACGTCTACGGTGCAGACGCGCAGCTTGTCCGCGTCGGGATGTTTGTCGACCGTCAGATTCTTTCCGACGACGAGGCCTGCGAGGCTCTCGCCGATGTTCGTCGCGTCCTCGACCTCGACGGTGCACATCGTGAGGTCGTAGGCGAGCTTGTCCATCGTGAGGTCAGCGGGAAGGTCGACGTAGCGTTTTATCCAGTTTAACGAAAGCTTCATAATTTCATCCTCCTACTTGAACTGCTGAAGGAAGCGAAGGTCGGCGCTGTGGAAAAGGCGCACGTCGTCTACGCCGTAGCGCATCATGACGAGGCGGTCGAGGCCGATGTTGATGTAGAAGCCCGACCATACCGACGGGTCGAGGCCGGCCGCGCGAAGGACGTTCGGGTGCGGCGTGCCACCCGGCATGACTTCAATCCAGCCGACGTGCTTGCAGACCTTGCAGCCCGCGCCGCCGCAGACCTGGCACTTCATGTCTATCTCAAAGCCGGGCTCGACGAACGGGAAGAATCCGACGCGCATGCGCACGTCAACCTCGTGTCCGAAGACCTTTTCGAGGATCGTCTTGATGAGTACCATGCCAGAGGCGAATGAGAAATCCTTGTCGACGATGAGAGCTTCGTACTGGAAGAAAGCCCTCTCGTGGCGGGCGTCGGTCGTCTCGTTGCGGTAGACGCGTCCAGGATATACGAAGCGGGCGGGCGCACCGTGCTCCATGAGATAGCGCACAGAAGCTCCCGTGAGGTGCGGACGCAGGCAGAGGCGCTTGGCTCCGCGCTCCTCATCGTGCCCCTTCAGCCAGTAGGTGTCCATGCTCTCGCGCGCAGGATGCTCCGGCGCGAAGTTGAGATTGTCGAATGCGTATTTCTCGCTCGTGATCTCCGGCTCGGAGAAAATTTCAAAACCGAGCGAACGGAAGGCGTCGTTAAAGGTCGTAGCACATCTGCGTAACGGGATGCAGCCCGCCGCGGAACGGAACCGTGCCGGGGACCGTTATGTCGGCCTCGCCCTCGAAGGCCGAGAGCGAATTGAGAAGCTCTTCGCCGCGCTTCTCCACCGCGTCGGAGAGTATCTGCTTGACTTCGTTCGCCGCCTGTCCGAGAGCCTTGCGCAGCTCCGGCGCGGCCTGTCCGACGCTCTTCAGGATGTCGGTGAGCTCGCCCTTGCGTCCGAGCAGATTCGCCCTGACAAGCTGGAGCTGGTCGGGCAGCGTGCTCTCCGCTATCTTCTGAAGCCCCGACTCCTTTATCTTTTCCAATCTTTCGAGAAGGCCGCCGTCCGCTGCCTGCGGGGCCTTCGAACACTCTGAGATAGCGCGTCTGCATCTTTATGCCTCCTGCCGCGCGCTTTTACATACGCCGGTAAATTTCATCTTCTGGCGGAGCGCCGCGCGGCGGCTATTCCGCGCCGACGAGGGCCTGGATGTCGTCTATCGTGCCCTGTATCCACAGCTTGTCCCCTTCCTCGATGGGACGCATCGGGTTGGGGCTGTGCTGCTTTCCGCCATATTCCATAAGTATAACAATAACCTTGTATTTTTGCGAAAATTTCAGCTCGGCCATCGTGTGCCCTATCCATTTCGGGAAGCGGCGAAATTTTGCCTATGACGAAATTTCCGCCGTCTATCCTCGTGAAGGACGAATACCACGGATATACGAGCGCCTCGCCTATGCGCGCGCCCATGTCCCACCTCCGGGAAGATGACGCGGTGCGCGCCGACGCGCTCGAGCACGCGCGCGTGGATATTGCTGCATGCGCGCGCTATGACGAGCGGGAACGCCGAGCTCGACGAGCAGCGACGTGGAAAGCACGCTCGGCTCGACGGCCTCGCCTATCGTCACTATCGCGACGTCGGCCTCCTTCGCGCCGATCTTTATCAGCGACGCTTCGTCGGTCACGTCCATCTGCGCCGCGACCGAGATTTTATCGGCGATTTCCGCGACGGGCGCTGCGGAGCTGTCGACGCCGATGACGTTCTGCCCGAGAGAGGCGAGCTTCTCGCAGAGCGCCGTTCCGAAGCGTCCGAGGCCGACAATGAGATATGTCTTCTGTTCTTTGCCGTTCATGGTTGAATCCCCTTCGTTATCCTATCGGGACGTGCGTCTCGGGTAGCGTATCTCGGAGCCGCCGTCGGGAGCTATGAGAGTGGAGAGGAATGTGTAGAGGCCGACGCGTCCCCAGAACATCAGCGTCGTTATGATGAGCTTGCCGGGCGTGGAGAGCTCCGGCGTGATGCCGACGGAGAGCCCCGTCGTGGCAAGCGCGGAGGCGGCCTCGAAGATGAGCGCCGAATAGGGCATCTTCTCCGTGAAGGTCAGCAGCACCGTGCCCGCGAGCATCGTCATAAGGTAGACGGCGACGACCGAGAGCGCGCGCCGCTCCGTCGACGGCGAGATGCTGCGCCCCATGAAGGTCGAGCCGCCGCGGTCCGTGGAGCTCGCTCCACACCGCGACCGCGAGGACGCCGAAGGTCGTCGTCTTTACGCCGCCGCCGGTCGAGGCGGGCGACGCGCCTATTAGCATCAGCACGACCATGACGGCCTGTCCGAGCCCGGAGAAGGTGCCGGGCGCGACCGTGTCGTAACCGGCGGTTCTCGTGGTCACGCTCATGAAGAGCGCGTTCCATACCTTCGCCCACACAGGATAGTCGCGCAGAGCGCCGTTCCAGTCCGAAAGCAGCAGGAGCAGCGCGCCGCCGAAGACGAGCCCCGCCGTCATGCCGACGACGAGCTTGGCGTAGGCGGAGAGGCGGAAGGTTCTGTTCTTCCAGCGCGCCGCGCACTCGGCGAAGACGGGGAAGCCGATGCCGCCGAGTATGATGAGCGCCATCGCCGCGCCCGGGACTATAAGCGTCGTCGCGTAGCCCTGAAGGCCGGCCCGGGCACGGAGAGTAAGCCCGCGTTGCAGAACGAGCTTATCGAGTGGAATATCGCAAGATACGCCGCCCGCCCAAAGCTCTCGCCGTCGAGCAGGAAGCCCGCTATAAAAATCAGCGCGCCTATCGCTTCGAGCCGAAGGTGAACTTTATGACGGTGAAGAAAAGCTTCACAGCGCCCTGTATGCCGTCGACGCCGAAGCCTCCGAGGAAGAATATCCTGCCCTTGATGCCGACCCTGCGGCTCACGACGAGCGACATTAACATCATGCCCGTCATGATGCCGAGCCGCCGATCTGAATCAGCGACAGAAGCACGAGCTGCGAGACGACGCCCGTCTCCTTGGAAACGTCTATAACGCTGAGCCCGGTGACGCACACCGCCGAAGTCGCTATGAAGAGCGCGTCGACGGGCGTCATCGGTATGTCGTGGACGAAATTATTGGAGAGCCATAAGAGAAAGGCTCCTGCCAATATTACCAGCAGGAAGCCTAGGACGATAACTCTCTCTACTTTGTAAGAGGTGTGTATTTGCAATTTCGCACGGCTTCGGCCCGAAGGCCCGGCTGTCTTACAGAGCCGCGCGCAGCCTTCTCCACGAGCTGGGCGAACGCCGGGGCGTCGT
Organism: uncultured Cloacibacillus sp.; assembly: GCF_963926575.1. Classification (NCBI taxonomy): domain Bacteria; kingdom Thermotogati; phylum Synergistota; class Synergistia; order Synergistales; family Synergistaceae; genus Cloacibacillus; species uncultured Cloacibacillus sp. The sequence goes on along the minus strand of NZ_CAWUXW010000002.1, from coordinate 159,439 downwards.
TCACCGCGAGGTCGGCGAGCATCTTGGCGGTTGATGGGTGATGTTGGCTTTCTTGAGGCCGTTGATGAGCGCGCTGTAGGCGATGCCGTTGGCGCGGGCGGCCGCGTTGATACGGATGATCCACATCTTGCGGAAGTCGCGCTTTCTGTTCTTGCGGCCCGCGAAGGCGCTCGTCAGCGCGTGCAGGAGAGCTTCTGCGCGCGCGCGGCGGTAGACGTTCTTCTTGCGTCCCCAGAGTCCTGTCGTAATGCTGTACAGCTTCTTATGTTTATTGCGGCTGGCGCTTGAACCCTTTACTCGCATTATAAGTCACTCCTTGAGATTTTGTTTTAAGATGAAACGTCCGGGCCCCGCGCTCACGCGTAGGGGAGCATCTTCTTGACGTGGGCCTCCGATGCCCGGAAGAAGGATGCCCTTCTTTCTCAGCGTGCGGAGGCGCTTCGAGTTCTTCGACGAAAGAAGGTGTCCGCGTCCGCCTCTTCTTAAAGCTGACCTTACCGGTGCCCGTTATCTTAAAACGTTTTTTTCGTTGCGGAAGTGTTTTCAGTTTAGGCATTGCTAGGTTCCTCCTCTAATTTCTGCCAGTTTGCGGCATATTCTTATATCTGGTCTGCATCAGGCAGGACGTTCTTCTTGACCTTCTGCGGCTTCGCGGGAGCGGGCTGCGCCGGAGCCGCGGCCTGCGCTTCCTCAGCGGGCTTCTGCTGCTTTTTCTGCGCCTGCTTCTTCGCCGGCGAATCCGCGGCCGGCGCTATCATGATGCGCATATAAGCGCCCTCCATGCGCGGCTCCATCTCAATCTTGCCGTAGTCGGAGACGGCGTCGAGCACCTTGTTCAGCACGTCGCGTCCCCTGTCGAGGAAGGCCATCTCGCGTCCGCGGAAGAATATCGAAACCTTGACCCTGTGTCCGTCCTCAAGGAAGGCCTTGATCGCCTTGACCTGAACTCGTAGTCGTGCAGGTCTATCTTCGGACGCATCTTGATTTCCTTGACGACCTGATTCTTCTGCTTCTTGCGGGCGTCCTTGTCGCGCTTCTGCTGCTGGAAACGGTACTTTCCGTAGTTCATTATGCGGCAGACCGGCGGTTTCGCCTGCGGGGCGACCTCCACGAGGTCGAGCTCCGCCGCCTCGGCCATTTTAAGCGCTTCCTGAATGCCGACTACTCCGCGCTTCACGTTCGACTCGTCTATGAGAAGAACCTCCGGGGCATCTGATCTCGAATTTACGCCGCGGTTCGTCCTCTTTTGTGTTTGCTATGGCATTACACCTCCTGAGTAAAATTCTCCAAATAAAAAAGTCCGAGCGCATAAGAATGCACTCGGACCTGAAATCATATCTTCAGGGGCAAGCCCGGCAGCAAGCTGAACCGACGGGCGAGAGGCGCATTCCTCTGCTTGAACCCATTGACCTTAGTCAACTGAGAGATATTAGCACATTTCGGCGCGCGCCGCAACAGCGCGCACGCGTTCCGCGCCTCTTTATAACGCGAAGAGCGGAGCGAGACAGTGGCGACGACGGACATGAGCTTGATGAGGATGTTGAGGCTCGGGCCCGCGGTGTCTTTGAATGGGTCGCCTACGGTGTCGCCGACTACCGCAGCCGCGTGAGCAGGGGTGCCTTTGCCGCCGAAGTTGCCGCTTTCTATGTATTTTTGCCGTTGTCCCACGCGCCGCCGGAGTTGGACATGAATATGGCCATCATGACTCCGGTGACTATGGAGCCGCCGAGGAGTCCGCCGAGCGCGGGAGCGCCGAGCGCAAGTCCGACGATGACGGGTACGAGGACGGCCATGAGGCCGGGGACTATCATTTCTCTGAGGGCCGCGACGGTGGAGGATGTCTACGCAGCGTTCGTATTCGGGACGGCCGGTGCCTTCCATTATGCCGGGGATTTCTCTGAACTGGCGGCGGACTTCTTCTATCATTTTCTCAGCTGCGCGGCTTACTGCCTGTATCGAAAGGGCGCTGAAGAGGAAGGGGGAGGAGTCCTCCGATGAAGAGGCCTACCATGACTTTGGGGTCTTTGAGGTCTATGGTGGTGAGGTTGGTGGCTTCGGCGTAGGCGACGACGAGAGGGCGAGGGCGGTGAGGGCCGCGGAGCCTATGGCGAGGCCTTTGCCGACGGCCGCGGTGGTGTTGCCTACGGCGTCGAGGTTGTCTGTGATGTTGCGTACTTCATGCGGCAGTTCGGCCATTTCGGCTATGCCGCCGGCGTTGTCGGCGATGGGGCCGTAGGCGTCTACTGAGAGGGCCATGCCGGTGATGGCGAGCATTCCGACTGCGGAGCAGGCTATGCCGTAGAGGGCCGCCGAACTGGTAGCCGGCGAGGGTCGCTATGCAGACGAGGATTACGGGGATGGCTGTGGATTTCATTCCGACTCCGAGGCCGGCGAGGATGTTGGTGGCGGCTCCGGTTTCGGAGGCGGCGGCTATTTTCTTTGACGCTGCCGTAGTCGCCGGAGGTGTAGTATTCTGTGGCGGCTCCTATGAGGCAGGCGCAGATTACTCCGGAGATGACCGCGAAGAAGAGGGTGAGGTCACCGAACATCCAGTTGGTGAGGAAGTAGGCGCCTATTATCATGAAGAGGCCGGTGGAGCCGAGGCCTATTCTGAGGGCTTTGGCGGGGTCTCCTCCTTCTTTGACTCTGACGAAGAAGGTGCCGAGTATGGAGGCTATTATGCCTATGGCGGAGAGGAGGAGCGGTAGATGACCTCCGCCCTGGTCCATGACGAGGGCTCCTATGGCCATTGCGGGCTATTATTGAGTTGACGTAGGATTCAAAGAGGTCGGCTCCCATTCCCGCTATGTCTCCGACGTTGTCGCCGACGTTGTCGCTATGACTGCGGGGTTGCGCGGGTCGTCTTCGGGATTCCGGCTTCTACTTTGCCGACGAGGTCTGCTCCTACGTCGGCGGCTTTGGTGTAGATGCCTCCGCCGACTCGGCGAAGAGGGCTATGGAGCTGGCTCCGAAGCCGAAGGCTGTGACTATGTTGGCGTCGTTGAAGATGAAGTACATGACTACTACGCAAGGAGGCCTACGCCTACGACTGTCATTCCCATGACGCTGCCGCCGGTGAAGGCTATTTTGAGCGCGTCGTTCATGCCGTGGGTTGCGGCGAAGGCGGTTTTTACCGTTGGATTTGGTGGCGACTCTCATTCCGACGTAGCCGGTGAGGGCGCTGCATACGGCTCCGCAGACGAAACAGACGGCGCTCTGCGGGTTTATTTTTCCATGCGAGGAGCGCGCCGACTACGATTACGAATGGAACCAGGGCTTTGTATTCTCTGTAAAGGAAGGCCATAGCCCCTCCCTGGATGATTCCGGACAGCTCGTTCACTCGCGCGTGGTCTACCTTGAACGCGCCTATCTTGCCGGATGCCACCGCCGCGTATCCAAGCGCCAGCGCTCCGACTACTCCCGTTAACAACAGCATATTCATCGCTGAAAGAACCTCCTTAAAGGGTCGTCAAAAAATTTTCATATGAATCTGTGCACCGGCGGCGAGGCCGGTGCACAGTATGGGTGGGGTTGGTGGAGAAGTTATTCTATGTTGCCGGCGTTCCGTGCGCGCGCTCCGCTTAGAGCGGGATGTTGCCGTGCTTGCGCGCGGGGCGCTGTTTTTTCCGGCCCCAGAACATGCGCAGCGTCTGGATTATTTTCTTCCTCGACTCCGCGGGCTCTATTACGTCCTCAAACTTTCCGAGCTCGGCCGAGCGGTAGGGGTTGAGGAACTCGTCCTCGTACATTTTTTTGTACATCTCCCTCGCAGCCGCTGGGTCGGCAGCCTGCTCTATCTCGTTCTTGTAGAGCACCGCGACGGCCGCGTCAGCTCCGACGACTGCGCGCTCGCAGGTCGGCCACGCCATGACGAAGTCGGCGTGCATGTCTATGCTGCACATCGCGGGCGTCGCTCCGCCGTAGGATTTGCGTATCGGCATGATTATCTTCGGCACCGTCGCCTCGGCCCACGCGTAGAGCATCTTCGCACCGTGGCGGATGATGCCGTCGTGCTCCTGCTGGACGCCGGGCAGGTAGCCCGGGACGTCGACTATCGAGAGCAGCGGAATGTTGAAGGCGTCGCAGGTGCGGATGAAGCGCGCGGCCTTGCACGAGGCGTTGATGTCGAGGCAGCCGGCCATGCAGCCGGTCTGGTTCGCGACGACGCCAACGGGCATTCCGCCCATGCGGACGAAGCCTATTATTATGTTGCGCGCGTACATCGGCGAAATCTCGAAGAAGAAGTTGTCGTCGGCGATCTTCGTGATGATGCTCTTCATGTCGTAGGACCTGCGCTTGTTGTCCGGGATGATGTCGTTGAGCTCCTCTATCCTGCGGTTCACGTCGTCGCCGCACTGGTAGACGGGCGGCATCTGCGTGCAGTTGTCGGGGAAGAAGCTCAGCAGGCATTTTATCTGCGCGATGCAGTCGTAGTCGTCGCGCGCAACGAGCTGGCAGAGGCCGGACTTCGTGCTGTGCGTCGCGGCTCCGCCGAGCGTCTCGAGGTCGACGACCTCGCCGGTCACCTGCTGGATGACCTTCGGCCCGGTTATGAAGGCCTTGCTCGACTTGTCCACCATTATGACGAAGTCGGTGAGCGCCGGCGAGTAGCAGGCACCGCCCGCGCAGCTTCCCATGATGGCGGAAATCTGCGGGATGACGCCCGACGAGTTGACGTTGTTGTAGAAGACCGTGCCGTAGACCGACGCGCCGGGGCCCTCCTGAAGGCGGCCGCCGCCCGAGTCGTTGAGGCCGATGATGGGGACGCCCGCTTCGAGCGCGAGCTCCTGCATCCTCGCGAGCTTCAGGCCGTGCATCTCGCCCATCGAGCCGCCGAGCACGGTCGCGTCCTGCGAGTAGACGAAGGCTCTTCTGCCGTTGATGAGGCCGTGGCCCGTCACGATGCCGTCGGCGGGCGCGTCCACCTTGTCCATGCCGAAGCGCGTCGCGCGCGGCTTGACGAACATGTTGTACTCGACGAAGGTGCCGGGGTCGAAGAGCAGATCGACGCGCTCTCTCGCGGTCAGCTTGCCTTTGGCGTGCTGCTTGTTGATCCTCTCCTGCCCGCCCTGAAGCATGATGTGCGCTTTCAGATCAAGCATAGTCTGAAGACTTTGATTCATTTGACCATTCTCCCTATAGGCGGGACGCGAACGGGAAGAGAGGTTCCGCGCTCCGCGCCGCAAAGATTTGAATAAATTTTATAAAAAAGAAAAAACGCCGAAAAGCTTCGCCGTACTGTCAAAACGCGCCGCGCGCGTTACGGCTGCGCGCGGCGCGGAAAGCTTTCGCTTTGTCCGTTACATTAACCCTTTCCAGGGGCTGAGGTCGAGTCCGCACTGCTCGAAGCGCTCGCCGAGGAAGTTGAGCGCGTTCTTGTACATGACCTTCTCCATGATTCCCGGTCTGAGGTCGAGCTCTTCCCACTCCTTGAGTATCTCGCTGAGCTTGAAGACGCCCCACTCGGAGCCGAATATGAATTTGTCCTGGAGACGGCGGTTCATCTCGTAGAGCATGCACTGCGGGAAGTACTTCGGCCACATGCCGGAGGTCTCGCGCATGACGTTCGTCTTGTGCATCGCGACGTGGTTGATGACTTCGGGCCACGGCTCACCGACGTGGAGCGCGATTATCTTGAGGCGCGGGAACTCCGCGGCGACCTCGTCGACGTCGAGCGGCTGGCAGTAGGTCATGCTGTAGAGGCCGTCGCCGCCGGGGGCTCCGCTGCCCATTCCGGTGTAGCCGATGTGGAACTGCACAGGCGCGCCGAGCTGCTGGCAGAGGTCCCAGAGCGGGAAGAAGCGGCGGTCGTTGACGCGGAACTTCTGCGTGCACTGCTGGAACTTAAGGCCTATGAGCTTGAGGTCTACGAGCGCGTGCTCCGCCGCGTGAAGGGCCTGCTGCCCCTGCCACGGGTCGACCGAGCCCCAGGCTCCGAAGAACGAATCGGGGTACTGCTGCCAGAGGTTGTAGACGAACTCGTTGCTCGTCGGCGGCTCGCCCATTCCGCTCGTCGCGTCCCACGCGACGGGCTGCATCTTGACGCCGTGGCTCTTGGCGTCGTTCGCCATTACCTCCGGCCCTGTCTCGTCGAACTCGGCCTTGAGGTCTTCGAGCGTCGCGTTGCCGGACTTGCCGCGCCAGTTGGGCTGGGTGTATTTTCTCGAAGCGAGCATCGCCTTCATTGCCGGCGGATATCCTCCGCGGATGAACGGATGCGCGTGTATGTCTATTATCTGGAATCCTCTTTCTTCAGGAGTTTTAGGAGTTCTGTCTCCAGCTGCTATAGCCATGAATTATGCTCCCCTTTCAAAATTTTATCTGTGCCGTATAAATTCTAGCGGTATTTCGCCACGTCTGGCGTTCTCTTCTCGCGGAAGGCCGCGCCGACTTCCTTGGCCTCTTCGGTGCCGTAGTAGACGCCGAGCGCGACGCCCGCCATCGACTGCACTCCCCAGAGCGCGTCGCTGTCGGCGTTGAAGGAGGCTTTGAGCGCCGCGAGCGCAGTCGGGCTGTTATTTACTATCTCGTCGACCCATTTGTCGGTCTCTTCGAGCAGCTTGTCGGGCTCTACGACCGCGTTGACGAGCCCCATTTTGAGGCAGTCGTCGGCGCTGTACTTGCGGCAGAGGTACCACATCTCGCGCGCCTTCTTCTCGCCGACTATGCGCGCGAGGTATGCGCTGCCGTAGCCCGCGTCGAAGGTGCCGACCTTCGGCCCTACCTGGCCGAACTTCGCGGCGGACGAGGCTATCGTGAGGTCGCAGACGACCTGGAGCACGTGGCCTCCGCCTATCGCGTAGCCGTTGACGGCGGCGATTACCGGCTTCGGTATGTTGCGCACGGTGGTGAGAAGCTGGGCGAAGAGGCTGACCATCGGAAGCTTCTCGACGGGCGCGGCGTTCTCCGCGACCTCGGCGGGCGTGCCGCCTATCGTGAAGGCGCGGTTCCCGGCTCCGGTGAGTATCACCGCGCCGACTTCCTTGTCGCTCCACGCGCTCTGGAGGGCCGTTATCATCTCAACGAGCGTGCGCTGCGTGAACATGTTCATCGCGTCGGGACGGTTGATGGTGATTCTGGCTCTGCCGTTGTACTTCTCGTAGATTATATCTTTGAATTCCATTTCAATCCCCTCCTGTTAAGCTGTGCGCCGGGAGGTAGGCCGGCGCACAGGATGTGTGGAGATGGTGCAGAAACTACACTCTGATTATGAACGCTTCGCTTTCGCCGACTCCGCCGCATATCGTGCAGAGTCCGTAGCCGCCGCCGCGGCGCTGGAGCTCGTAGGCCATCGTCATGACGAGGCGTCCGCCGGTGGCTCCGGTCGGGTGTCCTATCGCGATCGCTCCGCCGTTGATGTTGGTCTTCGCGCGGATGGCTTCGACCTTCGCGGGGTCGTTGTCGCCGAGGTATATCGTCGAGGCGAGCGGCATGACGGCGAAGGCTTCGTTGATTTCGATGACGTCCATCTGGTCGACGGTCATTCCGGCCTTGTCGAGCGCCTTCTTCGCGGCGAAGGCGGGGATGGTCGCGATGTACTTCGGGTGTCCTGAGGCCTGCGCGTGGGAGACTATCGTCGCGAGCGGCTTGATTCCGCGGCGCTTGGCTTCGCTCTCGGCCATGAGGACGAGGGCGCTGGCTCCGGTGTTGAGTCCAGGCGCGTTGCCCGCGGTGACGGTCGGGCTCTGGTTGACGGTCTTGAGCTTCGCGAGGCCCTCGAGCGTCGTGTCGGGGCGCGGCTGCTGGTCGTCGGTGATGACTATGTCGCCCTTCTTCGTGTGGACGGTGTAGGGCTTTATCTCATCCTTGAACTTGCCGGCCTTGAAGGCTTCCTGGTAGTACATCTGGCTGCGGTAGGCCCATTCGTCCTGCATCTCTCTCGAAATGCCGAGCTCGAGCGCGACGTCGCCGGCCTGCTTCGCGCGCGGTTCGCCGGTGTAGGGGCAGGAGACGACCATGATGTCCTTGAGGACGACGTCGCCCATGCGCTTGCCCCAGCGGAGGTCTTCGAGGAAGTAGGGGACGTTGCTCATGTTCTCGGAGCCGCCGCCGACGGTTATCTTCGCGTCGCCGAGCTCGATGGCGCGCTTCGCCATCGCGATGGCTACCATCGAGGAGCAGCAGGCGCGGTCGACGGTGGTCGAGTTGGCCTCGGGCGGCATGCCCGACGCGAGCGAAATCTGGCGCGCTATCGAGCGGTTCGCCGTCGGCATGTTGATGCCTATGTAGGTCTCCTCGACCTCCGCGGGGTCTACCGCGGCGCGCTCCATAGCCTCTTTGACTACGAAGGAGCCGAGGGCTACGGTGTTTTCATTTTTCATAACTCCGCCGAATTTATCGAACGGGGTGCGGACTGCGGATACGATGACTACGTTTTCCATTTTCAATATCCCCTTTTATAAAAAGCTTCGGTTATATGGCCTTCTTGTCGTGGAGCTCTTTTATCTTTTCGTCGCTGTAGCCGATTTTCTTAAGGACTTCGTCGGTGTCGGCGCCGAGGTTCGGGAGCGGCTTGTAGGTCGGCTCGTGCTCTTCCATCTTTATCGGGCAGCCGACCATGGAAATCTTGCCGATGATCGGGTCGGGAAGCGTGACTATCATCTCGCGCTTCTTGGTGTGCTCGTCGTGCGCGACGTCCTCGGAGTTCTGGACCGGGCCGCAGGGAAGTCCCTGGGCCATGAATATCTCGCAGGCCTCGACCTTCGTCTTGTCGGCGAGCCACTCGTTGATTATCGGGCGGATGAGCGTCTCCATGTACTTGCCGCGTCCCGGGCCGGACTGGATTTCGGGGTTCTCAAGCAGCTCGAGGTGTCCGATGGCGGTGAGGAATTTCTTCCACATCGATTCGGTCGGGACGATGATGGCGACGTAGCCGTCTTTGCACTTGAACGGTCCCCACGGAGCGATGAGCTTGTCCGGGCCTCTCGTGACGACGTTGCCGGTGAAGGCGTAGACGTTGTGCGAACGCTCGGCGAGCGCGACCATGCAGTCGTACATCGACACGTCGAAGTACTCGCCCTTGCCGGTGCGGAGCTTGTTGACGTAGCCGAGCATAGCGGCGTAGGCGGCGTAGACGCCGGTGCCGGAGTCGCCGAGCGCGAAGCCGAGCCATGTCGGCGGACCCTGCGGGTCGCTTCCGCAGGTGTACATGAGGCCGGCCATAGCCTGGGCGATGATATCGTAGGCGAGGCGCTTCGCGTATGGGCCTTCATATTTCTTGGAGCGTCCGAAGCCGCTTATCGCGACGTAGATGAGGCCGGGGTTGACCTCTTTGATTTTCTCATAGGTGAAGCCGAGCTTGTCCATGAGTCCGGGCTTCAGGTTTTCGATTACGATGTCGGCCTCTTTGATGAGGTCCCAGAGGACGGCCTGTCCGTCCGCGGACTGCATGTCAATGGTGATGCTCTTCTTGCCGCGGTTGAAGCGCGCGAAGTATCCGCTCTGCACTCCGCCTTCTTCGCTCTTGAGAAGCGGCGCCATTTCGCGCGCCGTGTCTCCCGTTCCGGGGCGCTCGACCTTGAGCACCTCGGCGCCCTGGTCGGCGAGCATCATGGTGCAGGTGGGGCCTGCGACCTGCTGCTCGAGACCGAGAACTTTTACTCCGTCAAGTATTCCTTTCATGTAGGTTCCTCCCTTTTTACAACTCGTCTATATGCTTGGTTAGATGTTGGAAGCCCTGTTCGTCATATCCTGCGCGGCGTTCTCCGCGAGCTCCTCGGCCTTCGCCATCGCTATCTGCTCGAAGGTGAAGTCGACGACTTCGTCGAGCGGCGTGCCGGGGCCGAAGACTCCGCTGACGCCCTTTTCCATGAGCGCGGGGATGTCCTGCTGCGGGATGATGCCGCCGAGGATGAATACGGTCTTGTCCATTCCCTCTTTGGCCTTCACCTTGTCGATGACCTTCGGCATGAGCGTGTTGTGCGCGCCGGAGAGAAGGCTTACGCCTACCGCGTCGACGTGCTCTTTGGCCGCGATGTCGGCTATCTCGTCGGGCGTCGCCTGAAGGCCGGTGTAGATGACTTCGGCTCCGGCCTCTTCGAATGCGCGGGCTACTACCTTCGCCCCGCGGTCGTGGCCGTCAAGTCCGGGTTTTGCTATCAAAACTTTTACCATAGTGACGGTTCCTCCTTTAGTAAATCTTCATCGGCGTGTATTTGCCGTAAACTTCCTTGAGCACGCCGCATATCTCTCCGATGGTCGCGTAGGCTTCGACGGCTTCGATCATGTAGTCGCCGAGGTTCTCGTCCTTCTGCGCGGCTTCCTTGACGGCGGCGAGGGCTCTCGCTACGCGCTCGTTGTCGCGCGTCGCCTTGAGCTTGTTGAGTTTCTCGGTCTGCTTGATCGCGACGTCCTCGGAGACGGTGAACTGCGCGGGCTCGATGGGCTTGCCGTCCTTGAACTCGTTGACTCCGACGACGATGCGCTCTTTATTGTCGACGGCCTTCTGATACTTGTAGGCGTTGTCGGCGAGCATTCTCTGCTGGAAGCCCTCTTCGATGCACTTCATCGCTCCGCCCTTCTTCTCGATGGTGTCGAGGAGCGCGAGGACGTCCTTCTCAATGGCGTTGGTGAGCGCTTCGACCGCGTAGGAACCGCCGAGCGGGTCTACGGTCTCGGTGAGGCCGGACTCGTAGCCGACTATCTGCTGCGTGCGCAGCGAGAGGGTGACGGCCTCCTGCGTCGGGAGCGAGATGGCTTCGTCGTAGGAGGAGGCGTGGAAGGTCTGGATTCCGCCAGCGGCGGCCGCCATCGTCTGCATGGTGACGCGGACGGCGTTGTTGATGGGCTGCTCCGCGGTGAGCGCCGAGCCGCTCGTGAAGGCGAATATCTTAAGGCGCTGCGCCTCTTCGTCTGTGACGTGGTAGCGCTCCTTCATGATGCGCGCGTAGAGGCGGCGCGCCGCGCGGTACTTCGCGACTTCCTCAAGGAAGTCGAGCTGCGCGCCGAGGAAGAAGTAGCTGTTCGAGGTCGCGGCTACAATGTCGACGCCGCGCTTCACCGCCGCGTCGTAGTACTCGATCATGTCGGCGAGCGTGAAGGCGAGCTCCATAGCCGCGGTAGCGCCGGCCTCGCGGATGTGGTAGCCGGAGACCGCTATCGGCGTCCAGTGCGGCAGGTGCTTGCCGCAGTATTCGAGCACGTCGACGGAGAGCTTGACGCCGGCCGCCGGCGGGAAGATGTAGGTGCCGCGGCACATGTATTCTTTAAGGATGTCGTTCTGGAGGAAGAAGCCTATCGAGTTCGGGTCTATGTTGTTCTTCTTCGCGAAGGCGACGTAGAAGGCGAGCATGATGATGGAGTTCGCGTTCGCAGTCGTGCGTATCTGGCGCACCTTCTCGAAAGGTATGCCCTTGAAGAGCGCTTCGATGTCGGCGAGGGAGTCTATCGCGACGCCGACCTTTCCGACTTCGCCTTCGGACATCGGGTCGTCGGAGTCGTAGCCCATCTGCGTCGGCAGGTCGAGCGCGACGGAGAAGCCCGTGCCGCCCTGCTCTATGATGTAACGGAAGCGTCTGTTGGCTTCTTCAGCGGAGGCGAAGCCCGCGTACTGCCCCATCGTCCAGAGCTTGCCGTCGCGGTACATATTCTCGCGGATGCCGCGCGTGAACGGATAGTGGCCCGGTTCGCCGAGCTGGGCCTTGAGGTCCTCGCCCTTTATGTCTTCTTCGGTGTATACGCGCTTCAGCTCGTAGCCCGACAGCGTCGTATGTTTTCTTTCTTCCGCCATTGAAATTTTCCCCTTTCTGCGCTTTGTTGTATATTCGTGCCTCATTCGTCGATGAAGCTGATTCGCATTTTTTTGTCGGTGAATATCCGCTCGTCCATAAGCTTCAGGTTCGGCGATATTCTCGGGACGAAGTCCATCTTCGCTATGATGTCGTGCTCGACGTCGACGCCCGGCGCTTTTTCTATGAGAGTCACGCCCTCCGGCTCGAGGCGGAAGACGGCGCGCTCCGTTATGTAAAGTATTTCCTGCCCCGTCTCGTGGGGCGAACTGCGCCGAGAAGGTCACCTGCTGGACTTTTTTGCGGAATTTCTTCTTTTCCGCGTCTTTGACTATCGTGAGCTTTCCGTCGCCCGTTTTATATTCCATCTGCCCCGCGAGGAAGGTTCCTATGAAGCAGATTTTTTTTGTGCTCTGCGTTATGTCGATGAAGCCGCCGGGGCCCGTGCAGCGCGCGCCGAACTTCGAGACGTTCACGTTGCCTTCTTCGTCGACCTCGCCGAGGCCGGAGATGGCCGCGTCGAGCATACCGCCCTGGTACATGTCGAGGTTGTCCGTTATCGAAAGCAGCGCCTCCGGGTTGACCGCCGCGCCGAAAGCGACGCCGAGTATCGGAACGCCGCCGAAAACTCCCGTCTCGAGCGAGAATGTAACCTGATGGCTTATGCCCTCTTCGTTAGCGACGCTCGCGACGCTGTCGGGCATTCCGATGCCGAGGTTGACGACGGAGCCGCCCTTTATCTCAAAGGCCGCGCGACGCCCGCATATCTTGCGCGGCGTAAGCGCCATCGGCTTCTATCGAGTCGAGCCTCGCGCGCACATCGCCGATCAGCTCGGGACGGAACGGCGCTCCGTCGTAGCACTGTAAGTGGTTCTCGGGCTTCGCGACGACGACGTAGTCGACGAGCGCGCCCGGTATCGCGACGTGGCGCGGGTCGAGGACGCCCGCGTCTGAATATGCCCTTGACCTGCACGATGACCGTGCCGCCGTTGTTGTGGACGGCGGCCGCCATCGCGGCCTGCTCGCTGTAGATTGCTTCCTCTTCCAGAGATATGTTGCCGTATTCGTCCGCATAGCTGCCGCGGATTATGCACGCGTCGAGACGGAACGGCTTGTAATGCAGATACTCCGTCCCGTCTATGTTGATGAGCGACACGACCTCGCGCCCTGATTCCCGCGCGAGCTCGTTGACCTTGCAGCCTTCGAGGCGCGGGTCGCAGAAAGTATGAAGCCCTATTTTTGTTATAACGCCCGGCTTGCGCGAGGCAATCGCGCGGAGGAGATGGCCGTAGACGCCGAGCGGCACGGTGTAGCCGGCGATTTGGTTCGCGCTGACGGCGCGCCCGACTGCGGGCGGCATGCCGACGTGCGCGGCGTATATCGACGTGACGAGGCCGGGAGCTTTTATTATGCTGAGGCCCCAGCCGTCCTCAGAGAGGTCGCCCGGGGATACGCCGCATACGGCGCAGAGGTTTTTCGGAGTTCCGTGAGCAGAGTACGACTTCGCCATCTCGCGCAGAATGTCGTCAGGCGCGGAGCAGCCTCCGAACCCGCCGATGCCTACCACAGAATTATCTCTAATTAGTGATATTGCCCGACGATGAAGATATGACTTTGCTCATAACGCTCCCCCTGTTCCCCAAGCTTCCCGCCGTTCAGCGAGAAACGGCGGGAAGATAAAACTGGCTTGTCCGGCCGAGCTGCGCGCCGGAGGTTATTTCGCAGCGGGCTGCGCAGGCTGCGCGCCGCTTCCGAACTTCGAGACGATCCACTTCGTGATGTACGGGTAGACTATTATCGAAACGACGAGGACGACCGCCATCTGAGCGGTGACAGTTTCGACATATGGCGCGTACTGCGGCAGGCTCTCGCCGATGAAGCGCGGCGCTACGACGGCGAAGCCGCCGAGGCATGTCGCCGCGACTGCGGCGTAGCCGGGGCGTCTCAGTATAATCTTGTCGGCGGCTATCATGATAGGCAGGAACACGAAGACGTGTATCGCTATCAGGATAACTTCGGCGACGCCGACGTTGGCTATCGCTTTCATGTTGATGCTCGCGCCGAGGCACGCGCCGACGAACATAAGCACGACGGGCGTCGCGGTCGAGAACATCTTGCGTATTTTTTCATCGGCGTTGGCGAGCACCAGGCCGAGCGTGAACGGAACGAGCGTGGATACCGCGCTCATATAGTCGAAGCCCGTGCCGTCGGCTATGCCGAGGATGACGAGCGGCGTCGCGGGGACCGCTATGAGGTTGATAATGCCCATCGCGGCCTTGTCGACGTTGTCGCCGTAGGACTGCATAAGCCCCATGTAGACGCCGGGGTTGCAGTTCGCGAGGAGGATCGTTATCGCCATCGCGGAGACTCCGCAGAAGCCGTCGAGGCCGAAGAACTTAATCGTGAGCCACGAGCCGATGTAGGCGACGAGAAGGCGGACGACTACGAGTACGCCGCCGCGCGAGCAAATCAGGCGAAGGTCGCTGTATTTCGCCTGGCTTCCCGCAGTAAAGAGCAGCGCTCCGATGAAGGCCATAGCGCCGTAGCCGCTGAAAGCTCCGGTCACGGGGCCGCCTATCTTGAGCGCGCCGGGCGCAAAGGTGTTTATGACCGCCGTGATGAGCATCGGAACGACCATAATGCCACCCGGGACTTTGTTTACCTTACCCAGAATATCCATTGGCATACCTCCCAGTCTGGCGCCGCAGGGACGCCCAACTGTTCGCTGTACGTCGCTGCGCGGGGAGGCGCTTGCGCGCCCCCGCGCGGACGGATAATTTCAACTAGTTCTGCTGAGCCTGCTGCGCGGCCTTGCGCTCGGCTATTTTGTCGGCGATGACGCAGTTGACCTTTTCGTGTCTCTGGTCGCGCTCGAGGCAGCCGTTGCAGTAGACGCACTTAATCATTTCTTTCTCGCGGCCCTCGACCTGCTTCTTGATCCAGTCGGGGTCGGCGAGCGCCGGACGGCAGACGCCGATGAGGTCCGCGTCGCCGGCCTGGAAGATTTCTTCACCGTGCTGGAGGTCTTTGACCTTGCCGGAGACGATGACGGGGATGTCGGAGTTGATCTCGCGGAGGGCGTTCTTAATGCCTCTCGAGAGATAGACGTGGCAGCCGTAGGGCAGGTTCGCGGTCGCCATGCAGCGGCTTCCGCTGTAGCCGGTGTACCACGGGCCGTCCTCGGTCTTGCCGCCGGCCGATACGCTGATGAAGTCCATGCTGGCCTGCGCGAATATCTTCGCGATTTCGGTCGTCTGCTTCAGCGTGTTGCCACCCATGACGAACTCTTCGCCGGAGATGCGGCAGCCGACGCAGTAGTCGTAGCCGACTTCCTTGCGGATGTCGTCCATTATCTCGGTGACGATGCGGCAGCGGCCCTCGGTGTTGCGTCCGTACTTGTCGGTGCGCTTGTTGAGGAGCGAGATGAACGAGGAGAGCGTGTAGCCGTGCGCGACATGGAGTTCGACGCCGTCGAAGCCGGCCTTGCGGGCTCTGATCGTGCTGTCGACGAACTGCTTCTTTATCTCGTCGATTTCTTCATAGCTGAGATCTTCGATAGCCTGCTTCCAGCCTGTGCGGACGGACTGCTTGACGTAGTGGATGAGCTGGAGCGTCATCTTGCAGCCTTCGGCGTGTACCGCGTCGGTCATCTCTTTCAGTCCGGGAATGAACTTGTCGTCGCATATACGGAGAAGGTGCGGGCTCTTTCTGTCGAGGACGCCGCAGGCTTCGACGTCGATAAGTCCGAAGCCGCCCTTCGCGCGCGCAACGTGGCGCTCGATGAGCTCGTCGGGTGACGAAGCCGATTTCGTCCGCCATGCAGGTGACTGCCGGGAGCCACACGAGACGGTTTCTGAGTTCGAGATTCCTAAATTTTACAGGCTCTAATATCTGCATAAAAAGCTACCTCCAATTTGTATAATCGGTGCGGAGAACACCCAGTCTCCGCACAGTGGCCGTACAGTCGAACGACTGTTGTTTACTTCTTGTTCTTCTCCTCTTCCGCCATAATCGCGTAGATTTCCTGGCGGAGCTCCCTCTTTCTTGACCTTGCCGATGTTCGTGTGCGGCAGGTCGGGGCGGACCTCAAGACGCTCGGGGAGCTTGAACTTCGCGAGCTTGCCGTCGAGGAAGGTGATTATCTCTTCGAGCGTGATCGTCTCGTTCGGGGTCTCTGAGGGAGACGAAGAGGCAGGCCTTCTCGCCGAGCACCGGATCGGGCATCGGGACGAGCGCCGCGTCGTGGACCTTCTCGTTCTTGAGGACGAGGTTCTCGACCTCTTCGCAGCTGAACTTCTCGCCGCCGCGGTTGATGGCGTCCCTTGATGCGTCCCATGATTACGAAGCCCTTCCCGCTTTCGTGCATGGCCGCGAGGTCGCCCGAACGATAGTATCCGTCTTCCGTGAAGGCCTTCTTGTTGTGGTCGGGGGCGTTGTAGTAGCCGCGAATCGTGTACGGGCCGCGGAAGATTATCTCTCCGGGCTTCTCGGCTTCGCCCTTCCAGCGCGCTGTGCCGTCGTGTACGCTTTCGGCGATGACGTGGCCGTCGTCCTTGTCGACGATCTTCCACTCGTCGGCCGGCGAGACCGGCAGGCCTATCGTGTTGTAGGTGACTTCTTCGCTGTCGAAGAGGCTCGTCTGGGTGATGGTGCCTTCGGACATACCGAACTGCGAGATGAGGCGGCAGCCGAGCTCAGGATAGACGCGGGGCCGCGACGACCGGCTCGATCTTCGAACCGCCGTTTGATGACGATCTCCCAGGAGGAGAGGTCGTACTTCTGACGGTCTTCGAAGTTCAGCATGTTGATAATCATAGCGGGGACCATCGGGACGTGCGTGATGTGCTCTTTTTCGATGAGCTTGCAGATATCCTCGGTCTTCGGGGAGGTCGACATTACGACCTTGCCGCCGAACGAGAACGCGCCCTGGATTCCGGGGGGCCGCGAGCACCATGTTGTGCGCGACGGGGGCGACTGCGAGCTGGACGGTGTACATGTTGTACCCGAGCTCACGGCTCGACTCCTCCGCAACGTAGCGGTAGGCGTTGTATTCGCGCGCAATGAGCTTCGGAATTCCGGTCGTACCGCCGGAGAGAAGGATGATGCAGACGTCGTGCGGGTCGGGCAGGTAGCTTCTGAGAAGCTCCGCGTCGTCCTCGCCTTCGATGGGCGTGTTGAGAAGCTCGTTGATGTAGTAGTAGCCCTCGGGAACTTCCTGGTTCACGCCGGCGATCATCTTGAGCTTCATCGAGGGAAGGTCTGCGGCGACCTGCTCGACGAGCTCGACATAATTATACTTCTTGGCAAAACCTGGTATAATGTAACCGACCGCCTCCGCTTTGGCTGCGATCTGGGATATCTCCGTGTATCTGTGCTGCGGCAGGCACATTACCGGGATAACTCCGATTTTCTGAAGCGCGATGTAGATGAAGACAAACTCCGGAATGTTTATGAGCTGCACCACAACCCGATCTTGGTGTTTCAGCCCCATCTTCACGAAATGAAGCGCGAGGCGGTCAGTCCCCTTCTTCAGTTCGCCGTAAGTGTACCTCTGATCGCCTCCGACCAAGGCTTCGCGCTCCCAGAAGCGTTCGGCTATATTGTCGAATACCTGAGAGAAGTTCTCTTTCTTCCAGTATCCCTTTTCCTCATACTCCTTCGCGAGCTCCGGGCGATAAGGCGTCCAATGTTCCAGCATAAGATCATTCCTTTCAGTTTTATGTGAGTTTGGAATTTGTTTTAGCCGTTGATGGCGTTAAACACTAAACTGACACTTCACCGACGACGCATCACTCTCCAGTTAGTTTTTTGAGACAACAACACAACAGTAAAGATATCGCTAATTAGTGATATCTCTCTAAAAAATATAAAGTGGACGAAATTCCTTTTTTCTGTTATTTCAGCTTTTTCAGAAGAGCGACGACCGTTTCTTTTTCCTCCGTCGTCAGCTTTGAAAAAGCCTCCTCCAGATTCGCCATATGCGCGGCGAAGGTCTCATCCATCAATGCTTTGCCTTTAGGCGTTATACCGATCAGATAGGAACGACCATCTTCAGGATTGTCGCGCCGGCCGACCAGCCCCATCTGTTCAAGGTTCCTTACGACGACGGTAATGTTGCCGCTGCTCGAAAGCACCTTGTCGATTATGCTCTGCACCGTCTGCTCTCCCCTGTTGTAGAGAAGTTCTAATACGGTGAACTGGGCCAGCGTCAATCCTTTCTCGCGAAACAATTCACTTGATTTTCGATGGGCGTTTCTGTAGGTTCGTCCTAAAGCTATAATTAGCTTTCCATTCAAACGATCCCTAGAATTCATTTCAAAGTCCCTTACCCATTTAACTTGCGACAGATTGACTTATGCCCTGTTGGCTGTAGAATAACACTAATTAGTGATAATGTCAATGCAATTTTCTGACAAATCAGAACGCTGGAAACGCCGGAAAGCCGCGCCAGCACCGGGAAAATCCTTATTTTACGGACGGGAAGAAATATTATGGTTACTTTGCAGATATCTGAACCTTGCGACGCGGAGACGATAAAAGAGTTCGACTCCTACATACCGGCGGAGAGGCTGCGCGAAAAGCTGAAACGAAGCCCGGAGGAGGTGCTTCTGATAAAGGACGGAGACTGCACTGCGGGCGTCCTGCGCTGGGGGTATCTCTGGGATTACATACCTTATCTTTATTTTATGCACGTCAGGCTGGAGCTCCGAGGACGCGGATACGCGGCGGAGGCGCTGCGGCTGTGGGAGGAAAAGATGGCTGCGGCGGGCTTCGACGCGGCGCTCTGCTCCATCCCGACAGACGACGCCGCGCAGCACTTTTACAGGAAGATGGGCTACCGCGAGACGGGGGCTCTTTCCATTCCCTTCGGCGCTTTCGCGCAGCCGATGGAGATTTTATTCATCAAGCGGCTCGGCGCGGAGCCCGCGGACGATTGAGGCGCAGAGCGGTTCAAAAGCCGACAATATTTTAAAAATGTAAATTTTATATTTGGAGTGTTATGCTGCTATGACTCAGAAGATAGTTTTCTACTACGGTCCGAAGTCCGGTTTCAGACGCCACCTCCCCAAGCGTCTGCCCATCACGACGATAAGCGAGCTCGCGATATACAGCGACAGGAAGATGCGCGAGCACACCTTCAAGATACAGAGCGCGCGCCGCGGCGCGGAGAATCCGGAGAAGGAGGCCGAGCGGCTGCAGGTGCCGTGCCTCGTCGCCTTTTCGGAGCAGTACGCCTCCATCAGCGAGAGCGCGATAAACTCCTTCCTCAGCTTCATCGGACAGTTCGACGTCGGCTCGATATATTTGCAGAACCCGCCGATGCACGTCGTCTCGCAGTTCGAGAGCCTCCACAGCCGCGTCAAGACGATACGCTACGACTACCGCACGCTCGACTTCGACTGCCTGCGCAGAATCAACCGCGAGTACGACGGCGTCATCATCGGACAGCCGGAGGTGAAGGAGAAGCTGCTGAAGGCGCTCTATCCGCTCGCCTCGGGCTCGTCGGAGAAGCCCGCCGTGCTTCTCTTCTACGGGCCGACGGGCGTCGGCAAGTCGGAGACGGCGAAGTATCTCAGCGACGTTATGGGACAGACTCTGCTGCGCAGGCAGTTTTCGATGTTCCACAGCAACGAGTTCTCGTCGTACCTCTTCGGCGGACGGCACACGGGCAACTGTCTCGCGAAGGACCTCATGGAGCGCGAGTCGAACGTGATACTCTTCGACGAGTTCGACAAGCCGAACCCGGTCTTTCACAGCGCCTTCTATCAGGTTTTCGACGAAGGGATATACGAGGACAGGAACTACCGCGCGGACGCGCGCCGCGCGCTGATAATCTGCACGTCGAACTACGCTTCGGCGGAGGAGGCGCGCGAGAGGCTCGGCGCTCCGATTTTCGCGCGCTTCGACTCCGTGATAGAGTTCAAGCCGCTTTCGGAGGAGACGCAGAGGGAGATACTGCGGAAGAGGATAAGGGAGGCCACCGCGGCTTTGTCCGAGGAGGAGAGAAAGCACGTCGACGAGGAATCCGTCGCGGCTTCGCTCGCGTGGACGCTCGACGGCGAAAACGGCGCGCGCGGCATAGAGCACGCAGTGAAGGACAAAATTTCGGAAGAGCTGCTCAAGTGGGCACTCGCGGGAATAATTTGGGAAATGTCCGGCGATTTTGCGCCGGAAGGGTAAACGCAGCGCGCCGCCCTCGAGGCGGCGCGCTTTTCGTATATTCTGCGGAATTTTCGTAATTTCATGCCGCGGCGCTGAATTTGCGCGCGCGGGCATAATAATTTGCGGCGGCGACGAGGACGCGGGACGGGCCGCATATTTTTCGCGGCGTGCCTACTACCGGCGCGGCGCTAGTCGAACATGCCGAGGCGCAGGTCGTTGAGCGTCGGGAAGTCGCGGCGCTGGCCGTCTCGTCGTCTCTATGTCGAACTCGCAGTGAAGTATGCAGGGCTCTTCGCCGAGCTGGTAGACGGGGTCGCCCCAGGTGTCTATCATCGCGCTGTTGCCGAGCATGCGCAGGTGCTTGTACTGTCCCGCGAGGTTACAGACGAAGAAGTGCGCGGGAGTTTTCGAGCGCGCGCACGCGGGCGCACATCGTGAAGGCGTCCTTGCGCGGGTAGGGCCACGCGGTCGGCGCGATGAATACCTCCGCGCCGAGCCCCGCGGTCATGCGGCGGAAGAGCTCCGGGAAGCGTATGTCGTAGCATATCGAGAGGCCGACCCTGCCGAATTCCTCCGTGTCGACTACGACGGCCTTGTCTCCGTGCGTGAAGGTGTCGGCTTCGTGTCCGTAGCAGGAGAAGAGGTGTATTTTATGATATACCGCGAGGTCGGTGCCTTGCGGTCGAAGAGTATGCAGGAGTTGTAGAGCTTGTCTCCGCATTTTTCGGCGAAGCTGCCGCAGTGGATGAAGGCGTTCAGCTGCTTCGCCTTTTCGGAGATGCGGCGCATGAGCGGGGCCGTCCTTTTCCTCGGCGAAGTTCCATATCGTCCGGTAGCTGAGCAGGCCGACGTGCCAGAGCTCCGGAAGCACGATGAGGTCGGAGCCGGCGCAGGAATCTATCAGCCCCATGGCGCGCTCGACGAGCGGCCTCGCCGCCCGTTTTCCTCCCCCGGCAGTATCTGGAGCTGGATAAGAGATATTTTCATGACTATCCCCCGTTTTATACAAAACTTTTACTATCCTATATCGTTTCATCGCGATTGCAAGTGCCGTGCGCGCGCGGCGCGGCGTAAATTTTTTATTCAGTAACGCCCGCGGTGCGGACGGAGATCACGCCGGAGGACGATTTTTCCACGCGCATGCCGAGCGTGACGGTCGTTTTATATTTTTCGTCTCCGGCTTCGCTCACGGTCGTCCTTATGTAATATGCGCGGACTGCGCCGCCCTCGTCGGCCGCGCGCGGCGGTATGCGCGGGATGCGCGCGGCGTAGCGTTTTCGGAAAATGAATCTGGATAATGAAGGTCGTAGCAGACGCACTTTATGACGCAGTCCGGGAACTGTCCGCGCAGCGCGGCGAATATGCCCTCCGGCACGTCCGGCGTCGGGTCGCTCTCCGGCGCGGCGCCGGCCTCGAAGCCCGCCTCCTCCGCTATCGCGGCGGCGCTGTCGTAAAACCACGCCTCTGCCGCGGCGGAGGCCTGCGCTGCTATGTTTTCTATGCGGAGACGGCGCGCGGCGGCGAGATCTTCCTCCGCCGTTTTCTGCACCGTGTTAAGCGCGAGTGCGAGCAGGGAGACGAGCGCAGCCGATACGGCGAGCACGTATATGAGCACGAGCCGCGGCGTCGCGCGGGCGCGGCGCGGGTTTTGCCTCCGTTCCGGCGCGGCGTCAGCTTCGGCGCAGCTTTTCAAGCGCGGCCTTAGCGGCTTTGAATTCCGCCTCTTTTATGGAAGGACCCCACGCTTCGGCGGCGAGGCCGCCCTCTGCGGAGAGCGCGACTTTGAAGCTGCTCGCGTGCTCGGGGCCGCGGCGTTCTATAAGCTTGTAGACGGGCGCGGTTTTGCCTTCGCCCTGCAAAAGCTCCTGAAGCTCGGTCTTCGGGTCTTTCTCCATAACCGGCGCGGCGGCTTCGTCCTTCGTGTCGAGGAAACGCGATATCACGCCGCGCGCGGCTTCGTAGCCGCCGTCGCTGAAGACCGCGCCGAACACCGCCTCGACGCAGTCGGCGGCCATCGAGTGGTCGGGCTTTTTATGCTTTTGCCGAGGGCGTATGAGCGGCTTCAGGCCGTTGTCCGAGGCCCAGTCGTTGAGGCTGTTTTTGCAGACGAGGCGCGCGCGCAGCCGCGTGAGCTCGCCTTCGCTGAAGCCGGATATGCGGCGAAGAGGCGCGCCGAGGTGACGAGCTCGAGCACGGCGTCGCCGAGGAACTCAAGCCGCTCGTTGTAGGCCGCGTTGTTTTCACTCTGAGATAGCGCGTCAGAGCCTCTGTCAGAAGCTCCGCGTTCTTGAATTCGTAGCCTAATTTTAATTGAAAGGCGCGAAGCTGTTCTTCGCGCCTTTTGTCGTCTTTCATTGATGGGTTACTTGCAGCTCTCGATTGCGATGACTCCGTTGTGTCCGCCGAAGCCGAAGCTGTTGACGAGGGCTCTCTCGACCTTCGCGCTCACGGCCTTGTTGGGCACTACGTTGATGGCGCACTCGGGGTCAGGCGTCTGGAAGTTTATCGTCGGATGCACTATTCCGCGCTCGAAGGCGAGCAGGGCGGCTATCGTGCCGACCGCGCCGGCGGCTCCGAGCGCATGTCCGACCATCGACTTCGTCGCCTGAACCATGACCTTGTCCGCGGCGTCGCCCATGAGGCGCTTTATCGCGGCGGTCTCCATCTTCTCGTTGAGCGGCGTCGAGGTTCCGTGCGCGTTGATGAGGTCTATCTCCTCGGGCTTCCATCCCGCCTTGCGGACGGCCATCGCCATCGCGCGGTAGGCTCCGTCGCCGTCGGGCGCGGGCGCTGTGATGTGGTGCGCGTCGCAGGAGAGGCCGTAGCCCTTGACCTCGGCGTAGATGTGCGCGCCGCGGGTCTTCGCGTGCTCGTATTCCTCAAAGACGAGGATTCCCGCGCCTTCGCCGATTACGAAGCCGTCACGGTCCGCGTCGAAGGGGCGCGAGGCGTGCTTCGGGTCGTCGTTGCGTCCCGAAAGCGCCTTCAGCGAGCTGAAGCCGGCCGTCGCGAGCGGCGATATCGCGGCTTCTACTCCGCCGGTGATCATGACGTCGGCGTCGCCGCGCATGATGCAGTTGTAGGCTTCGCCCATGCTGTGGGTCGAGCTGGCGCAGGCCGTGACAACGGCCATGTTCGGCCCCTTTGCTCCGAGGCGTATCGCTATGTATCCGGCGGGCATGTTCGTGATCATCATCGGCACCATGAAGGGGCTGACGCGGCTCGGCCCTTTTTCGTAGAGCAGGCGGAAGTTTTCCTCTATCGTGTGGATTCCGCCCTCTCCGCTGCCGACGTACACGCCGAACATCTCTTTGTCGAGTTTTTCAAGGTCGAGGCCGGCGTCCTGTACGGCGAGGTCGGCTCCGGCGGCCGCGAAGTGAAGCACGCGGTCGGTGCGGCGGACCTCTTTTTGTCGAGCCAGTTTTCAGGATTGAAATTTTTAACCTCAGCGGCTATCTTCGTGGTGTGCTTTTCCGTGTCGAAGAGCGTGATGTAGTCTACGCCGTTCTCCCCGCGCTCAAGCGCGCTCCAGAACTCTTCTTTTCCGATTCCGATTGGGGTGACGGCACCGCAACCTGTGATTACCACTCTTCTGTTATTCATCGGCGTCATAGGTTCCCTCCCTGGAAGAGGGGGACTGACGGCAGTCCCCCAATTGTCTCAGTCGTTAATTAGTCCTCGACTCCGAGCTTCGTCTTGACGTAGGCCATGGCCTCGCCGACGGTGGTGAGCTTCTCGGCGTCCTCGTCGGGGATTTCGATGTCGAACTCTTCCTCGATGCCCATGATGAGCTCGACGATGTCGAGGGAGTCGGCGCCGAGGTCCTCTACGAACGAAGCTTCCGGCTTGATCTGGTCCTCTTCGGCGTTGAGGCGGTCCATTACGATTTCCTTAAGTTCTGCTGTACTTCTTCCATTTTCATTGCAAATCTCTCCTTTGCGGTATTTATGTCTCTTGTTTATCCAAAAGTCCCGTAGGAACTTTTTCCCTTTTTACTGCATCGTCACGCCGCCGTCGACGGCGATGACCTGTCCCTGAAGATACGCGGCGTCGTCCGACACGAGGAAGGCGACTACGCCCGCAACGTCCTGCGGCGTTCCCGCGCGTCCGGCGGGAATCGAGGCGATGAACTGCGACTTCACGTCCTCGGACAAGACGGCGGTCATGTCCGTCTCTATGAAGCCCGGCGCTATCGCGTTTACAGTCACGCCGCGCGAGGCGACCTCGCGCGCGAGGCTCTTGACGAAGCCGATGACCCCGGCCTTCGCCGCCGCGTAGTTGCACTGCCCGGCGCTGCCGCGCAGTCCGTTTATCGACGAGACCGCGACGATGCGGCCCCAGCGCCCCTTGAGCATCGGGCGAACGGCCTCCTTAGCGCAGTAGTAGAGCGAGCTGAGGTCCGTCTTTATAACGTCGTCCCAGTCGGCGTCCTTCATGCGCATGAGAAGATTGTCGCGCGTCACGCCGGCGTTGCAGACGAGGATGTTGACTGGGCCGAGCTTTTCGGCGACGGCCTTGAACATCGCCTTGACCTCTTCGGCGTTCGAGACGTCGGCCTTCACGGCGAAGGCTTCGCCGCCCGCCGCCGTTATCTCTTCGACGACTTCGTTCGCGGGGCCCTCGGAACGGCTGTAGTTGACGGCGACCGTGCAGCCGCGCTTCGCGAGCTCGAGCGCTATCGCGCGCCCGATGCCGCGTCCGGCTCCCGTTACGAGCGCTACTTTTTTATCTGGCATTGCCGCCGCTCCTCAGATAGTCCGCCGCGGCGAGAAGCTCCTGCGAGTTCGAAACTGCGTAGGGGCGCTTGCCGTTGCATATCTTTCTGACGAGTCCCGAGAGGACGCTGCCGGGGCCGACCTTGTAGCTTATGTAGCCGTCGACGCCGTTTTTCTCCATCTCGAGGACGGACTGCGACCAGAGGACGGGCGAGTAGGTCTGCGCGTAGAGCGCCTCGCGCACGGCCTGCGCCTTCTGCACGGGCAGGGCGGTCGCGTTCGCGATTATCGGGAACTTCGGGTCGTGCCACTCAATCTGCGCGAAGGCTTCTTTGAGCTCGTCCGCGACGGGGCGCATGAGGGCGCAGTGGAAGGGGGCGCTCACGCGCAGCGGGACGACCTTCGCGGTGTATTTCTGCTCGATCAGCGCGACGGCGCGCTCGACCGCGGTCGCGTGGCCGGAGATGACTATCTGCTTCGGCGAGTTGATGTTGGCCGCCTCGCAGACCTCGCCCTGCGCCGCCTCGGCGCAGACCTCGGCGACCGTCGGCAGCTCGAGGCCGATAATCGCCGCCATCGAGCCTACTCCGAGCGGGACTGCGCTCTGCATGAGGCCGCCGCGCTTGTGGACGAGCCTGACGCCGTCTCTCACCGAGAGAGCGCCCGAGGCTACGAGCGCCGTGTATTCTCCGAGGCTGTGGCCAGCCATGCAGACCGGCTCAACGGCTGTGCCGAGCTCCTGCTCGAGCGCGCGGAACATCGCGACGCTGACCGTGAGTATCGCGGGCTGCGTTATCTCGGTGTGGGCGAGCTGCTCCGGCGTGCCGTTGAATATTATGTCGCTGAGCGAGAAGCCGAGCGCCTCGTCCGCTTCGTCGAAAATCCTCTTCGCCGCGATATATTTATCGCAGACGTCCTTCCCCATTCCCGGGCGCTGCGCACCCTGTCCGGGGAATATCATCGCGTACTTCATCTGACGTATCTCTCCGATCCTGAAAGGATAGATTCCATTTGTGTTACGACGCTTTCTATAATGGAAGCCGCAGGCTCTATCGCGTGGACGAGCCCGGCGGACTGGCCGGACATAAACGACCCCATGTCCGAATCGCCTTCGACGACGGCGAGGCGCAGCTTGCCCGCGCCGAGAGCCTCGAGCTCCGCCGCGGGGGCGTTTCTGCCCTCGAGCTCTTCGAACTGCTTCGTGAATTTATTTTTGAGGGCGCGCACGGGGTGTCCGAGGCTGCGGCCCGTTACGACGGTGGCCCTGTCGTTGGCCTTGACTATCTTTTCCTTGTAGTTGATGTGCGCGTTGCACTCGGTCGCGCAGACGAAGCGCGTGCCCATCTGCACGCCGCTCGCGCCGAGCATGAAGGCCGCCGCCATGCCGCGTCCGTCGGCTATGCCGCCCGCCGCGATGACGGGGATTTTGACCGCGTCGACGACCTGCGGGACGAGGTTCATCGTCGTCGTCTCTCCGATGTGTCCGCCGGACTCCATGCCTTCCGCGACGACTGCGTCGGCGCCCTGCTTCTCGACGCGCTCAGCGAGCGCGACCGCCGCGACGACGGGGATGACTATCGTGCCGAGCGGCTTGAGACGCTCGATGACCTTGCCGGGCTGTCCCGCTCCCGTCGTGACGACGGGGACGCGGTACTTCGCCGCGAGCTCGAGCGCGTCGGGAGCCGTACTCTGAGATAGCGCGTTGTTGAGGCCGAAGGGCTTGTCGGTGAGCGTCTTTATCTTCTGTATCTGACGCTCGAGAAGCTCCGGCGGCATGTTCGCCGCCGCGATAATTCCGAGGCCGCCGCCGTTGCTGACCGCCGCCGCGAGGTCCGCGTCGGCGACCCAGGCCATGCCGCCCTGGATTATCGGGTATTTGATTTTAAGCAGTTTGGTTATCGCGTTATTTTCAAACATCTATCAATCCGCTCCTTATGCTTCGTATAACATCGCGCCCAGCGTCATACCCGCGCCGAAAGCCATAAAGAGCACCTTTTCGCCGCTTTTGATACAGCCGGATTTCATCGCTTCGTCCAGCGTCACCATCAGCGAGGCCGCGGACGTGTTTCCGTAATTTTCGAGATTCATAAGAGTGCGCTCGGTCGGCACGCCGAGGCGCTTGAAGAGGCTGTCGATGATTCTCGTGTTCGCCTGGTGGAGCACCCAGAAGCCTATCTCAGATGGCTCGACGCCGGACTCTTCGCAGAAATTCTTTATGAAGGGAGGAAGATGCACGTTGACGAACTTGAAGACCTCCGCGCCGTGCATGCGCAGGACGGGATCCTCGCGGCCCTCTTCCTTGTCTATCGTTATGAGGGCGTGCTTCGCGCCGTCGGCCTTGAGCTCCGCGGCGATGAAATGCCCCTTGCCCTCCTCAGAACGCGAGAGCACCGCGGCGCCCGCGCCGTCGCCGAAGAGTATGCACGACGAACGGTCCGTCCAGTCGAGCACTCCGGCGAAATCCTCGGAGCCTATCACGAGGACGTTCTTCCAGATGCCGCTCGCGATGCCGCCGATGGCGGTCGTCATCGCGGTGAGGCTTCCGGTGCAGCCCGCAAGCACGTCGTAGGTGCCTGCGTTCGCCGCGCCGAGCATTCCCTGCACCTTCGACGCCGTGCAGGGGCATACGGTGTCAGGCGTGTCCGTCGCAACGATTATAAGGTCGAGCTCCGAGGCCGCGATTCCCGCGTCCTCGAGCGCCGCGAGGCCGGCCTTATAGGCGAGGTCGCTGCACTTCTCGTCCTCGGCGGCGAAGTGGCGCTTTCTGATGCCGGTGCGCGTCACTATCCATTCGTCGCTCGTGTCGAGAATTTTCTCGAAGTCGAAATTCGTCATTACCTTCTCGGGGATATATCTCCCCGTTCCCGCGATTCTGACGGGGTATCCGCTAATCATTGTTATCCTCCGCGCCTTTCGCTATTTCGTTCTGAATTCTCTCAACGCCGTTGCGCCGTATGAAATTCGCGCCGCTCGTTATCGCGTTGGCGATTGCGTTAGCGCGCGAACGGCCGTGTACCTTCACGACGCTGCCGCAGACGCCGAGCACCGGCGAACCGCCGTACCTCTCCCAGTCGAAGCGCCCCATTATGCGCTTCATCGCGGGAAGCATAAAGAAGCATCCGATTTTCGGAAGCATGTGGTGTTTATATTCTTCTTTGAGCTGGCTCTGGATGAGCTCGCCGAGCCCCTCTCCGAATTTGATGACGACGTTGCCCGTGAAGCCGTCGCAGACGACGACGTCCGATATGCCGTTAGGGATGTCCTTGCCCTCCGCGTAGCCCTGGAAGTTGAGCTTCGTCTGCTCGATGAGCACGCGCGCCGCGGAGATGACCTCGTCGCCCTTCGTCGCCTCCTCGCCGTTGCTGAGCAGGCGGACCGACGGATTTTCGACGTTTCTGAAAAGCTTCATATATATAGAGCCCATCTGGGCGAACTGCAGAAGGTTGACCGGCTTGCAGCGCACCGTGCCGCCGACGTCCATCAGCAGCGTGCAGCGGTTGAGCACGGGGAGCACCGCGCCGAGGCCCGGGCGGTCGATGCCGGGGATGCGTCCGAGAAGGAGCACCGCGCCCGCGGCTATCGCTCCGGTGTTGCCCGCGGAGACGATGCCGTCGGCTTCGTGCGAGCGCACCATGTTGAAGCAGACGACGAGGCTCGAGTTCTTCTTCCGGCGTATCGAGAGCGACGGGGAGTCGCTGCCCGTTATGACTTCGTCCGTGTGGACGATGCTGAGCCGCGAGCGGACCGAGGCGTCCGCCTTCTCTATTATCGGCTTTATCCTTTCACTGTCGCCGACCAGCGCGACGGAAAGCTCCGGATCGTGCTGGCAGGCCTGTATCGCCGCCTTGCAGGGCTCCTCGGGGGCGTGGTCCCCGCCCATGGCGTCAAGTGCAATCAGCATTTCTCGTCCCCCAATTTTTCGGTATTGTGGCTGTCTATCGCGGCGACGACGAAACGCCCTACGAATATCTCACGCTCGCCGATTTTTGAATGAACGCTCACCACGTATTTGTTGCCTTTGTGCGTGCCGACCTTCGAACGCGCGACTATCTTTTCTCCGATATATGCCGGCTGGCAGTACTTGAGGCGCGCCGCAGCGGAGACGACCATCTCCGCGTCTATCGTCGCTATCG
Organism: uncultured Cloacibacillus sp.; assembly: GCF_963926575.1. Classification (NCBI taxonomy): domain Bacteria; kingdom Thermotogati; phylum Synergistota; class Synergistia; order Synergistales; family Synergistaceae; genus Cloacibacillus; species uncultured Cloacibacillus sp. Next base: position 130,702 of record NZ_CAWUXW010000002.1, on the reverse strand, counting down.
CGAGCGAAGCGGCCTGCGCGTAGATGTAGTAGTCGCCCACCATATCCGTCCTGCGGAAGGCCATGTCGGGATTTATCTGAAGCGTCGAAAGCGCCCAGCTGTTCGGCTCGAGGCCGAGAAGCTCGCCGACGACCTCGTCGTCGCGCAGCGATTTCAGACGGCTCGCCGCGTGCTCGGCCATCGCGCGCGTCCTTTCGCGAAGCTCCGGTATCGCGAGCAGGCCGCGGTCGAGCCTTACGGTGCTGAGGCTCACGCCGAGCTTTGTTGATATCTCCTCGTCGGTGAGCAGCGGGTTCGTCTCTATCAGTTGTAAGAGTTGGCTGTGACGCCGCTTTCTGCTTTCGGAACGCATCTTCTTCTCCTAAAAACAAGCTCATATTATGAGCTGGTCTTAACAGCAGACAAGATATTATAAGCGCGCGCCGTTGTCAATAGCATTCGGCGCAATTTCATCGGGAATTTTTATAAAATTCGCGCGGCGGGGAAAACGATGCGCATAAAAGAATCGCGGCCCAAGCGTAAACCGGAGCCGCGAGGCGAAAGTCTGTCTGAAAAATTTTATTCAGCGGTCTTCTCTTCTGTGATTTTGAGGACCTGACGGCCCTTGTAGAAGCCGCAGGCCGGGCAGGCGCGGTAGGTCTCGATGACCTCGCCGCAGTGCTTGCACGTCGTGAGGCTGGGAGCCTCGAGTGAACCAAGCCAGTGAGCTTTGCGGTTGTGCGTGCGGGAGTGGGATACTCGCCTCTTTGGAGTTGCCATTGTCTTTTCCCCCCTTAGATCTTCACCGGTACATATTGCCAACTGGGTAATTGTATCACTGATTCCAGTTTTTTGCAGTATTTATTTTTATTGATTCTCCATAAATTTCCACAGGACTTCAAAACGCGGGTCCCCGCTCTCGCTTCTGCACGAGCACGGCCCCTTGTTGAGGTTCGCTCCGCACTGCGGGCAGAGGCCGCGGCAGTCGGGCGAACAGAGAAGCGCGGCGGGGAGCGCCGTTATCAGCGTCTCCCACACCATCTGCGCCAGGTCTATCTCGTCCTCCCACGAGTCGAGAAGTATTATCTCCTCGTCGCCGTCCTGCTCGCCCTCGTTCTTCTCGCGCAGCTGCTCGTCGCGGCGCAGCGAGAATATGTAGCGGAGCTCTCCCTTTATGCGGCTTCTCGCGGGCTCGAGGCAGCGCGCGCACGGCGCTTCGACCTCCGTCTCGACGGAGACCTCGGCGACGACGCGCCCCTCTGAGCGGAAGGCCGTCACCCTGACATTCAAATCAGAGAGCGGCTGGTATATCTGGTCCCAGTAGCTGACGGCCCTGTCGAAGGGCAGCGTGAACTCGTCCTCGTAAGGCGCGCCGTCGCGCGGGACGGCGGCCAGGACGAGCCTGCATTTCCAGCTTTTGGGAGCAGATTCAAGATATTCGGGCATTTCTTACTTGCCGGCTTCCTCCACGCATCTCTTCGTGTCGCGCGCGATAGCCATCTCTTCGTCGGTCGGGACTACCATGACGGTGACCTTCGAGTCGGGCGTGCTGATGACAACCTCTTTGCCGCGGCAGTTGTTCTTCTCAGCGTCGAACTTGATGCCCATGAATTCCATATCCTTGCAGACGGCCTCGCGGAAGGTGATGCCGTTCTCGCCGATGCCGGCCGTGAATACCACGACGTCCACTCCGCCCATCTCGGCGGCGTAGGAGGCGATGTACTTCTTGACGCCGGTGATGAGGATGTCCTGGGCTATCTTGGAGCGCTCGCAGCCCTTCGCCGCGGCTTCTTCAACGTCGCGGAGGTCGCTCGAAACGCCGGAAACGCCGAGGAGTCCGGATTTCTTGTGGATGATGTCGCTGACCTTCTGCGCGTCGCCGAGCTTCTCCATGAGGTTGATGACGACGAGCGGGTCGACGTTGCCGCTGCGCGTGCCCATAAGGAGGCCTTCGGCGGTGCCGAGTCCCATGGAGGTGTCGACGCACTTGCCGCCGTCGACCGCTGTGATGGAGCTGCCGTTGCCGAGGTGGCAGGTGACTATCTTGAGGTCCTTTATATCCTTGCCGAGTATCTCCGCGGCGCGGTTCGCGACGTAGCCGTGGCTCGTACCGTGGAAGCCGTAGCGGCGGATGCGGTCTTTCTCATAGTACTCGTAGGGGATTCCGTAGATGAAGGCCTTGGGCGGCATGGTCTGATGGAAGGCCGTGTCGAAGACGACGACGTTCGGCTTGCCGGGGAGCACGTCCATGACGGCCTTGAGGCCCATGAGGTTCGCGGGGTTGTGGAGCGGCGCGAGAGGAATGACTTCCTCGATGCCCTTGACGACTTCGGGCGTGACGAGGACGGACTGCGTGAACTTCTCTCCGCCGTGGACTATGCGGTGGCCGGTCGCGCCGAGCTCGTCGAGGCTCTTGAGGACGCCGAGCTCGGGATCGACGAGGATGTCGAGGACGTACTTGATAGCCGCCGAGTGGTCGGGGAAGGGAACTTCGCGCGTCACCGCGTCGAGGCCGGTCTTCGTGTGCTTGATGCGCGAGCCTTCGATGCCGATGCGCTCGACGAGGCCCTTCGCGAGGACCTTCTCGCCTTCCATGTCGATGAGCTGATACTTCAGCGATGAGCTTCCGCAGTTGAGAACAAGAATTTTCATTAGAACTGGATTGCCTCCCTTAAATTATCGTACCGCCGCTGTGTTATCCTTATGAAAGGAAAGGACGGTGAAAACTTTATGCTATATCCCGTCGTCGGGATTGTCGCCGAATATAACCCGTTCCATAAGGGCCACCTGCTCCACATACGCAGAGCCCGCGAGCTCTGCGGCGCGCAGGCCGCCGTCGCCGTGCTGTCCTCAGCCTTCGTCCAGCGCGGAGAGCCCGCGCTCGCCGATAAATGGACGCGCGCGAAAGCCGCGCTCGCCTGCGGGGCCGACCTGGTGCTCGAGCTTCCCGTCCTCTTCTCGGCGCACAACGCCGGAGTGTTCGCAAACGGGGCCGTCGACATCCTCGCCGCGGCGCGCGCAGTGACGCACCTATCTTTTGGCGCGGAGAACCCGGACTGTCTGACAGACAGTATCATTGATATGATACTCGAAGAGCCCGAGGCTTTCAAGCTGTCGCTGAAAAAACATCTCGCGGAGGGATTTTCCTTCGTCGAAGCGCGCGCGCGCGCCGCGGACGAGATAATTCCCGGAAGCGCGCGCGTGCTCGCGGGCAGCAACAACACGCTCGCGCTCGCATACATGGCGCGCATAAAGAAAAAAAATTACGCGCTCGCGCCGCTGCCGGTGCTGCGCGAAGGCGCGGCCTACAACAGCGAGAGGCTCGAAGAAATTGCGAGCGCCGCCGCGATCCGCCGCGCTCTGCGCGACGGGCGGACTGACGAAGCCTTCGCATCCATGCCCAAAGCTTCGGCGCGCATATTCAAACGCGCGCTCGCGGACGGACGTTTATGCCTTGACTATGAAAACTGGCGGCGTCTGCTGCGCGCACTGCTGCTCCGCGCGCGGCCGGAGGAGCTGCGCGGCTTCGCCGAAATCTCCGAAGGCATAGAATACAGGATGCGCGAAGCGGCGCTCACGGCACGCAGCTTTGAGGAATGGACGGACGCCTGCACGTCGAAACGCTACCCCGCGGGGCGGATCCGCCGCGCCGCCGTACACGCAGCGCTGGGCCTCGGCCATTGGTCCAACCGCGCGGCCCAGCGCCTCGGCCCGCCGTACATCAGGCCGCTTGCCATGAATGAAACGGGACGCGCACTGCTGCACGAGATGAAAAAGAACGCGGCTCTCCCCATAGTCACGACGTACGGACAGGCCGCGCGCATTTCCCCCTATGCCGCGGAATGCGCGCGCTTTGAGCTGCTCGCCTGCGAGCTCTGGGAAGAGCTCGTACCCAACGGACGCTTCGGCGAGGAGCACAAGCGCCGCCTGATTATCTCGTGACGGCATAAATCACGGCAATAACGAAAAGGCGGGGAAGCCGCGCAAAGGCCTCCCCGCCGCCGTAAATTTTCAGAAAAACCGCTATCTCCTCCGCCGCACGCGCGATGCCGCAAAAAACACCGCCGCCGCTAGCAGCACCGCATGCGCGCCGAATGCCGAGCAGCCGCCCGACGAATCCTCCGAGGCGAAGGCTTTTATGCAGAGGTCGCCGTGCTCCCCCATGCTCTCCCACTCCGCGCCGTCCGCGGAATAGAAAGACTTCCCGGGATTGTTCTTCGCTTTCTCCGTATACTCCTCAGCCGCATATTCATATGCAAAGAGTATGCCGGCGTTCTGCGAGTCGGGCGGCAGAGAAAAACCTTCCGGCATCTTGAGCTTAAGCACGACGGAGAAATCCTCGCCCGCGCTCACGGAGACCGGCGAATGCAGTTCGACGCGCACATAACCCGCGAGCGGCTGCGTCCCCTTCGCCGAAGCGCGCGCGTCGCCGCGCGGCGAACCTTCGGCGAGCCCAGTCTCGACGCTCAGCTCATACTCAGCGCCGGGCGCGGGCGAATAAAAGCCTACCGCCGTTATTACCTCGCTTCCGCGCGCCGTGTAGACGTTCGCGCCCCAGCCCTCAAAGACGCCGGGCTCGGGCGACATATGGCCTACCTGTCCCAGCGGGTCGTACTCGTAGACATATTCGCCAGTGCCGGCGCGCGTCTCAACGTCGTAGACTGACGCGTCCTTCAGCGAGCCTTCCTCATAGGAGATATAGAAATACCCCTCCTCGCCGTAAAGCTCGCCCCAGCTGTTGCGCGCTATCCACGCGCCGGGCTTCGACGGGCGGCGGTCCTCACGGAAATTATCGACCGGGTAATCGTCGTCCCAGCCGACTATAGCGACAAGGTGGCTGCTTCCGGAATCTTCCGTCGAATAAAAATAGTTGTCGTACCAGTAGGTAAAGCCGCTGTCGTCCGGGTTCTCAGTGCTGCCGGTCATCGCGTTGAAAAGAAAGCTCACGGCCCCGTACTTGACGACCGCCGCCTTGATAAGCTCCGGCTGCGCAAAGGTCAGCTCCGCCGCGCGCCGCAGCCGCAGCTTCGGCGTAAAATCAGCCGGGCGGTACAGCGGCATCAGCATCGAGCTTTCACCGCAGGGGTACGGCGCTTCGCTCTCAAACACCGGCCCCGTGCCGCGCGCAAGGAAAGCCGTCGCCATCGCGTTGTTGCCCGACGAGACCTCTATTCCGACGCTCCAGTCCCCCGGAAGCAAAGGGTCCGGGTTGACGGAGAACGAGGGCTTGTCAGGCGACACGTCCTGACGGCTCTGGTATCCGAGCTGCCACTCCGAAAGGTCGTACTCGCCGCGCCCCTTCTTCAGAAGATTCGACTCCATCGACGCACAAGAGCTGAAAGCCCAGCAGACGCCGAGCGCGCTCTGATTGCGCACCGGCGTGAGAAAACCGTAATCGCGCATATCGTAGCGGCGCGGGAAAAGCCCCGCCTCCCCGCCGTCGTTCGAAGCGTTTCGCGCCGCAGCAGTCCCGCCGCCCGGCGCGAACTCCTCCGCCGCGCTCCCTATAAACTCAGAAAAATCCGCGCCGTCGAGATAAGAAAGGTCCACCGGCGAAGGCGGAACGTCGCGCAGCACGCGCGCCTCCCCGTCCGAAGAAAGCGAGCGCGTCCGCGCCGCGCCGGAATCACCGTCACGCGCCTGCCGCCGCTGCCATTCGACGAACTCGGGATTAGGCCGTGCAAAAACCGCACACTCCGCCGCACACGCCGAACATATAAGGAAGGCCATAAAAACAAAAACAGCCAGACGTTTCATGGACAAACAACCTCCATACATAACTCGCCCATCATTATAGCAAAACCGCGCGGACCGGCGCGGCAAGCGCAAAAAAGCGCCGCACCGTAAAAGCTGCGGCGCGGCGGAAATTATATACAGATAGCCGTCTTTTCAGAATTTTTTATAAAATATTGCAATTTATACGGCAAACCGCCGTAAAGGCCGCCCGCTAGAAACCGCCCGCAATCTGCGACACGACATCACGCGCCGCCTTTTCCACAGCCTTGCGCGTCGCCTCCTCGCGCGTGCCGCCTACGGCCTTGGCCGACGACATGCCGTCAAAGACATACTCGCCCGACGACGCCGCGACAATCTGGAGCGTCATCGACACAGAGGCGGTGAACGTACCGAAGGAATTGAAGTCCGCTCCGTCCTCCGTGATATTGCCGCAGAGCAGATACTTCACCTTCTGGCTGCGCGCGAGCGAAGCCGCTCCGTCCGCGCCGCCGTTCAGTATTGCGCGCTGTTTCTGCGTGAGGTTCGTCGCGCTTATCTTTGTGAAGCCCGCGGCCCGCAGCTCACGCCGTATGACGCTCTCGGCGAAGCGCGAGAACTTATCCGCGACCGCCACGCTCACATCCCCCTCTATCCAGTAACCGCCGCTGACTGCGACCGCGATACGGCTGTCAAGCGGAATGACGGCGGCGAAGGCCGCGCCCGACGGCGCGCATACAAACAGCGCCAGCGCCGCCAGAAGCAACGGCAATTTACGGAAAGCCTTCATCGCCCGCCCCGTCAGTTCATTTCGCGGCGCTTCTCTTCCATCGCCGCGTCGATATCGAAGCCGCCAACGTCGCCGTAATCGTCGGCCGCGTACTTCAATTCCTTCCAGTTCGACGGAGCGCGCGAGACGAGCGCGCCGCGGCGAGGCACGCAGCCCTTTATGATTTTCCCCGTAGAATAGCCGGTGTCGACCGAAGTTATCTGGAACATGCAGAGATAATTCTTCTCAACGCCGAGCTCAGTCCCGTCGAAATCGCGAATGACCTCGCCCCTGCGGTATGCGACGAACCTGTCGCCCTTCTTGACGCTGCTGTTCGCGCTTCCGAGATTGCACATGACCTCCTTCGTCGAGGCGGAAAGCACGCGGTACGCCCCGCTGTCGCCGAGCAGCTTCTCCTGAAGCTCGTAGACGATTTTCGTCACGGCCTCAAACGTAGCCTGCGAGAGCAGGCCGCCGGCCTTGCCCGTGCCGAAGCCGCCGTAGGACGTGGCGATGCCGCCCTGCGTCTGGTTCGCCACTCCGGTCTGACGCAGCGTCGCGACCACCTCGCTCGTCGTCGTGTCTATAAGCCGCACGTCGAGCGTGACGTGCGCCTCCTCAGAGGCCACAGCGACGCCGCCGAGGAACGTCACGGGAACCGGCACGGCACCGCCGCTCGCCTGATAGTGGTACTGCGTTATAGCGCCAGCGATAAGATACTGTGCCGCCTTGATATGCGACATTTCGACGTTCGTCGATTCCTCGGTCAGCCCCTGCGCAGACATGCGCTGCTCCTGCGCCACAGAGTCCAGATGCATGCGCTCGACGACAGAGAACGCCGGAATCTTCGCCAGCTCGCCGGACAGCATATCCTGAATCGCGCGCGCCGGAGCCGCCGCGTTGGAATTGTCGCGGAAATCCATAACCGCGACGCGAACGCGCTCGCGCCCCGCCGCTTCAAGAGCGGACGGCAAAACAGTCATAACAGCCGCAAATATCAAAAGAAAAACAAACCTGCGCAAAAACGACACGAAAAGCCACTCCTTACCTAAAATCATCAAAATTTCCCGAAATCGTCAAAAACCGCAAAGCGCACCGCCGAAGCCGCAAAGCGAAGCGGCGCGCATTCACTTACCAAACTTTCCTAACGTCCGCCGTTTTTCCGTAAAATCGCGGCAAGCCCCGCAAGTGCAAGCAGACCGCCGAAGCCGAAGCCCGCATTGCATCCGCCGCCGCCACCGCCGGAGCCGCCGGTCGAAGGCTGTTCGGGGGTAGGCGTAGGTTCTGGCGTTGGTGTAGGCGTAGGTTCAATAATAGCGCCGTTGTCCCAATCACTGACCGTTATCGGGAACTGGAAAGCGGTTTGCTCCATACCGCTCTCACCAAAACGCAGCGTAAAAGAGGTGTTCCCTGTAGAAATTGCTTGCGAAGACACTGTTTTATTTCCGCTATCCGAAATACTGAATATATTGTTATCCTCCGATGTCCACTGATACTCAATGGCTCCGTTGTCGTTGGGATAAACTACTGCTTCGAATGTGTTCTCATCTCCAACGCTGAACATCTGCGTATAGCCCTTGACGTAGACACTTACGTTTGGAGCGTCTTCGAGTTTATCTACTTGTGCAGAATTGATAACTGTAGTGATATTTTCTTCAAAAGAATCAGGATTTTCCCCGTAAGCGCCCATGTCGTTACCGACAGTCATCACCCATGCACAGTCACTTATAGTCAAACTGTCATCGCTATATTTACTATAATACACGCCTTCCCCAATAATAGCCCCTCTAATGACTCCGGCCAACTGTCCGCAGTAAACACTATTCTCGACTAACGCATTTTCTGAACCAGATGTGGTACCTACTATTCCTCCAACCCAATTATATTGACTGCCTTTTGATGCCACTACATCACATATCGCAGTACAGTTAGAAACAGAAACCTCAGTGTCCAAAATACACCCAACTATACCCGCGACATAGTAATTTCCATATACATCACCTAGATTGACGCAGTTTATGACTGGCTCGCTGCTATATCCAGCTATTCCGCCAACTTGAGACCACCCTCCGACATAGATATTGCTTATGTTGTCACGATTGACACAGTTCTTGATAACGCTGCCGTCTAATCTTCCATCTAATGACGACGTAATTCCGCCGACCATTTGTCCGGCATTGACTGTGACATCCCCTTCGTTAACGCAGGCATTTATCACGTTAATGTCATTCCAATCTACCCAGTTCCCAGCTGCTTTACTCCAGAAACTGCTTGTACCAGCAATCCCGCCGACCCTGTTGCTCTCACTTGTCGGAGAATTACTGCTTTCCGTAATATCTCCATAATTCTCACAGCCAATCAGTGTACTGTTACCAAAGTATCCAGTAACACCTCCGACATAAGAGTTCGACATATCAAATTCTATAATTCCCCGATTGATACATCTTGATACTGTATTATCGACAGTTGAGGCGACAACGCCGCCAACTAATCCTTCATAATATATGTTGCCTTCTTCAGAATTGACTCGAACAACGTTCATATTACCGACATTCTTGCAGCTATCCATATTGCAGTTAGTTGTCGCGACAATACCGCCAACTTCGATAAATTCATACTCGCTAGTGCATGTAATGTTTCCATTGTTTAAGCATTTATATATTGAGGCTGCCTCGTCAATTTTTGTAACGGAAGCGCTTACTCCACCGACGGCAAAAGCTGCACTTGATGCAGCATCTTCGTATGCTCCGAACGTGATTTTTACGTTTGAAACACACGCTATAACGTCACCGTCAGTCACATCGGCGGCAACACCTCCAATATGCACATAGGACACAGACGTGTCGACGATGTTTACTCCAATTTCTCCAGAAACTTCAACATTTTTAATATCCCCGCCTGATACAGCGCCGAATAAGCCTAAAACGAACATATTGAACGAAGGATTAGAGCTTAAGTTTACCCTACTTATTTTTAATCCCGTAACTGAATGTCCCTGACCATCGAAATTTCCGAGGAACGGATACATCATTGTGCCTATCGGAGTCCATTCACGATTATTTAAATTTATATCATCATCTAAAACAAAAGTCTTTCCTCGGAATTGCTCGTATTGGGCGTTTAATCTAACGAGTTCTTCACTTGGCGCAGAGCCGCCTGATGAAGAGGCTAGAGACTCTGTTAAATCTGTCAGTCTATCCATAACTTGCGCAACAGCTGCCAACTGCCCGGGCGTTGTTATCGTATAAACATTCCCTTCTGGCGTTGGCAAGGTGCCAAGCGTTCCGTCCCACGGTTCTGATAAAGCCCATGCCGATGAACACAGCAACATGACAAAAAGCATCACCGCGCATAACTTTCCGACAATTGAGACGTTTCGACTGCTAATGAGTTGTTTCATGACGACGACCTCCTGTACAGAATAATTTGACGCAAAATAGAACGCATTTTGATTATAGCTATTAGCGATATTATGCCAAATGCAATTTGCTATATTAAGTCATTTTATCGTGGCATTTTGCTATATTGCTATGGGCTATAGTGATGACATGAGGAAAAAAAATCAAGATATCATTGCTGCTCGAATAAGAAGGCTGCGCGGGGAAAAGACTCAGAACGAAGTAGCCAGGAAACTGCACATTACGCAGTCATACCTCAGCGAAATAGAGAGAGGCAAAAAGACTCCCTCTAAGGCTCTTCTGTTGGATATTGCGCAGACCTTTGACACAACAGTCAGCTATTTACTCGGTGAAACTGACAGCATAGTGCTCCCAGCTTCGTCAGAACAGATGTGGCGCATGCACCAGTCATCTTTCCACCTGCTTGCTGATATTGACTGTATCCGCATTCCTATTGTATCCATGTCGGAGCTGGTAAGTGCGTGCAGAACCAATTCATTCTCTTACGAAAGACGTTCGCGCATCGGCGTTCCTAAGGCCGATATCGGACACAATTTCAGCGCGTCGAATCTTCCGTTTGCAGTAAAACTATACGGAGGCAACAACAAAACTTTCGGTTATCCGGAAGGGAGCAGAGCCGTTATAAATCCGGAAGAGGTTGTCAAGAATTTCGACATTGTGCTCGTTTTTTACAAAGGCGAGTTGGCGCTGAAGAAAATTATGAATAAAGATGAGAATGAATGGGACTTGGTTTCTTATGACGGATCGAAGGTACACGTCAGCGCCGACGAAGTTGTTTCCGGCGAATTTAAAATGCTTGGTAAGTTAACGTCGGTAACTCTGACGCTCAATCACGGATTTTAGGTAATAAATTAACGGAAAGAGGAATAAAAAAGCGGCCCTGCGCGCGGTGAACAAGCGGGGCCGTTTTTGCTGTCTTTTCTACATCTCGCGCGGCGGGATGCGTTCGCGGAGGCGGCGGTAGACGCCGGGGGGGACCATGTCGCGGACGGCGCCGCCGAATTGGAAGGCGGCTTTGATGCCGCGGCTCGAGAGGTAGGAGTATTTCGCGTCGGTGGCGATGAAGAAGGTTTCTATCTCGGGCGCGAGCTGGCGGTTCATCTGCGCGAGCTGGAATTCGTATTCGAAGTCGGAGAGCGCGCGCAAGCCGCGGATTATTATGCGGCTCTGCTGCTGGCGCATGAAGTCGACGAGCAGGCCGTTGAAGTATTTGACCTTGACGTTCGGAAGGTGGACGAGCGCCTCGCGCGCCATTATCTGGCGTTCCTCCTCGCTGAAGGTCGAGCGCTTTTCGGGGTTGACGAGCACGGCGACGATGAGTTCGTCGAAGAGCGCCGCCGCTCGCTCGGATATATAGATGTGGCCGTTCGTGATCGGGTCGAACGAGCCGGGGTACACGGCTCTGATCATTCGTCGTTCCTCCTGGTGTAGAAGCTCAGCACTGTGCCGCCGTATTTTCTGTCCTCGCGCTCCCATTTCTCCGCGTCGAGCGGCGCGGGCTCTTCTTCTTCGGAGCGCTCGAATATCCATACGCCGCCCTGCGCGAGGATGCTTTCGTTCGCGGCTATGAGCGCGGGCAACTCTTCGCCCCAGCCCAGATTGTAGGGCGGGTCGGAGAATATCACGTCGAAGCGCTCGCCGCTCTTCGCGAGCCGCGGCACGGCGCGGCGCACGTCTGCGCAGAGACATTTTACTCCGTCGGGCGCGCTCTTAACAATGGCGGCGTGGCGTTTGCGGTCGCTTTCGACGAGGACGACGGGGGACGCTCCCTTGAGCCGCGCCGTCGCGGCGACGCGCCCGCTGCCCGAGAAGAGGTCGAGAAAGCTCTTCCCGTGTATGTTGCCGAGTATGTTGAAGAGCGCCAGCAGAACTTTGCCGGACGTGGGCCTCATTTCCTTCAATGCCATCCCTCCGCGGCTGTTGATGCGAAAAGTATAACGGCGGAGCGCCGCGCTGTATATAGGCGAAGCCCTGCCGCGCGGCGCAAAATATGAGAAAGCGCCGCCCTTCGGTGAAAGGACGGCGACGCTTGGGCTGTTTTCGTAATTTTACGTGCGCGTCAGTTCTGCGCTTCGGCGAGCGCCTTGAGCAGCGCGGCGCGCATCGCTGGCGTGCGGTAGGGGTGGCCTACGGAGTCGACCTTTATCGTGACGCCGCGGTGGTGCGGCAGGACTTTGAGATAGAAGTGCTGTTCGAATCCTTCGTCCGCCGTTATTACGAGCAGCAGGCCGACGCCATCGTCGGAGAGGAAGGCCTCGCGGAAGACCCAGTGGCCTTTGCCGCCGACGCCCGCGCCCTCCGCGCCGCGCAGCGCGGCGAGCACATCCTTCACGCTTTTTTTAGTTTCCGCTTCGCATTCCATCGGCCATTCCTCCTCTTGTTCCGGCCTTTGTTCGAGTCTGCCGTCCTTGTGTACGACGAGCAGCCACGTGTCCTTGTCCATAGCTTTCCATTTTCTTTCGTATTTCGTGACGTAGGGGCGCTCGGGATTTTTTACGACCGCGTCTGCGCGGAAGGCCGCGCAGGTCGAGAAGACCTCCGCCGTCTCCTCCGCGTACCAGTCGACGTCGGTCGCGAGCTCGAAGCTGCCGCCCGGGACGAGCAGGTAGTTTATGAGCCCCGCGAAGGCCGGCACTGTGACGCGGCGCTGCGCGTGGCGCGCCTTGGGCCACGGGCAGGGGAAGTTCATGTAGACTTTTTCGACGCTTTCGGGCGCGAAGCAGCGGCGCAGGAGAAAGCGCGCGTCGCCGTGCATGATGCGCACGTTCGCAAGCCCCGCGGCGAGGACGCGCCTCGCGCCCTTCGCGGCGCACCACTGCGAGACTTCGACGCCGACGACGAGCTTGTCCGGGTTCGAGCGCCCGAGGAATTCGAGGAACTCGCCGTTGCCGAAGCCTATTTCGACGATTACCTTGCCCGTGGGCGAGAGCGCCGCCCAGTCTATCGGGAGGCCGCCGTTCTGCGCGACGATCACCTCGTTAAGGTTCCACCACATTGCGGACACCGCCTTTTTCTTTTATCTGAAAGTCCGGCTCTTTTGCGAGCTCGAACCATTTTTCAAGCGGGAGCTCCTCGGCGCGCGCCGTCGCGGAAAGGCCGTGCGCGTCGAGAATTGCGAGCGCGCGTTCGCGGTCGATGTCCGCGTAGCCCGCCGTCCAGTTGTTGACGAGCGTCTTGCGCCGCTGCGTGAAGGAGCGCGCGAGCAGCGCGCGCCACGTGCGGTCGTTAGCGAGCCCGCGGTTCTTTTCTATCTTTATCTCTATGAGCGCGGAGTTGACGCGCGGCTGCGGGCGGAAGGCCTGCGGCGGGACCTTGCGCAGAATTTCCGCGCCGCCCATCGCCTCGACGGTGACGCCGAGCGGCGAGCGCGCGCGCGAACGCTCGGGCGACGCTATGCGCTCGGCGGACTCGAGCTGCACCATCAGCAGCATGTAGCCGACGCCCGCGGGGATGAGCTTTTCGAGGAAAGTCCACAGAATCGGCGTCGTGATGTGGTACGGGAGGTTCGCGACTATCTTCGTCGGAGTTTCCGGCAGTTCGGCGCGGTAGTCGAAGCGCACGGCGTCGCCCCAGAAGAGGCGCAGCCGCCCGTCGCGCGAGGCGAGGGCCTCAAGGCCTTCGCGCAGCCGCTCGTCCACCTCGACGGCGCAGAGCGCGCGAGGCCCGGCAGAGAGCAGGCCGCGCGTCAGGATGCCGCCGCCCGGGCCGATTTCGAGAATCACGTCGTCGGGCGTCACCGCGGCGCGCTTCACCGTGTAGGCGACGACCGATTCGTCTATGAGAAAATTTTGTCCAATGTCCGTGTTGTTTATGAAGCGTCTTTTTTCCGCCATTCGTCCAACGCCTTCGAGAGAAAATTTTTTCGCCGCCGCGAGGCGCGCTCTTTTTATTTTATCATGCGCGCGCGAAATTTATCATTGCCGCAAACTCGCCTTATCGGATAAAATACAGTGTGGATTTGCAGGGAGTGAAGAATTTTTATGAAACTGGAGAATCTCAGAAATTTCAGCATCATCGCCCACGTCGACCACGGCAAGTCGACGCTCGCAGACCGTCTGCTCGAAGCGACGGGCACGGTAGACAAGCGCAACATGAAGGCGCAGCTGCTCGACATGCTAGACCTCGAGCGCGAGCGCGGCATAACGATAAAATCCGTCCCCGTGCGCATGAACTACAAGGCGCACGACGGGCGCACCTACGTGCTGAACCTCATCGACACGCCGGGCCACGTCGACTTCTCCTACGAGGTCTCGCGCTCGCTCGCGGCCTGCGAGGGCGCGGTGCTCGTCGTCGACGCCTCGCAGGGCGTCGAGGCTCAGACGGTGGCCAACAGCTACCTCGCGGCGGACCTCGACCTCGAGCTCGTGCCGGTGCTCAACAAGATAGACCTCCCGTCGTCGCACCCCGACCAGGTCAAAAAGGAGCTCGAGGACATCATCGGCATCAACGCCGACGACGCCGTGATGATTTCGGCGAAGACGGGCGAGGGCGTGCCGGAGCTGCTCGAACGCATCGTGCGCGACATCCCAGCGCCTTCGGGCGACGCGGACGCGCCGCTTCAGGCGCTGATTTTCGACTCCGTCTACGACAACTACAAGGGCGTCATCTGCTACGTGCGCGTCGTCAACGGCACGCTCGAGGCGGGAAAGACAGTCCGCTTCATGGCGACGGGCCAGACGTACCAGCTCGACGAGGTGGGCGTATTCAAGCCGGACATGGTGAAGGTCGACAGCCTCGGCCCCGGCGAGGTCGGCTTCATCTGCGCGAGCATAAAGACGATAGACGAGGCGCACGTCGGAGACACTATAACGGACGCCGCCTCCCCCGCCGCCGAGCCGCTCGCGGGATACAAGAAGGTGAAGCCCGTCGTCTTCTGCGGCTTCTACCCCGTCGAGCGCGAGGACATCAACCAGCTGCGCGAGGCGCTCGAAAAATTACAGATCAACGACTCGGCGATAAGCTTCGAGCCGGAGAACTCCGCGGCCTTGGGCTTCGGCTTCCGCTGCGGCTTCCTCGGCCTGCTGCACATGGAGATTGCGAAGGAACGGCTCAACCGCGAGTTCGGCGTCGACCTCGTGGCGACCGCGCCTAACGTCGTCTACCAGATAGTGCTGACGAACGGCGAGGTCATAGAGGCGCACCGTCCCTCCGACTTCCCCGACCCGGGCCGCATCGAGGAGATTCGCGAGCCGTACATAAAGCTCTCGATATTCATGCCCGAGCAGTTCGTCGGCGCGGCGATGCAGCTCTGTCAGGAGAAGCGCGGCACCTACGTGGGCATGGACTACATCACGCCGGAGCGCGTGCGCCTCACCTACGACATGCCGCTCGCGGAGTTCATCCTCGACTTCCACGACAGGCTGAAATCCTGCACGCGCGGCTACGCTTCGCTCGACTACGAGCACATCGGCTTCCGCGCCGCTAACCTCGTGAAGGTCGACGTCCTGCTCCAGGAAGAGCCGGTCGACGCCTTCTCCTTCATCTGCCACGCCGACCAGGCCTACCACAGAGGCCACGCCGTCGTCGGCAAGCTCAAGGAACTTATCCCGCGCCAGCTCTTCGAGGTGCCGGTGCAGGCCGCCGTCGGCAAGAAGGTCATCGTGCGCATGAACATAAAGGCCGTGCGCAAGGACGTTCTCGCGAAATGCTACGGCGGCGACGTGACGCGAAAGCGCAAACTGCTCGAAAAGCAGAAGGAAGGCAAGAAGCGCATGAAGCAGGTCGGGCGCGTCTCGATTCCGCAGGAGGCCTTCCTCGCCTTCATGGACGTCACGAAGGCCGATGACAAATAAATTTACCCAGACTGACGATAATTCGCAGAAAGCCGCCGCGCGCAATGACGGCGGCCTTTTTTCCGGCGCGCGCGCCGCTTCGTGCCGCTCACTCTACGTTCACGTGCCCTTCTGCGAGCGCAAGTGCAACTACTGCGCCTTCGAGAGCGCGCCGCCGCGGGCGGGAGACTTCGAGCTTTACCTCGCGTCGCTGAAAAAAGAGCTCGCCCTGCGCCGCGCGGAGCTGGGCAAACTTACGCTCGGCACCTGCTACATAGGCGGCGGCACGCCGACCGCGCTCCCGCCGCTCGCGTGGGACGAGCTGATTGAAACGCTCGAAGAGTTCTTCGACTTCGCGCCGGAGGCGGAAGTGACCGTCGAGGCGAACCCGAACTCGCTGCGTGCCGAGCACCTGCTCGCGTGGCGCGAATGGCGCGTGACGCGCGTCAGCGTCGGCGTCCAGAGCTTCGACGGCGCGGAGCTTGAAATGATGGGCCGCCTGCACGGCGCTGCGCAGGCGCACGAGGCGCTCTCCGCGGCGCTCGCGGCGGGCTTCGCGGTCAACGCGGACTTCATCTTCGGACTTCCGCACCAGAGCCTCGAAAACTGGGCGCGCACGCTGCGCGAGGCGGTGCGCTGCGGGCTTTCGCACATATCGCTCTACCAGCTCTCGCTCGAAGAGGGCACGCCGTGGGAAAATCTCCCGCGCGAGGTACTGCCCGACGGCTACGCGCAGTACCGCTGGGCGCAGTGGTATTTGCCGCGTCACGGCTACGAGCAGTATGAGATAGCGAACTTCGCGCGCGCTGGACGCGAGAGCCGCCACAACCTAAATTACTGGCGCGAGGGCGAATACCTCGGAATCGGCCCCGGGGCGGCGAGCTACATAAACGGCGCGCGCATGAAAAATTACGGCCTTCTGCGCGAATACGCCGCGGCGCTCGACGAGGGCCGCCTGCCCATACGCGAGAGCGAGAGGCTCGACGCGGAGGCGCGCGGGCGCGAAGCGGCTGTGCTCTCGCTGCGCACAGCCGCGGGCATAGAGCGCGCGGAGTTCGCGCGAGAATACGGCGCGGCCGCGCTTTCGCGCGTCGAGCGCATAATGGGCGGCTTTCCGAAAAATCTATACGAATCCGACGAACGCGGCATCCGCCTCACGAAGAGCGGAATGCGCGTCGCGAACCTGATCTGGGAAGAGCTCGTATAACGCGCGCATACGCCGCCCCTTGCGCCTATTGCAAGGGTTACGCTTGCCCTTGCAGCACGTGCAGTAGGTCTCGCGGCCTACAGCCTCTCAGTCCACGGTAGGCGCGCGCGGGGTGTGGACTGCATGGCTAGGGTACGCGCACAAAATTGCGCCGCCCGCCCCGCATTTTCAAAAATTTCATATACAATACGTAAAGAACATAAATTGAGGGAGGAGTTCCCTTGGACGCAGAGATACAGAAAATAATGAGAAACATCCCGTCGATGGACAAGCTGCTCGCGCTTCCGTGGATAGCGGAATTTGAGGAGCGGCTCGGACGTGAGACGGTGAAGGCGCTGCTCTCCGACCTGCTCGCGGCCCAGCGCGCGAAGATAATCAAGAACCGCGACACGGCCTTCGACGCGAACACAATCGCAGCCGACGCGCGCCGCCTGCTCGCGCGCCGCGCGCAGCACAGCCTGCGCCGCGTCGTCAACGCGACCGGCGTCGTGATACACACGAACCTCGGCCGTTCGCTGCTCGCGAAAGAGGCGGTCGAAGCGGTCAACGAAGTCGCGGGCGCTTACAACACGCTCGAATACTCGCTCGACCGCGGCGAGCGCGGCCAGCGCAACGACCACGTAGAATGGCTTCTATGCCGCCTCACCGGCGCGGAGGCGGCGCTCGCGGTCAACAACAACGCCGCGGCGGTCGTCCTCGCGCTCTCGGCGCTCGCGAAGGACAAGGAGTCCGTCGTCTCGCGCGGAGAGCTCGTCGAGATAGGCGGCTCCTTCCGCATACCGGATATCATGGCGCTCTCGGGCACGAAGATGGTCGAGGTCGGCACGACGAACCGCACGCACCTGCGCGACTACGAGGCCGCGATAACGGAAGAATGCGCGATGCTGCTCAAGATTCACCCCTCGAACTACCGCGTCACGGGCTTCCACTCCGCCGTGCCGCGCGAGGAGCTGGCATCTCTCGCGCACAGCCGCGGCCTCATCTTCATGGAGGACCTGGGCAGCGGAATGCTAATCGACCTTTCGGCGGCGGGCCTTTCGAGCGAGAACGACCCGACCGTCGCGCAGTCGCTCAAGGCCGGCTGCGACCTCGTCACCTTCTCGGGCGACAAGCTGCTCGGCGGCCCGCAGATAGGCGGCATCGTCGGCAAGAAAGAACTCATCGCAAAATTGAAGAAACACCAGCTGCTTCGCGCGCTGCGCGTCGACAAGATGACGCTCGCGGCCTTCGAGGCGACGCTGCGCCTCTACCTGCGCGGCAGGCACAACGACATCCCGACGATAGAAATGATATTCAAGCCCGAAGAGGAGCTCCGCGCCGCGGCGCAGCGCTTCGCGCGCAGGCTCAAAGCCTTCTTCAAAAACACGAGGATACAGCGCGTATATATCGAGCCGGTCCCCGTCGAGGACACCGTCGGCGGCGGCTCCTTCCCGCAGTCGGTGCTGCGCGGCTGGGCCGTCGCGCTGCGGCTGCCCGAGATGGGCAGCGCGGGCAAGCTCGCCGAGCGGCTGCGCCTCTGCGCGCACCCCGTCATAACGGGCGCGGGCGAAGACAGAGTGCTCTTCCACATGCGCACAGTGCGCCCCGGCGACGAAAAATGGATACTTGAGGCGCTCGCGGACATACTGCCGCCCGCGCGCGAAAGGAAAATATAGTTATGGCTTTCTCCGAATATCCGTTCGTAATAGGCACGGCGGGCCACATCGACCACGGCAAGACGACGCTCGTCAAGCGTCTGACCGGCGTCGACTGTGACCGCCTCTCCGAGGAAAAGAAGCGCGGCATGACGATAGAGCTCGGCTTCGCGCCCTTCACGCTGCCGTCGGGCAAGACGGTCAGCATCGTCGACGTGCCGGGACACGAGAAATTCATCCGCCAGATGGTCGCGGGAGCCGCGGGCATCGACGCGGTCATGCTCGTCATAGCGGCCGACGACGGCGTAATGCCGCAGACGCGCGAGCACCTCGCGATACTCTCGCTGCTCGGCATCAAGGCCGGCCTCACGGTAGTCAACAAGATAGACCTCGTGGACGAAGAGATGCTCGAGATGGCGATAGACGACGCGCGCACGCTGCTCGCGGGGACCTTCCTCGAGGACAAGCCCATCGTCCCCGCCTCCGCCGTCACGGGCGCGGGCATCGACGCGCTGAAGGCCGAGCTTCAGAAGATGACGGAGACCTCCGAGGGCAAGAGCCGCAAAGGCGCCTTCTTCCTCCCCGTCGACCGCGCCTTCCACATTTCGGGCTTCGGCACGGTCGTCACGGGAACGGCGATAAACGGCGAGATACACGAGGGCGACGAGGTCGAGATACTGCCAGCGGGCCACGTCTCGAAAATCCGCTCGCTCCAGGTACACAGCACGCCGGTGCAGGTCGCGACGGCGGGCCAGCGCACGGCGGCGAACCTAGCGGGAATTTCGCTCGAAGAGGTACACCGCGGCGACGTCGTGGCCGCGAAGGACTGCTTCACGCCGTCGTGCTGCCTCGACGCGCGCATAGAGCTGCTCAAGGACGCGGAGCCGGTAAAGCACTGGCAGCGGCTCCGCCTGCACGTGGGCACGGCGGACACGCTCGCGCGCATCTCGCTGCTCGACAAAGAGCTCATACGCCCCGGCGAAACTGCGGCGGCGCAGCTGATAACGGAAGAGCCAGTCGTCACCTCCATGAAGAGCTGCTTCATCCTGCGCACCTACAGTCCGCTCGTAACGGTGGCGGGCGGACAGATACTGATGCCAGCGGGCGAGCGTCCGAAGAGCAAGCACGAAAAGACGGCGCTGATAAAATTCCTCGACACGCTCGCCGCGGAGCCGCCGCTCAAGGAGCGCATCCTCGCGCTCATCGACTACCGCGAAATCATCACGGCCGCGGAGGCGGCGCGCATGAACGAGATAACCGTGACGGAACTGATGCGCGCGATATCCTCGTGCGAGGCGAAGGGCGAGATAGGCATAGCGCGCGGCGCTGACGCGACGCTGATCTCCGGCGACAAGCTCAAAGAGCTCGCCGACACGCTGCGCCTCGCGCTCGAAAAATTCCACAAGGAGCACCCGGAGCGCAAGGGAATGCCCTGCGACGAATGCGCGAAGGCGATAGCGAACGGCGACGCGAAATTCGCGCGCGAGCTGCTCGCTCTGCTCGCGAAGCGCGAGATTATAAAATTCGAGGACGACCGCGCGGCGCTGCCGGAGTTCGAGCCATTCGACGAGGACGCCTTCGCCTCCGACGTTGCGGCGCTCAGAAGCTTCGCGCTCAAGAAGGACTTCTCGATGCCGACGCTCGACGAAGCGCAGGATGCGCTCGGCTATTCGCCCGAACAGATGAAACGCATAATCTCCTACCTGCGCGAGCGCAAGGGCGTCGCGATAGTGACGGGCGGCTTCCTTCTCTTCCCGGAGATAGAGGCGGCCTTCATGGATAAAATTTCTTCGATAGAGGGAGACATAACGCTCGCCGCCGTGCGCGACGCGACGGGCAGCAGCAGAAAGTACGCGCTTCCGCTGCTCGAATACTTCGACAGCAAGGGCGTGACGCGGAGGGTCGGAGACAAGCGGATACTGATGAAAAAATAACAAGTTGCGGCACACGCCACAAAACGACCTCTGGTTCAAAATAAGTTGCACATTTACACATTTTGATGTACAATCTGTAAAGGTCATTGTGGAGGTGATTTGTGTGCCCAATACGATAGAATCAATCCGCGAGATAATATCTCTCCACAAAGGGTCAAGGATCTCATACCGTGCGACGAACGGAAGGCGCAAGATAGAGGAACGCTCCGGCGTAATCCAGGAGACATATCCTAGCCTGTTCACGGTATTCATAGAGTCCCAGCAAAGCACAGTCTCGTTCAGCTACTCGGACCTTCTTACCAAAGAGGTGGAGCTGCAGTTGGAACCAAGCGGAGAAAATCTTTTCTGAGCTTCTTTGCCCGAACGAAGCCCCGGCTCAAGCGCCGGGGCTTTTTGATATTCCCATACGAAAGGCGGACGCGCGCATGGCGGACGTAATACGGTGCCCGATAAAAATAAATCTTATATTGAGAGTGTTCTCAAAGCTTCCGAACGGCTATCATGAAATTTACTCGCTCTTCTGGCAGAAAACGGCGACAGAGAGGTTGACAATTCGTCCGAAATACGATGAAATTATAGGAGATTCTCTTAACATTGAGGGAATGAAAATCGAGGGAGAAAATCTCGTTACGAAGGCCCTCGCCGCCGCCCGGAAACGCGCGGAGATACCGCCGCTCGACGTCGAGCTGGAGAAATTTTTCCCCGCGGGCAGCGGCATAGGCGCGGGCAGCGGCAACGCCGGCGCGATGCTGAAGCTGCTCGCCGCGAAATACGGCGCGAGGCTGAGCGCCGAAGAAACGGCGCACCTCGGGGCCGACGTCGCTTTCCTCGCTTCGGACCACGTCATGGCCGAGGCGCGCGGCGTCGGCGAAAAGATGACGCCCTTCGCGCCGCCCTTCGACCTACGGTGGCTTCTCGTATTCCCCGAATGGAGCTCCGGGACGAAGGAGGCCTACGCGAAGCTCGACGCGCTGCGCGAAGCGCGCGGAGAGCGCCGGAACGTCGAGACTGCGGCGGACATGCGCCTCGTAGATGCTCTCGCGCGCGGAGAACGCGCTGGGCTGATGCCGAACGACTTCTACGAGATCTCGGCGGCGGAGCACGCCGAATACGCCGCCGCAGAAAGAACGGCGGAGACGACCGGCGCGCGCGGCTGGGGGCTCTGCGGAAGCGGCAGCGCCTTCTTCGCGCTCTACGCGGGCGCGGAAGAGGCCGCGGAGGCGGCGCGGGCCTTCGAAAGCATGGACTGGGTGCTGAAAACATATACAGTGGAGTGATTGCAATGAGAGGCCAGAGGACTGAGCGGCTCGTCAGGCTCGCCGCGAAATTCATGATGTGTCCGTCGAAGCTCGTATCGCTGACGGACCTTGCGACTAAATTCAACGTTTCAAAGACCGTCATAAGCGACGACGTCGAGGTGATAAACTCCGCGATGGAGGCCGAGGGCTTCGGACAGATGATGGTCGACCGCGGCCGCAGCGGCGGTGCGCGCTTCATCCCCGTCTGCACGCCGGAATACCGCCGCGCGTTCCTCACGGAAATCGCCGAAAAGCTCGCCGACCCTGAGAGAAATCTGCCGGGCGGCCTTATCTACTACAGCGACCTCATATTCAACCCCGAATCCGCGATACTGCTCGGCTACTGCATGGCGTCGCTCTTCACGGAGACCGAGCCCGACGTCGTGATGACCTCGGAGGTCAAGGGCATCCCGATAGCGATGTTCGCGGCCTACGCGCTCGGCGTCCCGCTCGCCGTCTGCCGCTTCCGCAACCGTCCGAGCGACGGCGCGGCCGTCGGCGTCCACTACCCGACCGCAAGCGGCGACGTAAAGACGATGTACATAGGCACGCGCCAGATGAAACGCGGCGGCCGCGTGCTGATAATAGACGACTTCATGCGCGGCGGAAGCACCGCGTCGGGCATGCTGCTCATGGCGAAACAGTTCGACGCCGAGGTCGCCGGCATAGGCGTCTTCATCGCCTACGACGAGCCGAAAGAAAAGGCCGTGCCGGAGTACCGCTCGCTGCTGACGCTGCGCCACGACGCTGGCGGCGAACAGCGGCTGACCGTCACACCGGAGGACGCGCGCTAAGGTTTTTCGCGAAAATACAAAAAGTATTTGACGTTTTGGGAAAAATGTCGTAGAATTCCCTCTTGTGGAAGGAAGGTGACTCCGCCATGAGCATTAAGGTAAACCTTGACGATTGCATCGGGTGTGGCGTGTGCGCCGAACTTTGTCCGCAAAACTTTAAGCTGGACGAAATAGAGGGCAAGAGCCTCGTGATCTCTCAGGATGTAACTCCCCTGACGAAAGAGGCCGCGGACAGCTGCCCGGTGTCGGCGATAGAGGTTTTCTAGCGGGACACATAGGAGGGCCCATAGCTCAATTGGTTAGAGCTCCCGGCTCATAACCGGATGGTTTCAGGTTCGATTCCTGATGGGCCCACCACCTTTTAAGAATTAAGACGTTTACGTTTTGCGTAAGCGTCTTTTTTTGTATCAAAAGTTTTATTTTTAAGGCGGACGAAAGACCACGGCACGGAGGGCGCGCCATGAAAATCGTAAAATTCGAGGACAAATACAGGCAGGCTTTCATCGACCTCAACACCGAGTGGATAACCAAGCTTTTCGGAAAAATCGAGCCCGACGACGTCGAGACCTTCGAGCATATAGACGAGCTCATCGCGGAGGGCGCTATGATATTCTTCGCCGTCGAGGACGAAAAGGTGCTCGCGGCGTGCATGGCGAAGCCCACTGGCGGCGGAGAATGGGAGATGTGCAAGATGGGCGCGGCGGGCCAGTACACGGGAACGGGCGCGGGCTACGCCGTCTTTGCGAAATGCAGGGATTACGCGATAGAGCGCGGGGCGAAGCGGCTCTTCCTCGTCTCGAACGACAAGCTCGGCCCCGCGCTGCATATTTTCAAGAAAGCCGGCTTCCGCGAGTGCCCGGTGGGACACTGCGAGTACGAGCGCGGCAACGTCGCATACGAATATATCGTCGAAAACGACTAACAAATCCGCGCGCCGTCAGCAATCCATGACGGCGCGCGGATTTGTACAAAAAATCGGCTGGCAGACGGCAGCCTATCGGTGCAATTCTGCCGCTGCGCACGAGGACGGGGAATCAACCATGTAAAGCGTCTTTCCCATCGCGCACAACAGCTTCATCATTGTGCTGAGCGTCGGCGATGTTTTGCCTGTTTCCAGACGCGCAATGACAGATTGTTTGACGCCCGCCATCTCGCCTCTAGCTTCCGCTGAGAGATGCCCAATTCCTTTCGGATTTTTATCATCTCGTTGACGAGCGCAACAACGCCGCCACCGTCGGCTTGTTCATCAGATGTTCTACGCTGTATCGCGCCGCCCTCGGACGTAGTCATGCCGGCTGTCCGTTCTCGTACAGTTCATTGCACGATAAATCTATATCGTCGTTCCATACGATACCGTAGCCGCCCACATCAACGCGCACGGCTTCAAACAGTCCATTCGTGGAGGCTAAGGCACGGAACGCCGCCCATTTGTTAAAAAGCGGCTTCACGTCATATATCTTCTTTTCTCCGCTGACAAAGCCGACCAGCAGCTTATAATCTTTTTCCGGCTGTATCGTCGCTACTTTATGAAACATCTGACTGCACCTCCTAAAGAAAGGCCGCACGATTATTCGAGCGGCGGCAGCTGTATAAATTCCTGCGTCTCCCATATTCTGCGAAGTTCGTCTTGATGCTGTCTCGCCCATTCGACGGCTAACTGGTAAGCTCTGTTCGGCAGCGAACCGTCACAAATTTCCAATGAATCTATCTCGATAGCCGCGGCGTATTCCCCATATTGGACATGGAAATGCGGCGGGTTATGCTCTGCGTTCATAAAGCAAATTCGATAATCATGCACTAGAACTTTGCTAAGAGGCGCTAAAACGTGCCTCTACCCGCGCGCGAGCAGCTTTATGACGGCGGTTTCGAGGCCGTTCCAGCCTGCGCCGCGGCCGCTTCTTTCTTCGATGCTGATGCGCAGGAGGTCGGAGATGAAGTCCGTCAGCGCGGCGCGGCCGTAGCGGCGCGCGGCCTGGGAGGCCATGCGCCAGGCGTAGTCCTTCGCGCCGAGCGCGCGTCCTATCGCGGCCCCATCGTTTCCGAGGCTTGCATACCATGCTAGGCGCATTCTGTTGTGTATCGGGGTTATGGATGGGATGAGGTCGGCGGACGAGGACATCGCGCGCAGGCTTTTCACCACGCCCACGGCGTCGCCTGTGCAGAGGCCGTCGAGCAGGCGCAGGAGGTTGCGGCTGCCGTCGTCGAGGCACATCTGCCGCACGTCGGCGGCGTCTATCGCGCCGTTTTTTTTCAGCAGCTTCAGGCTTTTGAGCTGAGCGCGGATTTCTTCGGGGTCGTCGAGGAGCTCGACGATCATGGCCGCGCCCTGCGCCGTGAGCGGCGCTTCGAGCTCTCCCGCGAGGCGCGTCACCCACGCCTGACGTTCGCGCGGCCAGCGCGGAAATTCAACGGGCTTGACGACGCGGCATTTCGATAGAACGTCTTTCGGAATAAATTTAGAGGGCTGCGCCTTTGCGTCGCTTTCGTAGACGAGCAGGAGTATCACGTCGGACTGAGGCTCTACGACGGAGGCGAGCTTTTCGGGGAACGGCCCCATCGTGAAGGCCGATTCCACGACGACGAAGCGTTTTTCGTCAAAAAGGCCGCCGGTCATATTGTCGGAGAGAAGGGAGTTCCACTCCCCTCCCTCCTGCTTTCCGGCGGCCGTGTATCCTTCTTTTTCAAGCGCTGCCGCGGTCTCCTCCAGCAGCCGTCTCTGGGCCGTTCCCGACGCGGCTATCAGGAGGAGCTGCGGCATCAGCCCTTCACCACTATGTTGACGAGTTTGCCTGGGACGGCTATCGTCTTGACTATTTCCTTGCCTTCGACGCGCTTCTTCGTCTCTTCGCGGCCCATGACCTCGGCGAGGAGGTCTTCCTTCGAGAGGCCGGCTGGGACGGTGAACTGCTCGCGCACCTTGCCGTTTATCTGGAGGACTATCGTCACGCTGTCCTCGACGAGCGCGGTTTCGTCCACCTCGAACCACTTGTGGACGGAGAGGAAGCTGTCGTTGCCGAGCATGTGCCAGAGCTCCTCAGTGATGTGCGGCGCGAAGGGCGAGAGGCAGCAGAGCAGCGTTTCGACGCCCTCGCGCTTGACGCTCCAGCCCTTTTCGTCGGCGGGGGCGTAGGCGATGAGCGCGTTCGCGAGCTCCATGAGGCGCGCGACGGCGGTGTTGAACTGGCGCTCGTCGCGGATGTCCTTCGTGACGCGGTCGAGGGTGCTGTGTATGACGCGCTTCATGTCGCGCTCTTCCTTGAGCGTTATGTCCTTCATCGCTACGCGCTCGGGCGAGGCGGCCTTGAGCTGGTCGAGGCTGCCTTCGACGAGACGCCAGACGCGGCCGAGGAATCTGTTCGCGCCTTCGACGCCGCGCTCGGACCAGTCGAGGTCCTTCTCGGGCGGCGCCGCGAAGAGGATGAAGAGGCGCGCCGTATCGGCTCCGTATTTCTTGATTATTTCGTCGGGGTCGACGACGTTGCCGAGAGACTTCGACATCTTGGCCCCGTCTTTGATTACCATGCCCTGCGTCAGCAGACGCTTGAAGGGCTCGCGCACGTCCTTCGGCAGAAGGCCGAGGTCGGAGAGCACCTTCGTAAAGAAGCGGGCGTAGATGAGGTGCAGGCAGGCGTGCTCGATGCCGCCGATGTACTGGTCGACGGGCATCCAGTAGGCCGCGGCCTTCGGGTCGAAGGGCTGGTCCTCGCTCCACGGCGAGGTGTAGCGGTCGAAGTACCACGACGAGCAGAAGAATGTGTCTATCGTGTCCGTCTCGCGGCGCGCGGGGCGTCCGCAGACGGGGCAGGTGGTCTCATACCAGTCGGGACGCAGCGCGAGCGGGTTGCCGCCGTTCGCCGGCATCTCGATGTCGAGCGGGAGCTTGACGGGAAGCTGGTCCTCGGGGACGGGGACTATGCCGCAGTGGTCGCAGTAGACCATCGGTATCGGCGTACCCCAGTAGCGCTGGCGCGAAATGAGCCAGTCGCGCAGGCGGAACTGCACCTCGCGCTTGCCCTTGCCGTGCTCCTCAAACCAGTCGGCGGCCTTCTTGATGGCCTCGGGCGTCGGAAGCCCGTCGAGGAAGCCGGAGTTGCAGGCGACGCCGTCGGCGGCCACCGCGGCGGGCATCGTAGCTCCGTCGGGCGCTTCGCCGTCGGCGGGGCGGACGACGGTGATGACCGGGATGTTGTATTTGCGCGCGAAGTCGAAGTCGCGCTGGTCGTGCGCGGGGACGCCCATGATCGCGCCCGTGCCGTAGTCGGTGAGGATATAGTCGGCTATCCAGATGGGGACTCTCTCGCCGGTGATTGGGTTTATCGCAGAGAAGCCGGTGTCCATGCCCTGCTTGTCCGTGCCGACCGCGGTGCGCTCGATCGCGCTGCGGTTCGACATGCGCTTCGCGAAGTCGAGCATCTCCTCGGCCTTCTTGCCGCCGAGGCGCTTTGCGAACTCCTCGACGTAGGGATGCTCCGCCGCCATCGCGACGAAGGTGACGCCGAAAATCGTGTCGATGCGCGTCGTGAAGGCTTCAAGCTTCAGCTCCGTGTCCGCTATCTCCATTTCGAAGTGGACGCCTTCCGAGCGGCCTATCCAGTTGCGCTGCATCGTGACGACGCGCTCCGGCCAGCCGGTCAGCTCGTCGAGGCAGTCAACGAGCTCCTGCGCGTAGTCCGTGATGCGGATGAACCACTGGTCGAGGCCGCGCTTCGTGACGGGCGTGCCGCATCTCCAGCAGACGCCGTCGCCGACGACCTGCTCGTTCGCGAGCACCGTCTGGCACTTCTCGCACCAGTTGACGGGCGCGTGCTTGCGGTAGACGAGCCCCTTCTTATAGAACTGGAGGAAGAGCCACTGGTTCCAGCGGTAGTATCTCTCGCTGCAGGTCTCGACGCGGCGTCTCCAGTCGTAGCTGTAGCCCGCGTGCTTGAGCTGCTGCGTCATGTGCTCTATGTTGCTCCACGTCCAGTCGGACGGCGCGGTCTTGTGCTTTATCGCCGCGTTCTCGGCCGGCATTCCGAAAGAGTCGAAGCCCATCGGGTAGAGGACGTTCTTCCCGTTCATGCGCTGGAAGCGCGCCATCAGGTCGCCTATCGTGTAGTTGCGCAGGTGGCCCATGTGGAGCGCGCCGCTCGGATAGGGGAACATTTCGAGGCAGTAAAATTTCTCCTTCGACGGGTCGGCCTCAACCTCGAAGATTTTCGAGTCGGCCCACTCTTTCTGCCATTTCGGCTCGATGGAGGCAAAATCGTACGGCATCTATATCTCTCCTTCATACGAAGAATTTTCTCATACATCGTGTAATTATATACACAGCGCAAGGGCAGGTCAAACGCGCGGGACGCGCGTAAAATCATCGACGCGGAGCATGGCTGTGCCGCGCCCGGAGAATTGACGGCGGGGTCGTATATGTGTGCAGTATTGGCATAGTGACCCTGCGCGACGCCCGGCATTGGGCATTCGAGCGCAGCGGAAGCCGGCGGCGCAGAATGTCCGGGCTGTCCGCCTGTTTTGCCCGGCTGCGATGATTCGTCCGCGCTTCCGCAGATTCGCGCCCTTCGCATCGATTAGACGATTTCCTCCGAAGTCTTGAAAGTTTCCATGATTTGCGCCGCGCGCCGCAAAACGGCGCGCCTCCGACGGCTTCACGAGCGCGCCTCCGTTCAGCGACGCGCGGCAGAGGCGCGGACGCGCACACGAAAAAACGCCGCCTCCGTAACGAGCGCGGCGTTTCGTAATTTTCTATGCGGCTGCCTGCCAGAGCGCGGGCGCGGCCTTCAGCTTTTTTCTTCCTCGCTGATGTTCTTCAGCACGAAGGCGGCCCAGAGCTCGAAGGCGTCCTTGAAGTTCCACGGGTCTTTGCCGGTCAGCGCGCGTATCTTCTTTAATCTGTACTGGAGGCTGTTGCGGTGCATCGAGAGGCGCTCGGCGACCTCGCCGCTCGCGAAGGGCGACTCGCACCAGCCGAGGAAGGTGTCGCGCATCTCGTCGTAGTCGCTGCGGCCCTCGAGCCCCGCGAGCGTCCTGTGCGCGAACTCCTCGCGCTTGCCGACGGGCAGCATGTCGAGCAGCGCTTCGCTCGTGAGGCTGCGCGCCGAGACGACGCCGTTCATCTTGAGCAGCCCGCCGAGGCGCATCGCGTCGCGCGCCGAGCGCAGCGAAATCGCGAGGCCGTTCATGTCGTTCGCGGGGAATCCGACGGCGACGTCGGCCGTTATGCCCTTGACCTCGAGGTTCTCGACGAAGCTCTTCGCGGTGCTTTCTATGCTCTGCGTCACGTCGTCGTTCGTCCCGGGCCTGTTCGGCGTGACGAAGACCGTGACGCGGCGGTTGCGCTGTGGGCAGATGACGTTGCGCGGATGCGAAAAGGCGGAGCGCAGCTCGCGCACCATAATCTGGTAGGCGTTCTCGCTCGAGTCGTCCTTCCACGACTTCATCTCGGCTATGATGACGTTTTTGCAGCGCGATAGCGTGACGCCCAGCTCCTTGCCCTGCATGTTGATGAGCTCGCTCATGCCCTGCGAGCCGTCGTAGGAGGCGACGTTCTCGACGAGGTCGCGCAGCGCGCGCTCGCGGATGAGGTTCGATTCGAGGAACGCCTGCTCGCGCAGCATGATTTCCGCCTGCTTCTGCACGAGGAGGCCGAAGCGCTCCACCTCCTCAGGTATGCCCGCTATCGAGACGGAGCCGATGACCTTTCCGAAAAACTGTATCGGCAGCGTGTAGCCGGGGTAGACGCCAGGCATCTTCTTCGCCTCCTCGCGCCCGGTGACGCTCGGCTTGTTCTCCTGCATCACCTTGACGGAGGGCTCGTGGAAGGTGCCGACCCTCTTACGGACGTTGCAGCCGATGATGATCCCGTTTTCGTCCGTGACGAGCACGCCGCGGCCGATGACTTCGCTGGTGCTTTCCGCTATCCTTTGCGCCATCTTTTTAAACATAGAAAACACTCCCGGGATTTTATTCAAGAGCATAGTTCGATAATTATTATACATTATATTTATGTTCTTAGGAATAATGTATTTTGCGGGCCGAAAAGAGTAAAATGTGAATAAGGAAACAAGCGGCTTTTCGACGCAGGTTTCCCCGCGCAAAACAATGTACCGTTTCATCATCTCTACAAAACAAAAGGAGGAATGCAGCATGCGTTTGGAATTGCATAAGGTCCATATCAAAGGACTCGCTTTTGCAGACACCACACATGTGAAGGACGGCGTTCTCTATGTGAACAAGGCCGAAGCCGAAGCCCTCATCGCCGAGGACAGAAACTTCAAAGAGGTCAGCATAGATTTCGCCTGCCCCGGAGACAAGACGAGAATCATCCCCGTAAAGGATGCCGTCGAGCCCCGCGTCAAGATGGGAAAGGGCAACTACTTCCCCGGCTTCATGGCCCCGATGGGCAAGGCCGGAGAGGGACAGACCCTCGTCCTTGACGGCGCCGCGGTAATCACCTGCGGACCGATCGTCGCCTTCCAGGAAGGCTTCATCGACATGAGCGGCCCCGGCGCGCCGTACACGCCGTTCTCCGAGACCTACAACGTAGTTCTCTCCGTCGTTCCCGTCGACGACCTCGAGAAGCACCTCTACGAGACCTCGCTCCGCGAAGCGGGACTCAAGCTCGCCGTCTACCTCGCGAAGTGCGCGGACGAGCAGGGCGCCAAGGCCGACGAAGTCACCGTATTCGAGAAGGGCGACACCTTCGAAGAGAGCCAGAAGTACCCCGACCTCCCGAAGGTCATCTACGTCTGCATGAACATCACGCAGGGACTTCTCCACGACACCTACCTCTACGCGGCCGACCTCCGTCCCTCGCTGCCGACGCTCATTCACCCGAACGAAGTGCTCGACGGCGCCATGGTCTCCGGAAACTGCGTCTCCGGCTGCGACAAGAACACCACCTGGCACCACTGCCACAACCCGATAGTCCAGGCGCTCTACGCGCGCCACGGCAAGGAAATCAACTTCCTCGGCATGGTTCCGACCCAGGAAAGCACGATCCTCGCCGGTAAGCTCCGCGCCTCGCAGCTCAACCTGTCGATCGCGCAGCAGCTCGGCGCCGACGGCGTCATCGTCTCCGAGGAAGGCTACGGCAACCCGGACACCGACCTCTGCCTCAACGCGAAGAACTTCGAGAAGGCCGGCATCAAGGCCGTCCTCGTCTCCGACGAATCGGCGGGAACCGACGGCGCGAGCCAGAGCCTTGCCGACGCCACGCCGGAACTCGACGCCTTCATCTCGACCGGAAACGTCAACGAGATGATCGAAGTTCCCGCGATGGACAAGGTCATCGGATACCCCGAGCAGATAGCGCTTCTCTCCGGCGGTGCGGCGGAAAGCCTGCGTCCCGACGGATCGATGTACGTCGAGCTCCAGTCCATCATCGCCTCCACGGCCGAGATAGGCTTCAACAAACTCGGCTGCGAGTGGGTATAGGGAGGTAACTGACATGACCATCAGAGTTGTACATTACATCAACCAGTTCTTCGCCAACATAGGCGGAGAAGAGAAGGCCGACCACCAGCCCGAAGTTCGTGAAGGCGTAGTCGGACCCGGCCTCGGACTCCAGCAGGCCCTCGGCGAGGAAGCCCAGGTCGTAGCCACCGTCATCTGCGGAGACGGCTTCTACGGCGAGCACACCGACGAAGCGCGCGCGAAGTGCCTTGAATTCGTCAAGGCGCAGAAGCCCGACCTCTTCATCGCGGGACCGGCCTTCAACGCCGGACGCTACGGCTTCGCCTGCGGCGACATCGCCGCCACGGTAGGCAACGAACTCGGCATTCCCGCGGTCACTGCGATGTACCACGAGAACCCGGGCGTCGAGCTCTACGCTAAGAAAGACTACCCGAACACCTACATCGTACCCTGCGCCGACAGCGCCCGCGGCATGGGCAAGGCCCTTCCCGCGATGGCGAAGCTCGGACTCAAGCTCGCGAA
This sequence comes from uncultured Cloacibacillus sp., assembly GCF_963926575.1. Classification (NCBI taxonomy): domain Bacteria; kingdom Thermotogati; phylum Synergistota; class Synergistia; order Synergistales; family Synergistaceae; genus Cloacibacillus; species uncultured Cloacibacillus sp. Next base: position 99,254 of record NZ_CAWUXW010000002.1, on the reverse strand, counting down.
GCACGAGCCGATGGGCCCCGCCCGCATCGAAGGCTACATCCACCGCGGCATGCGCAAATCCTTCTTCCAGGAGAAGAGCGGAGCCGAGCGCGCGGTAGAGATGCTCCTCAAGAAGCTCCGCGGCGAAGAGTTCCGCACGGAGTACGAGATGCCGGTATTCAAGAAGATCCCGCCGGCAGAGCCCATCAAGGACCTCAAGCACGCGACCATCGCGCTCGTCACCTCCGGCGGCATCGTCCCGAAGGGCAACCCGGACCACATCCGCGTCTCCTCGGCTGAGAGCTTCGGCGAGTACGACATTTCGCAGCTGACCGACCTCAATCCGGACAACTACGAGTCCATCCACGGCGGCTACGACCGTCAGTGGGCGAACCTCGACCCGGACGTCGTCGTCCCGCTCGACGAGATGCGCGAACTGGAGAAAGAGGGCGTCTTCGGAAAGCTCTACGACAAATTCTACACGACGACCGGAACGGGAACCGCAGTCGCCTTCGCTGAGAAGTTCGGCCAGGAGATAGGCAAGAAGCTCAAAGAAGCGGGAGTTGACGGCGTGATCCTCACCTCCACCTGAGGAACTTGTACTCGGTGCGGTGCATCGATGACAAGAGAAATTGAAAACGCTGCCGGAATCCCCGTCGTTCAGATAGCGACCATCGTTCCTATCATGCTCACGGTCGGAAGCAACAGAATAGTCCCGGGCGTCGCGATTCCGCATCCCGTCGGAGAGCCCGAGCTCGGACCCGAAGTCGACAAGGCCGCGCGCCGCGAGCTTCTCATGCGCGCCTTCAAGGCTATGACCACCAAGATCGAAGAGCAGACCATCTTCGAGAAAAACTAACGCGCAACACAAAAACGGGCGGCGAAAACGCCGCCCGTTTTTTATATCTTTGTGTATTTGCACGAATACTTCCGCAACCTTTTGAAGTAAAATATTTTTGTCACAAACGGGGCCGTGCGGCATCGGCCTTGGAGGTAGTGCCATGACGGAAAGAATCTTGCGTATAGTGACGAACAACCCGTGGATAGAGCGCAACGCGGCCGTGCCCTACGAGATAACGCTCGTCGAGGGCGACCCCTTCGCGGCGCTCGACAAAGCCGAAGAACTTCTCCAGCAGGGCTGGAAGCTCGTCTCCGCCCCGCTGCCGCCGAACGTTCCAATCATGCGCGGCCCGTACAGGTCGCTCGTCATAGAAAAGAACGACCGCCGGTACGACAAAGAGGGGCTCATCGCGCTGCACAAGGCGCGCGAACGCTACGTGATAGAGCGCAACCATCCGAACCTTCCGACGCCAGGCGAAGATTTCGGCATAATCGACAGGCAGATGCTCCAGCGCTCGCTGCGCGACGCAATGCTCCTCGACCTGGAAGAAGATAAATAAAGCGCAGGAAAATCGCTATCGACTTTCCGCGCGCGAGATGCTAAGATAGCGCTGTATGCAACAAAGTACATATAAAAAATAATCAATAGGAGGAGAAATACAATGATTGATCTTACCAAAGAAAACTGCGACGCCGAAGTGCGCCAGGAAACCAGCAAACCCGTAGTAGTCGACTTCTGGGGCCCCCAGTGCGTACCCTGCATGGCTCTTAAGCCGAAGTACCACGAGATGGAGCACGAGTTCGGCGACAAAGTGAAGTTCACCGCGGTCGACTGCTCGACCAACAAGAGAGTCGCGATGGGCTTCCGCGTCATGGGCCTCCCCACCTTCCTCTTCTGGAAGAACGGCGTCGAAGTGAAGCGCCTCTCCAAGGAAGAGTGCACCGAAGAGTCCATCCGCGCGGCCATCGAAGAGCTCGCGAAGGAAGCGTAAGTTACTTTAATCCAACATTGGCGAGAGCCGGCGGCAGCGCCGCCGGTTTAGCAATAAATCACAACTAGGAGGTATCTGACCATGGGAAAACTCAATGGTAAGAAATTACTCCTGCTTGGTGAAAGAGACGGCGTTCCTGGGCCCGCTATGGAAGCGTGCCTCAAGGATTCCGGCGCAGAGATAGTCTTCTCCGCGACGGAATGCTTTGTCTGAACCGCGGCAGGAGCAATGGACCTGCAGAACCAGCAGCGCATTAAAGACGCTGCTGAAAAGTACGGCGCCGAGAACTGCGTAGTAGTACTCGGTTCTTCGGATGCGGAAGGCGCGGAAATCTACGCCGAAACCGTAACGAACGGCGACCCGACCTTTGCAGGCCCGCTTGCTGGAGTCTCGTTGGGACTCCCCGTGTATCACATCTTTGACCCGGTCATTCGTGAAGAGTGCGATCCCGCCCAGTGGGAAGAGCAGATTTCTATGATGGAAATGGTCCTTGACCCCGAGGCGCTCGCTGCCGCAGTCAAAGGAATGCGTGATCAGTACAGCAAAGTAACCCTGTAATCAATCACCAAAAGCACCAAGAAGCCCCTGACTCGCCAGGGGCTTTTATTTTTGTCTTGCGCATTGCAAGCTTGTAAACTTTTCAATTATACTGATATGGAAGTGCATTCAGCGGGCGCGGAGGGAAAAATACACGCCGCGCGTGCATCAAGCGAAGGAGGAAGAAACATGCACAGGAAATCCAGAGCGCTTTTGTTGATTGCCGCGGCGCTTTTATTGTTGACGTCGGCGTTTGCGGATACGGCGAAGGCTCAAGAAGCAGGCACGTGGGAAGAGCTTGAGGCGGCGCTTGCAAACGGCGGCAGCGTAACGCTTACAGCCGACGTAGAGGGCTCGACGCAGCTTTACGCCGCGCCCGGCGACACGGAGCTTGACCTTAACAACTTTACGATAACATACAGCGGCGCTGAAGCGCTCTTCGACATAGAAGAATCGCTCCGCATCACAGACGAAAATCCGGATGGCTGCGGCAAAATCCTCACGAACGGAGTAAAGCTCGCCGAAATGGGCAAGGACGAATACGGCGACGCTATACAGCTGCTCGGCATACATCGCGGCGCATTTGACACAGACCCCACGGATTATCTGATGCTTATACCGACAATCGACCAGCAGCCGGAAGATATAATGGAACTAAAAGCGGACGGGTTATGGTACGTCAGAGAAAATGCGAAGCAGTACGAAGCCGGGATTGAGCCCTCCATCATAATATTGAAAGAACGCGGCGAACCGGCGGTTGTCTCCGCCGTGATGGCGGATTACACAGGAAATATCCTGAGCAAAGACCAGTATACAATCATATCCGCAGACATCGAGCCCTACGGTGAAGACAAGGGCGGCGAATCCGGAGAAGGGACGGTTCAGGGAGATGAAGGCGACACAACGGCAGGAGTAGACAGCGTGTGCGGCCTTGATATAAACGAAGCAGAGCGGACGATTACCGTAACGCCGGGGCTGTCGGGCCTTGCCGTGCTTAATGTGAAAATGAAACTGATATCTGGGGACGCTGAATCGCAGGCGACGGAATACGAAGTGCCGGCCGACATCGCCGTTGAAAGCAATGAAGGCTACGCGCTTTCGTTCTCTGAGGACACGGTATGGACCGTCCCCAACCAGTCGGCCGTCGTGACCGTGACGCTGACGGACGCAAACGGCGAGGTAGTAGACCCGTCCGAGTATAAGCTTCTCCTCGAGAGCGACGCGCAGGGCGACGAGGACACAGTGATAAAAATCAACGGCAATCAAATCACAGTCACGCAGACCGACGACTGGGAGGAGGACGTAGTCATTTACGCGATGGAGTCCGGCTCAGAAGCGAGCGGCGCGGAGACGCGCAGCGCCGCCGTCTCTCAGGACACGGACGGCCCGCTCAAGCTCTACAAGGTCGCTACGCTGCGCATACGCCCTGAGTCTGAACGTCCGGCCGCGGCCTCCGGCGGCAGCGGCGGCGGATGCAATGCGTTCGGCGGAACGGCGGCGCTCTTTGCGGCGGGCGCTCTGTTCCTTGCGCTCAGACTGAAAAAGAAGTAACGCCCAAACTGCGCGGGCGGCGGCTTCCGGCGGAACAATTCCGCCGTTCAGCCCACCGCCCGCTTTTTATGCTTATAGACCATTAACTTAAAAACAAAACAATTATGTCGCCCCGTGAATTTTCTGCACGGGGCCTCCATCATGAAACGTTAGAGACAGCAAGGCGTCATATGCGCTTCGTTTCGACCTCTAACGAGTAGGACGGAGGCCCTGGAGAGTCTGCCCCGCTCCATCGGGCACAGAAGATTTCCAGGGCGACATAATTTTTGTTATAAAGTTAAATCAGCATAATTAAGCCTCTATCAGCGGTTGTCCACCTTTTCCGGGTACATGTCGTGATGCGCCAGCCGCTCGAACGCTATATTCTCCCACGGCGTGCCCTTTTTGCCGTAATTACAGTACGGGTCGATGGAGATGCCGCCGCGCGGCGTGAATTTGCCCCACACCTCGATGTACTTCGGCTCCATCAGGCGTATTAAATCCTTCATGATGATGTTCACGCAGTCCTCGTGGAAGTCGCCGTGGTTGCGGAAGCTGAACAGATAGAGCTTCAGCGACTTGCTCTCCACCATGCGCTCGCCCGGTACGTAGGATATGTATATCGTCGCGAAGTCCGGCTGTCCGGTCATCGGGCAGAGGCTTGTGAACTCGGGGCAGTTGAATTTTACGAAATAGTCGTTCTCCGTGTGCTTGTTCGGAAAGGTTTCCAGAAGCTCCGGCGCGTAGTCGTCCGGGTACGAGACCTTACGATTGCCGAGCAGTGAAACACCCTCCAGCTCTTCTTTTGTACGTCCGCTCATTTTATCGCTCCTTGTCATAATATCAGCAGCTTCCGCCGTGCTCAGCCGCGGCCGCGGGCCGGCGCGCGCGTTCGAGAAGCTTCACCAGCGCAACGCCCGCGACGGATGGAATGAGCTGCCCGACGCAGAGGTTGAGCGCCATCAGCGGATAGGGTATCGCCAGGATGTAAGACAGATAGGTCGCCACGCCGAGCCCCGGCACCAGTACAATCGGCACGGCCATCAGCATACGGTTCAAGTTTTTCCTGCGTATCAGGACGATGCAGGCCGCAGTCGTAACGCCGACGAGAAAGCCGCCGAGCATATCCGCGACGCCGAAGCCGCCGAAGAGCATGTTCGACAGCAAATTTGCGAGGCCGAGCGGAACGACGAGGAACGGGAAGAGATAGGCGAGCGCGTACAAACTCGTCGCTATGCGGATCTGGTACGCGCCGAAGGAGAAGCTCGACGTGAGGCAGAGCACGACGATGTAAAGCGCCATCACCATAGCGGAAAAGGTCAGCTTTTGCAGGCGGGTCATGTTGTTTGCGTTTTCCATATTTTTCAGCCTCCGAAATAAAAATCCCCGGCTTCATCTGAAAACCGGGGATTTCAAAAACGATTGTTCGCGCTGCGCCGCGCCGTTCCCGCATAACCGGGAGCGCGGCCCTTCGCTGCGCTGCTTTTTGTCCCTAGTTTTGTTTAACGACAGGATGGTTTCGAACTGTCGGTTCTCCGTCGGGCGCGGCCTGCGCCGTCACTCTCCTTCAAACAGCGGTTTATATTAAACGATTTTTACTTTTTTTGCAACTGCGCCCCACGCGGCGAGGTTTTACCTATCCTTCGGCCACGCGGCGATGAACTGCTGGATTTTCTGATCGGCGGGGAGGGCGCAGTAGTCGCGCCAGGTGTCGAAGAATTCCTCGGCGTTCTCGACGGCGTAGCCGTCGTGGCAGTGGTCACGCGTGTCGGTCTTCAGCGAAGCGTCATGCGAAGAATTCGTTCGCGGAGGCATAGCTGAATTTCGTGCCGAGCAGCAGCGACGGGTCTCCGGCACGCAGCGCGCGCGACATCTCTATCGCTTGACCGTATATGAAGCGCGCTGGCGACGAACCTACGCTGAGGCGGCGAACGCCGAGCGTTTCGAGTTTAGCAAAATCGTGGAACGCGCCGTTCAATATGACGTTGAGCGGAGCTTTTATCCCAAGCGCGAGTTTCGCGACGGTCTCTTCGCAGAGCGCGCCGGGGACGTAAACGCAGTCGGCTCCTGCATCGGCGAAAGCGTTTCCGCGTTTAAGTGCGATTTCAAAATTTCCCTCTTCGCCCGCGACGTTGAGCCAGTAAGCGCAGGTGCGCGCGTTTATGACGAAATCCAGCCCCGTCTCGCGCTTCAGCTCGACCAGCGCCGTTATCTTGTCGAGCTGAAAATCGAGCGGCGATAACGTGCCGTCTGGAAGGCCGTCCTCTATATTGAAGCCGACGGCCCCGGCTTCGAGCAGCTTTTTTGCGTTTTCCTTCACGCCCTCCGGCGTCTCCGCATATCCGCGCTCGGCATCGACGGAGAGAGGAATGCCGATGCGCTGCGCCATCCTCTCAACAACGTACAGAAGTTCGTCGAACGTTATTGTCTCACCGTCCGGGCAGCCAAGCGCGTAGGCTATTCCAGCGCTCGAAGTCGCTGCGGCGGCAAATCCAGCGCGCTCAAAGACTACGGCGCTTCCCGCGTCCCATGCGTTCGGCAGGACGAACATTTTACGCTCCTTGTGCATATTTGAAAAAATTTTCGCACGTTCTCTCTGTTTTTCTGTAATCATGGCGGACCTCCAAAATTTTGCGATTTCTCAAAAAAATTACAGCGCCGTGCCTTTCTTCGGAACGGTCAGATTTTCCATATTGACGCCCTCGTGCGTCAGCAGCCAAACCTTTGTGCGGATTCCTCCAGCATAGCCCGTGAGACTTCCGCTTGCGCCGACGACGCGGTGGCAGGGAATTATTATAGAAATAGGGTTGCGCCCCACGGCTCCGCCGACTGCCTGCGCCGACATGGACGCTTTGCCGCTCTCCGCAGCCATACGCTTCGCTATGCTCCCATAGGTAATCGTGCCGCCGTATGGTATTTCACAGAGGATTTTCCAAACTTTTTGACGGAACGGGCCGCCTATCGGAGCAAGCGGAAGCTCGCACTGCAGCGGCGCTTTTCCGGCGAAATACCTGTCGAGCCACGCCTTCGCAGCGTCGAACACCGGCAGGCCGCCGCGCTCCGTCATCTCCTCCGGTATAGTGTCGCCGAAATATTTCTGCCCTTCTATCCAGAGACCGTTAAGCGCCGCGCCGTCCGCCGCGAGCGTGATCCTCCCAACCGGCGAATCGTATGTGGTTGAATAGAACATTTTCAGACCTCCTTGTAAAGCGAGTTCCAGATGTTGACCGTCGCGTAGCTGCGCCACGGCTTCCACGCCTCCGACATTTTGAGCAGCTCTTTTGGCGCGTATCCCGCGAGCGCCTTTTTTATCCCAGCGTCCGTTTCGAGGAAGGCGTCCGTCCACGACATCGCGCGCATCGCAATATAGCGCGCCGTCCAGCTTCCGACGCCGCGTATCTCCAGCAGCTTTTTTATCTCCTCTTCGGGCGACGGGCATAGGCCGAAATTTATCTCATGATTTACGAAAGATTCCGCAAGCGCTCTTATCGCAGCCGCGCGCGCCGATATTACGCCGAGCTCGACAAGACGACGTTCCGCGCCGCCTTCGAGCGAAAGCATCGCCGCCGCCGTCGGGAAGACGCGCGTCAGCCCTTCGACGCCGGTTTCGACAGACGCGCCGAAAGCCGCGGCTATTCTGCCGGCGAGCGCAGAGGCGGCCCTGACCGTAATTTGCTGTCCGAGGACGGCGCGCGCGGCCATTTCAAAGACATCGAAGCAGCCCGGCACGCGCGTACCGAGGCGGCACAGCACGGGCCTTATATCGTTCATCCGAGAGAGCGCCGCATATATTTCCGACGGCTCACAGTACAGGTCGAACATCGCGCGCACCCGTGAAAGCAGGCGTGGAAGGACGGGGAGCAGAGTTTCGCAGAGCGTCACATCAAGCGCGTTCTTCGCTTGGTTGTGCGAGACTGAGAACCATCCGCATATATCCACTCCATCCGTGCCGCAGCCTTTGAAACGAGCCGTGCGCATATACGCGCCGTTCCGCACGGTTTCCACGCCGGGAATTGCGCGCGCGACGAAGAAGCGCAGAATTTCATCCCAGAGATACGGCGGACGGTATCCAAGCGAAACCGTTATTGCGCCGTCGTTTGAGCGCTTCTTAGCCGCGCTGCGGCGCATCTCTGAAGGGCTCATTTTGTAATATTTTTTGAAAGCGTCGTTGAAGCGCCGCAGGCTTCCGAAGCCGGAGGCGGCCGCTATGTCCACGATAGGAAGGGCGGTGTCGGCAAGTAGGCTCTTCGCGAGCAGAAGACGGCATGTCAGCCTCCAGCGCACGGGCGGAACGCGATACTCCGCTTCAAAGACGCGGCGCAGATGTCGGGCGGTGCATCCGAAGCGCGCGGCGACAGTCTCAAGACTTTCTCCGTCGCCGCAGTTTTCCTCAATCGACAGAGCCGCCGCGCGCGCGAGCGACGACGAGGCGTCCATCGGGGACGAGCCGGGCGCAAGCTCCGGCCGGCATCTCAGGCACGGCCTGTATCCGGCCTGTTCCGCCTCGGCTGCCGTCGCAAAAAACGCGCAATTTTCAAATTTCGGCGCTTTCACGCGACAGATAGGGCGACAGTATACGCCGGTCGACGAGACGCCTACGAAGAACCGCCCGTCAAACCGCGCGTCGCGCGCCAAAAGCGCGGCGTAGAGAGCTTTTTTATCGTCTAGCATAAACTTCGCCTCCCCGCTCGGATTTGAGGCGATTATAGCAAAACCACAGCGGTAGTACGGCACTTTTCGGACATGGAAACACACGATGAAAAAACTGCCGCGTCTCGCTTTATGCGTTACGCGGCGGCGCTGTTGCTAATTTCAGAAATCTGCTCCGTTTTATCGTTCCTTCGGCCACGCGGCTATGAACTGCTGGATTTTCTGGTCGGCGGGGAGGGCGCAGTAGTCGCGCCAGGTGTCGAAGAATTCCTCGGCGTTCTCGACGGCGTAGCCGTCGTGGCAGTGGTCGCGCGTGTCGGAGCTGTCCATGAATATCAGCACGTCGTCCGCGACGGTCTCCGTCCCCATGGTGTCGTAGCCGATGAGCACGCGCCAGTGCGCGCCCATGCAGATGTTCTCGACCATTATCGGGATTCCCGCGCGCAGCTTTTCGAGCGCGTAGGCGCGGAAGCTCGCGGGGCTGTCGAATATGACGCTGTTGCGCACTGGCGCGTAGAGGCTCGACTCTACGTTCCAGCCTATGCTTTCGAAGAAGCGGCATATTCCTTCGGTCGGCGTGCCGCCTTCGCCGCGCTCGTTGGGCTTCGTCAGCGTGCCGCAGAGCTTGACGAGCGTATCCTCGTCGTAGTGCGTGACGCCGAAGTGCCAGAGTATCGTGAGCACGGCGCTCGGGCCGCAGCTGTAGCCCTTCGTCTGCTGGTAGGTCGGGTATTCGCCGATTATCGTGAGCCCCTTGTCGTTGCTGCGCATCGAGTAGAAATCCGGCGCGGCGAAATAGGGCGACGGCGCGAAAGAAGAAAGCGGGCCGACTGCGGCCGCGCTCTCGGGGTCTATCTCTATCCATTCCGGCATCGGAATGCGTCTCGGTCTCTTTTCCATTTAATCCGCTATAGCGCTTAGCCTCCTCTTGTCAGCGCGTTCCTGGAGAAGCGCCAGCGCGACGCTAAGTATGTGCGCGTTGTCGACCCACAGGAACGAAGCGCTCGCTATAGGTTGTTCCGGCGAATCCGCCTTTGTGAAGACGAGGTTGCCGTTTACTATTCCCCATTTAAGCTTCGCCCATTCGAAGAACTCCGCGCGTCCGGCCTTGAATATTCCCTTCGGCCTGACGGTGAGCCCTTCGTCCGATATCGTGAAGCCGCCGAAGACGAAGCTGCCGCCCTTGCGCAGGCCGTCGAGCATCTCGGCCATGAGGCGGCGTCCCGCGGCGCGCCAGAAGCGCTCCGTGAGGTGCTCGTAGAAATCCCGCTGCTTCGTCTTTATCGTGAATTCCCGCGTCGCGGTGCCGAAGGTGGCGAGGTAGAGGACCTTCGGAAGTATGCCGCCGCGCTTCTGGTCTACGCCCCAGCGCAGCCGCGTTATCGTCTTGAGCGGGAAGAGCTCGCCGCAGTAGAGGAAGCCAGCGGGGGTTATGTCGAGGCTCTTCTTGAAGGGCCACGCCCCGAAGGTGCAGTGAAAATCTATTTCGTCATGCCAGCTGTTGTTTCCCACGGCTATTGCTCCTTCAAAGTTTCCTTAACGTCAACGTACCCGACGCCCGATACCGTGACGAGAGCCGCGATATCGCGCTCCCTGCGTGACCTTATTATAAACGATGCGGCGGGAGTGAGCGTAAACCATTCTCCGTCGAATGTATGTTCGTTCGCGAGGCTGTCGCGTTCTATCGCCGCGCGCCCCGGCGCGTATGTCTCCGTCTCGAGGTCCCGCGGGCCGCCGTACCATTCTATCGTGAAGCCGAGCTCCTGCGTGGTCTTGTCGGCGTCTATTATCAGCTTGAACTCCGCGCTCTCGCGCGCGGCCTGCGCCATGCGCGAAGAGAGCCACGCCCGCAGCTCCTCCGCCTCGTCGCGCACGATTCTGCACTCGTCCGCGCCGCGGAACGTCACGGCCGCCGCTCCTGCGACGACGCATAGAACAAGCAGGACGCAGAGCAGTTCGACGAGCGAGAAGCCGCGCCGTGCGCTACGCGCTCTCCCCTTCAAGCGATTTTACCCAGAGGTAGAAAGGATGCTCCTTCTTATAAAGCTTTCCGGAAGGGTCGGTGCAGCCGTGCTTCGTCCAGCCCTCGGCGAGAAGCCTGCCGCCGTCCGCGAGCTTCACGCGGTACTCGAATTTTACGCTGTGGCATTTGACCTCGGTCATGCGCGCCCAGAGCTCTATCTCGTCGTCGTAATGCGCGGGGCTCTTGTAGCGGCAGTAGGCTTCGACGACGGGCAGCATAAGCCCCTGCGCCTCCCATTCCGTGTATGGCCTGCCGAATTTGCGGCAGAGTTCTGTGCGCGCTATCTCGAACCAGTCGAGGTAGTTCGCGTTGTAGACTATTTTCATCTGGTCGGTCTCGCTATAGCGGACCCTTATCGTGGTCGCGAGTGTGTATTCGCCGTTCACGGCTTGGTCTCCTTTCTATTCTACGCGCCGAGCGCGCCGCGTTTGTAAAGTATATATTTCGCACGGTCAAGCGGAGAGACGCCGCGGTACGGCACGTCGCGTCCCTCGCCGGGCGGGCACGGCTCGTAACCGGCGGGAACGGCGGAGAAGGTTCCGCGCCCTCCGGTAAGCGAGGCGAGCCGCGCCGGGAAATCCATGCTCGTCGCGAGCGGCAGGCGGCCCGTCATCGTGAACATCCCCCTGCGCACGACAGGGCTGTCGAACGCCGCGCGCATAGCGAGCAGCTCGCCCATCAGCCTGCCTCCGCATTCCTCCGGATATGTCAGTTTGAAGTCAAGCACCGGTTCCATCAGCTCGGTGCCGCAGTTTACAAGCCCGTCCATAATCCCCATCGGCGTCGCGAGCGCGAAGTCGAGCGGGTGCGTGTGGACGACGTGGTGCTCGCCGTCTATGAGCGTTATTTTCAAGTCCGTGACCTCCCAGCCGCGCGGCCCCTGCCGCAGCGCCTCGGGCAGGGTCTGGCGCACCTGCGCCTGATAGCGGCGGAAGATTTTATCGTCGGGGACGACGCTTTCGAAAATCACGCCGGCCCCCAGCGGCAGAGGTTCTATATCGAAGAGCATTACGGCCCAGCATGGCTTCGGCATCGTGTACTCGACGAAGCCGCGGGCGCGTTTTATCGGGCGTTCTTTATAAATCACCATCGGCTCGCCCGCGCGCGCCTCTATGCCGTAACGCCCGCGCAGCGCGAGCAGCAGCGTCTCGACGCGCATGAGCCCTGTGACGCGCACGAGAAGCTCGCGCACCTCCTTCTCCCATATCACGTCGAGCAGCGGGTCCTCCGCGGACAATTCTTCGAGCGCCGCGACGAGCGCGGGATAGGCGGCGTCGGATGGCGGCGTCAGCTTGACGCGCAGCAGCGGCGCGGACATTTCGGCGCGCGGCGGCACGAGCGACGGGTCGCCGAAGGCGTCGCCGCAGACCACGCGCGAAAGGCCGCAGACGGCCCCGACCTCGCCGGCGCGCAGCAGCCCCGTGTCGCGCTCCTTCGCGCCCTGCACCTCGCGTATCTGCGTCACCTTGCCCTCCGCGCCAGAGGGTGAGCATTTGACCGCGTCGCGGTTTTTAAGCTCGCCGGAGAAAAGGCGCACGTGCGCGACGCGGCCCAGCGCCGGGCTGTGCTCCACCTTGAAGACGACGCCAGAGAGCGGAGCCTCCGTTCCACCGGCGCGCGGCGCGAGCGCGGCGAGCAGGTCGAGCAGTTCCGCCACGCCCTCGCCCTTCAGAGCCGCGCCCGTTACGTACGGAATCAGTTTTTTCGAATAAAAGCATTCGAGCAGCAGCGAGGCGAGCTCCTCGTCGGAGAAGCCCTCCGCGCCCTCCTCGAGATATTTTTCGAGCGCCGCGTCGTCGTGCTCGGCGAGCGTCTCGGCGAGCGCGGCGCGGTCGTCCAGAGGCACGCGCGCGGGCCTGCGCCCCGTCAGCTCCGCCAGTTCCGCGAGGACGGAATCGACATCCGCGCCCTCGCGGTCCGTCTTGTTGATGAAAAACAGCGCGGGAATCCCCATCTTCGACAGCGCGCGCCATATAACCTCGGTCTGCGCCTGCACGCCCTCGACCGCGGAGACGGCGACGGCGGCGAAATCCATCGCGCGCGCCGCGCGCTCCGTCTCGCCGGAAAAATCGCTGTGGCCAGGCGTGTCGATGACGTAGATTTTCGCGCCGTTCCACGAAAGGAAAGCCGAGGCCGCGCGCACGGAAATCCCGCGCCGCCGCTCGAACTCCGTGAAGTCCGTGTGCGCGGAGCCGTCGTCTACGCGGCCCAGAGAGCGCACCGCCCCGGCCTGAAAGAGCATCTGCTCCGTCAGCGTCGTCTTGCCCGCGTCGACGTGCGCGAGCACGCCTATCGTCAGCGGGCGGCGCGGAATTTTATCCAATCCAGTCAACCTTTACCTCGCGGCGCGGCGCGAAGAGGCGCGCGGGCTTCAGCGCCGCATACCCCATCATCTGCGCGCCGCAGACGTGCTCGTCCTCGCCGATGCCGAGATATTCGCGCAGCCCCTTGAAGCTGCGTATCGCGGTCGTCAGATAGCCGCCCCAACAGCAGCCTATTCCCATTGCGTGCGCCGCGAGCTCGAGATATGTCAGCGCGATAGCGCCGTCCTCGGGCCAGCCGTATTCGGCAGGCGTAACGGCGATAGCGACGTGCGGCGCGCCGCGCAGCAGACGGTCGTCGCCCTCTTTGGCCTTCGCTATCATGCCCGCGCCGAGCAGGGCCGCGCGGCTCGTCGGATTTTTGAAAATTTCCTCGCGGAACCAGCAGAGTATGAGGTTCGTAACCTCCTTCGTCTTCGCGGGGTCGAGCGTCACTATCCAGCGCACGTTCTGGCTGTTGACCGCCGTCGGAGCCTGGCGCACGACGTTGAAAAGCTTCTCAAAGGTCTCGCGCGGTATCGTCTCGTCCTTGAACATGCGCACGCTGCGGCGCGACATGATGAGGTTCAGCGCCTCCTCCTCGGAGGGCAGCTTCAGCTCCGCCGTGCGCACCGTCTGAGCGTCTTTCATAAACGAAAGTTCGTCCGCGCACGACGGGCACATCATCACGCACTGGCCGCAGCCGATGCAGCGCCCGGCGCGCTTCTCCTCGACCTCCGGATATCCGAGGTCGCCCCACTGCACGATGCCCGCGGGGCAGGCCTTTATGCAGACGCCGCATTTCACGCATTTTTCCATATTTACGCTGAACAGGTTCATATTCATCCCTCCGGTAAAATCCACATTCCCGCCATAATTTTAGCACCAAGGCGCGCGGCGCGGCGTTTCGTGCGCGCGCACACACGATTCACACAAATATAGGCTATAATTCATTTGCCAGAACGGCCCGAGGGCCGAACAACGGAGGTATAGAAATGAAACGAACAGCAATACTTGCGTTAGCCGTCCTGACGCTCGCCTTCGCCGGCGCGGCGTATGCGGACGCCTCGCAGCTCATCCCGTCCTTCCACTGGACATACCGCTCGCTCGGCGGCCTCGCGCAGAGCGATCTCATCGACGCCGGCGTGACGCCCGGCAAAAGCGCCTACAATCCCGAGCAGGTGGCCTCGATGGTTGTAATGGCGGTCAAGCGCGCGGAGCGCGACATAACGAAGCTCGGCGCCGCGGAGCTCTCCGAGCTGCGCCGTCTCGCCGCGGCCTACAAGGACGCGTTCGAAGGCGCGGGCTACGACTACGACGCCGTGAGATGCGACATAGAGATATGCGCGATGCGCGCGGGACTGCCCGACGAGGGCTCGGCGGAGAGCTTCTCGCACGGCACGCAGGCGCTCGTCGAGGACGCGGCCCTCTCCATCAACGAATTCACCTTCGACCTCTATAAGGCGGCAGCCGCCGGAGCCGCGGGGGAAAACGTATTCCTCTCACCCTACAGCGTATCGACCGCGCTTGCGATGACCTACGCGGGGGCGCGCGGCGTCACCGAGGCAGAAATGGCGCGGGCGCTGCACTTCGCGCCGGACGTACATGCCGGAATGGGCGCGCTGATAGGCTCAATCAACGCCGTGCCCGACAGCGTCGCGACCGTCAGGACAGCGAACGCGATATGGCCCGCGAAGGGCGAGAAGCTCCTGCCCGAATTCGTCCAGCTCGTGCGCCGCGACTACCGCGCGGGGCTCACTCAGCTCGACTACGCGAAGCGCCCCGAAAGCGCGCGCAAAACGATAAACAACTGGGTTGAAGACCAGACCGCCGGCAAGATAACCGACATCATCCCAGGCGGCGCGCTCGGCAAGGACACGAAGATGGTGCTGACCAACGCCGTTTACTTCAAGGCTGGATGGCAGGAAGAGTTCAAGGCAGAAAACACCGAGGAGCGCCCCTTCTGGATCACGCCCGAAGAATCCGTCAACGTCCAGATGATGAACCGCCGCGCGAAGGAGCTCAACTACGCGAAGCTCGACGGCGCGCAGATGATAGAGATGCCCTACAAGGACGGGCGCTTCTCCATGCTCGTGCTGCTCCCCGACGAGGATTCCTCGCTTGAAGCGCTCGAAGCCGGAATGAACGCCGCAAGCGTCGCCGAGTGGAGCGCCGGAATGCGCCCCGCCGAGGTCGAGATATTCATGCCCAAGTTCAAGCAGGAAAGCAGCTACGACCTCAGCACGACGCTCGCCGCGCTAGGAATGGGCTCCGCCTTCGACGCGGGAACGGCGGACTTCTCCGGCATCACCGGAAACCGCGACATGGCGATAAGCGGCGTCCTGCACAAGACCTTCGTCGAAGTCTCCGAAGAAGGCACCGAGGCCGCCGCGGCGACCGCCGTCATAGTCATGCGCGCCTCGCTCGCGCCGCAGGAGCATGTAATCTTCTGCGCCGACAGGCCCTTCGTCTACATGATCCGCGACAACGCGAGCGGAGCGCTGCTCTTCATCGGAAGATACGCGCATCCGTAACGCGCAAAGTAAATAGAAAAACCGCGCGGCTCCTTTACGGGGCCGCGTTTTTTATGCGCCGCGGCGCAATACCAAGGAGGCATAGCATTATATAGAAAGACGGTATTTGTTGCACCGCATCCGACGCCATAAAATAACCGAACAGTGAGAGCCGCGCCCAGCGCACGGCGCGCCGTTGAAAAATTTATGGACGGAGGAAGAACGATGAAAATAATCGCAGTCAACGGGAGTCCCAGAAGAAACGGGAACACGGCGGAACTTATTGAAAACGCGCTCGCCGGAGCGCGGAACAACGGAGCGGAGACAAAGCGAGTGGATTTATACGCGATGGATTACAAAGGCTGCGTCAGCTGTTTCTACTGCAAGCGCAAAGACCGCCCGCACGGGGTGTGCGCCCTTAGCGACGCGCTCTCGCCGCTTCTGTCCGAACTAAAAGAGGCTGACGCCGTAATATTCGGTTCGCCTATATATTACGACAACATTACGTCAGGCATGGCGGCGTTCCTTGAACGATTCCTCTTTTCAAATTATATATACAGCGAAGAGATACCGACGGTCTTTCCGAAGGCCATCCCCACCGGCTTCATCTACGACATGAACATAACCATGGAACAGGCGCAGCGCGTACATTTGGAATCGAATCTCGAAAAGTACCGCCGCTCGATTACGGAGGTGCTGGGGCTAGCGCCTGAAGTCCTCTGCGTCTACGACACGTGGCAGTTCCCCGACTACTCGAAGTATGAATCTTCCATCTTTTCAGCGGAAGAGAAGCGCCGCCGTCGCGAGGAACATTTCCCGCTCGACTGCCGCGCCGCATACAATCTCGGAGTACAGCTTGCGGAGCGCGCCCCAAAAACGAGATAGGCGGATGCTGCGAAACGGAGCAGCTACTTCTTCGTCGACGTTATCCGGCGGTCGGCGTCTTTGAGAAGCGGCGAAGAGAGACTGACCGCGGCCGTGACCAACGCCGAGACGGCGGCTGCGGGGAGCATTTCGTACATCTGCGCCTTGAGGAAGGGGACGTTGTACCAAATCACGCTGACGGCGACGCCTGCGAGCATTCCGCAGAGGACGCCGCGCCCGGTCGTGCGTTTCCAGTGGAGCGAGAGAATCAGCGGCGGCGCGAAGGCCGCGCCCATGACGGCGAAGGCGTAGAGGACGAACCAGAATATCATGCGCGACTCCGATGCCGCGGCGAGCGCGGAGACGAGGCCGACGGCGGCGATGACGGCGCGGCCAGCCTTTTTCGCGCCGCGTTCGGAAAGCTTTCGCCCGCAGACTCCCTCGATGATGTCGAGGTGGACGGTCTGCGCCGCGAGCACGATCAGCGAGTCGAGCGTCGAGAGTATCGCGGAGAATACCGCGGCGACTACGACGCCCGCGATTATCGGATGGAATTTCTGCATGACGAGCGCCGGAAAGGCGAACTCGGGGTCTGCGACTGAGGGAAGCATGAGGCGGCAGGAAAGGCCGAGCAGAGTGCTGCCCGAGGCCTGGACGAGCACCCACGCGACGCCGAGGACGGCGGCCTGCGAAAGCGAGCGGTCGTCGCGCGCCGTTATAAAGCGCTGCAAGATGTGCGGCTGTCCCATGAGGCCGAGGCCGCCCGAGGCGAGCCCCGCGGCGAAGGCGAAGGCCGAAGCGCCGGTGTGTCCGCCGCCCGCCGAGAGCAGCGCGGGGTCTATCGTCCAGAGCTTCGCCCAGAAGGCGTGCCAGCCGCCCGCCTGCATGACGAAGGCTGCGGGGAAGAGCGCGAGCACAGCAAGTATCGCGACGCCCTGCGCGACGTCGGTCCAGACGACGGCCCTGTAGCCGCCGAGGAAGGTGTAGAAGGTGGCCGCGAAGGCCGCGGCCCAGACCGCCGCGCCGTAGCTGAAGCCCGAGGCCTCGAATACCTTGCCGGCGCTCGTGAGCTGCCCCGCCGCGTAGACGGTGAAGAATACCGCGATGAGAGCAGAGGCGGCGAGCCGCAGCCGCGCGCCGCACTCGGGGAAGCGCAGCGCGAAATAATGAGGGAGCGAGGCCGCGCCTGTCCGCCGCGTGAAGCGGCGCAGGGCGGGCGCGACGAAGACGTAGTTGCAGAATATGCCGACGGTGTAGCCGACGCATATCCACATCATCGACGCGCCGTAGACGTATGCGAAGCCGACCGCGCCGGTGAACACCCAGCCGCTCGAGTCGGAAGCGCCTACAGACAGCGCCGTCGGCACCGCGCCGAAATTGCGGTCGCCGAGGTAAAAGCTCTCCGCGCTCCCGGAGCCGCGCCGGTCCGCCGCGAAGCCTATCGCGATGAATACGGCGAAGTAGAGCGCGCAGACGGCGAGCGCCGCGCTCATTTCCTGCACTCCCCCGCCTCCGCGCGTCCCGCCCTCCAATCGGAGCGGCGGCTGTAGAGCAGCGCCGCGGCGACGGCCGCAGCCGGGAATATGATGAATACGAACGTTATGAAGAACGGAACCTCCGCCAAAACTCAGCGCCCCCAGCAAACAATGAGCGGGCGTTCACTAACGCTCCGCACGGGAATAAATTTTAGCATAAGCGCGCATTTCGCGCCTCTCCCGTAAAGCGCCTGTTCGCTCAAGATTTTTGTTATTACGAAAATATTTACATTACAAAATATTCAGCTCAATAAACCTTTTGCCGTTATCTATCAAATTTAGAAATTTTTGTTATAATTATAAAAGAAGCCTCTAAGTAAAAATACTGAAAGAGCGGTGACGAACGGAAGATGCTTGGACAGCGCATAAAAAGATTGAGGAAAGAGCGCGGCGCGACGCTGAAGCAGGTCGCCGAAGCCTCCGGGCTTTCGCAGGGATATCTCAGCCAGATTGAGACGGACAAGGTCGAGCCGTCGATTTCCGTGCTGCGCAAGCTCTCGTCGTACTACAGGGTGCCGCTCCTCTACTTCTTCGACACAGACCCGGTCGAAGACATCGTCGTGCGGAGGGACGAGCGCAAGATCATCAGCAGCCCGCGCGCGCCGATTACCTACGAGATGCTGCAGCACGACGTGACGAATAAGAAGATGGAATGCTCGATAATGAAGCTCGCGCCGCACTACAGCGACCCCGACGGCGTGTACGCCTCGTACCCTGGCGAGGAGTGCTTCCTCGTGCTCAGCGGCGCGGTGGAGTTCGAGCAGGACGGGCGCGTCTACACGCTCAACGAGGGCGACAGCATATACTACGAAAGCTCGAAGCCCTTCCGCCTCATGAACCCAGGCGACGTGACCGCGGAAATCGTCGGCGTCCGCACGCCTCCTAACAGACGCGCCGAGAGCGAAGAATAGGGCCGTTTTACGAAAGAGCGCAAAATTATACTCATTCAACTTTTTAAAGAAACGTCTGTTAACCGTCATGCCGCGCTTGACGCGGCATCCAGCGGCTTCAAATTCCGATGCGTTACGGTATTTAACGACGCTGGACCCCGCGTCGGAGCGCGGGGTGACGAGGTGTCCGTTTCTTGAATGAAATTAAGCGGCGCGCGGGGATTTTGCCCGCGCGCCGCTGTTTTATGCGGCTTTATACTCTTTAGAAAATCTTTCCCTGCTGCGCCTTGTCTTCGCCCGCGGTAAGGAAGTCCTCGCCGCCTTCGAGCGGGAGCTGCTGGACGTTCTTCAGCGCGCGGTTTATCGCGCGCGTGCGCACGCCGGCGTTGTCTAGCTCCTTGCCCGCGGCCTCTATTTTTTCGCGCGTCTTTTCGAGCACGACGCCGAATTTTTCAAACTCCGTCTTTACCTTGCCGAGCAGCACCCAGACCTCGCTCGAACGCTTCTCTATCGCGAGCGTGCGGAAGCCCATCTGCAGGCTGTTCAAGAGCGCGCATATCGTAGTCGGCCCCGCGGGGACGACGCGGTACTCGCGCGATATGCGCTCGCAGAGGCCGTCGAGGCGCAGCACCTCGGCGTAGAGCCCTTCGACGGGCAGGTAGAGTATGCCGAAGTCGGTCGTGTGCGGCGGCTCGATGTATTTGTCGTGTATCGCCTTCGCCTCGTCAAGCACGCGGGCGCGCAGCGCCTTCTGCGCCTCGGTGAGCGCCGCGGCGTCGCCGCGCTCGGAGGCCGCCGTTATGCGCTGGTAGTCCTCCATCGGGAATTTCGAGTCGATGGGCAGGTAGACGGTCGCGCCGCCCTCGCCGCGGCCCGGGAGCACGACGGCGAACTCCACGCGCTGCCCGCTGCCGGGGCGCGTCTCGACGTTCTCCGCGTACTGCTCTTTCGTCAGCATCTGCTCAAGCAGGGCGCGGAGCTGCATTTCGCCCCACGTTCCGCGCGCCTTGACGTTCGAGAGGACCTTCTTCAAATCGCCGACGTCCGAGGTCAGCGCGCGCATCTCGCCGAGCCCCTTGTGTACCTGCTCGAGCCGCTCGGAGACCGAGGCGAAGGCCTCGCCGAGCCGTTTTTCGAGCGTCGCGTGAAGCTGCTCGTCCACGGTCGCGCGCATCTTTTCGAGCTTTTCCTCGTTGCCCTTCTGCATCTCGCGCAGCTTTTCCTCGACGGTCGAGCGCATAGCCTCTAGCTTGTCCTCGTTGAGGCGGCTGATGTTCGCGAGCTGGTTCGAGAAGGCCGCGAGGCTCTCCGTCTGGCTCTCGCTTATCTCCTTTATGCGCGCCGCCTGCGCCTCTCCGAGCGCCGCGAGCTGCTTCGCAAAGTTCTGGAAGCTGTCGCGCTGCACGCTGCCTATCTCCATCACGCGCTTCGCCTGCGCGTCGCCGAGGACGGCGAAGTTCCGCGCCTGCTCCGCGCGTCCCGCCGCCGCCGTCTCGTTCTGCTCGCGGCGCATGGCGGTCAGGTTCTTCGCCAGAGTCTCCTCCGTCTCGTCGAGCCTCGCCTCGACGCTTTGCAGCCGCGTCAGCAGCTCGCGCGCCGTCTGCTCCATCGCGCCCGCGCTCTCGCGGAAGCGCGACATCGAAAAGGCGACGTAGACGACGGCCAGAATAATCGCCAATCCGGCCCCTATCAAAATGGGCATCAAACAAAACACCTCCGTTCAGATGCACATATTATATAGTCAGACATTAGGAAAATAAAATAGGCCTGATATATACAAATAAAATTTGCGGACGCGGCCCGTCTGTGCGTGCAAATAGGCGCGTTCTGAGACATGACGGCGAGGTTGCGGAGAGCCGCCGCGCCTTATAGAGCGCGGCGCATTTTGTGATTCCGCGCAGAGACGCAATGCGCCGCCCACATTAGCGGAAAATCCCGAATTCCCCCGGCGCATTACCGGCGTCCTACTGGCGAGGCCTCTGGAGCCGCCGGCCTCCGCGTCAAGCGCGGGGCGACGGAACGGCCGTCTCCTATATAAAGTTCGGCAGGTATAAAATTTCCCGCGGGCGGCGAGCCGCGGCGCGGGAATATCGGTCTGAGAACAGCGCGTTTTCACTCCAGCGTCAGAAAGCCTTCGCGTATCGCGTAGCGCGTGAGCTCCGCCATGCTGTCGCAGCCGAGCTTGTCCATTATGCGGCGGCGGTGCGTGTCTACTGTGTTCTTGCTTATCGCGAGCGTGTCCGCGATCTGCTTCGCCGTCCGTCCCTTCACGAGCAGCGCGAGCACTTCGCGTTCGCGCTCAGAGAGCGGGTTCGAGTCGCGCGCGTCCTCGCTTCCGAGCAGGCGCAGATAGTCCTCGACGAGCACTGTGCACGCCTTCGGCGAGAGGAACACGTCGCCGCCGCGCACGGTGCGGATGGCTTCGAGCATAACCTCGGGCGAGCTTTCCTTCAGCACGTAGCCCCGCGCTCCGGCTTTGAGCCCCTCGGCGATGTAGCGGCGGTCGTTGTGCATCGAAATTATGATGACCGCTATGTTGTCCGCGGCCTCGCAGATTTTTTCGGTCGCGAGGATGCCGTTCATGCCGGGCATCGTCACGTCCATCAGCACCACGTCGGGGCGCAGCTCCAGCACCGCTTTGACCGCCTCGGCTCCGTCGGCCGCGGCTCCTGTTATTTCGAAGTCCTCTTCCTTAGTCAGAAGGCTGCGCAGCCCTTCGCGGAAAAGTTCGTGGTCGTCCGCCAGGAAAATTTTTATCATTCGGCTTCGCCGCCCTCCCCTTCTTCATTCGCGCGCAGTTTGAGCGGCGCGAGCATGGAGACGGTAGTCCCCGATTCGTTTGAAATTATGCGCAGCTCGCCGCCGATGTGCTCCAGCCGCTCCCTTATGCTGAACAGGCCGAGGCCGCCCTTCTTGCGTCCGCGCTTCTCCGCAAGCTCCGGGCTCATGCCGACGCCGTCGTCCTCGATGACGACCTGTATCTTGTTCGGCCCTCGGTTGACGCTTATGTGGACGGACTTGGCCTTCGCGTGCTTTATAACGTTTATCAGCACCTCGCGCGAGAGGCGGTAGAGTATGATGCAGACGGCGTCGTCCGCGGAATAGTCCTTCATGCTGCCGCGCGTCGTGACGTACCATTTTATGCCGCGCGGTATCAGAAGCTTGTCGGCGAGCGCCTCAAGCGCGGGCGTTATGCCGACCTCGAGCAGTATCGGAGGGCTGAGCTCGAAGATGAGCGCGCGGCTCTCGGTTATCATCTCTTCGGTCGCCCTGATGGAGTTGTCGATTATCAGCCCGGCCTCGCCGTCGCCGGTGTATATCTCTTTGAGCCTGCGGAGTTCGAGCATCAGCGCGAGCAGCGAGTGTCCTATGCTGTCGTGAAGGTCGGTCGCAATTTCGCGGCGCGTCGTCTCCTCGCTTATCGTCAGCTTCGTCGCGAGCTCGCGCAGCTTGGACTGGTATTCGAGCAGCGTCTTCTGCTTTTCCTTCAATTCCTCTTCGGACTTCTTGAGCTCCGTCATGTCGAGGAATATCGTCGCGGCCTTGCTCCCCGGCAGAGGAAAGGCTATGGCCTCAAGGTACTTGCCCGTGACCTCGCACTTGCTCTCCACCTGCACGGCGCGGTTCTCAATGACGCAGCGCTCTATTATCCCCGACCAGTGCGGCTCCACGTAGGGCCAGACCTCGCCGAAGGTTTTGCCTATCACGTCCTCGCGTTTTATCTTGTTGACGACCTCGTAGGCGTGGTTCACGTCGATGTAGCGTATGGCGCTCGAGCCCGCCACGCCGATATCCGGCTCTATTTTATAGAGCGCTATCGGGTTGAACTCCTGCTCGTAAAAAAACCTGGCGAATATGCCGTCCTGCTCTAAAATGCCGTCCATAGCCGTTTATAAAACCTTCTTTGCCTCAATAAATTACATTTATGTTACTTGCCAAACGGGCACGAACCGAGACAGAGGCCGCAGATGCCAATGCCGTAGACCGCCTCCACCTTGTCGAAGAAGTCGTAGCATTTTTGCACGTCTATGCGCGCGGAGAGCGGGTCCTTCTCGTCGAAGGCGCGCCCGTGAAGCGCGTGCGCGGGGCACGCGTCTATGCAGCTTCGGCACGAGCCGCAGCGGTTCTCTATCGGTGCGTCCGGCTCGAAGGGCGCGTCGGTCAGCACCGTGCCGAGGCGCAGCCGCGGGCCTACCTCCGGATTGACGAGACAGCAGCTCTTCCCTATCCAGCCGAGCCCCGCGTGCGCCGCGGCGAGCCTGTGGCTGAACACGTCGATTATCTCAAAGCCCAGCTTCGGCAGCTTCTCGCCCGCCTCGTCCGCCGCCGCGACGGCGTAGTGGAGCTTTTCCGGGTGCGCCGTAGGGCGGTAGTCCGTCGCGTCGAGCGGATAGGCGCGGAAACCCGCGCGCTGGAGCTTTATCGCGACAGCCGTGCTGATGCGCTCTATCTCGCGGTTCAGCATCAGGTATATGGTCTCGTAGTTCCGCGTCGGCCCTTTGAGCTGTTCGTTGACGACCTCTTTCGGGAAAAAGAGCGCGAACGACACGGCGCGCGGATATTCCGCGAAGGAATCGCCGTACGTCGCGCGCACGAAATCCGCGGCGGCGGTAAGGTCCGCTATGCCGCAGACGTCGGCTCCCTTCGCCCGCGTAAATTCGAGAATTTCTTCCTTCGTTACGTTCTTCTCCATGGCGATTCCTCCCCGCATCTGTTTTTTGATAAAGCCCAAAAACGACGAAAAGCGCCGCGCGCGAAGCGCGTCAAAAAAATTCGCGCGCGCCTGCGATAATAATACCCGTTTTTCCGCGCCTCCGCCATAAAAAACGGCCCGCGCCGAAGCGCGGGCCGAAAGCGTTGCGTTTAGATGTTTTCGTCTGCCCTGACTATATGCACCGTGTCCTCGCCGAACCAGTCGTAGTAGTTCGCCTTCGGTTCGCGCATACGGCGCAGCCGCTCGACGCTCGTCCCGATGATGTACATAGGCATCGCGGGTTCGATGAGGTTCTGTCCGTCCGCTGAATAACGCGCGCGGACTTCTTCGAGCTCCGCCTCCGTGTCGGCGGCGAGCACGAGTATCGTCCAGTTCTCCTGGTCCATCGAGTCGTCGTCGGCGTAGCCGGGGACGTAGACGCGGCGCTGGTCGAGCATGAAGAGGTGCAGCTTCCCTATCGCGTCGTATATATCCTCGGGCGTCTTGTCCGAGGTGCGCAGGAAGAAGAACCTGTCCGCGTCCTTGATGTGGAATATGTCGTCGGGCAGACGCTCGAGCTCGCGGTAGGCCTGGAAGTCGTAGCGGCCGCGCAGCACGAGGTTGAAGTTCACCGTGCCGACCTTCGCGCCGCTCTCCGCGCGCCATTCGTCAAGCGCCGCCTGTCCCGGCACGGGCTTGCCGCGCGAGGCCATGCCCCAGTCGGGGAAGCGTTTGAGGAATGACTTCACGAGCTTGTGCTCGGGCCATATATAGCGCGTCTTTCCTCCCTCGCGCGTCCAGAGCTCTTTGCGCGAGAGCTCGGGCGCGAACGGCAGAGTTTCGTCCACCGTGTACTCCTTGAGCCCCATCGGGAAGAGCCCAGTGAAGGCGCGGCAGTCCATCAGATGATAGAAGCGGTTGTTCCACAGCGCCTTCTCCGCGTTGAACTCGCCTATCGGGGAGACGGGAAGGAAGGACTCGCGCGCGAGCTTGACGCGCATTTTTTCTCCCGCGGCGGTGAGGACGTAGCCGTTCCCCGCCTCGGCGAGCAGCCCCTGCTCCGCGAGCTCGGCGAGCGAAGCGGCGTCCTCGCCCGCAAGGGCGGCCGTCTCTTCGTCCCAGCACGGGAACTTTTCTTCGTACAAAAGCAGAGTCTGTTCCGACATATCTTTCCTTCCCCTTTTATTTTTTTACTTCAGCTGCGCTTTCTTCTCTTCGCTGAGAAGGACCTTATAGAACGCGACGCACGAGCAGACCATGATCAGCGAGAAGGGCATGGCCGCGGCGAGCGAGACGGTCTGGAGGTTCTGAAGTCCGCCGGTGAGAAGAAGAACCATAGCGAGAGCGCCCATGAGGATGCCCCAGACGAACATCTTGCTCTTCGGCGGGTTCAGCGAGCCTTCCGTCGAGTACATCGAGAGGACGTAGGTGCCGGAGTTCGCCGAGGTGACGAAGAAGGTCACGATGAGCACGAGCATGAGGACGGACATCGCAAAGCCGCCCGTGTAGTTGAGGAACATCTTGAATATACCGACCGAGATGTCCTGAAGGACCGCGGCGGAGATGTTGATTTTGTCGACGAGCTCGAGCTTAAGCGCGGAGGTTCCGAAGATGCCGAACCAGGTGAGGCTTCCGAGCGCGGGGACGATGAGGACGCCGGCGATGAACTCGCGGATTGTGCGTCCGCGCGAGATACGCGCGATGAAGGAGCCGGAGAAGGGCGCCCACGCAATCCACCAGGCCCAGTAGTAGAGCGTCCAGTTGCGGAGGTGATCCTCGTAGCCGCCGCCGTAAGGCGCGGTCATGAAGGATTCCTTGATGAGGCCGCTGACGTAGTCGCCGAAGCTCATGACCGTCGAGTTGAGTATCGCAAGCGTCGGGCCGACGCAGAAGAGCGCCGCCATAATGACGAAGCAGATGCGGATGTTCCAGTCGGCGACGAACTTGATTCCCTTGTCTATGCCGAGCACCGCAGAGCCGGTGTAGAGGAATACGAGGAAGGCGATGATTAAGAGCTGCACTATCGTCGTCTGCGGGATACCGAAGAGTTCTTTCAGTCCGCTGTTGAGCTGGAGCGTGCCGAGGCCGAGCGAGGTCGTAAGTCCCGCGAGCGTCGCGAATATCGCGAGGATGTCGACGGTCTTTCCGAAGGCGCCGCGCACGCGCTCCTCACCGACGAGCGGGATGAAGATCGTGCTTATAAGTCCGGGCGCGTTGTGGCGGAACTGGTAGTAGGCGAGCGGAAGGGCGATGACGGAGTATCCGGCCCAGGGATGGAGCCCCCAGTGGAAGACCGTTATCTGCATAGCGTCGCGCGCGGCCTGAATGGAGCCGGGCTCAGCGCCGAGCGGGGTCGAGCCGAAGTAGAAGAGCGGCTCGGCGGCTCCGTAGAAGACGAGGCCGACGCCCATACCGGCCGAGAAGAGCATCGCGACCCACGAGAGGTTGCTGTACTCGGGGCGGGAATCCTCGGGGCCGAGGCGCATTTTGCCGAAGCGGCTGCATCCGATGAAGAGGCAGAAGGCGACGAAGATGTTCATCGTAAGCAGATAGCCCCAGCCGTAGTATTTTGTAAGGCCGCCGTTGAGCGCCTTGGCGAACGCGCCGAAGCTGTCCGGGGAAATGAGGCCCCAGGCGACGACGGCTATGGTAATCACGAGAGAAACTATGTATACGGAATTGCTCTTAGTTTCTGAGCTGTTGCTTGCCATGGCTAAAAGTTACTCCTTTCACAATGCTGAGGAACGAAAAGCCCCCGGAGAGCGGAGGAATGCGTCGCTCTCCGGAGGATGTACCGTTATATTTTGAATACCGTCGGTCCTTCGACTTCTTTCGTGAGGGCGTCGAGCGCGACTTCCACACGGTGGGTGCGGAGCGTCCACTCTTCTTCCTTGGAAAGGTTCGGATCTCCGAGCGGATAGGGGACGGAGACCGTCGGGACTATCCTGTTGGAGCCGACCGTCTTGGCAACGTCGAGGAGGTTGCACATGACGACGACGGGGATGCCTGTACGCTCGATTTCTCTAGCCATCGTTGCACCGCAACGAGTACAGGTTCCTCAGGTGGCGGTGAGGATCACGGCGTCGACGCCCGCGGCGTGCAGCTCGGCGGCTATCTCTTTACCGAACTTCGCGGCGAAGTTCTGCGTGGTTCCCGTTCCGACCGTTACATAGTAGTAGTCGTAGAGTTTCTTGAATTTGCCCTGCTTCTCGAAGAAGCGCATCGCGTCCACGGGAACTCCGCGGTCGGGGACTGCGCACATGGCCGCGGGGTCGAATCCGGCGTGAATCGTTTTGAATTCGGTCGGCGGCAGGCAGTCTTTACCGGCGATGTTGTACTTGCCCCACTTCTGAGCGGAAGCGCTCTGGATGTGGTCGGGGTTGTCGAGGGGTACGACGCCGCTCGAGGAGACGAGCGCTATCGTGCACTGGCTGAGGTCCTTGACTGCGGGTGCAGGCGGGACCTTGTCGGTCTTCGGGATGACGAGCTCGGTCTGGAAGGGCTCGCCGTTGAGCTTCTTGACGAGCATGTCGATGACGCGGTCGGCGGCCATGACGTTGCCCGGAGCGGGGATTTCGCTGCGGATTCCGCGCGGGAAATAGCCTTCCTCAGCCGCGGGAAGGAGCTGCTCGCCCTTCGCTATCTTCTCGGCGTACTTCGCCATAGCGGTGAGGTCGTCCTTCATGAAGGTCGCCTTGCGTCCGCCCTTGAAAATCGGGAACTCGGTTCTGTACTCGGCGACGCCGGGGTTCTCTTCGTTCATCGAGCTGAAGACGGGAACGTTGTAGCGCTCCTTGACGGCCTTGCAGATGATGCCGCAGCCTACGCCGTAGCGTCCGGCCATGAACGCCGGGCCCGCGAAGAACATGTCGAACTCTTTGCCGTCGAGCCACGCGAATATCTCTTTGAGAGCCTCTTCGGTGTGGTTGGTGATGTAGTTGTCGCCGCAGACGATGGTGTTCGTGACTTCGACGTCCGGCATCATGCCGTTGAGCATCATCGAGCAGCCGATTATGCCGTCGTGGAATATCGGCTTCGCGTCCGCCGCGTCCTCACCGCCGACCTGTCCGAAGAACTGGTTGATATAATGTATAGCCTTCATTATTCCGTCCTCCTTAGAAATCGGCGCAGCTTCTGCGCGAGTAGCCGCTGATGTGGTTGGCGCAGAACATTCCGTTGTTTTCCATTACGCAGCTGCCGTCGGGGTTGATGCAGCCTTCCCAGCCGCCGGAGTTTCCGTCGCGCGCGAGCGCTTCAAGCTCTCCGATGACCTCCATCGCGGGCATCTCGTAGAACTGCGAGACGTTTCCGGTGGTGACGAGGGCGTCGGTGGCGGGGTTCATCGAAACGAGCGGCTGCGAAGCGCCGTCGCGTCCGGTGGCCTCGTCGGAGAGTCCTATCGTCTTGATGCCGAGGCGCTCAAGCTCGACGAGCATCGCCGTGTAGTCGACGTCGGGGTTGCCGTAGCCTTCTTCGGCGACGACCGCGCCCTGCGCGCCTATCGCGACCGCTATCTGGCCCGCGATCTGTACGCAGCGCTGCTTCTCTTCCATCTTCGGGTTCAGCGTCGACATGATGACGCCGAGGAAGTTGATGGTCTTGCCGTGCTCGGCGTAGAGGCGCTTGAGCATCGGGTTCGTCGAGAACTCGTAGGTGGAAATCTTCGAGGAGCTCGGCATGAAGCTTCCGGAGACGAGGCATCCGTCGAGGAGCTCGTTCGGGTGCATGAGCGTCGGGAGCATTCTGTTGCCGTCCCATCCGTAGATGAGCGTGTTGTAGCCGAGGGCTTCCATCTGCGTCTGCGGCTGGAGCACGTAGACGACGCCGGGGAGCTTCTTGACCTCTTCGCTGCGCTCAGCAAGCGGCGGCAGCTCGTAGGTGTCTATCTCTTCCGGCTCCATGTCGCGCACGCACTCGGCGATGTGCTCGGCGAGGCGGAGCGTCGCCCAGCGGATAGCGTGGTTGCGCTTCTGCTGCTCGCGCTGCTCGTCAAGCTCGTCGGTGTCGGCGATGAGGACGAGGTTCGGCATGTCGCCCCAGATCGTGTAGTGCTGGTAGGGGCCGCCCATGTCGAGAAGTCCGTCCTGGAATCCGCCCCAGTGCTTGCCGACGGAAAGGAGCGAAACGCCGTCGAGGACGTGCGTCCTTCCCATGCCCGCCTGTCCGAGCGGCGAGGTTACGCCGGGATAGGCGCCTTCTCCGCCGCTGACCTTGCAGCGGAACTCGACAGAATCCTTAACGGGGCAGAGCCTCACCATATCGCCGGGGTGCACGATCCTGAGATCGGCGTCGGTGATGTGCTTGTCCTCGCGGACGCACGCGAGAGCGTCGTCCTTATCTACGGTAAGAACGCCGTTCGCGTAAGCCGTTTTGTCGCCAAAGACTATGTCCTTGACCATGAATTTTCCAATTTCCAGCTTCATAGTTTTCCTCCTTTTTCTGCCAGAAATATAAAACTCAACTGCTTGCCGGAGTTTAACAAAATAGTGAACGACTTAACAATGACGAAAAAAGTGACGGCTTTGTAACGTTTTGCGTGACACGGGACGTAAAATCGCACAAATCGGAAATTTGAGCTATCATAGACGCAGCAAGGAAACATATAAAACAGGCAGGGGGACATCAGATGGAAAAACGTCCGGAGATCAACATTCCAAGGCTTATGACGGCCTACTACACCGAGCATCCAGACGCCGGAGAGAAGGACCAGCGCGTCGCCTTCGGCACGTCCGGCCACCGCGGCACGTCGCTGAAGCGCAGCTTCAACGAGGACCACATAGCCGCGATATCGCAGGCGATATGCGAGTACCGCGCCGGAAAGGGCATCGCTGGGCCGCTCTTCATGGGCATGGACACGCACGCGCTCTCCGAGGCGGCGCTGCGCACCGCGGCGGAGGTCTTCGCCGCGAACGGCGTCGAGCTGCGCATGCAGGAGGGCTTCACCTACACGCCGACGCCCGTCGTCTCGCACGCGATACTGACGTGGAACGCCGCGAAGCACGGCACGACGGCGGACGGCGTCGTCATCACGCCTTCGCACAACCCGCCCAGCGACGGCGGCTTCAAGTACAACCCGCCGAGCGGCGGCCCCGCGGGGACGGACGTGACGAAATGGATAGAGAACCGCGCGAACGAAATCCTCGCGAACGGCCTGAAGGAGGTCAAGCGCGTACCGTTCGAGCGCGCCGTCAAAGCGCCGAACGTCGGCTTCGTCGACTACGTGCAGGGCTACGTCGCGGGCCTCGGCGAGATTATAAAGATGGAGGCGATTGCCGCCTCGGGCCTCAAGATAGGCGCGGACCCGCTCGGCGGCTCGGGCATATACTTCTGGGAGCCGATAGCCGAGAAGTACGGTCTCAACATCGAGGTCGTCAACAAGGCCGTCGACCCGACCTTCTCCTTCATGCCGCTCGACCACGACGGCAAGGTGCGCATGGACTGCTCGTCGCCGTGGGCGATGGCGAAGCTCGTCGCGCTTAAGGACAAATACGACGTGGCCTTCGGCAACGACCCCGACTACGACCGCCACGGCATCGTGACGAAGGCGGGGCTGATGAAGCCGAACGCATATCTCGCGGTCGCCGTCGAATACCTCTTCACGCACAGGCCGCTATGGAGCGCGGATGCGATGACAGGCAAGACGCTCGTCTCTAGCTCCATCATAGACCGCGCCGCGGCGGGCGTCGGGCGTAAAATCTACGAAGTCCCCGTCGGCTTCAAATGGTTCGTCGACGGGCTGCTCTCCGGCTCGCTCGCCTTCGGAGGCGAGGAGAGCGCGGGCGCGTCGTTCCTGCGCATGGACGGCAGCGTCTGGAGCACCGACAAGGACGGCTTCATAATGAGTCTGCTCGCCGCCGAAATCACCGCCGTAACGGGAAAGAGCCCCTCGGAGCTCTACGACGCGATGACGGCGCGCTACGGCTGCCCCTGCTACTCGCGCAAGGACGCGCCCGCGACGCGCGAGGAGAAGGACAAATTAAAGAAACTCTCCCCCACCGACGTGACCGCCGAAACGCTCGCGGGCGAGAAGATAACGGCGAAGCTGACCAACGCGCCCGGCAACGGCGCGCCGATAGACGGCCTCAAGGTGACGACGGAGAACGGCTGGTTCGCCGCGCGCCCCTCCGGCACCGAGGACATCTACAAAATCTACGCGGAAAGCTTCAAGGGCGAGGAACATCTCGAAAAGATAAACGAAGAGGCGCGCGCGATAGTCGCGAAGGCGATAGCGTAGCGCAAACGACAAATTACAAAACCGGCGGAGGGCCTCGGCTCCCCCGCCGGTTTTTTTGCACCCTCGCAACTCCGTCCTACATATACCTCAAAGGCATAGCCAGCCTATAAATACTAAGCATTTGCTATTCGTCCTGCGCGGGATTAGACTTTCCGCAGTTACGGGGAACGCGGACAAAAACCGCAAAACCGCCGAAAAGAAAAAATCAGACAAAGGAGAAATATATCGATGGACGCAAAAATGCTTGATGGCAAGGTAGCGATAATAACGGGCGCGAGCTACGGCATGGGGCGCACGATGGCGGAGCTCTTCGCAGAAGAGGGCGCGTCGGTGGTAATTACGGCGCGCGGCAAAGAAAAGCTCGACGAGGTCGTTAAGGCGATAAACGACAGGGGCGGCAGGGCCGTCGGCGTAGTCGCCGACACCTGCTCGACCGAGGACACGAAGCGCGTATTCGAGACGGCGCTGCGCGAGTTCGGCGACGTGGACATTCTCATCAACAACGCGGGAATAGGCGAGCAGAAGCTCATCGACGAGACCGACGACGAGTGGATGCTCTACGTCATGAACACCAACCTCGGCGGCCCGATGCGCTACATCCGCGA
The DNA here is from genome assembly GCF_963926575.1 of uncultured Cloacibacillus sp. Classification (NCBI taxonomy): domain Bacteria; kingdom Thermotogati; phylum Synergistota; class Synergistia; order Synergistales; family Synergistaceae; genus Cloacibacillus; species uncultured Cloacibacillus sp. The sequence continues at coordinate 68,069 of NZ_CAWUXW010000002.1, read as the reverse complement.
GGCGCTCAAAATCTTCCTGCCGAAGAACGACGGCGTCATCATCAACATCTCGTCGGTCAACGGCACACGCCCCTTCTGCGGCGCGACATACACCTCGACGAAAGGCGCACTCAACACGTTGACGAAAAACGTCGCGATGCGCCTAATCGACACAAACATCCGCTGCAACGCCGTAGCGCCCGGCGCGACGATAACGCCCGCACACCTCGCAAACAAGGCGGGCGAACAGCCCGGCGGCGCGGAGATGCTCAAATACAGCGGACACTTCGTCTACTTCCCCGGCCCCGAGTGCGAGGCGATAGACCAGGCCTACGCCTGCCTCTACCTCGCAAGCAAAATGGGCCGCGCCGTGCGCGGGCAGGTACTCCAGGTCTGCAACGGCGCGTTTCTCTAAGAATGACGAAAGCGCAGACTTCTCCGCTCTTTCACGCTGCCGCCACAAGAAGAGGGCGCGCCCGCACGGACGCGCCCTCTTCTTATATTTATCTCTTTGTGCGTTTCAGTCGTCCTCGCTCGGACAGGCTATCTCGAACATCGCGTCGATGGTGCGGTGCAGAAGCCGCGCCTTGTCGCTCGCGGCAAGTGTGTAGTAGACCTCCTTGCCGCTGCGCTTCGCGCTGACGAGGCCGTCCGCGCGCAGGACGCGCAGGTGGTGCGACACGGCGGAGTCGCTCATGCCGACGGCGCGCGCGATCGCGCCGACGCTCGCCGTCGTATGGCAGAGCAGCCACAGTATGCGCAGCCGCGTGCAGTCCGAAATCTGCTGAAAGACGGAGGCGACCTGCCCGAAGGACTCCTCCTTCGGCATCTTCTCCGCAAGCTCCTCAATCGAAGCCATCTTATGATGCTCGCGCGCTCTTTCTTCGTCCACAGCCTCCGCCTCCTTTCCCGACGGCCGTCCGGAATTCCGCGTTAAAAGATAGCAGTTTAGTTTTTCGCTGTCAAACCGCGCGCGCGCCGAAGCTTTGCGCCGCGGCCGCACGTTTATGGATAATGTCATATCGATATTGGTATAGCGATATACTCTTTTCCGTATCTTCTGCTTCCGCGCTTTCTCCTGTATCATGTCCTCAGTGAGTTTGAGATTTTTTTCACTTAAACGCGCGGCGAATTTTCGTCCGGGCAAGAAAGGACGGGAGTGTAATATGGAGCAGGACAACAGGAGCATGACGGTCGACAGTCTCGAAACGCTCGAGGCGCGGATGGCCGAGGTGCGCGAGGCGCAGAGGAAGTTCGCGACGTACACGCAGGAGCAGGTCGACAAAATTTTCCTCGCGGCTGCGGTCGCGGCGGACAAGGCGCGCATTCCGCTCGCGCGCGCGGCGTTTGAAGAGACCGGCATGGGAGTGCTCGAGGACAAGATTTTCAAAAACCACTTCGCAGCCGAGTACATCTACAACTATTACAAGAACGTCAAAACCTGCGGCGTCATCGAAGAGGACAAGGAGTTCGGCACGCAGAGGATAGCGGAGCCGGTCGGCGTGATAGCCGCCGTCATTCCGACGACGAACCCGACCTCGACGGCGATTTTCAAGACGCTGCTTGCGCTCAAGACGCGCAACGGAATGATAATCAGCCCGCACCCGCGCGCGAAGAGCTCGACGATTCTCGCGGCGAAGACGATTCTCGACGCGGCGGTCGCGGCGGGAGCGCCCGAGGGCATCATCGGCTGGATAGACGTTCCGTCGCTCGAGCTGACGAACGCCGTCATGCGCGGCGCGGATCTGATACTCGCGACTGGCGGCCCTGGCATGGTGAAGGCCGCGTATTCCAGCGGAAAGCCCGCGCTCGGCGTCGGCCCCGGCAACACGCCCGCGGTTATAGACGAGAGCGCCGACATACTGCTCGCCGTCAACTCAATCATTCATTCAAAAACCTTCGACAACGGCATGATATGCGCCTCGGAGCAGTCGGTCATCGCCGTCGATTCGATTTACGACAAGGTCAAGGCCGAGTTCGCCGCGCGCGGATGCTGGTTCCTCGACAAAGAGGAGACGGAGCGCGTGCGCAAGACGATAATCGTCAACGGCGGCGTCAACGCGGCGATAGTCGGGCAGAAGGCGCACAAGATAGCCGCGATGGCGGGCGTCGAGGTCCCCGAGAGCACGAAGATACTCATCGGCGAGGTCGAGAGCGTAGACATCAGCGAGGAGTTCGCGCATGAAAAGCTCTCGCCCGTGCTCGCGATGTACCGCGCCGCGGACTTCAAGGACGCCGTCGCGAAGGCGGAGCGCCTTGTCGCGGACGGCGGCTTCGGCCACACCTCGGCGGTCTACCTCAACGTCGTGACGGAGCGCGAAAAGCTCGACTACTTCAAGGCGCACATGAAGACGGGCCGCGTCCTCGTCAACACGCCCTCGTCGCAGGGCGGCATAGGCGACGTCTACAACTTCGACACGACGCCCTCGCTCACGCTCGGCTGCGGCTCGTGGGGCGGCAACTCCGTCTCGGAGAACGTCGGCGTGAAACACCTGCTCAACATCAAGACCGTCGCCGAAAGGAGAGAGAACATGCTCTGGTTCCGCACGCCGCAGAAAACATACATAAAGAAGGGCTGCCTGCCGGTCGCGCTGCGCGAGCTCAAGGAAGTGCTCGGCAAAAAGAAGGTATTCATAGTAACCGACAGCTTCCTCTACAACAACGGCTACACGAAGGTGATAACCGACCGCCTCGACGAAATGGGCATAAAGCACGCGACATTCTTCGACGTGGCCCCCGACCCGACGCTCGCCTGCGCGCGCGAAGGCGCGAAGGCGATGACGGACTTCGGCCCCGACTGCATAATAGCGGTCGGCGGCGGCTCCGCGATGGACGCCGGCAAAATCATGTGGGTGCTCTACGAGCATCCCGAAGCGGACTTCATGGACATGGCGATGCGCTTCGCCGACATCAGAAAGCGCGTCTACACCTTCCCGAGGATGGGCGAAAAGGCGTACTTCATCGCCGTGCCGACCTCCGCGGGTACAGGCTCCGAGGTGACGCCCTTCGCGGTAATCACCGACGAAAAGAGCGGCGTCAAATACCCGCTCGCCGACTACGAGCTGATGCCCAACATGGCGATAGTCGACGCCGACATGATGATGAACGCGCCGAAGGGGCTGACCGCGGCCTCCGGCATCGACGCCGTCACCCACGCGCTCGAGGCATACGCCTCGCTGATGGCGACGGAGTTCACCGACGCTATGGCTCTGCGCTCGCTGCGCTCGATATTCGACTACCTGCCGCGCGCCTACGACGACGGCGCGAACGACCCCGTCGCGCGCGAAAAAATGGCCCACGCCGCGACGATGGCGGGCATGGCCTTCGCCAACGCATTCCTCGGCGTCTGCCACTCGATGGCGCACAAGCTCGGCGCCTTCCACCACCTGCCCCACGGCGTCGCTAACGCTCTGATGATAGAATACGTGCTGAGATACAACGCCGCCGAAGTTCCGGCGAAGATGGGGACCTTCCCGCAGTACGCCTACCCGCACACGCTCGCGCGCTACGCGGAAATCGCGAACTATCTCGGCCTCGCGGGAAGCACCGACGAAGAAAAGCTCGAAAGTCTCATCGCCGCGGTACACGCGCTCAAAGAGCGCGTCGGCATAAAGAACGCGATAAAAGACTACGGCATAGCGGAAGAGGACTTCCTCGCGACGCTCGACGAAATGACCGAGCAGGCCTTCGACGACCAGTGCACCGGCGCGAACCCGCGCTATCCGCTGATGTCCGAGATAAAAGAAATGTATCTCAAAGCCTATTACGGTAAATAGGAGGGAGAGGCAATGAAGCTCGAAAGGATAATAGCGGTCCGCACCTCAAAGACCGTCTACCGCGACGGAGAGCTCTGCATCAAGGTATTCGGGGACGACTACGCGAAAAGCAGAATCCTCGCGGAAGCCGCGACCCACGCGAAAATCGAGGAAACGGGGCTCGACGTTCCGAAAATACTCGAAGTAACCAAGACAGAGGGCAAATGGGCGATAGTCTCCGAATTTATAGCCGGAAAGACGATCGAACGCCTCATGGACGAAGAGCCCGAGAAGCGCGGAGAATACATGAGCCGCTTCGTCGACGCGCAGCTCCGCATAAATTCGACGAAAGCGCGCGGCCTCGCCAAGCTCAAGGAGCGCATAGAAGAAAGCCTCTTCGAAGCGGGCCTCTCCTCCGCGACGCTCTACGACCTCCACATGAAGCTCGAATCGCTGCCGCAGGGCGACAAGGTCTGCCACGGCGACTTCGCGCCGAGCAACCTCATAGCCTGCGGCGACGGCAGAGACTGCGCCGTTGACTGGTCGCGCGCCGCGCAGGGCTCCCCCGAGGCCGACGCCGCCCGCACATATCTGCTCTTCTGGCTGAACGGCGAGATAGACGGCGCGGAAGAATACCTCGAGCTCTACTGCGCCAAGAGCGGTCTGCCGAAATCCGCCGTGCAGGCGTGGATACCGCTGCGCGCCGCGGAGCGCCTCGCCGCAGGACGCGCCGAAGAGGCGGAATTCCTGCGCCACTGGACCAACGTCGCCGATTACGAATAGCGAGCCGAAGGAAGGTAAATGAAATGATAAAAATCAAAGTCTGCATAGGAAGCGCCTGCCACGTAAAAGGCTCGCGCCGCGTAGTCGAAGGGCTCCAGTACCAGATAGCCGAGCGCAAGCTCAAAGACAAAATCAACCTCGGCGGCGTCTTCTGCATGGGCCGCTGCCAGGAAGGCGTCTGCGTCACCGTCGACGACAAATTCTACTCAGTCTCCCCGGACAAGGTAACGGAATTCTTTGAAACAGAAGTCCTGCCGCTGGTGAAGTAGCGCGGACTGCACAACACCAATAGGGCGGAGAGCCTCGGCTCCCCGCCTCTTTTTTATACGCCGTACAGCCGGACGGCGGAGACGGCCCCGACGCTTGCGAACAGGCATAAAAACATCCGCGTCTTTTGAGCACGCGTGAGTTGAAATGCTTATATTGCGACACGCACAAACAGCGCAAAAGGAAGAGGCTCTAGCCTCTCCTTTTGTTTTCACTGCCTAACGATTTCACGCGCGGCGTCTTAACTTGTATTGTATAATGTTCGCGGAAGGGCCCTGGCAGTATAGCCGGGAACTGCCGAGCAACGGGATTCCCTCGGCTAGGAAGGAGGGAACCGGATGGCAAAAAACGAAAAAGGCCGCTCATCTTATGAATGGGCGACCCTAATCGTCAAGCTGCTAACGGCGCTCGCGGCGCTTATTGCAGCTCTTGCGGAGTTTCTCCGCTAACGCCACTGAACACTTGGCCTTAAACGTCTAGGCTGAGTCCGAAGCTCAGCTAGGCAGGCCGGAGAGGAGATTTCCCGCTACCCTTCCGCGGGCCTCTCTCTTCCTATCTCGTATTATACCATCATTTGAGTTTCACGCCATCGCCGCGCTTTTGACGCGGCTTTATAACACGTTGCTGTTTCGTAACATTTTCCGTTCCCGGCCGAGTTCGCCCTTCCGCCTCAATCCGCGGCGTTTTCCGCGAATCAGCGCGCGCCGTCCTTCCCCATCGAGTTGTACCGCTCGTACACCTTTTCGAGGACTTCGCGCCATTCGCCGTAGAAGCCGCGCTTGCGCAGGAGCTTCAGGCCGAGTTCGTTGACGCCGCCTGGGGTGGAATTTTCGACGAGGAACTTCTCCACGTCCTCGCCGCAGTCGGTGCGCATGAAGGAGGAGAGCGTTTCGTTCATTATCGACGAGTAGTCGAGCGCGGTGCGAAAGTCGAGGCCCTTGTCTATGCCCCAGCGGACGCTTTCGGCGAGCAGCGCGTAGTAGGGCACCATCATGCCCGTGACGGGGCCGAGTATCTCAAGCTCGCGCTCGCTCTTTACGCGCACGAGCGTACCTATGAGCGACATGAGCTGCGCGAGCGTTTCGTCCTCGCCGTAGAAGAGCAGAGGCCCGGTGCGCCGCGCCGCGAAGGGCAGCGGTATCGCGCGCGCCGCGCTTTTCGCCGGGGCGTAGAGCGCGAGCGAGTCGGCGAGCTTCGCGCCGCCGGTTATGTGCATGACGCGCTGGTCCGCGCGGAAGCGCAGCGCGCGCACTACGGCCTCGTGCTGCTGCGGCAGCACGCATATAAAGACTACGTCGGAGCCGTCGGCGGCGGCCTGGTTCGATTCGTGTACGGAAATTCTGTCGGGGAAGAGTTTTTTCAGCGCGTCGGCCTTTTCGCGGTTTTTATGTACCGTGAGGTTGATTCCGCCCGAGAAGTCGGGCGAGGCGCAGAAGCCGCGCACCATTGCGGAGGCAATGCCGCCAGTGCCGATGAAGCCCAATGTCAAATCTATCATAAACAACACCGCCGTTCGATAAGTTTACGGCGATTATACAACATGCGGCGGGCGCGCAGAATATGCGCGGCTTCCGCGAAGGTGCGCGCATATGAAAGGGGCGCGCCGCTCGGGCGCGCCCCTTCTGAGGAAACGGAAAGGCAGGCGAATTAGTCTTATTTCGCGAATGCTTTTTTGATGCCTTCGACGGCTTTGTCTATCTGCTCGTAGGTGATGACGATCGGCGGCGCGAAGCGGATGGTGCGCTCGTGCGTCTCTTTCGCAAGTACGCCGTTCGCGATGAGCTTCTTGACGTAGGGCGCGGCGTTGACGGTGAACTCTACGCCGATGAGGAGGCCCGAGCCGCGGACTTCCATTATTTCGGGGTTGTCTATCTCGCGCAGCTTCTGCATGAAGTAGTTGCCCTTCTCTTCGGCCTGCTTCGGATAGTTGTCGCGGACGAGGATTTCCATCGCCTTGATGGAGACGGCGCAGGCGAGCGGGTTTCCGCCGAAGGTGGAGCCGTGCGTGCCGGGCGTGTAGACGCCGAGGACGTCCTTGTTGGCAGCGACAGCGGATATCGGCATTACGCCGCCGCCGAGGGCCTTGCCGAGGATGTACATGTCGGGGACGACTTCCTCGAACTCGCAGGCGAACATGCGGCCCGTGCGCGCGAAGCCGGTCTGGACTTCGTCGGCGATGAAAAGGATGTTGTGCTTCGTGCAGATTTCGCGGACTTCCTTGAGGTAGCCCTTGGGCGGGACGATTATTCCGGCTTCGCCCTGTATCGGCTCGGCGAGGAAGGCGACGGTGTTCGGCGTGATGGCCTCTTCGAGGGCCTTGGCGTCGCCGTATTTGACGATTTTAAAGCCGGGGCAGTACGGGCCGTAGTTGATGCGCGCGTCGGGGTCGGTCGAGAAGCTGATGATGGCGATGGTGCGCCCGTGGAAGTTGTTCTCGCAGACGATGATTTCCTGCTTGCCGTTCTCGACGCCCTTCTTCTCCACGCCCCAGCGGCGCGCGGTCTTGAGCGCGGTTTCGACGGCTTCGGCTCCGGTGTTCATCGGGAGGATCATTTCTTTGCCGGTCAGCCCGCAGAGCTTCTCATAGAAGTCACAGAGCACCGAGTTGTGGAAGGCGCGCGAGGTGAGCGTGACCTTGTCGAGCTGCTGCTTCGCCGCTTCGATTATCTCGGGGTGGCGGTGGCCGAAGTTCAGCGCCGAGTAGGCGGAGAGCATGTCGAAGTATTCGCGTCCCTCGGGGTCGCGGACCATTACGCCGTCGGCTTCGACTATAACGACGTCCTTCGGATGATAGTTGTGTGCGCCGAGTTCGTTTGTCTTGTCGATGATCTGCTGAGTGCTGAGCATTGTGTCGTCCTCCTTGTAAATTTTTATTGTGAACTTAGTAATTGCCGGTGTTTATTTTTTCTTGCTGACGTAATTACTCTATCATTAAACCGCCGATTTGAAAAGGGGGCAAATTCAAGCCGTGTCCGCATAATTTTGCGGAGGGCGCGCGCTTTATGACACGCGGCAAAGTTTGGAACAATTTTGTTCTGTAAGTTCATAAAGCCGCGCTTCGGCGCGCGCCGCAAAAAGCTCGGAGGCGCGCTAATATAGCTCCTCGTATATCTTGAGCACGCGGGCTTCGTCGAGCGGGACGAAGTTGTTGCTCATAAGGCGGCCCTGCGCGGTCATGACGGCCTCGGTGAAGCGCGGCAGATCCTCGGGCTTCACGCCGTAGGCGCGCAGCGGCTTCTTCGGCAGTATCGTGTCGAGAAGCTTCTCGAGCTCGTCCCACGCGCGCGATTTTTCGCAGGAGAGCAGCGCGGCGATGAAGTCCATCATTTTCGAGATTTCGCCGTCCGTTTTGATTTCGAGATAATTTTTCATGACGCCGGTGAATACGGCGTAGTTGCTCTCGCCGTGCGGGACGTGGTAGGCTCCGCCGAGCGGGTACGAGAGCGCGTGTACCGCAGCGCAGCCCGCGGTGCCGAAGGCTATGCCCGCGTAGTTCGAGGCAAGCAGGAAGCCGCCGAGCATCGCCGTCCGCGCCTCACGGCCCTCGCGCGCTATCGTTTCGTAGTGTCTTATTATCATCTCCGCGGCCTTGTAGGAGAGCAGCTTCGAAAATTCCGTCGCCTTCGGCGAGAGCGCGGACTCGACGGCGTGGACGAGCGCGTCTATCGAGCTCGCGGCGAACACCTCGAAGGGCAGGCCGTGCAGCAGCTCGGGGATGAGCGCGCACTGGTCGGCGAAGAGCGCGGGGGCGACGAGCCCCATCTTCGTGCCGAGGCGCGTGCGGTTGATTATCGAGATGTTCGTCACCTCGCTGCCCGTGCCGCAGGTCGTCGGCGCTATGACGAGGCCGCAGCTTCGCTTGATATCCGGCGCGGCGGCGTAGAGCTCGTCGGTCGTGCGTCCGCCGGAGACGGCGACGGCCTTCGCGATGTCTATTATCGAGCCGCCGCCCGCCGCGACGAGGCGCTTGAAGCCGAGCTTCGAGGCCGCTGCGATTATTTCGTCGGTCATCACGTCGGTCGGCTCGCCGCTGCCGAAGTCCTCCCAGAAGAGCGTCTTGACCGGCAGGCCGAGCGGCGCGAAGTGCGCCTCGTATATCGGCCTTATCGTAAAGAGCAGGTCATCCGCGCCGAGCGCGAACTCGCGCGCGAACTCCGCGCAGGTTTCAAATTTATGTATCTCCGTGTTGAGCATTATTTCCCTCATAAAGCAGCACCTCCGTCGAGTTTACGACAATTATAATACGCGGCGGCGCGCTTCGGGCTTGACAGGCGCGCCGCGCGCCGTGTAAAATTTCCGCATGTTTTGCGGCGGTCAGCCGACATTCGGGGAACGGAGGAAACGTCATGGCTTATACGAACTTTACGATGATAATGTGCATGATGATGCGCGGCTGCGGCGGCTCCTCTCCTGAATTGACCGGCGCTTAGACTTCGCGTCGTCGATTAGGGGACCGGATCCGCTGGTGCGGGTCCGGTCTTTTTTTATTTTCACGCGCTTACGGAGGAGTGATGGAAAGGAAGGAAATTCTGCGCTTCGCGCGGCGTCTGCGGCAAACGGGCGGCCTTCGGGCCATTGGCAAAATTTTGACGGAGGTATGACGAATGAAAAAAACTTGTTTCTGTTTTCTGCGCTTTGCTCTTTTTCGCTTCGGCGGCACAGGCCGCCGAGAAGATTGTCCTCGGCGTGACGCCCTTCCCCGCGCAGGAGATCGCCGCGGTCGCGGCGGAGGTCCTCGAAAAGCAGGGCTACGAGGTCGAAATCAAAGAATTCACCGACTTTATCCAGCCGAACCTCGCGCTCGAGGACGGCAGCCTCGACGCGAACTTCTTCCAGCATCTCCCCTTCCTCGAAAATATGAGGACCGAAAAGAACCTCGACATCGTAGCCATCACGAAGGTGCACCTTCTGCCCATCGGCATCTATTCGCATAAAATCAAGTCGCTCGCCGAGGTCGGGGACCGCGCCGTCGTCGCGGTGCCGAACGACCCGACGAAACGGCTTCCGCGCCTACAAGCTGCTCGAGCGCGAAGGGCTGCTCAAGATGAAGGACGGAGTGAACCTCACGGCGCGCGACATTCTCGAGAACCCGAAGAACCTCAAGATAATCGAGCTCGAAGCGCCGCAGCTTCCGCGCACGCTCAGCGACACGACGATTTCCGTCATAAACATGAACTTCGCGGTGGACGCGGGGCTCGACCCGTCGAAGGACGCGCTCGCGCTCGAGGACAAGGATTCTCCCTACGCCGTCGTGCTCGCCTGCCGCGGAGAGGACAAGGACAAGCCGCAGATAAAGGCGCTCGCCGCCGCGCTGAACTCGCCCGAGGTGAAGAAGTTCATCACGGAGGAGCTCGCGAGCAAGGGCGTGCTCCCCGCCTTCTAAGCGCGCCGGAGCGCGAAATTTCGCGGCCTTCCGAAGCTCGTCCGGAGCGCGGGAGGCCGCTCTTTTTTGCTATAATTTCTGCGTACAGGCGAGATTTACGGAAGGAGCGCGCACGATGTCTCTGAATTTCTCTTTTTTCGGCGAACCGCAGGTCACGAAAGACGGCGAAGCCGTGCAGCTTCCTTTCAAAAAGGCCGAGGCGCTGCTTTTCTTCCTCGCCTCCGAGGGCGGCGCGCCGAAGGAAAAAATAGCCTTTCTGCTGTGGGGCGACAAGAACGAAAAACAGGCGGCGGGCAGCCTGCGCAACGCGCTATGCCTGCTGCGCAGGAACTTCCCGGGAAATATAGTCCGCGAATAAAAAAGAGATACGCCTCGCGGATTTCACGCGCGACGCGGACGTTATAGACAGGCTGGCCTCGCGCGCGGAACCGCTGCCCGAGGCTATTTTCAGCGAGCCGCTGAGCGGCCTCGACATGCTCGACAGGCCGGAGTTCGCGGAGTGGCTCGGCGAGACGCGCGCGCGGCTGCGCGAAAGGACCGTCTCGGCGCTGCGCGACCGCATCACGGCCTGCTACGACGCGCGCGACATGGACGGGGCGGCGGAGTCGCTCTCGGCGCTGCTTTTCTTCGAGCCCTACGAGGAGGATTCCGTCCTCGAGCTGATGGAAATTTACCGCGACGAGGGCGCGCCGTCGAAGGCCGTCTCCGTCTACAACACATACCGCGAAAAGCTGCGCGCCGACCTCGGCATAGAGCCGAGCGAACGCGCGAAGAGCTTCCTCTTCACTATAGGCAAGCCCTCGAGGCGGCGAAGTCTCCCGGAGAATTCTTCTGCGGACGCGAGGGCGAGATAAAGAAAATTCTGGAGCTCGCGCAGAGCGGCGGAGGCCTCGACGTAATTTTCATCCACGGCGAGGGCGGCGTCGGAAAGACGGCGCTCGTCGAGCAGGCGCTGCGCTCGGCCTTCGGCGGCGCTGGCGTCTTCCGCGCCTCCCCGCTCTCGGTCGGCGAGAAATTCCAATATTCGTCGTGGGACGGCATAGCCTCCGCTATGGGCGCGCTCTGCGCGGAACGCGGCGTCGAGCCCTCGCCAGCGGAGCGCGCGATGCTCTCTTCGGTCTTTTACGGCTTCATGGGCGGGCAGACGCCTATGAGCGCCGCCTTCTCCCCGGAGCGCACGCCGCTCACCGTAGGGCGCGCGCTCGCCTCGCTTGCGCAGCGCCTCTGCGACCGCGGCAAGCCCGTATTTATATTCGAGGACCTGCACTGGTTCGACGACAAATCTTTCGACACGCTGCGCGTCTTCCTCTCCGAGCTGAAGATATCCGCCGTGATATTCATGACCGCGCGCCCCGAAAGCGCCGCCGCGGCGGAGGGGATGCTGCGCAACATAAAGCCGCAGCTCCGTATGCGCACGCTCGAAATATCGCTCGCGCCCTTCCGCGGACCGGAGATAATAAAATACTGCCGCTCATTCCTCTCCGACAAGGTCATAAGCTGCCGCGGCGAGGAATATTTCATCCGCGAGAGCGAAGGCATGCCGCTGCTGCTCGCGGAGATGATGCGGATTCTGATGGAAAACGAAAACGCCGACTGCCGCGACGGCCTCAAGGGGCTCATAATGAGCCGCCTCGAGGGAATGTCGGAGCGGGAGCGCGCCCTGGTGCTCGCGCTCTCGGCCTTCGGCGGCGGCGCGCAGCCGGAGGAACTCGCCGCGGTGCTCGGCGAAGAGCCGGAAGCTACGGAAAGGACGCTCGACGCGCTGCTTCGGAAGAAGATGATACGCGAGGTCAGCGACGGCGCGCGCGCGGCGATAGATTTCCTACACGCCAACGTGCGCGAATGCCTTTACGACTCTATGCCGGCCTTCCGCAAAAAGCAGCTCCACGCCAAGATAGCGGACGTGCTCTCCGCGGGCTGGTCGCCGCACGTATGGAACCCGGCGCTCAGCGCGAAGCTCTGCCACCACTACACGGCGGCGGGGATGAAGATGCAGGTGCTGCGCCAGAACGTCTCCGAGATGCTCTTCCACATCAACCTGAACCACATACTCTTCCCGATGATAGAGGACGGCGTCCTGCTCCGCTGCTCCGTACCCTACAGCAGCCGCGAGGAGACGGAGGAAAAGTTTGAACGGATACGCCGTACCCTCGGCGAGCTGCGCGCGGCCGGGCCGGAAAACGAACGCGAGCTGACGGCGCTCGAGGCGTCGTACTTCGAGATGTACGGCGGCTATCTCATAAACTGGGGCGAGTACGACAAAGGCATGACGCTTTTATCCGGCGCATTGCGAATATCCGAAGAAAATCGCGTCGGAGAGACGTACATACACGCTCTTGAAGACATAGCGCACTTCTACCTACAGACCGACGAGGGCGAAAAGCTGCGCGCCGCGGGCGAGAAGCTGCTCTCGCTCTCGCGTGAGCTCGGCAAGGAAAACCACGCTGGGCTCGCGCTGCGCTTCCTCGGCATGGCGAAGCAGATCGAAGGCGACTTCGACGGCGCGGAGGAGATTTTCACGCGCTCGGTCAAGGTATTCGAGAACCTCGCGCTCACGGGCCGCAGCTACACGCTCAGCATGCTCGCGCCGAAATGCTACATCGGCGAGATGCGCCAGCGGCGCGGCGGCGCGGCGGAGGCGCTGAAGCTCTTCGAGGAATGTGTCGATACATGCGAGAAGCGCGGCCTCTTCTGGGGGCGCAGCCACTTCCACGCGCACGCCGCGGACGCGGCCTTCGACATCGGCGACCGCGCGCTCTTCGAGGCGCACGTGCGCAAGGGCGCGGAGCTATTCGAAAGCTCGAAGGGCGGACACTGCACCTCGCTGCTCTACAGCCTCAAGGCGATATGCGACGCAGACGCCGGAGACGTGGAGGGCGCGCTCGACTCGCTGCGGAAGGCCGACTTCCTCTCCGCGATAGGCAAAAAGAGCTGGCACGCCGCGCAGTACATGGCGAAGGCGTGGACCGCAGCCGCCGTCGAAGAGGGCCGCCTGGACGGCGCGCCGTTTGCGGACGCCCTCGGCCGCCCCACCGCGCGCTACGCCGAAGAGGCGGCGCGCGCCTACCGCGAGATAGGCGCGGAGGGGCGCGCGGAATTCATCGAGAAAAAATTTATAAAAGGCTGAGACGACGCGGCGCGCGTGAAAGGACAGCGCCGCGAAATTTTTGCAAAAACGCGCGGAAAGCGCGCCGTCCCGTAAATTTTCTTTGCAATATCAGGTCATAAAGGCTACAATAATAATACGGTCATAAATAAAAACATCATTAGGAGGAGATTCCAATGGATGTAAAGAGTAAAGCCTACCAGGAACTTCTGAAAAAGCGCCCGCTCAACGTGCAGGCGCGCTTCGCGAACGACGAGATGGGCCTCGTCAGCGGACGCGACATCGCCGCCGCTGCGAAGAAGTGCGACTCAATCGTACTTGCGGCCAACGCGCGCCATCCGCTCGTCGTGAAGGGCGTGCTCCGCGCGGCGAAGAAGAAAAACGCCGCCGTGCTCATCGAGCTAGCGAAGTCGGAGTCGACCTACTGCGGTTCGACCTACGACAACCTCGCCGACTACGCGCTGAAATACTCGACCGAGCTCGGACACGGAGCGGTCTTCGGGCTCCACGTAGACCACTACGCGATAAAGAGCGAAGCGGACGTTCTCAAGGGAGTAGGCCACCTCACGAAAATACTGAACAGCGGCTTCACCTCCGTCGCAATCGACGCATCGCACCTCGAGGACTACGACAACTTCGCGGCGACGCGCGCCCTCGCGGGCTGGCTGCCGCCCGAGCTCGGCCTTGAAGTCGAAGTCGGCGAGATAAAGGGCCCCGGCGAGCTCTCGACCGTCGAAGAGGCGACCTATTACATCGGCGGCCTCAACGCGTGGCAGATCTTCCCCGACTACCTCGCCATCTCCAACGGAAGCCTCCACGGCACCTACGACCCGGCGGTCGGACAGATGGAGGGCATCGACCTCACGCGCACGAAGGAAATAGCCGACGCGATAGCCCCTTATGGCGTCGCGATAGCGCAGCACGGCATCTCCGGCACGCCGCTCGACAAGGTCTCGACCTTCCGCAAGTACGGCATCCGCAAGGGCAACGTCGCGACGCTCTTCCAGAACGTCTACTTCGGAATCAAGATGGACCCCGACACCGGCAACGCGATAACCGAGGGCGGCACCTACACGAAGGAAGCCGACCGCGGAATCTCCGTCGAGCTCTGGGAGAAGATCGTCGCCGCGGCCGACGAAAAGGGCATGAGCCGCAAGAGCGGAGACTACAAGAAGCTCAACCTGCCCTTCGCCGAGATGATCCTCAACGAGCCGCAGCCGATAATCGACAGAATCGTCGACGAAGTTGAGTGGTGGGCCGGACGCTTCATCGACGCCTTCGGAGCCGAAGGCACAGCCGACGCAGTCGCCGAAATCATGGCGGCGCGCCCCGACCACAACGCCGCGCCGGACCGCAAAGTCCTCTGCGAGCGCAAGGACTTCAGAAAAGACAACGCCCCCGGCAAAGGCGGCAACGACGGCAAGAACTACGACGACTAAGTAAAACAGACGCAGCAAAGAACGCAGCAGAGCCCCGAACCGAAAGGTCCGGGGCTCTTGCTTTTATATGCCGCTCATATAACGATGGAAATATTTCAGCGCCGCATAGTTCCCGCCGCTTAAATCGAACAGCGGCAAATCGCTTCAAGCCGCGCGCGCGATTCTTCAAGAGAGAACGACGGCTGCCCGGAAAGCCGCGACGACTCCGCTGCGGCGAGCTTGGCGCGGAGCCTCCGCATCTCTTCGCGAAGCGCCGCGTTCTCCTCGCTTGCGGCGGTCTGCCCTTCCATAATACGGCGCGCCATTACGCGATAAACCTCTTCGCCATCGGCACGACGAATTTGTTCGCGGCCTTCACCGTGAGGCCGACGCAGAGCGCGGCGGCGAGCGTGCCTTCGCGGACGCCCTCTATTTTTCCCGCGACGGCGAACGATAACAGCAGCGCCGAGGCCACGAGGCTCGCGTCGAAAATTATCTTCGTGCGCGGGAAGCTGACGTGCAGCACTCGGCAGACGGCGACGACCACGCCTTCGCCCGCGAGAGGCACGGCTCCCGAGGCGACGGCGCAGGCCACGCCGGTGCCTACGAGCACTATGCCCGCGATGACGAGCAGCCAGAGCTGCCAGTATGCCGAGCAGTCCACCCAGCCGAGAGCCCAGAGCCCAGCGTCAATCATATAGCCGAACATTATGCCGATAGGAAGCTGCGCGAGCTGCACGGGGTCGAAGCGCCGCCGCAGCAGCGCTATCTGCATCGCGATGAAGACGCAGTGCATCGCTATCGTCGCCTGCCCTATCGTGAAGGGTGAGAAGAGGCTCACGACGTAGGGCAGGCTCGAAATCGGCGACGTGCCGAGCTTCGCCTTGACGGAGAAGCCTATGCCGAGCGCCATCAGCGCGAGGCCGAAGCATAGAAATATATAGCGTTTCGCCAACACGGCGTAATCGCGGCGCGTCATCTCGCGTCCACCTCCGTCTCCGCCATCGCGCGGCGCACCGACGCGAGCATATTTTTTAACCGTTCTTCCTCGCCGTCCGAAAGCAGCGACGCGGCGCGGCGGTCGGCGCGCGCGAAGACCTCCGCCATGCCGCGCGCCGCCTCTTCGCCCTTAGGCGTCAGCGAGACGTAGAGCGAGCGGCGGTTGCCCTCCCTGTGCTTCCGCTCTATGAGTCCGGCCTGCTCCATGCGCAGCAGGATGCCGCCCGCCGTCGCCTGCTCTATCTCACATTCCGCGGCGAGCGTCTTCTGGTCGCTCTCGCCGTTGTTCGTAAGGAATTCCAAAATTTTCGGCTGCCCCGGCGTCAGCCCCAGCTTCGCGGCGCCGTCGAGTATCTCGCGGTTGACCGCGCCGTGCGCCCTCATCAACAGATAATGCAGCGGTTCCATAGTTGCCTCCCGAAAGCTAAGCATACTTAATATAACGACGCTTAATTATATACGCGCGCGGCGAGCCGTCAATATCCCGACGCGGCGCGAAATCCTGAAAACCGCGCGCGTTTGCTATAATATCGTAAAACTTTTGAAACAACGCATGACGCGGCGCGCGAACGCCGCGCGAAGGGAGGAACGGCAGTTTGAGCCGCGCATTTGTAAAAGAGGACGACGGCGAACGCGGGAACGCCGTCGCAGATATTCAGTTCCGCGAGGCGAAGCTCGAGTGGCTGCGCATACAGGAGAAGAAGCTCGACACTCTGCTGAACGACCCGAAGTCGAAGAAGGTGAAGCCGGAGCTCCTCGCGCGCTGGATAAAGGATACCGAGGCCGACATCGCAAAGACGAAGCGCGAGCTCGGCTACGAGGGCTAGAGGCGCGGGCCGCGGCGCAAAGCCGCGGCCTTTTCGTTTACTTTGCGTAAAAGTCTCCGTCAACTCCTTGCAATCCCACGCCAAAACCATTACACTAACGGCGTTTATGTCGTTACACGGAAGGGACGTGAGACGAAAATTGAAAAAAATCACTGGTGTCTGGTGTGACAGACACGAAACACAGCTTTCCAGCGCGCGCAGGCCGCGGCGTGTTTTCACGGCGGCTCTTCCGATTCCCGCGTATTCGGCGGCTCTTCCCGCCCATGCGATATGCGGCGAATATCTCCGAATATGACGGCCCTTTTGAAAAACCATCACAAAAACAAAATCTCAAGGGGGTACGGATATGAACACCATCAACAAGCCGCTTATAGTTATCGAACACCTCTCTAAGAGCTACGAGGACGGAGTCGTCCTCAAGGACATCAGCTTCACCATACGCGAAGGAGACCTCGCCACGATCATAGGCCCGTCGGGCTGCGGCAAGTCTACCTTCCTGCGCTGCATCAACTGCCTCGAGCTTATGGACTCCGGCTCCGTCACGGTCGCGGGCGTCACCGTCTCGCGCAAACCGGGCGAGAAGCCGACGGACGAAATGCTCGCCAAGGTCCACGCGCTTCGCACCGAGGTCGGCATGGTCTTCCAGAGCTACAATTTGTTCCCGAACAAGGACCTGCTCCACAACATCATGCTCGCACCGATGGTCGTGAAAAAGATGAAGGAAGAAGAGGCGCGCGACCTCGGCATGAGGATGCTAGAGAAGGTCGGACTCGCGGGCTTCGCCAACAAATACCCGTCGACGCTCTCCGGCGGGCAGAGCCAGCGCGCCGCGATAGCGCGGGCGCTCGCGATGAACCCTCGCGTGATGCTCTACGACGAGCCTACGTCGGCGCTCGACCCCGAGCTCGTCGGCGAAGTCCTCCACGTCATGAAGGAGCTCGACGCGGAAGGCATGACGCAGATAATAGTCACGCACGAGATGAAGTTCGCCAAGGACGCCTCGGACTACATCATATTCATGGACAAGGGCGAGATAGTCGAGTACGAGGACGGGGACATACTCTTCGCGAATCCGAAGAACGAACGCACCCGCGCCTTCCTACGCCACTTTGTAAACGCAGGGGTGACATGCTGATGAAAAAGCTCATTGCAATTTTTGCGCTTATACTTACGCTCTGCACGCCCGCCGCGCTCTTCGCGGAAGAGACGGCGACGCCGTCGCCCGACGCAGCCGCGCCCGCGGCCGGCGAAAAGGTGCTGCGCTGGGGCGGAGACTCCGAGGGCGGATTCCCCTACATGTTCCCCGACCCGCAAGACCCGAAGAAGCTCATAGGCTTCGAGGTCGACATAGTCAATGCGCTCGCGAAAGAGATGGGCCGCACGCCCGTCTACGTCAACAACGCGTGGGACAACCTCATCCCGGGCCTCGACCGCAACCTCTACGACATCGCGATAAACGGCCTCGAGGTCACGCCGGAGCACGAGGGCGAGGTCAACTTCTCGATACCCTACTACAAGACCTTCCTGCAGCTCGCGGTGCGCCGCGAGGACGACTCGATAAAGGGCCTCCAGGACCTCAAGGGCAAGATCGCCGGAACGCTTAAAGAAAGCTACGCGCAGATGGTGCTCGAAGAGGTCGGCGACGTTGAGATACGCACCTACATCGTCGAGGCCAACACCTACGAGGACCTCGCCAACGGACGCCTCGACGCGGCGCTCTTCGACCAGCCGATAGCGCTCTACTCCGCGGGCTTCAACCCCGAGATAAAATTCGTCGGCGAGCCGATAGGCGAAATAATCTACGCGATAGCGATGCGCAAGAGCGACACCGAGCTCACGCGCGAAGTCAACCGCGCGCTCATCGCGATGCGCGACAAGGGCATACTGCGCGAGATATACGACCGCTGGAACCTCTGGACCCCGGTCATGGCCGAGACCTTCAACGACTACGACCCGCCGAAGGTCGAGCCCGCGCGCTACAACGAATGGGCCGAGGCCCACAGGCCGCAGCTGACGCTCCAGAAGCGCCTCGAAAGATACTGGGAAGCCGCGCCGCTCTTCGCGCGCGGAGCCGTCGTAACGATAGAAGTCTCGATAGTCTCGATGGTCATAGCGATGGCGCTCGGCCTCGCGCTCGCCGTCACGCGCGTCTTCGCGCCCAAATGGATGGCGATGATAGCTACCGCCTACGTCGAAATCATACGCGGCACGCCGCTCCTGATACAGCTCTTCTTCATCTTCTACGGGCTGCCCTCGGTCGGCATCAAGCTCTCGCCCTTCTGGGCCGGAGCGATAGGGCTCGGCCTCAACTACGCCGCCTACGAAGCCGAAGTTTACAGGACGGGGCTTTTCGCAATACCGCGCACCCAGTGGGAGGCGGCGCTCGCGCTCGGCATGACGCGCTGGCAGGCGATGCGCGAGGTAATACTGCCGCAGGCCATCCGCGTCGTAATCCCGCCGATAAACAACGACTTCATATCGCTGCTCAAAGACTCCTCGCTCGTCTCCATCATCACGATGGTAGACCTCACGAAAGTCTACGGACAGGTCTCCGCGACATACTACGACTACTTCGGCCCCGGAATCCTCGTTGCGATAATCTACCTCCTCATCGGCCTTCCTTTCGTGCGTTTCTCGCGCTACACGGAGAGACGCCTAGCCGCCTCCGAAAAGGACGGACAGGAAGGGCACAGAGAGAACATTTACAGAAGCAGCACGAGATATTTCTAACGGCGTAAAGCATGAACGCGCCCTTCCGTTCAGCGGAGGGGCGCGTTTTTGTATCTCTGACGCGGGATTTAACGAGCAGGGAAAAATTTAAAAAATCGTCAAAAATTAATCAAGCCTATTTCTCGCCTCTCAGCCGTTCCGCCAGGCGCGTGTATCTTTTTTTTGTTTTGTCGTTCGCTACGGCGATGCGGAGGGCTTTTTTGGTGCCTACTATTACGACTAGTTTTTTGCCGCGCGTTATCGCGGTGTAGAGGAGGTTGCGCTGGAGCATTACGTAGTGCTGCGTGAGCAGCGGGATGACGACGGCGGGGTATTCGGAGCCCTGCGATTTGTGTATCGAGACGGCGTAGGCGTGGACGAGTTCGTCTAGCTCGGTGAAGTCGTAGTCGACTATGCCGGCGTCCATTTTCGCGTAGAGGCGCGAGTTTTCGCCGTCTATCGATACGATTGTGCCGATGTCGCCGTTGTAGACGTCTTTGTCGTAGTTGTTCTTTATCTGCATGACCTTGTCGCCGGCTTTGAATACGCGGTCGAGGCGCTGCACGCGCGCGCCGTTTCCCGCGTTGAGCAGCTTTTCGAGCTCGGCGTTGAGGCGGCGCGTTCCGGCGACGCCGCTGTGCATCGGGCAGAGCACCTGTATGTCGTTGACTGGGTCGAAGCCGAAGCGGCGCGGTATGTTTTCCGTGACGAGTTTTTTTATCGTGGCGAGCACCTTGTCGTCGAAGCGGCGTTTGTATTCTTCGTCGGTCAGGCCGTCAGCCGCGACCTTCGGCTCGATGAAGTAGAAGTCGGAGAGCGCGCCGTCCTCGGGCTCGAGCGGCAGCTCGCCGCGGTTGACGCGGTGGGCGTTGGTGATTATGCGGCTCGCGCCGCTCTGGCGGAATATTTCGTTGAGCATGACGACGGGACATACGCCCGAGTCGATGATGTCCTTGAGCACGTTGCCGGGCGAAACTGAGGGAAGCTGGTTCACGTCGCCGACGAATATGAGCGACGCTCCGCGCGGCACGGCCTTGAGCAGGTGGTGGAAGAGTATCTGGTCTATCATCGAGGCTTCGTCGACGATGAGAAGGTCGCATTCGAGCTTGTTTTCCTCGTTGCGCATGAAGCCGCCGCCGAAGAGCGAGCTCGCGCGCCCCGCCGCGTCGTCGGCAAAGCCGCCGCCGCTTGAGTATTCGAGCAGGCGGTGTATCGTCTTTGCCTCGTGGCCCGTCGCCTCGGTCATGCGCTTCGCGGCGCGCCCGGTCGGCGCGGCAAGCATCACGCGGTAGCCGCCCTCCTCGCGCAGCCGCAGGACGGCGCGGATTATCGTAGTCTTTCCCGTGCCGGGGCCGCCGGTTATGACCATGACCTTGGAGTTTACGGCGCGCGTTATCGCCTCGCGCTGCGCCTCGGCGAAGGTCATTTCCATTTCGCGTTCGAGCCACGGTATCGCGGCGTTCGTGTCTACGGCTTTGCTGTTGTAGGGCTCTTCGGCGATGCGGCGCAGGTTTTCCGCCGAGTGGGTCTCCGCGTAGTGGAAGGCCGGAAGGTAGACGGCGTTTTCGTCCTCGCCGCCGCCGGGGATTTCCTCGACGACGATGTTTCCGGCGAGGCGCGCCTGCTCTATGCCCGCAGCCGCAATTTCTTCCGCGACGCCGAGTTTTTCCGCGGCGAGCGCGGCGAGCATTTTGCGAGGCACGTAGACGTGGCCCTCGCCCGTGAGGTCGTTGAGCGCGTTGTGTACTCCCGCCGCGACGCGGTAGGGCGAGTCGTGCGGCACGCCGAGCTTCTGCGCTATCGCGTCTGCGGTGGCGAAGCCTATGCCCTGCACGTCGAGCGCTATCTGGTACGGGTTGGCCTTCATCACCTCGAGCGCGGCCGTGCCGTATTTTTTGAATATGCGCATCGCGTAGCCCGCGCCGACGCCGTAGCCCTGGAGGAATACCATGACCTCGCGCATGTCGCGCTGCTCGCGCCACGACTCCCCCGCCGCCTCGGCCTTCGCACGGCTGACGCCCTTGACCTCGGCGAGGCGCATCGGGTCGTCGTCGAGTATCTTCGCCGTCTCCGCGCCGAATTTCTCGATTATCTTGCGCGCCGTCGCTGGGCCTATGCCGCGTATGAGGCCGGAGCCGAGGAATTTTTCAAGGCCGTCTGCGGTCGAGGGCAGCGCACTGTCGCAGCTGTCGAAATGGAACTGCATTCCGTAGCGGCTGTTTTCCTCCCAGCGGCCCTTCATCGTCAGCATCTCGCCGGGCGCGGGCTCGGCCGCGATGCCGACCGCGGTCACAGGGTCCGGATAGCCGCGCACGCGAATGCGGAGAACGGTGTACCCGTTCTCCGCGTTGCGGTAGACTATGTGCTCCGCCTGCCCCTGAAGGTCTATCACAAGGGCGGGGGATTTCAGCGTTTTGGATTCTTCCCCGCTCAAGCCGCGCGCCTACTCTATGTGGCGTATCTTTCCGTCGACGACCGTGAGCCCCGCTTCAAGCTTAGGCAGGTCGTCGTCCGCGGTCTGGAAGGGGTCTTCGAGGAAGGCCGTGAAGTCCGCGGCCTTGCCGGGCTCGAGCGTGCCGCGCCACGACAGCTCGCCGCAGACGCGCGCGCCGCCGCTCGTATACATCTCGAAGGTCTCGACGCGGTCGAGCCGCTGCACCGGCATCCAGCCGTGCTCGGGCTCGTTGTTGAGGTCCTGGCGCAGTATCGCGGCGCGTATTCCCACGAAGGGGTTCAGCGACTCTGTCGGAGCGTCGGAACCCGCGCCGAGCGGAATGCCGCTTTTGAGCATCGACTTCCACGCGTAGCTCCAGCGCGCGCGGTCCGTGTCGAGGCGCGGCACGACTATCGGCCAGTCCGACGTGGCGAAGGCGGGCTGAATGTCAGCCATGACGCCGAGCTCCGTCATGCGCGCGAAAAGGTCCTGCGCGCCTATCTGGCAGTGGACTATCCTGTGGCGTATGTCGGAGTTCGCCGCGCCGCGCGCCGCCTCGACGGCGTTGAGGCAGCGCTCTATCGCGCCGTCGCCTATCGCGTAAAAGGCGACCTGCATTCCGGCCTCCTGCGCGCGCTTCACGAGGCGGTTGAGCGTCTCCTGCGAGTGCGCGTAGACGCCGCGGTTGCCGGGGTCGTCGGAGTATTCCTCGCGCAGCGCCGCGGTACGCGCGCCGAGCGTCCCGTCGACGTGTATCTTGAGCGGGCCGGAGCGGAAGAATTTCCCGCCGCGGCTGCATCCGCCGTTTTCGATGAACTCCGCGAGCCCCTCCTCGCCGCGCAGGTGCCACTGCTGCGCTATGCGCATCGGCATCTTTCCGCGCGACTCGAGCGATTCGTAGAGGTCGAAGACGCCGTCGACGCCGCCCGCCATCTCAAGGTCGTCGGTCTGAACAGAGGTGACGCCGTACTTTATCATGCGGTCGACGGCGAGGCCGTACCAGTGCTCGAGCGTCTCGCGCGACTGCTCCGGTATGTTCATTCGCGCCCAGTTGACGGCGGCCTCGCTGATGAGCCCCGTCGGCTCGCCGGAGCCGTCGGTGTTGACGACGCCGCCCGATATCCTGAAATCCCCGTCTATCTTGAGGAGTTTAAGCGCGGCGCTGTTGAGCACGGCGATATGTCCGCATGAACGCTCGAAGAAGAGCGGCGCTTCCGTAGAGATAAGGTCGAGGTCGCGGCGGTTCGGGAAGCGCTTCTCGGCCATTTTGTTCTGGTCCCAGCCGCGCGCGAAGAACCAGCCTCCGGGCGGCAGCGCGTTCTCCGCGAGGAAGTGCCGCCCGCGGCCTATCATCTCGTCGATCGAGCGCGCGCCGCTCAAATCGAGCGTCTCGAGGCTGCGCCCAGCCGCGAGCAGATGGTTGTGCGTGTCGGTGAAGCCCGGAAGGACGTACTTGCCCTTCATGTCGAGCACCACGGTCCTTGAATCGCACATCGCGAGTATGTCCTTGTCGCCGCCGACGGCCTCTATCACCCCGCCGCGCGCGAAGAGCGCCTGCGCGCGCCCCGGCTGCGCCATCGGGTAGATTACTGCGTTTATGAGAGCGATGGAATCGTTTCGGTTCCCGTCTGCCATTCGGAGATGCGCTCCTTCTTCGGCCTACAGCTCGCGGATGAGCTCGGCGAGCGTCCTCGCGCCGAAGCCGGTGGCCCCCTTGACGTAGTAGCTGTACGGCGTCTTAACGAAATCCGCAGCCGCTATGTCGAGGTGCACCCACGGGATGTCCTTGTCGACGAAGGCCTCGAGGAACATCGCCGCCGTTATGGCTCCGCCGTAGCGTCCCGCGCTGTTAACGAGGTCGGCGAAGGGCGACTTCACCAGCTCGCGCAGGTTCGGGTCGTCCATCGGCAGCTTCCAGAGACGTTCGCCGCTCGCGGCGGAGGCCTTCAGCACCTTGTCTCCGAATTCGTCGTTGTTAGTGAAAAGCCCGGCCGTCGTAGAGCCGAGCGCGACGGCGCAGGCCCCCGTCAGCGTCGCTATGTCGACAATCATGTCGGGCTTGAGCTCCGAGGCGTAGCAGAGCGCGTCGGCGAGCGTCAGGCGGCCCTCGGCGTCGGTGTTGTTGACCTCTATAGTCTTGCCGTTGCGCGCGCGCAGTATGTCGTCGGGCCTGTAGGCCGCGCCGCCCGGCATATTTTCAGCCGCGGCTATTATGGCAGTGACCTTCCACTGCAGTTTCATCAGAGCCGCAGCGCGTATCGCTCCGAGCACCGCGCATGCGCCGCTCTTGTCGCCCTTCATCGTGAGCATGAACTCAGCCGGCTTGATGTCGAGTCCGCCGCTGTCGAAGGTCAGCCCCTTGCCGACGAGCGCGATGTGGCCCTTCGCGTTCTCCGGCTCGTAGGTCAGGTGTATGAAGCGCGGCGGATTCGCAGAGCCCGAGGCGACGGCGGAATACGCGCCCATGTTTTCGTCGGCGATGCGCTTCTCGTCCCAAATCTCGCAGGCGAGCCCGAGCTCGGCGGCGAGCTCCTGCGCCTTCGCGGCGAGCGCCTCGGGGTTGATCACGCAGCCCGGCTCGTTCGCGAGGTCGCGTGTCCAGCACTGCGACTCGCCGAGGATGCGTCCCTCTTCAAGCGCCTTTTCGCAGCCGTCTGCGACCGTCACGGTCTCGACCGCAGCGAACCTGTCCTTCTCATTGCGGGCGAGATACTTGTCGAAGCGGTACGAGGCGAGCGCGCAGCCCTCCGCCGCGGCGCGCGAACGGTCCGCGTCGCCCGCCTTCGGCATCGTCAGAGAGAGCTCCGTGCAGCCGCGCGAGGCGACGGCGCGGGCCGCCGAGAAGGCCGCGACGCGCACGCGCTCCGGAGTAAGCTTGTCCTCGGGGCCGAGCCCCGCTATGACGGCCCAGCGCACCGTCTTGTCCGCGACCGGCACGACGAGCAGCTTGCCCGCCTCGCCGCGGAAATTCTCGTTGACGACGACGCGGCGGCAGAAGTCGCGCATCTCGCCGCGCAGCGGGTCGAGCGAGACGGTCTCCGGCTCGCCCTCCGCCGCGAGCATCGCTATGACCGGCAGCGATTCGGCGTTGAAATTTTCATCCTGGATTTTGATGTGCATTTATATTTCCTCCTGAAATGAACTCAAATTTTTCGTTCACGGATATAATATCACCTTTGCAGCGCCGCTGCATGATATTTTGACCGAACGCCGCGCCGTTTTTACGGAAATTTCAATTCCGCGCCCGTTTCGCCTTTTTTGCGCTTCGGATTATCTCCGCGGGTTTAATGTATAATATAGACGCTGAACAGAATTACCGGAGCTTTGCGGATTTCAGAATTTTCTCATGCGTTTGGGAAGGGGATGCTGCGCTTATGGATATAAAGCCGTTTATGAAGAAGCGTCTGATATTCGCCTACGAGGTGTCGCTGCCGCTGATGGCGCTCTTTTCGCTCGCGACGCTCATCGCGCTCGGCTCGTCGTACTTCCATCCCGAGCGGCAGCCCTTCGTCATCTACGCGGTCGACCATCTCATCTGGCTGATTTTCACCGCCGACCTGCTCGTGCGCCTCTGCTCCGCGGACAACCTGCGCGCCTTCGCGCTGAGCCGCCTGCCGGAGCTTGCAGCCGTCGTCCCCGTCGTGCCCTTCATCGCGCTCAACTATGTCTTTGAGCGGCTCGGCTGGGATACGGTCTCATCCGTCTACGTGCAGGCGATATTCTTCGTCAAGTTCATCGCATATCTGGGCCGCGCCTACACGACGCAGAGCCGTTTCTTCCGCACGAACCTGCTGCACTACGCGGGCGGCGTCACGATAATCGCCATCGTCACGGCGGCGATGTTCTTCGTCAACTCTGAGAAGAGCAGCTACGAGGACGCGATATGGTGGGCCTTCGTCACCGCGAGCACGACGGGCTACGGCGACATCGTGCCCAAGACCGACATGGGGCGCGTCACGGGCGTCTGCCTGATGATACTCGGCGTCGCCTGCACGACGGCCTTCACCAGCATCATCGCGGGGCGCATCATGGCGCGCAGCGGGGAGCAGAAGCGGCAGAATCCGCACCTCGCCGCGGTGCAGAGCCAGCTCGACCGCTTCGACTCGCTCACGGACGATGAGGTCGATGACATCTGCGCCGTGCTGAAATCCCTGCGGCGCGGCGGCAAACCGGACGAAGCGGCGCAAAGCGGGGAAAAGCCCGAGGAAGCACCGCCCGAGACCGCGCTCGACCGCAGATGGCGGAGCTTCCGAATCGTCCGCCGAGTGCGCGAAAAGACCGCGCCCTTCCTCCGCGCCGAAGAAAAGCTGACCGCCCGCATCAAGGAAGAAAGCAAGAAAAAAGAGGAAGGGGAATAACTCCCGCTTCCTCTTTTCCATATTTACCGCAGGAGCGCAAATTCGCCCGCGCCGCTTTATTCTCCCCCGTCCTCGAAAACCTTCGCCACATACTCCGAGGTCGATGCCGAGAGCATGGCCGTGTAGTCGGGGCGGAAGCTCAGCACGTCGCCGACCTTCAGGTCGGGGCGCGACTCGATGTCGACGAGCAGATGGTCGCTCGACGCCGTTTTAATTTTCACGCCTTCGTCGAGCGGCGTCAGGCCGAGTACGTTCACGTCCTGCTTGCCGACGGCGAGGATGCCCTGCCTGCGCGTGCCGTGGTCGACGAAGACCGGCACGTTGCCGAAGGCGTCGTGTCCTATCTCTCCGACGGGCAGCGTGCGCTTCGCGCGCACCTCGACAAGCTCGGCTTCGAGCCGCATCGTATCCTGCGACAGCCCCTCGATGTCCACGTCGAAGGCCATGTCGCGCCCGAGCAGCAGACATTCGCCCAGTCTCAAATTGTTTATCTCTTTAGGAAGATGGCCCCGGCGCATCTGTACGAACGATCAGGTGCCGCCGCCGGAATATATCTCGAGCTTCCGTCCGAGCTCCGCTTCGAAGGCGCGCCCGCAGTTTACGAGCGCCGTCAGATTCTTCTCCGAGGGCAGCACGCCGCTCGCGCATGAGAAATTCGCGCCGACGCCCGCGACGCTCAGGAACTCGCCGTCGCAGGGCGCGAGCTCGCGCGCGGCCTCCGCCGCATCCTCGAACCAGTATCCCTCGCGCAGGTCGCCCATGTCGAACATGACGACCGCCTTTATTTTTTTGCGCTTCTCCTCGCATATCCGCGCGAGCTCCGCCGTCACGCCCGCGTCCGAGACGAGCACGTAGTCGCAGAATTCGGCGGCCTCGGCGAGCTCAGAGTACATCGGTATGCGTATCAGCGCGAACTTCGCGCGCACGCCGGCCTCGCGCATCTTGCGCATGTTCGCGACGCGGCTGTCCGCTATCGTATCTATGCCCGCGGCCTCAAAGGCGCGCGCAGCCTCGGCGAAGGCGGAAATCCCCTTCGACACGCCCCAGACGCTCATGCCGTGCGCCGCGCAGTCCGCGGCGAGCCGCCGTCCGTTATGCTCTATCCTGTCCGTCCTGACTCTCAGCAGCGGGTATCTTTCCTTCTCCCCCGTCATGCGAAACACTCCCAAACAAAAGATGACGGCGTACATTACCGGCGCGCCGCGCGGCGCGTCATGTTACAATTACATCGTCGGCATAATATTATATAACAAACGCTCAAAAGGAGATGAACGCATGGAAAGACTTCCGGTAGAACCGACTATAACCGACGTAATGAAAGCCAGCAAATTTCTTAGGAACCGCGTGAGGCGCACGCCGGCGGAATACTCTTTCGCACTCAGCGAAAGGGCCGGCGCGCCGGTGGTCCTCAAGCTCGACAACCAGCAGATCTGCGGCTCGTTCAAGGTGCGCGGCGCATTCTACAAAATGTTCTCGCTCTCCCGCGAGACGCTCGAGCGCGGCGTCGTAACCTGTTCGAGCGGCAACCACGCGCAGGGCGTCGCGAAGGCGGCGGCGGAGCTGCGCGCGAAGTCGTGGATATACGTCCCGGACGTCTGCCCCGAGACGAAGAAGACCGCTATACGCCGTCTCGGCGGCGAATGGGTCGAGCTCGTCGTGGCGAACGGCGACTACGATTTCGCGGAGGGCGAGGCGCGCGCCTTCGCGGCGGAGCGCGGCATGACCTTCATATCGCCCTTCGAGGATTCGGACGTCATAGCAGGGCAGGGCACGGCGGGAGTCGAATTCCTAGCCGACGAGCCGGACATAGAGCTGCTGCTCGTCCCGGCGGGCGGCGGCGCGCTGCTCAACGGCACGGCGATAGCCGCGGCGGCGCTCGCGCCGAAGGCCGAGGTCTGGGGCGTGCAGTCCGAGGCGTCGAACCCGTGGGTGGTCTCGTGGGAAAGCGGCAAGGTAGGCGGCGAATTCACGCTCGCGCCGACGATTGCGGACGGCCTCTCCGGCGCGATACCGCAGAGCATGCTTTCGCTCGCGAAGCAGCGCGTCACTGGAATCATCGAAGTGACGGAACGCGAGATAGCCGCGGCGATAGCCTTCATGCACCGCGAGCACCACCAGCAGGTCGAGGGCGCGGGAGCCGTCGGCGTCGCGGCGCTGCTCGCAGGCAAAGCCCCGATAAACGGCCGCAAGACCGGCATAATCATCTCGGGCGGCAACATCGACGAAGAAAAGCTGCTTTCGATACTCGAAGAATACGATTAGCCCGGGCGAATAGATATACTCTCTTACGCAAAAATCCGCGCCCGCGTAAAATTATGCAAAAAGCTGCAAAAAACGCGGGGGTGCGGGCGATGGACGATATTCGCGAAAAGGTAAGGCAGGCGTACACGGAGGCTATCACCTCCGTCTCGAGCGGCGGCGTCGACATAAGCGACATGACCGTCGGCAACTACAGCGACGAGGAAGCGCGCGAGACGGGGGCGGCAAGCTTCGGCTGCGGCGACCCGGTGCGCGCCGCGCTGCTGAAGGAGGGCGAGCGCGTGCTCGACCTCGGCAGCGGCGCTGGCATGGACCTCATCCTCGCCGCGAAGCGCGTCGGCCCCGGCGGACACGTCTACGGCCTCGACATGACGAAGGCGATGCACGACCGCGCGCGGCGCAATCTCGACAAGCTCGGCCTGCGCAACGTGACGCTGCTGCGCGGCTACATCGAGGACATACCGCTCCACGACGGCAGCGCCGACGTGCTCATCTCGAACTGCGTGATAAACCTCTCGCCCGACAAGGACAAGGTATTCGCGGAGGCCTTCCGCGTACTGACGAGCGGCGGGCGCTTCTGCGTCTCGGACGTGGTGCTCAACAAGCCCGTCCCCGAAAAGCTGAAGCAGAGCCCCGCGGCGTGGTCCGGCTGAATAACGGGCGCTCTTCCGTCGGAAGAGTACGCCGCGAAGCTGCGCCGCGCCGGCTTCGAGCAGGTGAACGTCACGATAACGAAGCCGCACGAGATAAACATAGAAGTCGTCAAAAGCACGGTGAACGACCTCACCGACGAAGACGTCGCCGCGATAGAGGGCGTCTCGTCGAGCGCGCTGATAACGGCGGTGAAGCCGTAAGGTACAGTCACTCAGACAAAGAACCAAACTAAATTATGTCGCCCCGTGAATTTTCTGCACGGGGCCTCCTGCATGAAACGTTAGAGACAGCAAAGTGCTGTACGCGCTTCGTCTCAGCCTCTAACGATGAGCGGTGGAGATGCCAGCCAGAAAATTGCTGGCATGACATAATTCCTGTTACTAGTTAAGCAATTATATTGTGTAGCTGAATGGCTATAAAAGCAAAAGCCCCGCGCAAGCGGGGCTTTGTCGTACTGTTCTAAGAGAGCAGAAATTTCCACAATATAAAGGCGAGCGGCAGCGCGACTGCAAGATAGAACACAAGCAAGACGACGTTCTTAAAAATCTTGGCCGCAATGCAGAAGAAATCGCAGAAAGCTGCGGCTGCGCCGAACATCGCGGCCGGCTTCGCCGCCGCGCGCTTTTCTCCGCAGCCGCTTTTATCGTCCGCCATTCCGCGCTACTTCAGCGACGGCATCGGCGGGACTTTGAGCTCGGGCACGGGGCCGACGACTTCCTTTGTCGCGTCGAGCTCTAGGTCGAAGAGCGCCTGCGTTATGCGCATCTGGAGCAGGTCGTCGGTCTCGTAGCTTATTGAGAAGCGTTTGTAGCCGAACTTCTCCGCAAAGAACGAAAGGTTCGAGTTCTCGCGCCCCGCGGCGTTCTGGAAGGTTTTGTAGAGCGCCTCGATGAAATCCGTTTCGTTGAAGAACGGGTCTTCGTCGACCAGCATGAGGACCTTGCACTCGTCCACAAGGACGTTCTCGCGCCATATATCGCAGAGCGTCAGCCCCGCCATCAGCCCGGGGTATTTATGCAGCAGGCGCAGCACGGACTGCTCGAGCTGCTCCGAATAGGCGAATACCATCGTGAAGCCCAGCTCTATCGAGCTGTTTCTCACGGGGTCGATGATGTTCTGGCGCGCCATCGTGCCGATGCTGCCGTTCTGAAAGCTCCTCATGTATAGAAACTCGCTCTTCATCTCGAGTGCGAGCCCGGCGAGGCCGCCGAGCGTCGGATTGCAGAGAGAGTTGACCGTGACCGGAGAGTAATCCTTGCCGTAAGGAACCCACGGCGCGATGTCGAGGTCTATGTTCTGATCCCAGTATGGAAGAACGGAATTAGCCATTGCCGCAGCCTCCTTTTATAAACTTACGCCGATTATATCATCCGCGGCGCGCGCGGTAAATCGCGCGCCGGAGCGCGCCGTTTCGTCCGTTATCTTTCCATGTGCCACTTCGCGAAAAGCTCCTCGACCGTCATCTCCTCGCGGATTCCGTAGCGCGTCAGCGCGAAGTCGTATTTCACGGGGTCGTCAGGAGAAACGTCCTTGAAGTTCCGCGTTATCTCCGCCGCGGCCTTCCCGCTCGCGCTCTTCATAGAGCAGAGGCCGAGCGTCGAGGATATATTGAACATGTGCGTGTCGAGCGGTATCAGCAAATCGGCGGGAGAGACGTTGTGCCAGCCGCCCGGGTCCACATCGTCGCGCCGCACCATCCAGCGCAGGAAGAGCGCCATGCGCTTGCAGGCGCTGCCCTTCGAAGGGCGCGGCAGCAAATACAGATTGTCCTGCCCCGTGTAGCGGCAGAAGGCGAGCGCGAGGTTCTCCATCGCCTCGGCCATGTCGCCGCGCCAGCCCGCGAGGAACAGATTTTCTATCGAGCCGTGCTCGCGCAGCGCCGCGCCTATCGCGTCGAGGAACGCGCAAATCTCCGCGCAGCCCGTGAAACGGTGGACGAAGCCGCAGAGCGCAGCCTCGTGGTCGCGGTACGACGTGCTTTTCAGATACTCCGCGGGATGAGGCCCGAGCGTATCGAGGACGCGCGAAACGCTCTTCAATATATGCGCGACGCGCCCGTAGGCGAGCCCCGAGGCTATCAGCCCGACGGCCTCGCGGTCGACGGTATCTTCGTAATCGTATAAAAACTGCAGAGGATCGGGCGAGACGTACTCGCGCCTGTTGTAGTCCTCGTAAATCTTTTCAAATATGCCGCGGCTCGCCGTGCGGGACTCGCGTGTTTCAAGCGGCTTCACGGCGTTATTTGAGCGCGTTGAAGCCGAAGGTCGGCGCGGTCTTGGGCGATTTGCCCTTTTTCACGAGATGGTAGCCCGCGTAGGTCAGCGGCGCGGCCTCCTTGAACCACCGCGCGCTCTGCACCTCGCCGACGAAAAGCACGTGGCTAGGCATTTCGAGCGTCCGGACGACCTTCGCGTCGAAGGCGGCTATCGACCAGTCCTTTATGAGCGGCGCGCCCGTCGGCCCAAGCTCGTACTGCACGTTGGCGAATTTGTCGATGTCGCGCCCGGACTTAAAGCCGAACTGTCCGATGAAGGTCATCGGCACGTCTTCCTCGAGCACCGCGACGGAGAAAATCCCGCTCTTCTGTATAAGCTCCGTCGTCAGGTTCGCCTTGTTGAGGCAGGTCGCCACGCAGAGCGGCTCGGAGGTTATCTGCATCACGGTGTTCGCTATCTGCCCGTTGAGCCTGCCGCCCTCCGCCGTGTTCACGATATACATGCCGTAGGTGAGAGAAAAAAGCGCCTTCATGTCCAAAGTCTGTTCCATAATCCGCACCCCCCGGATAAAATTTGTGCGCGGCGTGCGCCGCGCACCTTGTCACCGTATATTTGCGTTTCTATCTCGCCGCGAGCTCCTTGTCTATCATCGAGAGAGAAACCGGCGTCTCGCCGAGCTTCCTGAACTTCGTGAGGATCGCCGTCGCGGTCTCCTCCTCCTCGACCTGCTCGTTGACGAACCAGCCGAGCATCTCGCGCGTCGCGTGATCCTTTATCGCCTCGGCCTGCTCGACGAGCCCGTAGATGAGCTGCGTGACCTTCTCCTCATGTCCGAGCGTCTGCTCGAAAACCTCGGTCGCGCTCTGCCAGTCCCTGCGCGGCTCGGCTATCGCGCCGAGCACCACGCGGCCGCCGCGCGCGGCGACGTACTTGTAAAGCTTCATCGCGTGCTCCTGCTCCTCGCCCGCCTGCTTGCGCATCCAGTGGGCGCAGCCGGGGAGGTCGTTGGCCTCGAACCACGCCGACATCGAGAGATAGAGATAAGCGGACTCGAACTCCGCCTGAATCTGTCCGTTGAGAGCCTGTTCCATTTTCGCGTCGATTACCATAGTGATCACCTTTCTGCCGTTGATATTCTAAATCAAAATTATTATCAATATCATAGCCCATTCACCGCGAAAGTCAAGCGCAATCTGACCTTTACCATTATACTATGAAAGTTCGGTTTTTCTCTAAGCCGCCGCGAAACGCCCGCGCTCCCCCCCCCCGCGCGCGCCTTTCAGCATAAAAGCAGACGCCCGCGGCGCGCTTCAAGCTTTGACTGACGCCGTAATTGGGGTAAAATATTTGTGATCACTTAAATAACCGATTCCGGGAGGTGCCGGCGTGGAAATAAGACCGGTAACAATCGGCGATGCCGAGGCAATAGCTGAGATAAGAAGGCAGGACGGCGTGCGCGAAGGCGTGCTGGGCCTTTCGAGCGAGCGGGTTGCGGTGACTGAGGACTTCCTGCGCTCGTTCGGCGAAAGAGACAGAGGCTTCGTCGCCGTCGAAAACGGGGAAACCGTCGGCTTCGCCGTCATGCTCGCGAACAGGGAAGAGTGCCGCGCGCACAGCGGCTTCATCGCGGTCATGGTCGACAGCGGCCGCCAGCAGCGCGGCATAGGCGAAAAGCTCCTCTCGCGCATAACAGACTGCGCGGACAACGAGCTTTCGCTCCACCGCCTCGAGCTGCTCGTGCTCACCGACAACGAACAGGCGATAAAACTTTACAAGCGCCACGGCTTCGAAGTCGAGGCGACCAAACATCACGCCGCGGTCGTCAGAGGCCGCTTCGCAGACGAATACCTCATGGGCCGCCTGCGCGCGAAGGAGGCGTCGAAATGAGAATACGTCCCGTAAAGCCCGAGGACGCGGCGGCGATCAACCGCATCAACGAAAACGTCCAGACGCAGAACATATTCAGCAACATAGCGAGCCACCACTTCGACGACGCGGAAAAGCTCATCGCGAACCTCACGCAGTTCGACCACATGCTCGTACTCGAGACCGAGACTCCGCCGCTCGAGCTCTGCGCCGCCGCGCTGCTGCGCGTCAACCCGCAGATATACCGCCGCCGCATGGCGACGCTGCGCATAATCGTCGACAAGAAATGGCAGGGGCAGGGGCTCGGCAAAGCGCTCGCCGCCGCCGCGACGGACCTCGCCGACAACGAGCTCATGATCGAGCGCGTTGAAGTCGAAATCCCGACCGACAACGTCGGCGCGCTCAAGCTCTGCAAATCCGCGGGCTTCCGCGTCGAGGGCGTCGCGCGCGACTGGCTGCGCACGCTCGACGGCAAATACGTCGACGCCTACCTCATGGCACACTGCCGCGAAGCGAAGTAACGCGCCGCGAAAACAAAAAAAATCGGGGAGCCGAAAGGCTCCCCTTTTTTCGTGCGTTCTGCGCCGGTTCCCAAAATCCGCGCGGCCTCCGCGCCGTTACTGCTCGCCGCGCCGCTTCCCGCAGCTGCGGAAATAATCCGAAAGACACTTCTGATCCTTCGCGTAAGTAAAAACCTTGAACCGTTCCTCCGGCGTCATCGTCAGCATCATGCGGACGGTCGAGGCGATGGTCTCGTCCGTTCCGCTTGAGCATAGATAAGGTTCGGCTTTTTCTTTCACATCTTGTTCGTCACGGCCATTGTACTCAAGAATTTCATTCGGCGTACACTCGAGCAAATCAATCATTGAAAGCAGCATATTAAGTGAGGGCATACGACGCCCTGTCTCTATCTCTGAGATATAGCCGATAGAGACTGCGAGCTTTTTTGCAAAAGCGCCCTGCGTCCATCCCTTGGCAGACCTGCGATTCTTAATTACGTCTCCCAGCAAGATTTTCACCCCCACAAAGATAATAGTTGAAACGAAGTTCACCAATGCAATAGGCTTACAGACATAGTTATTTCACAAATTCAGCTTAAAACGATTGATTTTTAACAATAAGATAGATAAAATTTAACATAGACTATGTCTGAAAGTTGGGGTGATGGACGTGAATCATCTGCCCGCCGCTATAACAATCATGCCTTACGGCAAAGCACGCCGTCCGTTTATGCGTTACGCAGATTTCGCGGACGACACGTAGCGCGCGCCCGCGGCGGCAAGCCGCCGCGCCGACTCCGACCAAGCAGACCTTTCCCGAACTAAACAGCATAAATGAAGAAATACGGCGCGAATGCTGCTGTTGGCGGTGTGCGCTTCGGCGGGCGGCAAGCGATAAGAGATAAAAATATCTGCGACGCAGAGCCTCAATTTACGAGAAAGGCGGCGTTTTCGCTGATGGACGCGGAGCCCGGCGTCTCCAATCCACACGCTTCACGGCAGCATAAGCCGCTGGATTCCGCGTCAAGCGCGGAATGACGAAAAGCCGAAGCTCCCGTAAATAATTGAGTGAATATAAACGCAAGATGATGACAAAAATTTCATCAAAGGAGAGACGTGAAGATGACTATAGAAAGGTACATAAAGGAGAATGTATTGCAGGCATTATTACTCTCTTCGTTTGTCCTGCTATTTATTTTGTGTATATCGACAAACCATGCGATCGCTGCCGGAGCTAACGCGACAGAATACGACAAAGCTGATGCATCCGGCGCTTGCAGCACCGCTTATGGTTTTCAAGCAAAGGCATCAAGTACGTATACAACTGCTAACGGATTTGTTGCTGATGCTTCTGGAGCCAGTAGCACTGCAATTGGAGCATATGCCAGTGCATCAGCCAGTAGCACGACAGCCGTCGGCGTCCACGCAGAAGCGTCAGGTTTATATGCAACTGCGACCGGGAACGGAGCCATAGCCTCAGAGCTGGGCGGTACTGCGTATGGACTTCAAGCTACAGCATCAAGTACATACACAACTGCTAGCGGCATTGCCTCAAAAGCCACAAGTTCCAGCAGTTCCGCATTCGGCGCATATGCTAATGCGTCTGGAGGCAGCAGCACTGCGCTGGGCGTTCATGCAAATGCAGCGGGAGGCAATTCTATAGCAGGCGGGCTTCGCTCAAGCGCCTCTGGGTTGGGCAGTACAGCTTACGGCGTAGTATCTAATGCATCTAACACATACGCTACTGCCGTTGGGCTTTCGGCAAATGCATTAGGCAACAGCAGTACGGCCCTTGGCACATACGCCAACGCATCAAACGTATATAGTACAGCAACAGGTGCATATGCCGATGCATCAAGTGATGGAGCTACAGCTTATGGATACGGCAGTATAGCAAGCGCAAATAATTCCGTCGCTTTAGGACGCGGCTCCGTAGCAGACAAAGCCAACACCGTCTCATTCGGCAACGCGACGCTTAAGCGCCAGCTTACGAACATCGCCGACGGCGGCGTTTATCAGGGGAGCTCGGACGCGGTGACGGGAGGTCAGCTTTGGGATACTTATCAGCGCATGGGGACGATGGAGAACAATATCTACCGCGAGATAGACGATCTGCGCGAGGACGTGAACGTGGTCGGCGCGCACGCGGCGGCGCTCTCGGGGCTTCACCCGATTCAGTATAACCCCTACGAGCCGACGACGCTTTCCGCCGCGGTGGGCGCGTACCGCGACGAGTACGCCGTGGCGGTCGGCGTCTTCCATTACACGCGCGAGAACGTGATGTTCAACCTCGGCGCGTCGCTCTGCTCGGACGGCGACGTTATGGGGCGCGCGGGCGTGAGCTTCGCGGTCGGCAAGTCTTCGGACAAGAAGCCGCGCCTCGCCTCGACTATGGGCGGCCTGCAAAAGCAGGTGCTCGACATGCAGGCGAAGCTCGACGGCCTCGAAGAGAAGAACGCGCGCAATGAGGAAATCATCCGGCAGAACGCCGAGATAATGGCGCAGAACGAGAAGCTCATCCGCGAGCTGACGAAGCGGCTCGAAGCGAAGAATTAGGACAGTACGCCGCGCCCCCGCGCGGGGCGCGTGAGTTGAAACGCTTACGTTGCGTTTTATGCGCGGAGACGCGCAGGGCGGAGGCTCCTGCCTCCGCTTTTTCTTTCCACGGCGCGCGGCTATGATATAGAAGAATAACAAGTAGGAACCATATCTCTTTGCGGCAAAACGCGCCTTGCACATGGCGGCTGCAGGGATTTCCCGAAGAGTTAGCCAACGCGAACTAACGCCGCCATAGTGACGGTAGAGGCGCGGCGGTGCTATAATCTTCACAGGTAGAGCTAAATCACTTTCATAATCCTAAGTATTAACTCTAGGATTTTGAGGAGTACTTCTACGAGAGGGACGAGGACATTAGCTTTGGCGAGCAGGCCCCGTCCCTTTTTGTTCACAGAAAAGCCGAGGCCGCGCCTTTGCCGCAAAACGCGCTCTGCACATGGCGGCGGCAAGGACTTTTGAAAAGTTCGCTTACGCGAACTGCCGCCGCCATAGTGACGGTAAAGACGCGGCGTGTTACAATTCTCTCGGGTAGTTAAGCTACCCGAGACGTTTGAGCAACAGCTCAATCAGTCTCAGAAGCAGGCTTAACAGAGGGACGTAACGGAGCAGCTGGCGACTGAAGTTACGTCCCTCTCGCCTTTTCAAATGTCTCCACTTGCTTCGGCGTTTCCGAGAGGCTTTTCCGCTGCTGTCATGCACGGCGTTCACCTCCCTTTAGGGAGAAACTTCTGCTTCGAGTTCCCTCACCTCGAAAGTCCGTCAAAAATTATTATACAATAAGGTTATATTCTTGCCCAACACATACATTATCCGCCGCTGCTTTTTCTTTCCACGGCGCGCGGCTATAATAGCGGCAGCGGCGCGGGCCGTTTGGGGAGGATTTTTTATGGCGGATGCTTTTGTTGTTTCTGCTCCTGCTCTTGCTTTTGTCTGTTTTATGGTTTTTCTCGCGGGGTTTGTGGACGCCTCGGCAGGGGGCGGCGCGCTGATCGCTATTCCGGCTTATCTGTTCACGGGGATGCCGGCGCACTGCGCGCTCGGGAGCAACAAGCTTTCGAGCGCGTGCGGGACAACGCTCTCCGTCGTGAAGTTCTGGCGCAGCGGCGCGGTGGAGCCGCGTTCCGCGGCGATCGCCTTCGCGGCTTCGTTCGCGGGCTCGGCGCTCGGCGCGCATATCGCGCTGCTTTTGAGCGACGCGGCTATAAAGACGGCGCTGCTGGTGATTCTGCCCGGCGTCGCGCTCGTCGTGCTTTTCAAGCGCAATTTCGGCGAGGAGGGCGGCGCGCGGGAGATTTCCAAACGGCGGGCGGCTCTGCTGTCGGCGGTCATCGGCCTGCTCATCGGCGGCTACGACGGCCTTTTCGGGCCCGGGACGGGGACCTTCGCGATTATCGCGTTCTCTATGCTGCTCGGCCTCGACCTGAAGACCTCGTCGGGCAACGCGAAGATTCTCAACGCCGCCTCGAACTACGCGTCGCTTATCACGTTCATCTGCGCTGACGCCGTCATCTTCTCCATCGCGATTCCCGCGGCGCTCTGCAACATGGCGGGAAATTATCTCGGCTCGCGCTGCGCTCTGACGAAGGGCGCGCGCTTCATCAGGCCGATGATGCTCTGCGTGCTCGCGATGCTTATGCTGAAAATCGTCTGGGACGTGGTCCACGGCTAGCGGCAGGGCTACAGCATTTACTTTTCTCCAAATAAGCGCTACAACTAAAGCATGAAAATAGAGACATTAAAAGATTTAATCGCGCATATCACGGAACCAAGACGCACCAACTTCGGCAACATCAGACATAAGCTCGAGGATATTATCATCATCGGGCTGTGTACTGTAATTTGCGGCGGGGACGACTTTATCGAAATGGAGGATTTCGGCAGAACAAGGGAAGAATGGCTGAAGCAGTTTCTTGAACTGCCTAACGGCATCCCCGACAGCGACACGTTCCGCCGCGTCTTTGAACGTTTAAATCCTAAGGAACTGTCGCAATGTCTTGTAAACTGGCTTGATGTCGAGCACAGAAAACGTTCCGTCGTCGCAGTCGACGGAAAGACGATATGCGGAAGCGCCAATGCGGAACACAAAGCCTTCCATGTCGTCAGCGCCTTCGTTACGGACAACCAAATCACACTGGGAGAGATAGCCGTACCGGAAAAGACAAACGAAATAACGGCTATACCTGAGCTGCTCGACCTTGTGGATATAAAAGACCAGATAGTTACGATAGACGCGGCAGGCTGTCAGAAGAAAATAGCGGAGAAAATAGTCATGAAGAAAGCCGACTATGTATTGGCGCTTAAAGACAACCAGCCAGAACTGCATAAAAACGTCAGGATGTACTTCGATTCATTCCGAAATGAAATGGAATCCGAAGAAACGCTCGACAAAGGGCATGGACGTATGGAACGCCGAGAATACAGACTTCTGACAGACATCTCGTGGCTGGAGGGGCGTAAGGAATGGAAGGGCTTAAAGGCGGTGGGCGAGGCAAAGAGCACAGTATATGAGAAAGACGCCGTGTGTGAACATACGAGATACTTCATAACGACGCTGACGGACGTAAAAGAATTTGGCAATGCGGTAAGAAGCCATTGGGCGATAGAAAACAACCTGCACTGGTCGCTAGACGTAATATTTCGAGAAGACGCGGCGAGAGCCAGAAAAGACAACTCGCCGCTGTGTATGAACGTTCTGAGAAAAACCGCACTGTCCCTGCTCAACAATGCCAGATACGGACGCGTGAGCAAGAAAAGGATAAGGTTTATGGCCGCTATGACGCCAGAGCTTATGCTTAACGTGCTGTTTGGGATTAAGAGGTAAATGCTGGGGCCCTGGGCTAGCGGGCCGCGCGCTTGACATTGCGGGCGCGCGGTGATAATTTAATCGGTAGAGTGATTCCGAAAGGCGTCACGAAGGGGTACACCACCGCGGGTGTAAATCTTCGTGACGCCTTTTTGTTTTTTGCGGGAGGGAGAAGTATGCGGATAGAAGTCAACGGAGAGCCGTTCGACTGCGCTGAGGGGACGACGCTGCTCGCGCTGATACGGGCGCGCGGCCTCGAGCCGGAGCGCGTCGCCGCCGAGGTGAACGGCGAGATTGCGCGCCGCTCGGATTTCGGCGCGGCGGAGCTGCGCGCGGGCGACAGGGTGGAGCTCGTGCATTTCGTCGGCGGGGGTTAACGGCAAGCGCGGAAGAGATTCACAGCGCGCCCGCGCTGCGCCGGGACTTCCGGCTCTAAAACGTGAGACCGCGTCAAAGCCTATGCGTTCCGATTGTGCCTCACGTTTTATGCCGGAGGCCCCGGCCTGAAAATTGCCGGGGCGACATAGATAATGTAGTTTTTATTTTTTGTGTTTTTTGTTTGATTGACTAAAAATCTAATTTTCTGACAATTCCGTGCATACAGCGCTCGGACATCTTCGAAAGGAAGTATCGCCACAATGACCGACAAACTCATCATCGGAGGACACGAATTCACGTCGCGCTTTATTCTCGGCTCGGGTAAATATTCGCCGGAGCTCATCAAGGCCGCCGTCTCGGAGGCGGGCGCGCAGATTATCACGATAGCGCTGCGCCGCGCCAACTCCAAGACAGACAGCATTCTCGAGCATATCCCGCGGGGCGTGACGCTGCTGCCGAACACCTCGGGCGCGCGCACGGCGGACGAGGCGGTGCGCATCGCGCGGCTCGCGCGCGAGTGCGGCTGCGGCGACTTCGTCAAAATCGAGATAATGCGCGACAGCAAGTATCTGCTGCCCGACAACTGCGAGACTGTGCGCGCGACTGAAATCCTCGCGAAAGAGGGTTTCATCGTCATGCCCTATATGTACCCCGACCTCAACACGGCGCGCGACCTCGTGAGCGCCGGGGCCGCCGCCGTCATGCCGCTCGGCGCGCCGATAGGCTCGAACAAGGGGCTCGCGACGCGCGAGTTCATTCAGATACTCATCGACGAAATCGAGCTTCCGATAATCGTCGACGCGGGCATCGGGCGGCCCTCGCAGGCCTGCGAGGCTATGGAGATGGGCGCGGCGGCGATAATGGCGAACACCGCGATAGCGACGGCGGGCGACGTGCCCGCAATGGCGCGCGCCTTCGGCCTCGCCGTGCGCGCGGGGCGCGAGGCGCACCTCGCGGGGCTCGGCCGCGTCATCGAGAAGGGCGCTGCGGCCTCGTCGCCGCTGACGGGCTTCCTCGCCGACTAGGAGGCCG
Organism: uncultured Cloacibacillus sp.; assembly: GCF_963926575.1. Classification (NCBI taxonomy): domain Bacteria; kingdom Thermotogati; phylum Synergistota; class Synergistia; order Synergistales; family Synergistaceae; genus Cloacibacillus; species uncultured Cloacibacillus sp. The sequence goes on along the minus strand of NZ_CAWUXW010000002.1, from coordinate 27,787 downwards.
CGAAATGTCCGTAACTATCGAAAAATCCCGACGCACGGACCACATGGCCTACATGGAGGGCATGGAGCAGATAGACTCGACGATTCGCCGCGAGGTCATAGCGGCGCGCGAGGGCTACGACGCGGCGGCCTTCGGCGCGGGCGACGTGCGGCGCGCGCTCTCGGCCTCGTCGCGCGGCCCGCGCGAATTCGCGGCGCTGCTCTCCCCCGCCGCGGCCCCGTTCCTCGAAGAGATGGCGCGCCTCGCGCGCGAGGAAAAGCGCCGCTATTTCGGCGACAACGTCTATCTCTTCACGCCGCTCTACATTTCAAACTACTGCGAAAATTACTGCGTCTACTGCGGCTTCAACTGCCACAACAAAATCCGCCGCGCGAAGCTCGACATGGAGGAAATCGAGCGCGAGCTTCAGGCGATAGCAGAAACGGGGCTCGAAGAGATTCTCATACTGACGGGCGAGAGCCGCAAGGCGAGCGGCGTCGAGTACATCGGCGACGCCTGTGAGCTCGCGAGCCGCTATTTCAAGACCGTCGGCATCGAGGTCTACCCGATGAACTCCGACGAATACGCCTACCTGCACAGGCGCGGCGTCGATTACGTCACGGTCTTTCAGGAGACCTACGACTCCGACCGTTACGAGGAGCTGCACCTCTCGGGCCACAAGCGCGTATTCCCCTACCGCTTCGAGGCGCAGGAGCGCGCGCTGATGGGCGGGATGCGCGGCGTAGCCTTCGCTGCTCTGCTCGGCCTCTCCGACTTCCGCCGCGACGCCTTCGCGGTCGGGATGCACGCCTATCTGCTACAGCGCAAATATCCGCGCGCCGAGATTTCATTCTCCTGCCCGCGGCTGCGCCCCATCGTCGGCGGCGAGGGCATACAGCCCGCGGACAAGGTCGGCGAGCGCGAGCTGCTACAGATACTCTGCGCCTACAGGCTCTTCATGCCCTACGCGGGAATCACGGTCTCGACGCGCGAGCGCGCGGGCTTCCGCGACAACGTGATGGACATAGCCGCGACGAAAATTTCCGCCGGCGTCTCCACCGGCATCGGCGGGCACACCGGCGAGGAAAAGGGCGACGACCAGTTCGAGATAGCCGACAACCGCACGGTGGAGGAAGTTACGGCGGCGGCGCGCGAACGCGGGCTGAGCGCGGTCACGAACGACTACATTTATCTCTAGGCGATGTTTCGGATAATCTGCGTAACGAACAGGAAATTGTGCGCGGGGGACTTCATCGCGCGGCTTTCGGAAATTTCGCGCGGCGGCGCGGATTACGTGATACTGCGCGAAAAGGATTTATCCGAAGCCGAGTACGCGGAGCTGGCGGAGCGCGCGCTCGCCGTATGCGGGGAGAGGCTCGTCCTTCACGGGACGGGCGCTCTGCCGCTTCTGCGCCGCCTGCCACGCCTCCACCTGCCGCTCGCGCTTCTCGAAAACAATCCGGCGCTGCGGCGCGAGGCGGAGCTTCTCGGCGTCTCCGTCCATTCGCCGGAGGAGGCGAAGCGCGCGGAAGCCCTCGGCGCGGACTACGTGACTGCGGGACATGTTTTCGCGACCGACTGCAAACGCGGCATTCCCGGGCGCGGCCTCGATTTCCTGAAAGCGGCGGCGGCCTCCGTGCGCATACCCGTTTACGCGATAGGCGGGATATCGGCGCAAAACGTCGCCGCCGTCCGCGGCGCGGGAGCCGCGGGGGCCTGCGTCATGAGCGGCCTCATGTCATGCCCCGACGCGCGCGCGGAGCTCGAAGCGCTGCGCCGCGCGCTTGCGTGAGGGCATGAAAAATTTTCCGAGCGCGCCGGATTTCACAAAACGCCGCCCTTAATGCTAAAATAGATAGGCTTGCTAAAAAATCTCCGGCTGAAAGGGACGATTCGATGCGTTACGTTGGAACCGTTTCGAGAGGGATACGCCTCCCGGTCGTCACGAAGGGCGACGACATTGTAAAGATAATCACAGACAACATAATAAAGGCCGCTTCGTCTGAGCGCGACAAATTCGAGATAAGGGACCGCGACGTGATAGGCGTCACGGAGTCGCTCGTCGCGCGCTCGCAGGGCAACTACGTCACGCTGCGCGACATATCCGACGACGTGGCGCGCAAATTCCCCGATGGCGACGTCGCCGTCATAAGCCCGATACTCTCGCGCAACCGCTTCCACCAGCTGCTGCGCGGCATGGCGGCGGGCATCAAAGGAAAAATCCACGTCGTGCTCACCTACCCCTCCGACGAGGTGGGGAACCAGATAATCGAGCCGATGAACTACTACCTCAACAGCGGCAGGCTCTCGGGCGAATGCTTCAGCGAGGATGAATACTACAAAATCTTCGGCGAGTACAAGCATCCGTTCACGGGCGTCGACTACGTGCAGCTCTACAAGAGCATCGACCCCGAGCGCATAAGCGTGCATTTCTCGAACAACCCGCTCTCTGCGCTCAAATTCGCGAAGCAGGTCATAGTCGCGAGCATCCACGCGCGCGCGATACACCGCGACATACTCGAAAAGGGCGGCGCGGAAAAGGTCGTCACGCTCGACCAGATATGCTCCTCGCCGGTGCGCGAGGGCGCGGGCTTCAACCCCGACTACGGCGTCCTCGGCTCGAACTACACCAACGACGACTCCGTGAAGCTCTTCCCGCGCGGCTGCGAAGAATTCGTGCGCAAGCTCCAGGCGGAGATGAAGAGCCGCACTGGCCGCGACGTCGAGGTGCTCGTCTACGGCGACGGAGCCTTCAAGGACCCCGTCTGCGGAATATGGGAGCTCGCCGACCCCGTCGTATCGCCCGGCTTCACAGACGGCCTCGTCGGACTGCCGAAGGAAATCAAATTCAAATACGTCGCCGACAACGCCGAGGGCAAAGACCCCGCGAAGGCCGTCGAAGAGGCGATACGCGCGAAGAGCCGCCTCGACCGCTTCGGCCACTCGACGCTCGGCACGACGCCGCGCCGCCTGACCGACCTCATAGGCTCGCTCTGCGACCTCACCTCCGGCTCCGGCGACAAAGGCACGCCCGTCGTCTACATACAGGGCTACTTCGACAGCTACCTCGATGACTGAGCTCGACCTCGCCGTTCCATTCAGCGGCATAGACCCGCGCGGGCGAGTCAAATTCTCCGTGCTGCTCGAGATGTTCCAGGAGATGGCCGACGCCGACGCGTCGAAATACGGCCTCTCCGTGCGCCAGACGCTCGAGCACAACATCACCTGGGTGCTGCGCAAGTACCGCATAGAGCTTGAGAAATACCCGACGAAGGAAAGCGGCGACATCCACATAAAGACCTACGCGGAGCCGTGCCGCAACCTCTTCTCGCTGCGCTCCTTCAAGCTCTGGGACTCGCGCGGCGAGTTCCTCGGCTCGGCCTACACCTGGTGGGTGCTGCTCGACTTCGTAAAGCAGAGGCCGATGCGCCTCGACAAATGCGAGCTGATGACCGCCTTCAAGGAGCGCGTCAACGAGGTGCTGCCGCCCGACGTTAAAATCCCGGCGGTCACGGCCCCGTCGATAGAGGAAACGTGGAAGGTCCGCTGGCAGGACCTCGACGTCAACGACCACACGAACAACGCCGTCTACTTCAGCTGGGCGCTCGACACCGTGCCCGACGAAGTCCCCGAGTTCATGGAGCCCGCGCTCGCCGAGGGAGAATTCATCCACCCGATCCCGCGCACGCGCGTCCGCTGCCTCACGCAGGAAGTAGAGACCGAAAAAGGCCGCGCCTTCCTCCACTCGCTGCGGCATATCGAGGACGACACGGAATACGCAAAGCTCTACTCGCGGTGGATGGAGAAATAGAATCCATTACCGGCGATGGGATTCATCGCCGGTAAATTTACATCATAAGCAATATGAACTTTTATAAGCGGATAATGCTACAGCGTCGCCATTTTTTTGAGGATTTCTGCACTAAGAATGATTTCAATTTATACACTTCTTCTTTTGACAGCGCTGATGTGTCTATCAACAATAGTTGTGTTGAGTGTAACAATATTAGTAGATATATCGAATGTACAAAAAGTTTATCTATATCAGAATATGAATAAGTTCCGTTTCCAATGCTTGAGACAGAAAATTTACTTTCAGCAAAATCATAACGAAATGATGGATATGAGTCGTTAAATACTTGTTTTAAGTTTTGCCTCTGCTTGTAGCTTGGGTATTGGCCAATCATAAAAGTCCAACATCCAAACGCCAACATTATTATTTTTACAATATTGCTGTCAAAAACGAACAGTCCCACATAAATAAAAGCAATTGAGGCTACAAGCATACTTTTCATAAAGTATGGCGCAAAAATAATTACATGCGCATTGGCCAAAGCTTTTACAGAACGGTCATTAAGCTGAAACTGGATAGTAAACATTATAGTCAGAAACACTAAAGACAGTGTTATTAAATCCCGACATAAAATGTTGAGACCATTTCTTCCATATTCTCCGCATATCGTTCCTGTATATCATACCCCGTACGCGCAGACACCTCGGACGCTATGTAGTCAACAGCGAACATTATTGACGTTAAGGAGTCACGTAATTGAGAGTCCAGCCACGCTACATGGAATGAACACATCGCCCAAGGAGAAATAGAATCATATATGAGTGTCGTGAAAACTATAATCTTGACTTGCTTTTTGCGCAATATCGGAAGTAGTTTTAGCAATAAAAACTCATAGCGAGGGAATAAGAATATTACGATAGCATCACCTTCACTCTGAGATAGCGCGTCATCAGCATAGATACCGCCAACACCCATGAGTTGGTTGACGTTGTTATGATTCATACGTAGACTTGCCGTCATGTACTGAGCCACTCCGGTCATTGAACATGTACCGTAAACAAAAATACGTTTGGCCTCGGTTAAAAGTCTTGCGGCCACGGGTCCGCAGCCCAACGCATCAATATGACTTGAGGTCAATTGAATGTTATTGACAGTATTATTTAAGTTGCTTTGAAGCAAAGTAGAGTTTTGTTGCCTTTTTCGGTTTTTATAAAGCCGTTGCGGCACACTATCCTTTTGGAGGAGCTCTTTACGAAGCTCTTGAACAAAATCGGCATAACCGCCTAAATTTAAAAAACGAGAAAAACGTATGATAGATGCCGTGCTGCTTCCGACCTCAGCAGCAAGCTTTTCAAGTGTCATAAATGCAACAGCCGAAGAATTTTTGACAATATAATCTGCGATCTTTCTCTGAATTGTTGTCATGGATCCATAATTCGCTTGAATTTGGTTAACTACGCCATCGTATACACCATCCCAGATTATTCAAGATAGCGATGATTATCATATACATATAAACTATCGAATTATAACACAGGAAAGTACAGGTACTCTCCTGTGTTATTTGACATCAAATACAAATATTATTTTGCAAATTGTAAATAAACTGGCAACCACGTGGAAAGGTTGGGGAAGAACACAATTGCCACCGCAAGAAGCACAAGCGGGATATACCACGGAATCATGCACTTGATCAACCGTTCAAGTGTGATATTAGCGACTCGTGCCGTTATGTAAAGAACGTTGCCAACAGGAGGAGTTACATTACCAACGCAAAGTGTATAGACCACCAACATAGCAAACTGGAGAGGCGGTATATTCAAGTCAGCTACAAGCGGCTTAATAATAGGCACAACTATTAAGATTGCCGCAGATGGGGTTATAAAACATCCTACAATCAAGAGAAAGACAAGCATTAATAGCATAACAACAGTTGGACTATCCGAGAGACTTACAATCCATGCGCAAATAGTTTGAGGGATCAATTCGCGAGTCAGAATCCACCCCAGCGTTGTAACAGTCCCCATAATAAGCATAATCATCGCCGTATTTTCAACGGTATCCCAAAGTATATGCTTTAGGTCTGTGAGCTTCAATTCCCTATACAGAAAAAGGCCAATCGCAGCGCCATAGCCAACTGTCACCGAAGCCGCTTCTGTAGGAGTGAAGAAACCAGAAAATGAGCCTCCAATTATTAGGACAGGTGCGAACAGTGCAGGCAACGCAGACCAAAATGTTTTCTTGACAGTGGCAAATGTCGCTTTTTTCTGATAATAGCCATATTTTTTACCAAGGAAATAACAGAGCACCATCTGGGACATACCCATTATCAGCCCAGGGATGACCCCTGCTGCGAACATCGCCCCTGTAGAGACTCCAGCCTGAACAGCATAAACAACGGCTGGAATACTTGGAGGGATAATCGGCCCTATACATGCCGATGCCGCTGTAACTGCAGCCGAAAAGCCGACGTCGTACCCCTCTTTTTTCATAGCTTCTATTTCTACCTTGCCAAGTCCGGCGGCATCAGCCGTACCCGAGCCAGACATACCGGCAAATATGATTGAACCAAGTACGTTAACCTGCCCTAAACCACCAGGGATATGTCCGACCATAGCAGAGCAAAATTTAAATATTCGCTCGGTAACCCCACCAAAGTTCATTATATTGCCAGCCAATATAAAGAGCGGAATTGCCAACATCGAATACTGGTTGATACCGCTGCACATTGTCTGCGTGACAATGGCTAAACTTATATTACCACCGTTAACAACAAGATAGAATATTGACGCCGCCAAGGCAGAAACGCTGATTGGGAATCCCAATAAACAAATTCCTATGAAAAACAGGCACATCAACAGTCCATACATTCCAAACGCTCCTTCCTGCCTATTCTGTTTTAAAAGAAGTTGTGAGACGATAGGCGCTGAATAACACGACAAAGACACCTAAAACAACAAACGGAAAATAAATAAAACAGCCCCGTGACCACATCAATGTAGAGGTCGGAGTATGCCATTCCTGCATTGCCAAGCCGGATCCCCAGCCTACGACTACACCCCAGACTATAATATCGAGGATGTTAAATATACGTTTCAACAACCTTTGCGAAGAAAAACCAAACTTATCAAAGAACAGAGTAATCCTTATATCGTTGTCTAGCGTATATACAACCATCATACCCAGTACAACGACCCAATTTAGCACAAGAAGCTCGAATTCATTGGCCCAGAAGAAAGCTGAACCATCCAATGAAGGAATATATTTTGCCATAATTCTCCAAAAAACTGCAGCAAGAGATACAACAGTTATAACAACTATCAAAAAGCAAGAAGCATTTTTTAATATTTCCTGCAACTTCTTCATTATACTGCTCTCCTTCACTTTTTAGATAATAAATAAAAATATGTGCCTGTTGTATAATAAAAAACAGGCACATAAATAATATCTGTTACTTCGTGCGCGTAGCCTCGCATATTTCTAGGCAACAGGGAGCCCAACCTTTGCTGAGTGAATCGATTCCGCTCATTATGGCATTTTTGATTGAAGCAGAATCAATTTCGTTGGCTCGTATCACTGTCATACCGTTTTCTGCAAACCATTGCCATGTACTCTTTTCTTCAGCGCTAATGCTTTCGTTCGCGACATTTACATAGTGCTTCACGGCATCTTCAAGCACAGCCTTTTGCTGATCTGTTAAGGACTGGTATGTTTTATCGTTGATGAGTATCCAACGCATACCATAATTATGGTTCGTTTCCATGATATGACTCTGTACTTCATTCAGTGCATAACCTTTTATAAAATCGACTGGATTCTCCTGCGCATTTACAAGCCCTTGATTCAAGGAAAGGTACAGCTCTCCTGCGCTTATCGCAGTAGGAATTGCACCAGTCATTCTCCAAGCAGCTACCTGTATAGCAACATCCGGGACACGGAGAGAAAGGTGCTTTAAGTCTTCAACCGAGCGAACCGCCTTATTGGCTGTCAACTGGCGTGCTCCGCGGTTGTAATATCCCAGAGTCCTTAAGCCGCGGCGTTCGCGCAGAATGTCCATGATCGTTTTACCTGTATCGCCCATCTTGCTGTTCAGATAATTTTCAAGGTGAGTATAAGAATCAAAAAGATAGGGTATACGCATTATTGTAGCGTATTCAGGTGCTGCATTGACAGCCGCGATTTCTCCAACGGCAACCATTTCAGTTGTCCCAAACTGGCACTGTTCTGTCATATGTCCTTCGGATCCCAACTGCCCACCTGGGAATAGATGGATAGTTATGTTGTTATTAGATTTCTCTTCAATATATTTTTTAAACTCCCTAGCAGCAGAATCTTCAAGCGAACCGTTTTCTGGCAGGTATGCTAAACGAAGTACAACAGGGGGATCTTCTGCAGCAAAAGCTATATCAATGCTGTAAATATTGAGTATAGCCGCAAATGTCAAAATTATGCTAAGCAACTTTTTCATCATATATTCACTCCTTCACTTCATGCAGTTATATGGCTTAATTTTTATAGCAGTCTATTTTTTCTCCCACATATCTGCGTGGCTGTTGAGATAGCTGCGTGCGATCTGAGCAAATTCTTCCGCTATTGCAAGGTGTACCGGCATATCCATTCCATCAATGCGAGTTGCGATCTCTCCTGTCGGGCTGTCAATAAAGCCGGCCGCCGCCGTTCCCTCTATTGCGTTACGATGCACGTCAATACCAGCTAAAGCCTCTTGCTTGCCTGTCATAATAACAATAGCCGCAGCCAACGCTGATGCTCCCCAGTTAGAAACAGTAGAAGATACAAGAACGTCGCATTTCGTTTCCGGGATAATGCCACCTCCACACCCACAGCAACAAACATCTCCATGCGGAAGCCACTCGTACAAATCATCGTGGATATTTCCCATACCTACCTCATTACCACCATCACCGATGCCAATGGTAACTGTCCTTCCACTGTCTTCAAAAGCTGTTTTAAACAAAAGATCAGAACGGCAATGCCCATAGCTAATATCTTTTCCCTGAGAATTATGGGTAATTCCAAATTCATTTGGACCGCCGCGCTCACAGCTGATGATGGCTGCTGGATTGAAACGATTTAACAGTTCCTTTGCTTCTGTTATTGCGGTTACGGCATCTTCTGACATTGTAACAATGGCATATGCGCGCGTTGGGCGTTTACTTGGAGCACACGCGCCCTGTACCGTATCTATAGGAATCCGGCTGTAGCCTACATGGCGCATTACCGTAGCTAAAGGCTGCACCATCGTCTTGTCAGCAACTATAACTGGCGTGATATTCAACGCTCTCTGCATTGTATATATAAGTGTCGCTATACCTATAGGCCCATCGCTTTCAGCTATGTCAGTAGTGAAAGCGGAGCGTACAAGCAACCCGGTCAAAAAGAACACAACATCTCCTGGTTTTGTCTCGTCAATAAGTGCTTTTGCGGCTGCATATGTGAGTGGTGCTTCTCCTGTCAAATTGCGTGATGATTTATAAAGTTTCTCTATCGCATTGCGCAATGACATGTCAAGCGTCATAACTTTATCTAACATCTCATAAGGCTGATAGTCTACAGGCATTACAATTCTCCCCTTTTTTGTTTGAACGCAAGATACTACATGAGGCTTGTCTGTGTATATTTACAGACAAGCCTCATTACAACCAACCTATAACTTCGTTACATTAAAGCCGTTAGCAATACTGACGGCCTTACCGTTACGGAAATAAACCCTTGGCAGATTTGGATTAATTCCAATCAGCCATTCACTAAGATTTCTATCCCACAGTTTAGATACTTCTTTATATGTAATTTCTTCGTTGCCTTGTTTGCCGAAAATAACGACCTCATCCCCGACTTCAACTTCCGGCGCATCAGAAAGATCAAGGATCGTATGCTCCAGAGATTCAGAGCTTCCTACTGGTATACGCTTACCCCTTATCAGTACATATCCAGCGCTGTTCTTATGATCGACACCATCGTTTAAACCGCATGGGATAATTCCGATATGCAGCGGCTTATCCAATTTGACGTTCTTGAAACCAGGGCCAAATTTTCCTCCGATGACATCTTTTGTAAGAATAACCCGCGTTTTCCACGCCACCATTGCTTGCTGCAGTTTCGGGTGCTCTTCTCTTGGATCAAGAGGCGAGTATCCCCAAATTGCCCTGCCAGGGCAGATTCCATGATGCCATATTTCGTGCATTGCAATGGAAGCCGCCGTGTTGGCAATCTGAATGAATGGAGGATATATGCCTTTGCTTTCAAGCACATCAAGCATCTTGCTAAAGCGCTCGTTCTGCCAGCGCGTATAATCATTTGCTCCCTGATCCTCCCACTTCGTGTCACAAAGATGTGTGTAGATACCGCAGAGCTTTATATTGGGCATTTTGACAATATTCTCTATGATCGGCGGAGCGTCCTCAACGTTGATGCCAAGGCGCCCGCGACCGCACTCCACCTTAATAAATATCGGAAAGTCTTTCTTTCCAGCAGCAACAGCAGCGTCGGAAATGGCCTTGCCCTGAAATTCATACATAATTGTGGGGGTGAGGCTGTATTCAATGTATGTATCAGCCACACCTTCAATAAGGTTGCTGGCAAAAATCAAGAGCGGCGTCTTAATTCCATACTTTCGAAGAGCGATTCCTTCATCTACGGAACCAATGCCCATAACATCTGCGCCACATTCCTCAAGAATACGCGCCGACTCAAGTATTCCATGTCCGTATGCGTTTGATTTGACAGCAGGCATTATCTTAATATTAGGGCCTACCATTTCACGCAGTTTGTTGAAGTTGTTAGCTATTGCATCGAGATTTACCTCTATCCAGTTGGGACGGGTAAATTTCCTTACGAAATCTTCCATAAGAATGCCTCCTCAAGATCTTTTGTTTTAATAACTTAATAACATGGTATTGTTGCTGATATGAATATTATCATACATAAATGTAAAAATCAATACACAAACTTTTTCGAATTTATCTTAATGTATAAACTGTGATATCGAGAATATTTACCTCTCACATTACCTCTGCTATAATTCATTCAATCGGTTGCATAAGAGGTGTCGCAATGAGGGTCACTATGCAGGACGTGGCGGACCGCGCCGGGGTGGACAAGGCCACGGTGAGCCGCGTGCTTCGCGGGGATCACAGAATTTCCGAAAAAACAAAGATAAAGGTGATGGAGAGCGTGCGGGCGCTCGATTACCGGCTTGACCGCAACGCGCGCAATCTTTCGACGAAGAGCAGCGGACTTGCTGGCGTCGTCGTGCGCGACCTTACGGAGCCGTGGGCCGGCGCTTTCGTCGCGGGGCTCGAGCGCGCGCTGTCGAACTCGGGCTACGACGTGATACTGAAATCTACGGACGGCGCGGACGTGCGCGCGAGGCGCGCCGCCGAGGCGCTTGACGGACTCGGCGCGGAGGGGGTAATCTGGTGCGACGGGGAGAATTTCCCGGGCGCGCTTTCGATGCCGGCGCTCTGCTTCGGCTTCACGCGCGAGGGCTTTCACTCGCTCGTGATGGAGGAGGGCGGCGCGCCGTCGTTTGAGACGGGCGTGCTCGCGGCGAGGCTCCTGCTGAAAATCATCGCGGGCAAGCCGGTTCCGGGAAGGGAGCTGCGGCTCAAGGCCCCCGAAAAAGAGGACTGAGCGCTATAAAATTTCTGCTTGCGGCGCTCGCGGCGCTTTCGCTCTTCATCGCGGCGGAGGCGCGCGCGGCCGAACGGATAGACGTAAATTCGATACGCGGGCCGAAGCTCGAGGAGCTTTCGATGCTCATTATAACGAACCCCGACGCGCAGATACTCGCCGCCGAGGCGGGCGAGCTGGACATACTGAGCGACATTGCGCGGCCGTCGGACATCGACAGGCTCGGCGCGGACCCGAAGCTGAAAATGTCGCTCGCACGCGGAATGCACGCCTTTTTCCTTCTTCTCAACAACAAGAATTTCCCGTGGGACGACGCCGTCGTGCGCCGCGCTGCGGCCATGTCGATAGACCGCGGCGCGATTGTGCGCATGATTTTCTCGGGCTACTGCGAGCCGATAAATTCGTGGCTGCCTCCGGTCTCGCCGTGGGCGCTCGCGAACAGCTCGCGCGACATATACGACCCCGAGGGCGCGGCAAAGCTGCTCGCGGAGCGCGGATATACGCGCGACATGACTGGCGCGCTGCGTTCGCCGGACGGACGGCCCTTCCCCAAGATGAAGATTCTGACGCCGCTCGCGCGTCTCGCGCCGACGACGGCGGAGCTGGCGGAGCTTATCGCCGGTTCGCTGACGGCGGCGGGCTTCCCCGCCGAGACGGAGCCGATGGATTTTTCGACGATGATCGCGCGCCTCGACCGCAAGGAGTACGACATGGCGGTGCTCGCGTGGGGCATGGGGCGCAACCCCGATTCGCTCTACTCCTTCTATCACAGCTCGATGGACTTCCCGGGCGGCTACAACATGACGGGCGTGCGCGACGCGCGCCTCGACGCGGCGCTCGAACGGCTGCGCTTCGCGCCCGACGAGGCTGCGGCGCGCGAGGCTTCGCGCGAGGCGCAGGAGCTTCTCGCCGAGCTTATGCCCTCCGTACCTATCTACAGCCGCATCTCGGTCGCCGCGATTTCGAGCGGCTGGAAAAACGTATTCACAACCGAAAAAATCACCGCCGACAATATGTGGACGCTGCTGACCGCGGAGCCCGCTGACGGCAAAATGCGCCCGCTGCGTATGCTGCTCTCCGAGGAGCCGCGCAATCTCAACCCGTTCACCGCTTCGTCGGCATATTCGTGGCAGGTACTCGGCATGATTTACGAGACGATGCTCGGCACCGACCCGTACACGCTCGAGGACATGCCGGCGCTCGCGGAGTCGTGGAGCGTTCGCACGGCGGGCGATGGCGATGCGCGCCATACTGAGCTCGTGTTCAGGCTCAAGCGCGGCCTCAAATGGAGCGACGGCTCGCCGCTGACGGCGCGCGACATGAAGGCATCGGTCGATTTTATCAAGTCGAACAAGCTGCCGCGATTTTTCGACAGCGTCAAGAACGTGCGCCGCACCGAGACGCCCGACGACTACACGCTGCGCGTCGTGATGGAGGGCGTCAGCTACTGGTATCTCGACAACATCGGCGGCCTGCCCTGCTTCCCGAAGAAGGTGCTCGACAGGGTGACGGACTGGCAGAACTGGGACCCGCTGTCGGAGGACGCGAAGTTCGGCCCGCGCGGGCTGCTCGGCTGCGGGCCGTTCACGCTCGAAAGCTATAAGCCCGGCGAGTACGTCATGATGCGGCGCAATCCGCATTACAGGCTCTTGGAGGGGACGCGATGAGCCGCCGCTGGCTGCTGCGCCGCGTCGCTTCGTCGCTTGTCGTGCTCGCGGCGGTGCTGGTGCTGAATTTCCTGCTCTTCCGCCTGATGCCCGGCGACGCCGTCAGCTCGATAATCGACCCGTCGTTCTCGCCCGAGGCGAAGGCGAACCTGCGCGCGCTCTACGGCCTCGACAGGCCGCTCTGGGAGCAGTTCGTCATATATATCAAGCAGATGCTGACCTTCAGCTTCGGCCTCTCGTTCATGAGCCGCCGCCCCGTCTGGGACGAGCTGCTCTCGCGGCTGCCCGTGACGCTGACGCTTACGGTCTCGTCGATGCTGATATCCTCGCTGCTCGGTACGTGGCTCGGCGTAAAGGCCGCCGTCAACCGCGGAAAATTCGCGGAGAAGCTCGTGCTGCGCGCCTCCGCGCTGACCTCGTCTTTCCCCGGATTTTTCGTGCAGCTCGTGCTGCTTATGATATTCGCGCGCGCCCTGCCGCTCTTCCCGCTGCGCGGCACGCTCTCAGTGCCGCCGCCGGACGGCGGCTTCGCGCTCGCGGCGGACTATATCTGGCACATGGCGCTGCCGGTGCTCTCGCTCTCGCTGATGGGCTTCGGCAGCTGGGCGCTCTACGTGCGCAACCTCATGGTGCGCGCGATGAACGAGGATTTCGCGCTGATGGCGCGAGCGCGCGGACTTTCGCGCCCGCGCGTCGTCTGGCACGCATTCCGCACGATTCTGCCGCCGGTCGTGACGATTCTGCTGATGTCGGTGCCGGGGCTCGTTTCGGGCGCGGTCATCACGGAGTCGGTCTTTTCGCTGCACGGCATAGGGACGTTCCTGCTTGAGGCGATTTCCGGCAGCGACTACCCGAGCGCGGGCGCGGCCTTCTACCTGCTCGCGCTGATAACGGTGACGTGCAACCTGCTTGCGGATATAGTCTGCGGCCTCGTCGACCCGCGCGTGAGAATCGAGGGACGCAAAGAATGAAAGACATTTTGTCGCGTAAAAGCGTCATCGCCTTCATTCTGCTTGCGCTCTTGGGCGCTTTCGGCCCGGCGCTCTTGCCGCGCTCGCCCTACGAATTCGCGGGAGCGCCCTTCGCGCGCCCCGTCTGGTGGCGCTCAGGCTCGCTTCCCGCGAACGTCTCATACGATTTGACGGCGGCGGAAACTTCCGTCAGATGGGACAAAAAGCCGCCCGCGATATTCGCGCTCGCAGGTACTGTAACGACGCGCCCCGAGGCGGACGTTTCGATAATCTGGCGGACGCCTGAGCGCGACTATAAACTTACGGAGATGAGCGGAGAGTCCGAATACTGGCTGAACCTCGACGGGCGCGACATGATTTTCAAGCAGGCGCTCGGCCTGCCGCTTATCAGCAGAAGCGTCGACTACCTCTTCCCCTGCGCGGGAGAATACAAGCTCATCGTTCGCGGCGCGGATTCCGTCTCGCTGCGGCTTTCGATGCCCGGCGAGCGCTGCGGCCTGCTCGGCACCGACCAGCGCGGGCGCGACGTTTTCACGCTGCTGATATACGGCATTCGCGCGTCGCTCATAATCGGCGTCAGCGCGACGCTCATCGCGAGCCTGCTCGGGATGTCGCTCGGCCTCGTGGCGGGCTACGCGGGCGGCCTCTGCGACGCGCTCATCATGCGCGCCGTCGACATACTGATGTCCATCCCGACGCTGCCGATTCTGATGGTCCTCGCGGGAATCTGGGGCAAGGGGCTATGGCAGCTCGTTCTGATACTTTCGATATTCTCGTGGATGGGCACGGCGCGAAGCGTGCGCGCGCTCGTCCTGACGCTGCGCGAAAGCCAGTGGGTGGAGTCTCTGCGCGCGCTCGGCGCGAAGCGCAGCTACATACTCGCGCGCCATCTCGTGCCCGAGACCGCCCCCGTGCTGCTTGCGAACATCGCGCTCGGCGTGCCCGGCGCGATACTCGCCGAGGCTGGGCTCGCCTTCCTCGGCCTCTCCGACCCGCGGCTCATCTCGTGGGGGCGTATGCTGCACGAGGCGCATTCCTTCGGCGCGTTCACCGAGGGCGCGTGGTGGCTGCTGCTGCCGCCCGGCTTCGGAATCGTCGCCGTCTGCCTTATCTTTATGGACATAGGCAAATTCCTCGAAGAAAAGATAGATCCGAGGCTCGGCAAGAAATGATGCTCGAAGTCAGAAATTTAACTGTGACATACGACGCGCGCGGCGCGGCGAACGAAGCTGTGAAGAACGTATCCTTCGCCGTCGCGGAGAACTCCTTCTGCGGCCTCATAGGAGAGTCGGGAAGCGGCAAAAGCACGGTGCTGATGACGCTGCTCGGCCTGCTGCCCGCGGGAGCCGAGGCGCGCGGCGAAATTTTATACAAGGGGCGGAACATCCTCGGCCTGCCCGAAGACGGACTGCGGAAGCTGCGCCAGCGCGAAATAGCGCTCGTGCCGCAGGGAGCGCTGAACTCCTTCACGCCGGTAATGACGATAGGCCGCCACATAAAAGAGGTGCTCGAAGTGCATCTCGGGATAAAAGGCGAGGAGGCGGAACGGCGCGCCGCGGAGCTACTCGGCGAGGTCGAGCTTCCCGCGGACATAGCGCACCGCTACCCGCACGAGCTCTCCGGCGGGCAGAAACAGCGCGCCGCGATTGCGCTCGCCCTCTCCTGCGAACCGGGGCTGGTGCTCGCCGACGAACCGACGACGGCGCTCGACGTGATAACGCAGGCGGCGATTCTGCGCCTTCTCGAAAAGCTGCGCCGCGAGAAGAACCTTACGATACTGCTCGTGACGCACGACCTGCCGATGGCGGCCTCGGCCTGTTCGGAGCTTTTCGTGATGAAGGACGGGCGGCTGATAGAGAGCGGCGCGCCGCGGGATTTGATACGCGCGCCGAAGGAAGAGCACACGAAGGCGCTCATCGCCGCGATGCTCTGAGGAACGAAAAATGACGGCTGAACCTATTCTTGAGATAAAAGACCTGACGGTCGAATTCAAATCGCGCGGCGCGAAAAGCCACACAGCGCTAGACGGCGTCAGCCTCTCGCTCGCTGGCGGCGGCGCGGCGCTCGCGATAGTCGGCGAATCCGGCAGCGGCAAAAGCACGCTGCTGCGCTCGGCGATAGGGCTGATTCCGCAGAAATCCGGAAGCGTCAAACTTTTCGGAAAAGAGCTGAACGCAGCGCCCGCGCGCGAACTCACCGCGCTGCGCCGCCGCTGCGGCTACGTGCCGCAGGACCCATACGGCGCTCTGCCGCCGGGCCTGTCGGTCATAGACGCGGTGACGGAGCCCGAGATAATAGCGGGCGTCAAACGCCCGAAGGCGGAGCGGCGCGAGCGCGCGAAGGAGCTTCTCGCCGAGTTCGGCCTCACCGACGAACGGATATTCGCATCGCGCGCCGTCGGCCTCTCCGGCGGACAGCGCCAGCGCGTCGAGCTCGCGCGCGCCCTCATGCTCGGGCCGGAGCTGCTGCTCTGCGACGAGCCGACCTCGATGCAGGACGCCTCGACGCGCGGCGAGATAATCGAAGCTCTGCGCCGCCGCACCGCGACAGGCATGTCGATGCTCTTCGTAACCCACGACCTGCGCCTCGCCGCCTTCGCCGCGGAAGAGATAATCGTCCTCAAAGACGGCAAAATCTGCGAAAGCGGCCCCTCGCGCGAAATAATGCAGACTCCGCGTCACCCGTACACAAAGGCGCTGATAGACGCGCTGCCGAGGCTGCCGGAGGCTTATAGTCGCTTAACTTTATAACAAAACCTATGTCGCCCTGGAAATCTTCTGTCCAGGGCCTCCATCCTAATCGTTAGAGGCTACAACGAAGCGTATACGTTGCCTTGTCGCCCCTAACGTTTACCACGGAGATTCCTGCCAGAAGATTGCAGGAATGACATAATGTGTTTTGTTGTTTGGTTATGGTTAAGCGACTATAAACTCGAGGCATATAAAAAACGGGCGGCTCCGCATTGGTGCCGCCCGAAATTTTTCTGCAATTCTTCGTTAAACTTCGACTTACAGCCCGTGTTCTTCGTCTATAAGTATAACCTCGGCTTCGGAGCCCATCATCGGGCCCCAGAGGGTCGTCATGCCGCGGCATATTCTTCCGGCTGCGCGGCAGTCGTAGCAGCGGTCGGCCTTTTCGGCGCAGGGCGTCTTGGCTCCGAGCTGCTGCGCGCGGCGCGGCGAGGCGACGTTACGCGCGCGGTGGACGGCGCTTTCGTAGTCGGCGGTCAGTTTATTGCGGCCGATTATGAAATAGACCTTTTTGTGGCCGAAGAGCGTCGCGGCCACGCGGTTGCCTACGCCGTCGATGTTTACGATTTCGCCGCTTTCGGCGAGCGCGTTGGCCGACGTTATATAGAAGTCCGTCGTCATGGCCTTTTTGCGCACGTCGGCGCCCTCCTGCTTCCAGTGCCAGATCACCGTGTTGTGCTTTTCGAGCAGCTCGTAGAGCCCGAGCTCCTGTGCCGTCGCGCAGCCGCCTATGCCGACGGTCGCGCCGTCGATTTCGCCGTCGAGGTAGGCCGCGGCCTCCGCGCCGGTCGCGAAGACCTTCACCGTATATCCTCTCTCCTTCAGCGCCTTTTCAACCTTTGAAAAATCCGCCATGCTTCACACCCCTTTGATAAAAATTCAACACACACTGAAATTTTACTCTCTTGCGGCTGATACGTAAAACGCGCGGCGCGAGGACGCGAAAAAGCCGCGGACGGCGAGCGCCCGCGGCTTTTGTGATTTCTGCCGAAACAGCTTACTTTATGTTCGAGATTACCTTTTCGAGAGCGTCTATCGCGTCCTGCGGCAGCTTGTCTATTCCGCCCTTCTCCGTCTCGCGCGACTTGACGAACTTCATGCGGTCGTTCATTCTGTTGATGAACTGCTGCTTGTAGTTCGCGTCGCTGAAGTCGGGGACGAAGCCCTCTATCTCCATTATCTCCATTCCGGGGATTTCGTTGAGCGGCTTCCATTCCGCGCTGTCCTCGACTATCTTCTCGATTATCTCAAGCGTCATTTCCTTCGGTATCTTCTTGTCCATGAAGAAGCCGGTGTTGATGATGTAGCAGGCCACGCCGTCCTCAAAGAGCGAGCGGAAGCGCGTGTAGTCCATCTCGAGCGGATAGGTGCGGAACGGGTTCGCGTAGCACTCGATGACGAGGGCGTCGGGGTCGACTCCGGGGGCGAGGCGCTCCGCGGAGGTGCGCTTGGTCGCGAGCGTCGAGCCCATGACGGCGGCGAGCGACGCGCCGGTGAGCTTCACGACCGGCGGGAGCGTCGGGTCCTTCATGAGCCAGCATATCGCGTCGAGCGGCTCGTCGATTCTGTCTATTCTGTTCGGCGTCCAGAGCTTCGACTTGACCGCGCGGCCGTTGCCGTTGCGCACGTCTTCGCCGACGACGACCGTCTTGCCGTCCTGCGTCGTCGTCACGCCGCAGTTCTGGAGCGAGAGCAGATATTTGTTGTCGGGGCAGCCGAACGGATAGTCCTGCATTTTGTCGAAGTAGGACGGCTCGAGCGCTATGGCGTACTTGTCCTTGACGTTGACGATGAGCGCGTCGTCGTGCAGCACCGTGACGTCGTACTTGCCGCCGTGCTTCGCGTGCGTGATGGTGGACTTGCCGGAGCCGGAGAGTCCGAAAACCGCGAGGACGAACTTCTTATTGCTTCCGTCCTTGAGCGTGTAGCGCTTGAGTCCGCCGTGGCAGGAGGCGTAGCCGTTGCGCGCAGCGATGCCCCAGCCGAGGGTCAGCGTGCCCTTCTTGTATTCGCCGAAGTAGCGCATGCCGAGGATGGCGGCGCAGTTCTGCTCGGGCGAGAAGAAGGCGAGGCCGAGCGGATAGTCGGGGTGCGTCCAGTACGGGTCGGCGAAGACGTAGATGTCGCCGTCGTTCGCGAGCGGGCGCGACTTCTCGTAGCGCTTCGCGTACTCTTCGTTGATGTACTGGAAGTTGAGCATCCAGCTGTAAAGGTTGTTCTCAAAGCCCTCGGGGATCATGAGATGGGCCTTGACCATGAAGTCCTCGTCGAGCCCGATGATGGCCTCGGCGCGGTAGTATTTGCGGAAGCGCGAGTTGTAGACGGCTTCGCGCAGGAGCGCCGCCATCTCCGTAACGTTGACGTTCGGCTCGCCGATTATGCGGCGCGCCGCGGCGCAGCGTCCGTAGACCGCTCCGTCGTTGAAGAGAAGGACGTTGGCCCCTTCCGGCAGTCCGAGCTCGACCGGCTTGTAGACCGGCATACCGGTAAGCTCAATCGTCCCCGGGCTGTTCTTCGCCAGCTCGTAGGCCTCTTTCAGGTCCTCGATGCGGCGAATGTTGTTCCCGTAGAAAGCGGTCTCTATCGTCGATCTGATCGGTATAGAGTTGAGACGCTTAAAGCTGTCGAGATCCACAAAATGTTCCTGAGTCGCCATGCAATGTCCCTCCTAATTTGTCCCGGCCGCCTTTATCCTCATCGTGAAAAAAGGAATAAATTAACGAACCGTCAATGCCTGCGTAACATATCCGTAGCATACACCAATATTTGTAATTGACAATAGTTTTTTTACAAAATACACAATTTCTGAATATTAAAAAAAGCGGCCCCCTTTTTGAGAGCCGCCGGTAAGTCAAAGCTATAACGTAAGGTAATTACTTAAGCTTGATCGTGTAGCCGAGCGAGATGACCTGCGTGAAGCCGTCGAATATCTCGGAGGACTGGTAGTCCGCGCCTGGCGAGACGCGCGACTGCGTTTCACGGCTATCGGCCCAAATTCCGGTGTAGGCGAAGACGATTTCGTGATTTTCCTTGAAGCGGTACTTGAAGCCTAAGCTTCCGCGGTGGCGGTCGCCGGTCGGAACGGTGAAGTCCATCGTGCTGTCCGGTATCGGGCTCTCGTCAAAGACGTAGCCGGCGAGGATGCTCCACTGCTTGCTGAGCTTATGCTCAATACCTATACCGTAACGCCAGCAGGCTTCCCAGTTCTTTTCATTTTTTGAGTATGGCAATGATACACTTCCTATGCTAGGTATGCTGATTGTCGGTACGGGATTAAAGTATATATCAAGGTCTCTGTATGTTTCCCAATTAGTCCAAACTGCGTTAAGTTCAACTCGTGTTCTATCATTGAATTTATGCCCAAGACCGATTGATACAGAGTCAGGAAGTGTAACCGTGCCGCTAGCCCCTGTACTTATCCCCATGCCGCCCATACCGAAAGCTATATCTGCGTCATCCATAGTGTGCTTTATCCTAGAGCGATAAGTTACAGCTAATGATGTTTTTTCATTAAAATCATACATGAGTGACGCGAGCCAACCGACATTAACAGTATCGCCCTCAAGGTCTGTACCAATATCACCTATTCCCATTCCAGGGGCAAGAGCAGCTCCTGGCAACGATTTTCTCATCCTCAACTTTACATAATTTATATCAAGCCCAACTGCGGCAGAAAGTTTATCTCCAATTTTGAACGCATACGTCGGCTGAACGGTAAAGCCCTTTATGCCGGAAAAGATTGTGTCGTAGCGTCCGGGCCACAGGTCATCATATTCAATTTGATTACCAAAGCGCGAGAACATCGCGATACCCCACCACGAATTTTTTCCAGCTTTCGTCGCATAGTACATATAAGGGATAACGGCAGGGTCATACTCATTTTCCCAAACCTCATTCTGTCCATGACCGCCGACAAGAGGGCCTAACTGTCTAAACAGCACCTTCGTATCCGGATTGACCAAGCTGGCGCCGATGCTGAAGTATGTTCCGTCGAGCTTCGTTATCTGCGCGGGGTTGTAGGCGAGGACGGACGGGTCCTCTTCGCCGAACATATACGCTTCGCCCATCGCCGTTCCCGCGGCGCTCCATTCGTAGACGCCGAAGCCTTCCGCGAACGCGGCGGACGACGCGCAGGCCGTGAGTGCCGCGGCGGATAACAGCGCCAACAATTTCCTTCTGACGTTGACCAATTACAACAATCCTTCCCTAAGAAATTTTTATTTTGCTATGTGCCCGAAGTTCGGGTGTTTCTGCCCGAGGCTCGGGGTTATCACCGAAATCTCTATGCTCACGTCGCGGCCGCTCGCATAGTACGAGGCGAAGTCCGCGAGCGTGCGCGACGCGAGGTAGCGCAGGAACGCGCGCGACAACTCGTTCACCATGTCTGCGATGAAGCATTTTTTGCCGCGGCAGCCCTCGAACGAACATTCGTGCGATTCAAAGGGGCCGCCGAGAAGCTCGAATATCGGATAAAGCGGGGTCTCCGACGGCACGCAGTTGAGCTTGTAGCCGCCGCCGGGGCCGCGGACGGATTTGATGAGGCCGCCTTTGTTGAGACGCTGGAGCACCTTCGACAGGTGCGGCTCCGACGTGCCTATCGCCGCGGCGACCTGCTGCGTCGTCAGACAGCGGTCGGGCTCTTTCGCAAGCTCGCCGAGCGCGTGCAGTCCGAGCAGCAGCGGCTCAGGCAGATCTACAATTGGATTCAGCTTCCTCTCCTCCTCCGCAGAGTAATGGAATTGTGGATATTGTATTCCACCTTTATTTTGCGGTCAAGCGCCGCGATGAAAATTTTTCCGCGCGTATTCCCCGCGCGCAAAACGTGCGATAATATGAGGATACGTCCGCCGCGCGGACGAAAAGCTCAAGGGAGGATTACGACAATGCCGTGGAGCAACATTCTCGAAGTCGTCATGCTGATATGCTTCGCCGCCGCGTGGCCCGCGTCGATTCACAAATCGTGGGCAAGCCGCACGAGGAAGGGAAAGAGCCTCGCCTTTATGATGATCGTCCTCGTCGGCTACATCGCCGGCATCGCGAAGGTGCTCGTGAGCCATACGGCCATCTATATGCTCATCCCCTACACACTGAACACGACGCTCGTGCTCTGCGACCTCGCGCTCTATTACAGGAACTACAGGATAGACAGCGGGCTTCACGTGCCTTTTTAGCGCCGCGTCTTGCAAGCGCGGCGTTTAGCGCTATACTCTTATGCGACGACTGACGAAGGAAGGAAATTTCTATGGCAATTTGTTATTACAACGGTAAATACGCGCCGATAGCGGAATGCTCGCTGCCCGTGACGGATCTCGTCATACAGCGCGGCGTCGGCACGTTCGAATCGATAAGGGTATACGAGGGCAGGACCTTCGCGATGGCGCAGCACCTCGAGCGCCTCGCGGGCAGCACCGAGGGCGCGGGCATCAAGGCTGCGGAGATAATAGCGAAGCTCCCGGAGATTATCCGCGAAGGGCTCGCGAGGCCCGAGGTCAAGGGCTTCGACGGGATAGTGAAGCCCTACATCACGGGCGGCGACGTGAACGACAACGGCACGTTCCCGCATCCGCGCTTCTTCGTCGTCTTCGACGAGAACATCCACAAGCCGACCGCGGAGGAGATGAAGAACGGCATCGCGCTCGAGCCGAACCGCGTCGCGCGCCCCTACCCGCTCATCAAGAGCACGAACTATCTTTTCGGCTTCATCCCGCTCGCCAAGACGTCGAAGACGAATTTCGAATCGCTCTACATTACGCCCGAGGGCGAGATAACCGAGGCGATGAGCAGCAACTTCTTCCTCTGCAAGGAGGGCAAGATCATCACCGCGCCGGTTGGCCGCGTCCTGAAGGGCGTGACGCGCGACATCATCCTCACGCTCGCGCGCGAAAACGGCTTCACCGTCGAGGAGCGCTGCCCGCGCGAGGAGGAGCTGGCGCAGGCCGACGAAGCCTTCATCACCGGCTCCGTCAAGGAAATCCTCCCCGTCGTGCGCGTCGGCTCGCAGAAGATAGGCTCAGGCCGCCCCGGCCCCGCCGTCCAGAGGCTCCAGCACATCTTCCTCCAGAACATGCCGAAGTGGCTGGATAAGTAACGAAGTCCGAAAACTCAGAACAGACTCAACGATAAGAAAAAGGGCCGCTGACGCGGCCCTTTTTGCTGTGTTATGTCTCTTTTCTCCAATTTCCCGCTATTCGTACCAGACTACGCGCGGGATTGCAATCGAGCAGGCGTGGCCGACTTCGAGGCGCGGCTCGCGGCGGCTCTTTTCCACTCGGATTTCCTGGTTGCCGACCTTCACTATGTAGTCTACTGTCTCGCCGAGGTAGGCCATGCGGTCTATGACGCCGCGCACGCCTTCGCCCTCGGGGACGAATTTCACGTCGGAGGGGCGGCAGGCGAGCGTCGCAGACGGCGCGCCAGCGAATTCCTGCGGTATCTCAGTCGCCAAGGCTCCAGCCTCGGGCGCGCTTTCTACGACGGCGCGTCCGCCGTCAAGCTTGACCTTGATGAAGTTCGAGAGGCCGATGAAGCTGAAGACGAACTGGTTCTTCGGATGCGCGTAGATGTTGAGCGGCGTGTCTATCTGCATCGTGCGCCCGTCCTTCATGACCATGATGCGGTTCGAGAGCGCCATCGCTTCGGACTGGTCGTGCGTGACGAATATGATTGAGAAGTCATATTTGCGCTGAAGGTCCTTTATCTCGAAGCGCATCTCCTCGCGGAGGTGCGGGTCAAGGTTCGAGAGAGGCTCGTCGAGCAGCAGCAGCCCCGGGTTGATGGACAGCGCGCGCGCGAGCGCTATGCGCTGTTTTTCTCCGCCTGAGAGGTCGTTCGGGTAGAGCTGCGCCTGCTTCGTGAGGTTCGTGTTGGCGAGCGCCTGCTTCGTGCGTTCCTCTATCTCGGAGCGGCTGAGTTTCTTTATCTTGAGCGGGAAGGCGACGTTGTCGTAGACGGTCATGTGCGGCCAGACCGCGAAGGCCTGGAAGACCATTCCGAAGCCTCGGTGCTCCGGCGGGACGTAGAAGTTTTTCGCCTTCGACGACATCAGCTTGCCGCCGACTTCGATTTCGCCCTCGTCGAGGTCCTCGAAGCCCGCGACCATGCGCAGCGTCGTCGTCTTGCCGCAGCCGGAGGGGCCGAGGAAGGAGAAGCACTCGCCCTTTTCAATGGAGAGGTTGAGCTTGTCGACCGCGCGGACCGTGCCGAAGAGCTTCGTAACGTCTCTGAGTTCTACATAAGCCATGTTTACGCACCTCCGTTGTCAGCGCGGTGTTTCTTTTCAAAGAAGCGCTTGATGATTATTTCGCCGCCGACTATGAGAAGCAGCGCGACGCCCGCGAGGGCGCAGGCGTAGACCGTCTCGCCGTCCTCGTTCAGCGTGTATATCGCGACGCCTATCGTTCTCGTCGTAGGCCCGTAGAGCAGGACGGAGGTCGTCAGCTCGCGCAGCGCCGGCAGGAAGATGAGGAAGAACGCCGCCACCATGCCGGGGCGTATGAGCGGGATGACGATGTCGCGCAGCGACTGCCACGGCGTGGCGCCGCTCGCGCGGCTCGCCTCGACGAGCGAGTCGTGGACCTGTTCAAGCGCGGCGCTGTTGGACTTGAGCGAGAAGGCCATGTAGCGCGCGATGTAGGCGACGAAGATTATCCACGCCGTGTTGTAGATGTTGATTCCGAAGCGTCCGCTCCACGTCAGGATGACGCCGAGCGCGATGACCGTACCCGGAAGCGAGAAGGGCAGCATTCCGAGGAACTCGAGGAACCACTTGCCGCGGACCTTGAGCTTGACGAGGACGTAGGAGATGATTCCGCCCGCGATCATCGTGACGAAGGCCGCGGAGAGCGACAGATAGGTGGAGTTCCATATAGCGTCGCGCGTCAGCTTCCATTCAAAGAGGACGTAGCGGAAGTTGTCCCACGTCATGTTCTCAAGCGTCACAGGTACGCCGTAGGTCTTGAGCATGCCGACGATGAATATCGTTACGGTAGGCATGACGACGGTGATGAGCAGGTATATGCAGCAGAATATGAAGAGCGGCATACGCAGCCCGCGCAGCTTGAGCACCGTCGGGCGCACGCTCTTACCGGCGATTATCTGGAAGCGGCCGGACTTGATGACGCGGTTCTGAGCGTAGAGGATTATCGCCGCGGAGAGGACGAGGACGACGGAGAGGACCGTCGCCGCGCGTATTGCGGCGAAGCTGCCCGCGCTCTGGTGAATCAGCTCGTAAATCATCGTCGGTATCGTGTATATGCCGACGCCCGTGCCGAGGATGGCGGGCGTTCCGAAGTGCGAGAGCGAGTAGAGGCAGACGAGCAGCGCGCCCGCGACGACGGAGGGCATTATGAGCGGTATCGTTATCTTGCGCGTTATCGTGAAGAGCCCCGCACCCGATATGCGCGCCGACTCCTCAAGCGTCGGGTCCATGTGCTCTAGCGCTCCGCTGACCTGTATGAAGACGAACGGGAACAGGTACATGCTTTCTATAACGACTATGCCCCAGAAGCCGTAGACGTTGAAGAGCGGCTCGCGCGTCCCCCATAGTCCCATCCAGAAT
The DNA here is from genome assembly GCF_963926575.1 of uncultured Cloacibacillus sp. Classification (NCBI taxonomy): domain Bacteria; kingdom Thermotogati; phylum Synergistota; class Synergistia; order Synergistales; family Synergistaceae; genus Cloacibacillus; species uncultured Cloacibacillus sp. The sequence continues at coordinate 2,420 of NZ_CAWUXW010000002.1, read as the reverse complement.
TGGTTGATGTACCCCGCTCGGGGCGAGAGCAGCATCTTCCACGCGATAGCCCCGATGAAGGCCGGGAGCATGAACGGGACGGTGAAGAGGACTTTCATCGTCTCCTTAAACGGCATATCCGTCCTCGTGACGAGCCATGCGAAGAGCGTGCCGACGACCGTGCATATCACCGTGACGCATATCGCTATCAGTATGGACATCTTGAGCGCTTGGAAGGTCTCTGGCTGCATTATCGTGTCGTAGACGGTCTGGAGGTTGAGCTGGCCGTCGACTATGAACGAGGTCCAGAAGATGAGTATGACCGGAAGCGCGACTATTACGACGAGGATGAGGACGGCGAGAAGGAATATAATTTCAGCCATCCCGAATTTTTTGCCGCCGTGGCTGTGGCTAGGCATCCTCTATCACTCCTTCCATTGTTCTCGCGTCGAATATAAGCTGGTTCGCAATGCGGACTCCGACGCGGTCTCCCTCTTCAAAGATAAGGTTGTGGTCTATCGCGTAGTGCGTCTCCATCTGGGAACGCAGCTCGTGTCCCGCGAAGTCTATGCGCTGGTCTACAATCGGGCCGAGCAGGTTGACGCGGCTGACCGTGGCCTCGACCATGCCCTGCGACGGATCGCGGAAGAGGTCGATGTCGGAGGGGCGGCATCCCATGACTGCGTCGGCGGGAAGCGGCTCTTTTATTTCATCGGCGAGCTTCGCGTCCGTGCCCTTGACGTAGAGCTTTCCGTCGCGGCCTTCCACCGGGAGCATATTCGCCACGCCCATGAAGCGGAATACGAAGGCGTTGACGGGATGCTCAAAGAGCTCCACAGGCGTGCCTATCTGACATATATTTCCGTGCTGGTCGAGCACCGCGAGGCGGTCGGAAATGGCGAGCGCTATTTCCTGGTCGTGCGTGACGTAGAGCACCGTAGCGCCCTTTCTCCTCTGCAGCGCGCGTATCTCAAAGCGCATCTCCTCGCGCAGGTTCGCGTCAAGGTTCGTCAGAGGCTCGTCGAGAAGCATTATCTTCGGCTCTGCGACGAGCGCACGGGCGAGCGCGACGCGCTGCTGCTGTCCGCCCGAGAGCTGAGACGGCAGACGTTCCTCGAGGCCGTTCAGGTTGACGCTGTTTATCGCGTCCTGCGTCCTCTTCGCCGCCTCGGCCTTGTCGACCTTCTGCATCTGAAGCGGATACATTACGTTCTCGCGCACCGTCATGTGAGGCCACACGGCGTAGTCCTGGAAGACGACGCCGAGGTTGCGCTCCTCGGGCGGCACCATTATCTTATCGGCGGGCGAGGACTGCACCTCGCCGCCTATCGATATGACGCCCGCATCCGGCGATTCGAAGCCCGCGATCATGCGCAGCATGACCGTCTTGCCGCAGCCGGAGGGGCCGAGCAGCGTAAAGCATTCGCCGTCGTTTATCGTGAGGTTGAGGTCTTTATAAACGACTTTCTTGCCGTAAGCCTTGCGCACATGCTCAAGTTTTACTTCAGCCAAGCAAATCTGCTCCTTTCATTTCAATGTTGGTGGGAAGAATTACGGGGAAGGCCGCAGAGTTTCGGCCTTCCCCGAACAATCAGCTTACTTTGGCGGAGCGTCCTTTACAGGCCGTCCGCAGTTCTGCGTCCCTTACTTGGCGGGGCGCATAATCTCCTTGAACTGCTTGATGAACGCTTCCTTGCCTTCGCCGCTCATCTTCTGGAAGTCGAGCTTTATGGCGTTGACGACCGCGTCGTGCGGCTTGGGCAGCGGGCTGCCTTCGGGGAGCGCAACGTCGTCGCGCACGGGCAGCGTGTAGTTGTTGGCTATAATCTGCTGGCCTTCCTTAGAAAGCACGAAGTCTACAAACTTCTGAGCCGCGGAGAGGTTCTTCGTTCCCTTGATGATGGCTATCGGGCTGGGGAGCACGACGGTCTCTTTCGGGTAAGCTATCGCGAGCGTCGCGCCCTTCTCTATCTTCGCCATCGCTATGTAGTCGACGCCGATGCAGGCCACGAGGTCGCCCATCGCAGTGTCGTCGACGACCTGGCCGGAGCCCTGGCTCATGATGCCGCCGTTCTTCTGCATATCCTTGAAGTAGTCCCAGCCGTAGAGGTTGACGAGGGCCGCCGCGCTGCCGTAGGCGGTGCCGGAGAGCGCCGGGTCGGCGACGCCGAAGGCGTCCTTATAGTCGGGGCCGAGAACGTCCTTCCACGAGGTCGGCGCAGTCTTGATGAAGCGGGTGTTGTAGATTATGCCGAGCGTTCCGTTGCGGGCCGGTGTGAAGTAGCCGTCGGGGTCTTCAACGGGGCTGTCGACGTACTGGGCTTCGGGCGACTTGTAGGCTTCGAGCACGCCCTGCTCCTTAAGCTGGTAGAAATCGGGGACTTCGCTGTGCCAGAGAACGTCCGCGACCATCGAGCCGGACTGACTCTGAGATAGCGCGT
>NZ_CAWUXW010000001.1:0-575430 GCF_963926575.1 uncultured Cloacibacillus sp. | reverse complement strand
AGCGCTGTCTCGACAGTAGACCCGGTGAAATTGTGGTACTGGTAAAGACGCCAGTTACCCGCAGTAGGACGGAAAGACCCCGTGGAGCTTTACTGTAACTTGATATTGGATTTCGGTAAGGTATGTATAGGATAGGTGGGAGACATTGAAATATGGTCGCCAGACTATATGGAGTCGCCCTTGGAATACCACCCTTACCTTGCTGGGATTCTAACCGCGAGCGTTGAAGCACGACGCGGGACATTGTCAGGCGGGCAGTTTGACTGGGGCGGTCGCCTCCCAAAGAGTAACGGAGGCGCGCGAAGGTCACCTCAGGGTGAATGGAAAACACCCAGAGAGCGTAAGGGTATAAGGTGGCTTAACTGTGAGACAGACATGTCGAGCAGAAACGAAAGTTGGTCCTAGTGATCCGGTGGTCCTGAGTGGAAAGGCCATCGCTCATCGGATAAAAGCTACCCCGGGGATAACAGGCTGATGCCGCCCGAGAGTTCCTATCGACGGCGGCGTTTGGCACCTCGATGTCGGCTCATCGCATCCTGGGGCTGAAGCAGGTCCCAAGGGTTGGTCTGTTCGCCCATTAAAGCGGTACGTGAGCTGGGTTCAGAACGTCGTGAGACAGTTCGGTCCCTATCCACTGTGGGCGCAAGGTATTTGAAAGGAACTGTCCCTAGTACGAGAGGACCGGGATGGACGAACCGCTAGTGAACCAGTTGTTCTGCCAGGAGCACACGCTGGGTAGCCATGTTCGGATCGGATAACCGCTGAAGGCATCTAAGCGGGAAGCCGGCCTTGAGATGAGATACCTCATTACATAAGTAGATAAGGCGTCCGGCAGACGACCGGATAGATAGGTTGGGGGTGTAAGAGGGTAACGCCCTTTGAGCCGACCAATACTAATACGCCGAAGCCTTAACCTCATAAATCCTTTGCGGACATCTAAAGCGAAGGCTTTATACCGCACGACTGAATAGACGATTAAACAACAGAGTCTAAGAGGTTGGAAAAAGATTTCCGGTGCTCATAGAGAGGTGGACACACCCAGCACCATGCCGAACCTGGCAGTTAAGCACCTCATCGCCGATGGTACTGCGGAGGGTATTCGTGGGAGAGTAGGCCGGCGCCGGAAGTAGTTGAAGCAGAGAGGGAAGTCTTAATGGCTTCCCTCTCTCGCTTTATATGCGTATGTTGTTCTGTGTCTCATAATGGCTTCTCCGCGTCTCTTAACTATGCGCCTCAGAACCGTTTACGTCACCGGTGCTTGGCTTTCATAAATTGCGCTGCGCGACGATTATCTCTCGCGCCGCTTATGATTATTTTGATACAATATAAGGCGGCCACGGCTTCGTGGAACGGTTGTGACTGCCGTATGTCCGGTGATTGATACTCTGTCAAAGGAGAGGTTTGTAATATGAACTACGCGGAAGAGAGTTTGAGGCTGCATCGTGAATGGAAGGGGAAGATCAGGGTTACTTCTCCGCTGTCTGTGAGCAATAAGGAAGAGCTTTCTCTGGCCTATACGCCCGGTGTCGCTCAGCCCTGCCTTGAGATACAGAAGGACCCGTCGCTGAGCTACGAGCTCACGCGCCGCTGGAACACCGTCGCCGTCATCACGGACGGCTCCGCCGTGCTCGGCCTCGGCGATATCGGGCCGGAGGCTGGAATGCCCGTCATGGAGGGAAAGTGCGTCCTCTTCCAGAAGTTCGGCGGCGTGGACGCGATTCCGCTCTGCGTGCGTACGCATGACGTGGACGAAATTGTGAAGGCCGTTTCGCTCTTCGCGGGCAGCTTCGGCGGAATCAACCTCGAGGATATCGCCGCGCCGCGCTGCTTTGAGATTGAACGCGCGCTGAAGGCGACGCTTGACATCCCCGTTTTCCACGACGACCAGCACGGCACGGCGGTCGTCACGCTCGCGGCGCTCGTCAACGCGCTGAAGCTCGTGGATAAGAAGATGTCCGACATCCGCGTCGTCATGAACGGGGCGGGAGCCGCCGGAGTCGCCATCGCGCGCCTGCTGCTCTCCGTCGGCGTCGGCGACGTGCTGCTCTGCGACCGCAAGGGCATCATCTGCAAAGAGACCGCGGGCTCGAACAAAGAGAAGCTCGCCATGATAGAAATCACAAACCATGAGCACAGAACCGGCTCGCTCGCCGACGCGATGCGCGGCGCGGACGTATTCATCGGCGTCTCCGCCCCCGGCGTCGTCACGCAGGATATGATACGCACGATGGCGCCGAAGCCCGTGCTCTTCACGATGGCGAACCCGACGCCCGAAATCATGCCGGAGCTCGCGCTCGAGGCGGGCGCGGCGGTCATCGGCACGGGACGCAGCGACTACTATAACCAGATCAACAACGTTCTGGCCTTCCCGGGCATTTTCCGCGGCGCTCTCGACGTGCGCGCGAGCGACATCAACGAGGAGATGAAGATAGCCGCGGCGATGGCTCTCGCGAATCTCGTCAGCGACGAGGAGCTGAACCCCGAGTTCATAATTCCCGCCGCCTTCGATCCGCGCGTCTGCGAGCACGTCTCGAAGGCCGTCGCGGAGGCCGCGCGCAAGAGCGGAGTCGCGAGGATATAGCGCCGCCGGCGCGGCTTGTCTGCGCGAACCGCGCTCGGGCAGCATTTTCAGAGATCAGCGCGGTAAACAGCACGGAGGCCGTCGTTATTTGACGCGGCCTCCGTTTTTGTATGGCAATCCTGCGGCGCAGCAATGGACATGCCCGCATGCGGCTGTGCATAACGTTATATCCTTTTAAGTTCATTTAAGAGACGCCGCCGCGTCATGCCGCGCTTCGACACTGTGCGCCATTCGCCATGCGAACTTTGTATATTCCCTTAACACCCGGCCGGCGCACGATGAATATGGATGGCACACGTCGAATGTACTTCTTGGCCGGCGTGTCCTCCTGCTGTGTAAATACCGGGAGCTCAAGGCCGGCTGAACTCCGCGTCAGGCGCGAAACGACGAAATATAGTGGCTAAACTTGAAAAGAAAGACAGCAATCCAGTCATGCTGGGCTTGGCCCGGCATCTAATGTCGTTAAATGCCCCAACCACGTCGGAGTTTAAAGCCGCAGGATTCCGCGTCCATCGGCAAAACGCCGACGATATGGCCCGCCCCGCTTTATCGGGCGTTAGCAATATGCTAAAGATATTTCGATTTGTTCGCTGGGGCGAACAGCGCATTGCGTCAAGCGCGGAATGACGAGCTATGCTGTCTCTTGCCTAAAGTTAAATGAGCATAACGCGCCCGTGCTCTTTAGGTCAGCCACCAATGCCGCTGAGGCGGCGGCTTAAAATTTGCCTGGCGGCTGCTGTGCAGTCGTTAAACTAGCCCGGTATAAACCGGGCGCAAAGGCATTAAAAAAGCGGCCCTTTATGGGCCGCTTTTGTCGTTTCCGAATCGTTCAGCGATCGGCTTATTTGCCGAGGTGCTCTCTGAATTCCTTCATGAGTTCGGGGGTCATGCCGCGCTCGCCGAGCTTCTCCCAGGTCGTGATGCAGGCTTCCTTGAGGGGCTGGAGCTCTTCGGGCGTGTAGGTGTAAACTTCGATGCCCTTCTTCTTCATGAGGTCCATGTACTTCATATCTTCAGACTGAGCGGTATCGATGGACTTGATGGTGAAGTTCTTCGCAGCTTCCTGGAAGACCTTCTGCTCTTCGGGGGAGAGCTTCTGCCAGGACTTCTCGCTGATCATGAGCGGGAGGTACTCCATCGAGTAGTTCGTGGCGTACCAGTACTTGATGACGTCGCCGAGGCTCGTGTAGACGGCCGCGGTAGCCATAGCGTTGACGGAGTCGCAGACGCCGGTCTGGAGCGACTGATAGACGTCGGCCCAGGGAATGGTGATGGTGCGGAAGCCCATCGCCTGAGCGCCGAGCATGTAGGTGTCCATGTTCGGGACGCGGGTGAGGACGCCCTTGTCGACCTTCGGGTTGAGCGGTTCTTTGAGGGGCTTCGTCGAGCCGACGCCGATCATGCCTTCGACATAGGAGCCGAGGACGCGGACGCCGAGTGCGGAGCCGAGCTCGTTAAGCTTGTTCGGGAGCCACGCGCCGGGGGCGAAAACTTCCTTCGCCTGGTCGTAGCCGTTGACGTAGCCGTTGATGTAGACGAGCTCAAAGCGCGGGTCGAAGGAGCTCGCGAACGACGTCACCGACATGTCGACGGTGCCGCGAATGAGCTCTTCCATGACGAGCGTGTAGTCGCCGAGCTGGCTGGCGGGATAAACTTCGATTTTGACGTGGCCGTTGGTCTTATCCGCGATTTCCTTCGCGAAATCCTGCATCATCTTCGTGCACTGGTGCTCGACCGGCTGCTGGCCTGCGAAACGGAACACGATCTGATCCGCCGCGAAAGCCGCCGTCGCCATCATGGCGAAAACAAGGACGGACGTCATAAATACTGCCAACTTCTTCATTGCTTGTACCTCTCCCTTCAGATTCTCGCTTTTATAACTACGGCCCGCGTGGGCCGCAAAAGCCCGCTCAAAGAAACAGACAGAAATGAATAAGCAATTCTACAAACTACATTATAAAAGATATATCAGAAGAGCCGCGATGTCAACGTTAGAATATTTGTATGAAAAAATAAAAAATATTTTGATAAAATTCACATCGTGGCGGAATTTTGAAACTAAAGCGATTTTCATTGCGCGCGGGACGGCGCAAAGCGCGCGCATCCAGTGAGGGACACGCGCCGCGCGTTGTGCGCAGCGCGGAAAGTGTATGACGATTTACGCCGCGGGACAAGCGGCGCGGCGCGCGAAACGCGGCGGAAAATTTCGTGCGCCGCGAAAAAACGTCTTATACGGCGCGCGAAATGCCGAAAATGTGAAATATCACGCGCCCGCGCGCGGCGTTCCGCGCCTGCGCGAAACGGCGGAAAAACGCTGAACGGAAAGATACGGCGGCGTCTCCGCGTGGGCCGCGCGAAGCGCGCGTATCTCCTCCTCGAGGCGCGCGAGGCGCGCTTCCAGCTCAGCGGCATAGGCTTCGGCGGCGGTTTGCTGACGCACCGGCGAGCCGCCGAGCTTCACGACGCGCGCGCGGACGCCCGTCACCGTCGCTCCCTCCGGCACGTTGCGCAGCACGACGCTGTTCGCTCCAATCTTCGAATTCGAGCCGACCGTTATCGGCCCCAGCAGCTTCGCGCCGCTTCCTACGAAAATATTGTCGCCGAGCGTCGGGTGGCGCTTGTGAGATTTTTCGTTGCCCGTCGCGCCGAGCGTAACGCCGTGGAAAAGCGTAACGTTCTCGCCCACCTCCGCCGTCTCGCCTATCACGACCCCCGCGCCGTGGTCGACGAAGAAACCCGCGCCTATCTTCGCCGCCGGGTGGATTTCAATCCCCGTCCACCAGCGCACGAAAAGCGACAGCAGCCGCGGCAGAACAGGTATATGCAGCGTCGAGTGCAGGAAATGAATCCCGCGGTGCGCCGTTATAGCGAAAAAGCCCGGCGTACAGAGGAGGACCTCGAAAAATCCGCGCGCGCCGTCCGAAATCGACGGGTCGTTGCGCTTAGCCGCGAGATAGTCGCTTCTGATAGTCCTCCATGCGTTCATGTCATTACCTCCTGCAATAAAAAAAGAGGGCCCGCTTTCGCAGGCCCCCTGAAAATTTTGCTTCTTCCGGCTACGTATAAAATTATTCCGCCCCGGGCCGCGCCTCTATGCGCGCGGCACACCATCCGCGCGGTCTATAACTCCGTGCGGCGACAACAAACGTTATCAAAACGGCGGTTCAAAACTATCGTACTCATGCAACGTATTTTATAACGGACGGGACGGGTTGGCAAGAGAGGCGAGGAACGTATGTTTTGCACGCATTTTGCGCATCTGTGCGTAATAGTTTGATTTTATCAATTCTATAGGATAAAATAATGTCGCGGTATTTAGTGAGTGTAGCATTTCGGAGTGTGACACATTGCTATAATAAGTTTACCGTAAGGTTTGCCCTGGCCGTCGCACACGTAAGTGTATGACCGGTCAGGGTATCCTTTTATCCGTTTCTGGTTGTTATAGAATTTTCACCCGTGTTTTTGAATAAATCACCGCAGCGCAGGCTCGCGTCAGGAGGTTTTCGCCATGGAATATTCTTTAGGATTGGACATAGGGATTACTTCGGTAGGTTGGAGCGTGCTTGACTTCGACAGAGAAAGAATTGCGGATCTCGGCGTGCGGCTGTTCCAAGCTGGGGAAAACCCCAAAGACGGCTCTTCGCTCGCGGCGCCGCGCCGAGAAGCGAGGAGCGCCAGGCGGCGGCTGCGCAGAAAACGGCAGCGCATGGAAGATATAAGGTCGCTGTTAGTATCTAAGAGCGTCCTCACGCAGGAGCAGATGGATGCGCTTTATTCCCGTCCGCATTCTCTCACGCCGTGGGAGCTTCGCGCCGAGGGGCTTGACCGCATGCTCTCCGGCGAGGAATGGGCGCGCGTATTGATACATATAGCGAAACGGAGGGGTTTCAAGTCCAACCGCAGCGCAGCGAGCGGCGACGCGCAAAAAGACCAGGAAGATGGACGCGCGAAGCAGGCGATGAGCGTCAACGCGGAGCTGCTTTCCGGCTCCGGCGGAAAAGGTTACAGGACGGTCGGCGAGATGATGCAATGCGATGAAAAATTTGCGGAGCATAAGCGCAATAAGAGAGGGGATTATTCATGTTCCGTTACGCGCGCCGCGTTAACGCAGGAAATAAAAGTTCTGTTTGAACGTCAGCGCAGTTTCGGCAATCCCTTTACTTCGCATGAGATAGAAAACAAATATCTTGGAATCTTTTCCTCCCAGCTCCCTTTTGCAAGCGGAGACCAGATTGAAAAAATGGTGGGGCGTTGTACGCTCGAACCCGGCGAGCTTCGCGCTCCGAAGGCGTCGTGGACGGCGGAGCGCTTTATACTGCTCGGCAGTATAGCCAATCTCAGAGTCCGGGTTGACGGGCGGCGCGCCGAGCTGCGGCGTGAAAAAATGGAAATCATAGAAAAGCTTGCATATAAGAAAGCAAAAGTCACGTATAAAGACATTCGCAGAGCGCTTGACGCGGACGGAGAATGGACGTTTGAAAGCCTGCCTCGCGCCAAAGAGGGCAAAGACCCGGAGGATGCCGTATTTGCCGAACTGAAAGGCTTCCATGCTTTCAAAAAAACGATAAGCGCGGCGCTTGGAAAAGAATACTGGGACACGCTTATTACTACGTCGCCGGAGATGCTCGACGCATTAGCCTGCGCGCTGACGTTTCGTAAGACAGACGACGATATCCTGCAATACCTCGAAGAACGAGGCGTTGAACGCAAACTTGCCGAAGCTGTACTCTCGCTTAACTTCAGCAAATGCGTAAACCTTTCGCTCAAGGCCATGGGCAGGCTGATCCCATTCATGGAAGCCCAGGGCTGCCGCTACGACGAAGCCTGCGCGCTCGCAGGATATTCGCATTACGCGCCCGGCGGAGAGACGGAACGCAGCGCCTTCCTGCCGGTCCCCGACTGGGAGGGATTGCGCAATCCCGTCGTAATCAGAGCTGTTGCGCAGACCAGGAAGGTCGTAAACGCAATCATCAGACGGTACGGCCCGCCGACATATATACAGATTGAGCTTGCGAGGGAGCTCTCACACTCGGCGGAGGAGCGTAAAAAAATCGAAAAAGAACAGAACGAAAACAGGGATAAGAAAGACGCGCTTGCGCTGGACTATGCAAAACAGTTCGGCTACAGGCCTAACGGCCTTCAACTCGAAAAATACCGTCTTTGGAAAGAGCAGGCGGGATTCTGTCCATATACAGGCGAATATATAGACCCCGAGCTCGCATTCGCTGGGGACGACGGCAGCTATGCTGAAATAGATCATATAATCCCGTACAGCCGTTCGTTCGACGACAGCCTGACGAACAAAGTCCTTGTAATCGGAAGCGCGAACAGAAACAAAGGAGACAGAACGCCCTACGAATTTTTCGGCGGCGACGGCGAGGCGTGGGAGGCTTTTGCCGCCAGAGTGGAAGCATATATTAAAAATAAACGCCGCGCCGCGCGCCTCATGACGAAAGACTTTGGAGAAAGTGAAGCCAATGAAATGAAAGCGCGCGCCCTCGGCGATACGCGCCATATAACGAGTTATGTCGCCGACTGGCTGGAAAAGAACCTGCTGTTTGCGGACGAGACGGTACGCAGGCCCGTGACCAGAGTCAACGGAAGGGCTACCGCAGTCATGCGCAGGCAATGGGGCATAAACGCGCTGAAAGACAGGAGGGCCAGCGACCTGCACCACGCGCTCGACGCCTGCGTAATAGCCGCCGCAACCCCCGCCATAATTCGGAAAATCTCGGAGTATTCACGAAAAAGAGAGTTGTGCCAGCTGAAAAAAGAGTCTGCGGAGGGGCGCAAAACGCGCTTCCCCGAGCCGTGGACGAATTTCAGAAAAGAGATAGAAGCGCGCTTATCCGACGACCCGGCGGCGAAGATAAGGGAGTTCGGCCTTATGAACTACACAGGGGAAGAACTGGAAGAGCTGAAGCCTGTTTTTATATCAAGAAAGCCTGACAGAAGCGCGGCCGGTGCAGCACACGCCGAGACCGTCCGCAGCGCGAAATATCGGGACGAAGGCAAAACAGCGGTAAAAACGCCGTTGACGTCTGTAACGCCCGCAAATCTTGAAAATATGGTCGGCAAGGAACGGGACAAGGCGCTTCATGAAGCGCTGAAAAAACGGCTTGAGGAATGCGGCGGCAAGCCTGACAAAGCCTTCGCGAAAGAATTCCGCAAGCCTACGAAAGACGGAAGCCCCGGCCCAGTCGTGCGCTCCATAAAAATATTCTCGTCCGGCACGTCGGGCGTACTGGTGCGCGGCGGGATAGCCGCGAATGAAAGAATGGTACGGGTGGACGTGTACAGCAAAAGCGGGAAATATTATCTCATTCCATACTACGTAAGCGATATAGCGAAGAAGATAGTCAAAGACAGAGCTATAACTCAAGGTAAAGATGTTAGAGAATGGGTAGAGGTCAATTCCAGCTATTCCTTTGTTTGTTCACTCTGCACCAACGATTTGCTAAGGATAATTGACAGCAAAGGAAAAGAAATATTTGGTTATTACGTGGGGTGTGACATAGCTACTGGAGCAATTACAGTTAAAGCCCATGACGGTTCAGAGCTATGGCGCAGCATCGGAATGAGGACGGCGAAAAGCATTGAAAAATACGAAGTAGACGTCCTCGGCGAGTACCACAAAGTCAAAAAAGAAAAGCCGCCGCATGAGCTGGCGTAACGTCATAATCTCGAATCCCGCGCGCCTCTCCCTGAAGCACGGACATCTCGTCGTAAAGCAGGAAGAGGCGGCGGAAATACCGCTCGAAGACATTGCCGTCATAATAGTCGAAAGCGAAAGGACGGTGTTCACGGCGGCGCTGCTCTGCGAGCTTGCGGAGCGCGGCGTGCCGCTCTTCACCTGCGGCGAGGGACATCTCCCCTGCGGCGTCTTCCTGCCCTACCAACGCCACAGCAGGTTCCTCAAGGTGCTGAAATGCCAGATGGAGCAGACGCTGCCCTTCCGCAAGAACTGCTGGAAGGCGGTCGTGAAACAGAAAATAAAAAACCAGGCGCTCTGTCTCGACATGCTGGGCATACGAGGCGGCGCGGAGCTGCGCGCGCTTGCCTCCGAAGTGAAAAGCGGAGACCCGGACAACAGAGAGAGCGCCGCCGCGCGCATCTACTTCGATAGCTACATGCCCGACACGACGAGACAGGAGGACAACGCCGTGAACGCAGCGCTCAACTACGGCTACGCGATAATGCGCGGCGCGGTCGCCCGCTCGCTCACATCTTACGGCTTTCTATGCGCCGCCGGCATCCACCACAGAAACGAGCTGAACGCCTTCAACCTTGCTGACGACTTCATGGAGGTGCTGCGTCCCGTCGTAGACCTCTGGACGGCGCGCAATGTCACAAACGGCTCCGCTTTCACTATAAAGGAACGCGCGGAGCTTGCCGCGCTGCTCGGCGCGCCTGTCGTGATAAATTTTGAACGGCAGAAAATACTGCGCGCGATAGACATAATGTGCGCCAGCTTCAGCACGGCCAGCGCTGTGGGCGACGCTTCAGCGCTGAAACTGCCGGAGCTTGCGGAGCCGTGAGCGCGGCATGGCGCGCGATTGCCGCACAAGGAACCGCTTCATGCGGCTGATGGTGTTTTTCGATCTGCCGGTCGTGTCCAAGGAGGACAGGACGATATACGCGCGCTTCCGCAAATTCCTCATAGAAGACGGATACGATATGCTCCAGTTCTCCGTCTACTGCCGCATCGTCAACGGGGAGGACTCCGTGGACAAGCACCTGAACCGGCTTAAAAAGGCGCTCCCGCCGAAGGGCTCCGTGCGCTTTCTACAAATCACCGACAAACAGTATGCTGCGATGAAGATTCTCGTAGGCACGCGGACGAAAAAAGAAAAAACGCTCGATTCGCGCCAAACTCTGCTTTTCTGATACGGAAAAATAAACGTGAAAACCCGCCCCGGCGCGCTGCCGGAGCGGGTTTGTGTGTTGCGTATTATAGCATTTCGGAGTGTGACAGAGAGCTATAACCAAAGATGCGAGAGTGCCTGCAAACTTCGATTATAGCATTTCGGAGTGTGACAGAGAGCTATAACCTTTGTAAACTCAACAATACATAGAAATCTATTATAGCATTTCGGAGTGTGACAGAGAGCTATAACGCTCTGTTCGAGCGCAAACTCGACGTTGACATTATAGCATTTCGGAGTGTGACAGAGAGCTATAACCGACCTCGGAGCAACCTTATATGACCGCTTATTATAGCATTTCGGAGTGTGACAGAGAGCTATAACTACAAGGCTTGTGAGGTGTTGAATGTTAATTATTATAGCATTTCGGAGTGTGACAGAGAGCTATAACCGCCGCGACGCGCGGAATGCCTACGGCCACATTATAGCATTTCGGAGTGTGACAGAGAGCTATAACCGCGCTACTTCGCCCCTATATCTCGCTTTTATTATAGCATTTCGGAGTGTGACAGAGAGCTATAACCGTTCACAGTCGACCTTGATGCTGCCTGCAATTATAGCATTTCGGAGTGTGACAGAGAGCTATAACTGGTGGATAATTCATTATATTCAGTGCATAATTATAGCATTTCGGAGTGTGACAGAGAGCTATAACGACACGCTCGCAGAGGCGCGCGAAGAAGCGATTATAGCATTTCGGAGTGTGACAGAGAGCTATAACCAAGGCGCGCAGATATGTCTTGTGTGTTTCATTATAGCATTTCGGAGTGTGACAGAGAGCTATAACTCCGTTGGCGAATAGGTTTGCATATAAGTTATTATAGCATTTCGGAGTGTGACAGAGAGCTATAACCCGCCCTCATCATCATGCAATACTCTTTGGATTATAGCATTTCGGAGTGTGACAGAGAGCTATAACTTGCCCGGCAGTGCTCCGCATATCGTCGAATTATAGCATTTCGGAGTGTGATGACAAAAACCCTCCGCTTATCAGCTTTATTGTCTGTCAAGCCAAATTCCTTGACACCTTCCTCAACACCCTGTATAATCCTCTGGTTGACTGGGGGTGGCTGCCTTGGCGGAGAGAGATTCTCTGAATCAGCGCGTTCGGGACGTGCTTTTGTTTGACAACTACGGGCAGCGGCTCACGGAGAAGCAGCGTCTCGCGTGCGAGATGATCCTTATGCGGGATTTTTCGCTCGCGGAGGCGGCGGAGGCGCTCGGCGTCTCGCGGCAGGGGGTTCACGACCTTGTGGCGCGCGCGCGGGAGCACATGGAGGAGTATGAAGCCTCGTTCGGCCTCGCCGCGCTGAGGCGCAGGCTCGAAGCTATGGAGCGGGAGCTCGAAGAGAATAAATCGCGGCTGCCCGAGGATTTTTATATAAATTTCAAGAAGCTGCTGGAGGGGTAGGCAATGTTTGATTCGCTCAAAGAACGTTTTGAAAATATTTTCTCAAGCCTCCGCGGCAAGGGGAAGCTTTCCGAAGAGGATATAAATCTCGCGCTGCGCGAGGTGCGCCGCGCGCTTCTCGAAGCGGACGTCAATTATAAGGTCGTCAAGGACGTCGTCGAGGCGATACGCGCGCGCGCGACTGGGCGCGAAGTGCTCGACTCCATCACGCCGTCGCAGCTTATTTTCACGATAGTTTACGAAGAGCTTATAAAGATTATGGGCGACGCGCCCGCGCCGCTCGTGATTTCGCCGAAGCCGCCGACGGTCTACATGATGGTCGGCCTCCAGGGCTCCGGTAAGACTACGACGACGGTGAAAATCGCGCGCCGTATGTCGAAGGGGCACAAGCCGCTCGTCGTCGCCTGCGACCTTCGCAGGCCCGCGGCCGTCGACCAGCTCCGCGTGCTCGCGGAGAAGGCGAACATCGCGTTCTTCGGCCCCGAACCGGGCGAGACGGACCCAGTGGCGGTCGCGCGCAAATCGCGCGATTACGCGGAGTCGCATCTCTGCGACATGATTCTGCTTGACACGGCGGGACGCCTCCAGATGGACGACGAGCTGATGCGAGAGCTCGAAACTATGAAATCCGCCTCGAACCCGACGGAAATCCTTCTCGTCGTCGACTCGATGACGGGGCAGGAGGCCGTCAACGTCGCGAACACCTTCCACGAGCGCCTCGGATTGACGGGCGTCGTGCTGACGAAGCTCGACGGCGACGCGCGCGGAGGCCCGGCCCTCGCGGTGCGCGCGAGCACCGGCGTGCCGATCAAGCTCGCGGGCTGCGGCGAAAAGACGGAGGACCTTGAAATTTTCGACGCGCGGCGCATGGCGCAGCGCATCATCGGCATGGGGGACATGGAGGGTCTGCTTGAGAAAGTCCAGTCCGCTACCTCCGAGGCCGATATAGAGCGCATGACGGAGAGCCTGAAGAAAAACCGCTTCACGCTCGAAGATATGCTGATGCAGCTCCAGCAGATAAAGAGGCTCGGCCCGCTGGAGAAGGTTATAGAAATGTTGCCGATTCCGGGCGCGGCGAAGGCGCTGAAGAACGCCGAGATAGATCCGAAGCGCATGAAGCAGACGGAGGCCATCATACTCTCGATGACGCCGAAGGAGCGCCGCAATCCCGAGATAATCAAGGGCAGCCGCCGCCGCAGGATAGCGGAGGGCTCCGGCACCTCGGTGCAGATGGTGAATCAGGTGCTCGCGCAGTACGAACAGATGAAGTCCATGATGAAGACCTTCGGCAAGATGGCCGGAGGCAAAAAAGGCGGCTTCCGTATGCCGCCTGGCATGGGCGGGAAGCGCGGCTTCTTCCGCTGAATTTGATTGAGCCGGATATAATCCGTTTTCAATAGAGCATTAAGAGAATAGACACAGGAGGTGTTAACGCAAGATGTCAGTACGTATACGTCTTTCCCGTCACGGGAAAAAGAAGGCTCCTTTCTATCGTCTGGTTGTGGCGGACTCTCATTCCCCGAGAGACGGCCGTTTCATAGAGATACTCGGGACCTACAACCCGCTCGTAGACCCGGCGGAGATCAAGATAAACGCCGAACGCGCGGCGTTCTGGCTCGGCAACGGCGCTTCTCCGTCCGATACGGCGAAGGAGCTGCTTAAGAAGGCCGGAGTCATCGACGCTCCCGCAGCGGCGGCCGAAGCGGAATAGGGCGGATAAATCATGGCGAATTATGTCGACCTGGTTGATCTGATAGTACGCAGGCTCGTCACGAAGCCCGAGGCGGTTCGCGTGGAAGAGGACCGCTCCGAGGGCGGGGTCATACTCGTAACGATAAGGGTGGACTCCGAGGACGTGGGCCGCGTGATAGGCAAGAAAGGCTCCACCATCAACGCCATCCGCCACGTGGCGAAGGCGGCCTCGATAAAGTCGGGCGAAAAGGTGGACGTCGATGTCAAAGAAGACTGATCCTTCTCTCGAAGGACGGTGCGAGATAGGCAAAATAGCCGCCGCGCACGGAGTCAGGGGCGACATGCTCTTGATACCGCTGACGGACTTCCCGGAGCGCTTCATCGGGATGAAAAAGCTCGACATATCGCTGCCGGGCAAGCCCGTGAAAAGCTGGAAGGTGCGCAGGCTTGAGCCATACGAGGGGAAGAACACCTTCTTCCTTCACCTTCAGGGCGTCGAGGACAGAAACGCCGCCGAGGCCATGAAGGGCGCCTCCGTCACCGTACCGAAAGACGAAAGGGTCGAGCTCGAAGAGGACGAATACTGGCTGGACGATATAATCGGCCTCGCCGTCCTCGACGCGAGCACGGGGGAAAACCTCGGACGGGTGAGCGAAATCATCCAGACGGGCAGCAACGACGTCTACGTCGTGAAAACCCCGGACGGCAAAGAAAAACCCGTGCCGGCCGTCGGAGACGCTGTCGTCTCCGTCGACGTCGCGGGAGGCACCATGACAGTAAATATTCCAGAGGGATTGTGGGACTGAGATGAAAATAACCGTCATCACGGCCTTCCCGGAGCTGATGCGCGGCTACCTCGCGGCGAGCGTCCTCGGGCGCGGCATAGCGGCGGGGAAGCTCGAAGCGGAAGTCGTAGACATCCGCGACTTTTCGGAAGGCTCGTACAGGCAGATAGACGACTACTGCTACGGCAGCGGCGGCATGATGCTCATGGCGGAGCCGCTCGCGAAAGCGGTCGAATCGGTCTCCGGCGGCGGAAAGCCCTACGTCGTCTACCCGAGCCCGCAGGGAGTCCGCTTCCATCAGGAGCTCGTGGAAGACCTCGCTCGCAAAGAGCACCTCGTCATCGTCTGTGGACACTATGAGGGCGTGGACGAACGCTTCACGGAAAAGTACGTGGATATGGAAATATCTCTCGGCGATTTCGTGCTGACGGGTGGCGAGATGCCCGCGATGGCCATAGTCGACGCCGTATCGCGCCTCATCCCGGGCGTAGTGGGCAGCGAAAGCTCCGTTGAAGAAGATTCCTTCTACAGCGGTATGCTCGACACGCCGCACTACACGCGCCCAGCTGAATGGCGCGGAGAGCGCGTGCCGGAAGTGCTGACGGGCGGAGACGCCAAGGCCATCGAGCGCTGGCGCAGGAGGCAGTCTGTCGAACGTACGCTTGACAGGCGCCCCGACATCGCCGGCCGCGCGGGGCTGATACCGTGGCTCTCGGGCGGCGCCTACGTGATGGAGGTACATTATCCCGTCCTCGACAAACGCGGCGAAAAATCGTCCACCGCGATAACGGGCATGGACCTGCACGACATCGCGCGCGCCTGCCGCACCTATGGAATAAAAAAATACCTGCTCGTAACGCCAATCGCGCAGCAGCGCGAAATGGCGAAGCGCATCGCGGGACACTGGACCTCGGGCTGGGGCGCGGACTACAACCCCGACCGGCGCGAGGCTTTCTCGACGCTCAAAATATTCGCCTCCGTACAGAAGGCGCTGGCCTGGGCCGAAGAGAAAGAAAAAAAGCCGGTGTTCAAGATAGCGACGACGGCGAAACGTCACGAAGGCGCGCAGCACTGGCTCACGCTCAAACGCGAGATCCTGCGGCGCGACCACAGCCCGCTCTTCATATTCGGGACTGGCTGGGGGCTCCACGACGAAGTCATGGATATGGCTGACGCCGTAATGACGCCGATAATCGGCGGCAAAGACGGCTGGAACCATCTCTCCGTGAGAAGCGCCGTGAGCATAACGCTCGACCGCTTCTTCGGCTGGCGCTGAAAAGACGAGACAGGACAACGCAACAGACCAACGGCGCGAAAACGCCGTAAAAGATGAAAAAATAAAACATTACAAAAAGGAGGGAAAACCTCATGCAGGATCCAAGAATGGCTCTGGTAGAGAAAAAATACCATAAGGCGGAAGGCTCCATCCCCGAATTCCGCCCCGGCGACACGGTCAAGGTCCACGTCAAAGTCGTGGAAGGCAACCGCAGCCGTATACAGGTCTTCGAAGGCGTCGTCATCGGCCGTCAGCACGGCGGTCTCCGCGAAAACTTCGTCGTCCGCAAAATCTCCAACGGCGTCGGCGTGGAAAGAATCTTCCCCGTCCACTGCCCCAGCATCGACAAAATCGAAGTAGTCCGCAAGGGCCGCGTCCGCCGCGCGAAGCTCTACTACCTCCGCAAACTCAGCGGAAAGGCCGCTCGTATCAAAGAGCGCAAGGACTTCGACTAAATCTCCGTATCTCACGGAAAAAGCCAAGCCCCTCCTTCGCGGAGGGGCTTTCTTCGTATGTGCGCGCAGCAATGCCGTCCCGAGAATCTTCTGCTCCGAACCTCCGTCATAAAACGCGATGTGAAACCGCGCCGGCGCGCCCGTCAATCGCCGCCGTTGCCTGAAGCCTGCAAAAAAGCCTATAATTTCGGAAAACGAGACGAAGACAGGCAGGCGACCGCAAATGGAAGTAAAAAAATGGACGTATGAAGAATTCCCCGAATATACGGAAATCCCCGAAGGTGCGGAACGCATCGAAACGACAGGCTTTGAGACCGGCGTGCAGTTCATCCGCGAAGTCGAATACGCGGCCCCTGACGGCGTCCCGCTGCACCTCAACATACTGCTTCCGATAACGCGGAACGAGCCTGACAAAAAATATCCGTGCCTCGTCTACGTGCAGGGCTCGGCCTGGAAAGAACAGGATCTCTACATGTCGGTATGCTGCCTCGACGAGATCGTGAAAAAGGGCTTCGTCGCGGCGATCGTACAATACCGTCACACTGGGCAGGCCGCCTTCCCCGCGCAGATACGGGATGCGCGCAATGCGATACGCTATATGCGCGCGCACGCGGAAGAATACCGAATAATACCCGACGAGATATTCATAGGCGGCGACTCCTCCGGCGGACACACGGCGGTATTCTGCGCGCTCGCCGAAGAGGGCGGCGACATGGACGAGAGCCTATTCCCCGGCGTCTCCGCCGAAGTGCGCGGCGTGCTTGACTACTACGGCACCGTCACGCTGCTCATGGAAGACGGCTTCCCGACCACCACGAGCCACCACACGCCGAAAGCTCCCGAAGGCAAACTCCTCGGCGGAATCTACGTCATGGAACACCCCGAGCTTGCCGCGAAGGCGAGCGCCGTCACCCACATAACGCCCGACAAAAAACTCCCGCCCTTCTGCATCTTCCACGGAACGAAGGACCGCACCGCGAACGCGCGCCAGAGCGTTGAACTCTACGAAAAACTCCGCGCCTGCGGCAAAGAGGCGCGCCTTTACCTCATAGCCGGGGCCGACCACTGCGGCCCGGAATTCTGGGCGGAACAGGCCGTAAACGCCGCCGCCGGCTTCATGCGCGAGTGCTTGGAAAAACCGCAGGAAAAATAAAAAAATCTCACAGAAAAAGCTTGACGAAACGGCGAACTTTTTATATACTTCTTTGCGTTGAGCGCCGGGGTGGTGGAAATGGTAGACACGCACGTTTGAGGGGCGTGTGGGGCAACCCGTACGAGTTCAATTCTCGTCTCCGGCACCATTTTTAAAAACCCTCGAGAGACCAGCCGAAAGGTTGGTCTCTTTTTTTATATTCATTTGCCAAAATTACGGAACCACGATAAAAAACGCGCAGCGCGGATATCACCGCGCGCGTCTGTAGGCGCTGAGGCCGAACGTGCGTATCTGCGCGTTTTAGAACAGCCGGTTTTTGCCGCTATTCCCCAATCCCCAGCTCCCGCAGCGCCGCTTTCAGCGCTCTTTCGCCGTCGGCGTGGAAGTATTCGCCGATTTCGCCGTATTCGATGTATTTGAAATCGTCGTTTTCGGGGAAGGGCGCGCCGGGGGCGCTGTGTACCATCGAGGCGCAGATCATTTCCGCGGTTTTCATTGCCTCGTCCGTTTCGTACAGGTATATGCAGAGGTCTTTGTTTTTCGTTTTGCCGTTTCTGCCGGCTCTGTAGTAGTCGTGGCGGCCTCCGTATTTCAGCGCCGCGGGGTCTGCTTTTATCGCCGTTTCTTCGAACAGCTCGCGCGCCGCGGCTTTCGCGCCGTCGCCGCCGTCGGCCTCCTCCATGCCGCCCTTGGGCAGGCTCCAGTATGTTTCGTGCGTCGGGTGGACGATGAGGAATTTCCCGCTTTTCGCGTCCATGTAGATCACCGCGTATGACACCGTTATTTCCATGTATTCGTCTCCTTTTTTTGAACTGCCCCTATTATATCCCCCGCCGCCGTTTTGATGTTAGAATGAGGCAGGGTGAATGTTATGACCAACGCGGACGAAGCGGCTCCCGCGGGGCTGCTTGGCACGAAATATTTGCAGGCTTTGCGGCTCTGGCGCGGCGGCGTGCGGCTTTACCGCGCTTCGGAGGACGGCGGGGATTGGTACGAGCGCAGGCCGAGGCCGAGAGCGTCGACGGACACGGGCAACGAGTACACGCTTCTCATTTCGGAGTTTCTGCCGTCGTGGCGCGGTTTCCCGAAGAGGAACAGGTGCGTCATCGCGGCGGGGCGGCGCGGCTCCGCCCAGGAATATCTTTCCCCCGGGCGCGCTCTTTACTGCGTCCTGCCCGCGGACGGCGCTCTCGTCGCTGTCGCTCCGTCCGAGGATATGTGGGATTCTTTTCCGCGGCTGCGCGAATTCGACATAGCGACGATAAACGAGTTCAACGGCGCGTTTGCGCGGCTGCTGTCCGCAATGTGCGGCGGCGTCCGCACGGCGTGCGATATCGCCTCGATGTTCGCCGGATCCGACACGGAGGCGCTTTCGGCGCTGTTCCGCGCGGCTGAGGACAACGTCAGGAGGCGCGGTTCGGATGTGCGCGGGCGCGTTTCCGGCGGGTTGTTCGCCGGTTTTATGATTTCGGGTGTGGAGCGCGGGCGTTCGATTGTGTCGCTGCTCGACGAAGTTCTGTCGCCGGAGGCCAACGGCTTCGCCGCGCGCCGCATCGACGGCCTGCGCCGCGTCGATACGGAGGTGTGGACGGACGCGGATTGTCTGCTGGTGAAATGCGCCGCGGCGGATAGGCTGCTGAACCGCGCATGAACGTGCGCCGTGCTCCGTTATAATTATGTCAAATTTATATTTCACGTCGGAGGATATATTTTGAATCGCGTATATGACGGCATTATGGGTTTGGTCGTCGGGGACGCCTTGGGCGTGCCTGTGGAGTTTTGCGAGCGTGATACGTTCTGCGTGGCCGATATGATCGGCGGCGGGACTCACGGGCTGCCCGCCGGGACGTGGTCGGACGACGGCAGCCTCGCGCTCGCGACGCTCGAGAGCCTCGGGCGGAGGCGGCGAATCGACCTGCGCGACATTATGGATAATTTCGTGAGATGGTACGCGCACAACGAATTCACGCCGTACCACAGCGTCTTCGACATCGGCAACACGACGCGCAAGGCGATAGGCCTCTACATGCAGGGCGTGGGCGTGGAAAGCTGCGGCGGGCGTAGCGTCGCGGACAACGGCAACGGCTCGCTGATGCGCATTCTGCCGCTGGCCTTCGTTCCGCACACGGACGAGGAGGTCGCCGCCGTGTCGGCGCTGACGCACGCGCATCCCATTTCGACAGGCGCGTGTGAGGAGTATGTGCGCATCGCGGAGCTTCTGCTCGCGGGCGGCGGGCCGGAGGAGGCGGCGCGGCTTTACGACGACGAGTACGACATAAGGAAGAAGCCGCGCGCGGATGTCCGAAGCGGCGGCTACGTGCTCGACACGCTCGACGCGGCGGTGTGGTGCTTCGCGACGACTTCGTCGTACCGCGAATGCGTGCTGAAGGCCGTCAACCTCGGCGGGGACACGGACACGACGGCGGCCGTCGCAGGAGGGCTGGCGGGCATTTACTACGGCTCGTCGGGCGGGCGCGGCATCCCGCAGGAGTGGCAGGCGCAGATTGCGCGCGGCGAGTGGATAGCGGAGCTATGCGAGGCGGATTTTTTTAACGGCGCTGCGCGTTAGGCCGGCGGCGAAAATTGCGGAAACGCGGGAGGATTTTGCGTCCTTCCGCGTTTTCTGTGCGCCGCGTCAGTCCGTCAGGTCGGCTATTTCGCCCATGTCCTCTATGCGTATCGCGGAGGCGTCTACCAGCGTTTCCGGCGCGGCGGCCTGCCCGGCGCGCGTCGCGGGGATTGCGCCGTTCAGCTGGGCGCGGACGCTTTCGGCGCGGAGCTCGCAGAAGGCTGTTATCGTGCTGACGGCGAGTTTGTGGTCGGCGTAGGAGCAGAAGGCGGTGGGGTCGCGTTCGACGTAGGGCGCTATCATGCGCGCGGCGCGGGTTATCTCGGCCGTGAACTCGCCGCTTTCGAAGAGCGCCGCGGCTTCGCCGAGGTATTGTCTGTAAAGCCCGCGCCACTCGCCGCGCGCGAAGGGGACGGAGAAGAAGGGGCGCTTCGCGAGTATCTCACGCGGCGCTGGCTCGTCTATCGGGCAGTTGACGAAGGCCCGCGCGTCGTTCTCGGGCCGCGGCGCGCCGAGCGAGTATGTGCCGAAGGCGAGGTTGTAGTCCCACGGCAGCATCGCGAGCAGGCCGTCCTTTTCGTACAGATAGTAGTTGTGGCCCGTCGGGCCGAGGTAGCCGTCTGCGTTCACGACGAAGGCCTGGACGGCGAAGTAGCGCGCCGCGAGGTCGAGGTCCGCTGCGGAAGCGCACCGGCTTTCGTCGGAGAGCCGTTCGAGCGCGGCTATGAGCCGCCTTTTGTCCGCCGCCGATACGGGGAACTTTGCGCGGCGGAATATGCCCGGGTAGCGCCGCGGGTCGTCTCCGCTGTAAATCAGCGCCACGTCGGCGTTTTCATCGTCAAGCGAGCGGTAGTCCGGCTTGTAGAGCCGCCCGTGGGCGGGGCCGAAGTTCCGCAGCGCGAAGGCTTCTTCGGGCTCTTCGACCGCGAGGAAGAGGCCGTGCGGCTCGCCGTTTACCGTCACCCACGCGAAGGAGCGCAGCGGCGCGGGGACGCCGAGCCGCGCCATTAGGCCGTAGGCGATGAAGTTTTTCAGATAGCTGTTGTCCTGGAAGGCCGCGTCGAGCGAGAGCTTGTCGAGGCCGCGCCATAAAGCGCCCTCGATGTAACGGTCGAATTCGATTTTGAGGCTGTAGCGCTCGTGTCCGTATTTGTGCGTGAGGCGCAGCGAGTTGTTGCCCTTCGCGCGGATTCCCGCGCCGTCGAAGCGCTCGCCGTCTATCGTGACGGCGCATGGCGAATATTCCTCGCGCGTCGCGTTTTTTATGAATTTTTCCCAGTTTTCTATCTCAATGTCGATTTGATGGACGCGCCCGCCGTCGAAGAGCGCCGCCGCGTATTCCGGCCCGCGCGCCGGATCGCTGCCCGCGCCGCCGTTCCACGCCGCGAGCAGCAGCGCGAGCGCGCAGGCCGCCGTCATCGCGATTATGCAGATTTTATCCGTGTTTCTGCGCTTCAGCACGCGCGGTTCACGCGGCGTAGTCGCCGTTGTACGAGACGAGGACGGCGTTTTTGACGCCGGGCAGAGCCGCGAGCGCGTTGACGAAATCCGCCGCGCCGTCAGACAGGCGCACCTCGTAGTTCAGCTCGACGCGCCCCGGCGAAACGCTCTTGCTCTTGAGCGAAAGCGCCTTGACGCGCGAGGATGCGAAGTCGCGCGCCGCGCGCTCCGACGTCTCGTCCGCGCAGTGGACGACGAGGATGTACGGGCGCTCCTCGTCGCGCCTGTCGGAAAAGACGAGCATGACGATGCCGATGAAAAGGCTGCCGAGCACCGCGAGATGGACGAGGCCGGAGGCGAGCACGATGCCCGCGGCGAGGCTCCAGAACAGGAAGGCGATGTCCATCGGGTCCTTGACCGCGGTGCGGAAGCGCACGATCGAAAGCGCGCCGACCATGCCGAGCGAAAGGACGACGTTGCTCGTCACGGCGAGCATCACGAAGGTCGTCACCAGCGCGACGGCGATGAGCGACGTCCCGAAATTCGCCGAGTACATGACGCCGCGGTAGCTTTTTTTGTAAATGTAAAAAATAAATAGCCCTATCGCGAAGGCGAGCAGCATCGATACCGCCATATCGGCGACGGAAAGCTGCGCCGTCCGCGCGAGAAAGCCGCTCTTGAAAATATCTCTGAAGGTCATGCGCAAATCGCTCCCGTCCGGTTATTCAAAGCGGTGGCACTCCGCGTACTTCGAAAAGGCGCTCCGCGCGCAGGCCGCCGTCTGCACCGCCATACGCGCCACGTCCGGCAGGAACGCGCCGTACTTGACCTCGAGCAAATCGAAGCCGCCGTCCGCCGGCACGCCGAAGCGGCGCGGATTCAGAAACTCACGCGCGTCGAGGCAGCGGCGCAGGTCCCTGTCGATATTCACGCGCACGCCGCCCGGCGCGTAAACGAAAGCCTCGCGGCTGTAGCTGACGGCCGCGCTCGGACGCAGCGGGCCGCCGAGCAGCTTCGCGTAAAACTCCGCGAAAAGCGGCTCGTCCGATTCAAGCAGAAAATCCGGCCGCCCAGCGAGAAGCGCCTCCGCGCCGCCCTCGGGCAGAACCGCGGAAAACTTCGCGCAGAGCTCGCCGCGCTTTATTTTCTTCTCGAGCCGCACAAAAGAAACGTCCCCGCCGTAATAGCGCAGACGGAACTTCTCCTTATCGCGCAGGCCGTAAAGCTTCTCGCGCAGCGCGCGGTCGTCCGGCGTGTCGAAATAGAGGCTGTGGACCTCGTAACGCCCGTCCGCGCCCGCGTGCCCGTCGCGCGTGAAAAGTGCGGAAAAACGCGACGAAAGCGCAAAGCCCTCGCCGCGCGTGACAAGAAACTTCAATTCATGCCGGAAGGGCGCGCCCCCGGCCTCTAGCGCGCGTAACGTGAGTCTCCGTAGCGCGTGTCGCCGTAATCGGAACGCCCACCGTGCGCGGAATCTCCGTAATTCGAGCGTCCGCCGTGCGCGGAATCCCCGTAGCCGGAGCCGCCGCGGTCGTAATCCGAGCCTCCGTCGTCGTAGTTCGAAGCGCCGTAAGGGGCTGCGCCGGAACTCGCGGGCCAGGCAGAGGCGCTCTCAAGAGCGGCGCACGACACGACGCCCGCAGCAAGCAGAAGCGCGAGCAGCACTGTCAGGTTTTTCTTCTTCATAAGCGTAACTCCTTCCCCGACGCGCCGCCGCCCTGCGTGACACGGCGCGGAAATTATTAAATGTAAACACTGCCAATAATAAAATAATATCAGAAGCGGCGCATCGCTAAAACGCCGCGCCGGAAAATGTTACGAAATTGTTACACGCCGTCCCTACCGCCGGTTCACGCGCCAAATTCCCGCCGTTATCATCGCCGCGCCGAGGACGAGCCAGATTGTGTAGCGCTCGCCGAGCAGCAGGTATGATATGACCATGCCCGCGACGGGCTGGAGGAACTGGAAGACGGTGAGCTTCGCGACGGGGATTGCGGCGAGGGCCTTGTACCAGAAAAGATAGGCGAGGCCGGAGGAGAGCGCGCCGAGGAAGATTATGGAAAGCCACGTGCCCGCGGTGAAGCCGGGGATGACGGAGTAGTCTGTGCCGAAGATGAGCGTCGCGAGGAACGCGAAGAACGCGGCGAATACCAGCTCCCAGAATATCGAGAAGGCCGGCGTCATCGTGGACTTCAGCAGCTTGCGCGAAATTACGAGGAAGACGCCCCAGTTTAGGACGGAGGCGAGCATCAGGAAATCGCCCCACGAGCCGAAGGAAACGCTCTCCGCGGTCTCCTTCACCGTCCCAGCGGCGAGGACGAGCGCGACTCCCGCCGAGGCGAGCGCGAGCCCGGCGACGGCGCCGCGCGAGATCTTCTCCTTGAGGAACAGCCAGCCGAGCACCGCGACGACCGCGGGCGAAGCGACCATCATCCAGTTCGCGTTTCCCGCGCCCGCCGTCTTCATCGCAACAGCCTGTATCCCCTGGTGAAAGCATATCCCCTGAAAACCGAGCAGCGCGAGCACGAACGCCTCGTGCGCCGTCGGCAGGCGCAGCTCGCGCCCGAGCGCGCATCCAGCGGCGAGCACGGGCAGCGTCATCGCGAGGCGCAGGCAGAGAATCAGCGACGGCTCCGCCTGCGCGAGCGCGTACTTCGTGGCGGCGAAGCTGCCGCCCCATATAGTGACGGCGCAGAGCACCATCGCGTAATCCAGCGCGCGAGGCGCGCGCGATTTATCCATATCGTGAAATCTTTCAGGCATTGCGAAACCCCTCCCGGCGGCGGTATCAGACGGCAGAATTATACCGCGTCCGCGCCGCGGCGGCGCGCCGTTTCTCCGCAGTGGAAGAAACGGCGCAAAATGGAATATTGTTTCCTTTTTTACAAATCGAGGACACATTTTTTAACTTTTTCTGCTATTATAGGAGCGTGCCGAAATAAAGACCGGAGGATAAATTTATGAACAATATCCAGCATCTGCGCTACGCAGTCGAGGTGGCGAAGACGGGCTCCATTTCGCGGGCCGCGGAAAATCTCTTCATGGGGCAGCCGCACCTGAGCAAAGCCATCCGCGAGCTCGAGGAAGACATGAACATCACGATATTCCGCCGCACCCCCAAAGGCGTCGAGCCGACCGAGCAGGGCGAGCAGTTCCTCGAATACGCGCGGCGCATACTCGAACAGGTGGACGAGCTCGAATCGCTCTATAAGCCCTCCGGTGTGAAAAAATTCAGCCTCTCGCTCCCGCGCGCGAGCTACGCGGCCTTCGCATTCTCCGAATTTGCCGCGGCGCTCGACGACGCCGAGGGGCTCGACGTAAAATACCGCGAGACGAACTCCACGCAGGTGCTCAAAAACGTCGGCGACGGCGTCTCGAACCTCGGGATACTGCGCTGCCAGCGCGAGCACGAAAAATATTTCCTCGCCGCGCTCGAAGAACGCTCGCTCAAATACGAGCCCGTGTGGGAATTCGAATACCTCGCGCTCATGTCGCGCCGCCATCCGCTCGCGTCCGCGCCCGAGCTGAAATACTCCGAGCTGCGCCTCTACACGGAAATAGTCCACGACGACAACTCCATCCCCGCGCTGCCAGTCTCCGAGGCGCGCATGCTCGCGCAGAAGCACGAGAAAAAGAAGAAAATCGCCGTCTACGAACGCGGAATACAGTTCGAGCTGCTCTGCCGCCTGCCCGCCGCCTACATCTGGGTCTCGCCCATGCCGCACGAGACGCTCGACCGCTTCGGCCTCGTCCAGAAGCGCTGCCGCGACGCGGACAACTCCTTCCGCGACCTGCTCATCTACCGCAAGAACTACCGCTTCACGCCGGAGGACAAGCTCTTCGCTGAAAAGCTGCGCGAGACCGTCGCGCGCGTAAAAAAAGAGCTGGAGCAAAACGCGTAGAAAAGCCGGAACGCTTTGCCGCACGGGATATATAGATATTTATATATCGATATTCCAATTTTGTATCTACACGCGCCGCTTGACGCGCGCTATCATATGAACCGTTGAAGGACGGGGCGCGGCCCCGGACGGAAAACAGACGGCTACACGGCGCGCCGGAGCTTGCACGAAGGCGCAGCCGTTGAAAATAACAACCTTCCTTAAATCTTCACAAAAACCCCTCAGTTAGGCCCCGTTCCCGAAAAGGGAATCCCGGGGCGTTTTTTTGTTTGCGGCGCTGCGGCGACAAGGCCGCGGCGTGGATATCGCCGCCGCGGCTTTGTTTGATGAAATTTATCAAATTGTGTGAGATATCGGGGATTTTGCTCCGGCTTTGCTTCCTACCACGCCCCAGCGTCCTGCGTCACTATGTTTATTATCTCCGCCGCGGCGCGGGGGTGCGCTATGGCTAGGGCGCATTCGCGCATTTTGCTTGCTTCGCCGCTTTCGAATATTTCGTCGGCGGCTTCGGCGGCGCGCTGCGGGATTACGAGCGGGCGGGCGGCTCCGTTCGCGGCGAGGTAGGAGAGGTTTAGCTCTTCCTGTCCCGGTATCGGGTCGGTGAGCAGCATCGGCAGGCCGGCGCAGAGCGCCTCGGAGGCCGAGAGGCCGCCGGGCTTCATCACGGCGGCGTCGGCCGCGGCGTAGTAGTTTTCCATGTCGGGGACGAAGCCCTCGACGCGGACGTTTTCTTTGTACATGAAGAAGGCTTTCATGCTTGCGCGCAGCTTTTCGTTGCCGCCGCAGACGGCGAGGACGTAATATCCCGCCGCGGCGAGCGATTCCGCCGCCTTCTGTACGGGGCCGGCGCCTATGCCGCCGCCGCTGACGAGGACGACTTTTTCGTTCGCGGGCAGGCCGAGTTTGGCGCGCGCCTCGGCTTTCGTTGGCATGTGCGCGTATTTGGCGGCGACGGGGACGCCGGTCGCCATGACGTTGGTTATCCCTTCGGCGTAGCGCTGGCGCGCGGCGCGCGCGCTGCCGGCGAAGCTCATCGTGAATTCGCGGCTGCGCTGGAAGCGGTGGGTCTCGAAGTCCGTGTCCGCGTAATACACGGGCGCGCGGCCCCTGTTCATCGCGGCAAACTCCGCGGCTCCGAAGTAGTGCGTGAATACCGCCGCTTCCGCGCCTTTCGACGCGAGGTGCCGCTTCAGCTTGGGCAGGCATGCGCGGCAGAATTGTCCGTGGACCCACTCGAAGGCCGAGGCCTGGCCGCCGCGCTTGTCGGAGCCCCAGTAGAATCGCGACCAGAGCCACGGCGCGCTGCGCGCCATAACGTCGTAGCCGCCGGAGAGGAGTCCCTTCATGAAGGGCGGGACGAAGTCGAGTATGTCGAGGCAGAGGGCGTTCCCCTCCGGGTTCGCCGCGAGGAAGGCCTCGCGCAGCGCGAAGGCGGCGCTTTTATGCCCCGTCCCCTCGGAGGCGTAGATCAGCGCTAAGGTTTTCATCCTATGCCAGCCCTTTGAAGAGGTCGCCGAGCGTAACCTTCGGCGCTGCGCTGCGCTCCTTCTCGACCTTTATGGCCGCGAGGATGGAGTCGCGCATCTGCTCCTGCGTGTAGTTGCGCGGGAAATAGAGCGCCGAGGCGTCGCCGTGTCCGCCGCCGCGGACTTTTTTGCCGTCCTTCAGCAGCGCGAGGACGCGCCCCGCGAGGCCGTCGCGGCTGCGCATAGATACGGCCCAGTCGCCGCCGAGCCTGCGCGCGGCGACCGCCGCCACCTCGGGCGGATTCTCGTCGCGGTCGAGCAGCAGGCCGCAGAAGTCGGAAACGTCGCCGTATTCGAGAATCCCGTCGCAGAGGAAGGCCAGCTCCGCGCCGTGCCTCCATATATGCTCCTTCGCCTCGGCGAAGCGCGCCTCCTGGCGCTCCGTGAATTCCGACGCGCCGTCAAACTCCTCGGGCGTCAGCTCCGCGCTCGGGTTCGCCGCGAGCCGCGCGAACATCCCCCAGTGGCCGCACATCGTAACGAGCGCCTGCCACAAACGGCTCTCCGGTATCTGCCCGAGCCAGAGGTCGCGGTCGTTCGCGATGCGCACGATCGGCTCGAGCCGCGCGAGCGCCTCCTTCGTCCGCGAGTCCTGCGCGCGCTCGGACATCCAGTTCCAGTAGACGAGCGCGCCGCAGTAGTTCGTGTCGATGACGGCCCATTTCCTGTTGCCGTAGCGTTCGAAGGTGCTCTTGTGGTGGTCGAAAAGAAAAGGCGGGCGGGCTTCGTCGTAAAGCCTGTCCACCTCGTCGATAGTCTGTTCCTTCTGGCAGAAGAGGTCGAGCACGAGCGGCTCCTTGCCGGACGCGAGCGTTTCGAGGATGAGCGCGTCCACCTCGCCGTAGCCCGTCAGCGAAACGCGCGCGACGCGCCCGCCCTTCACGTGCCACGCGAGCGCCGCCGCCGCGACTCCGTCGAGGTCCGTGTGGCTGATTATATGAAGAAGAGGTCTGTCCATCGTTATTCCTCCGGTTTTTTATTTAGTTAAATTGTAAAGCAGCGCCGCGGCGGAGTAAAGCGCGCGGCTGCGGGGCGCAGAAGCCCGGGAAGCGATAAATTACTGCTCTTCGGCGTTGACTATGTTTTTGACGTCTCTTCCGCCGTAAAATATACGGACTATCGTCACAATTTTTGTTTGGGAATTCACTGAATAAAATACAATATAGTTGTCCACTGAGAATTTTCGGATTTCTGTCCTTCCGTATCCTCTTTCAACGATTTCATGCCGTTCCGGAAAGGAATCAAGCGCGAGCGCCGCAGCTTTCAGCCTGTCAATTTGACGGGCCGCGGTCAGTCGCGCCTTCAGCGTATGCGCAATATACGCAAATATCGCTCTTAAATCGCTCTTTGCAGAAGCGGAGTAGTCTACTCGGTATTTGCCCGGCGTCATATGCCGAATTCCTCTGCCAGCTCTCTGTCAACTTCTTCGGCAGAATATACTTCGCCTCTTCTGATATCGTCGAGCCCCTTCTCCAGCTCCGCGTCGAGCTCCTCGCGCGTCATGCCGCCTATCGCCGTCGGCTTGGGGTACGGCAGGCGCAGCTCGAAGGGCATTCCGCGCGTCAGCACAATTTTGCTGTAAAACATCTGTATTGCG
The DNA here is from genome assembly GCF_963926575.1 of uncultured Cloacibacillus sp. NCBI lineage: Bacteria > Thermotogati > Synergistota > Synergistia > Synergistales > Synergistaceae > Cloacibacillus > uncultured Cloacibacillus sp. Next base: position 547,118 of record NZ_CAWUXW010000001.1, on the reverse strand, counting down.
CTCGAAGGCGAAATCCCGAGCTGCGCGAGAATATCCTCCGCGTTTTCCTTCAGTTTGGTGTCGATGCGCGCGTAGACCGCCGTAGTGTTAGCCATATCGTTCACTCTCCTTTTCTATAATTATATTGTAAACGCAAGCATACGCAAGCAAATATGCTGCGATAAGCGCAGCAAAAAAGCCGCCGCCCGCGTATCCTCGGGGCGGCGGCCTGCGTTCGTCCGTTTGTTGGATATTATCCCTACGGTCTCAGCTCCAGCGTGCAGTGCGGCGGAGTAATGCGTGCAGAAACGGAGGCTAAAACACCTTCCATCAATCGAACATTGCAAGAAATTCCTGCGGGGTGTATACCGCGACTTTAGAGAAAAGGTAATCTGCGGTGTTGCGCGTAACGATGCAGTCCATACCTGACCTCTCCGCGCTTTCCGACATTATTGCATCCTCATAATCCCTTATGTTGGAGTCGATAGCATTGATACAGTCAGCCGCTGAAGTGTCAAGAAACTCGAAAAGCGAACCGAGACGTCTTAGCACGTCTCTTGTTTCTTTGTCGCTGTGTGTATATCTATGCATAAGGTAGTAGATATCAGCTGTTGACTTAGCTGTCACATACCCGTCAAAACGATTGTCAGCCGCGGCGTAAAATATTGCCCGCGCATCGTTTGCGAACGGACTACGGTTCTGCAAGGCATCAATAACTATGCATGTATCTATTAAAGCCCGCATATTATATTCTGCTCAATCTTTCTTCTCGTGCTTCTTCAAGCGTTATGTCGGCTGGAATTATGCCGAAAAGCGATTCCGCGATTTCTCTTTTGTTCTTGTATGGCGCTGTAAGCCGCGCTACCATTTTGCCGTTGCGCGTTATATAAATATCTTCCGTTTCGGCCATTTGAAGATACTTCCCAAGATTTGCTTTCAATTCCGTTGCAGTTATGGACATGGTATCCCCTCCTTTAATCGTACGATAATTATAACATAATTGTGCGATTTATAAAAAACATCGTACATATATGATAATGCTTTTGTGCGCTGAAGAAATTTGACTCATAGCAGCAAACAACGCGAACACAAAAACCGCCGCCCGCGTGTCCTCCGGGCGGCGGCCAGCGTTCGTCCGTTTGCCGGATTCTATCCTTACGGCCTCAGCTCCAGCGTCCGGCGCGCGCCGCCGCCGGCGAGCGTCAGTTTCACCGCGGCTCCCGCGGCTGCGCGGCTTCCTACGTAGGCTTCCATCTGCGCGGCGCTCACGTTCGCCGTGCTGTTCCCGTCCACGGCGCAGAGCACCGAGCCGCTCTTGACGCCGGCGTAGGCCGCGACCGTCGAGGGAACTACGGACGTTATCACGAGGAATCCCTCGGGGCTGCGCGAGCCGTCCGATACGGTGAAGCCCAGCAGCTTTTCAACTCCGCCCGAAGCCTGCGCCGCCGGCGGCGCGTAGACGTATGGCATCGTACGGCTCTCCGTGACGTTGTACTCCGGCGCGCTCACCGTGACCGTCACCGTGCTGCGCTCGCGGTCGATGTCGTAAAGCAGCCTCATATTCTGCGAAAATCCCGCTATCTTCAGCGTGCGCGGCGGCCTGTTCACGTCCTGCAGCGTCGGCTGCCCGTGCGCCTGCCAGTAGTTGTCGAGGTCCTCAAGCGCGTGGTCCGGGCCGAGCTTGGAGATAATCTCAGTCACGTTCACGCTCTGCGCCTCGGCGAGCTTCCGCGCCGCCTCGCGCACCTCGGCCGCCTCGCGTTCAAAGACGCGCTGCTGCTCCGCCTCGCGCGCGGCCGCCTGGTCCTGCTGGCTGCTCGCGAGCGCGCCGATCATCAGCCCGACCGCAAGCCCGCCGAAAAGCGCCGCGTCGTCGCAGTAGTCGTGCGGATGGCGGTGATGGTGCGGCGGCGGGGGAGGCGGCGGAGGGCCGTACCTTCTCGGAGGCGGGGGCGGCGGGTAGGCCGCGGCGGAGGTCGCCGCGACGAGCACGGCGAGCAGCGCCGCGATAAACTTCTTCATGCGAATCTCTCCTTTCAATGTACTGCACCGCTTTATTCTATCATCACGGCGCGCCGTCCCAAAGCGTCCGCAAAAATAAAAAAGAAATCTGTTTGTAAAACTTACGCTTCCATCACACTATTATTGTCATCAAACGAAGAAAGGAGGACGACGAAATGGCACAGTTCAAGCACATAAGCAGCTCGCTCCGCCTCACGATATCGCTCGGCGAGGAAGAGGGCAAGACCGTCACCAAGACCGTATCCCTCTCCAACATCGGCGCGGCTGCGACTGCGGACACTCTCAGCGCCCTCGCCTCGGCGCTCGGCGAGCTTCTCGAGTACCCCGTCGCTTCCGTCAGGAAGTACGACACCGAGCTCCTCGAAAGCGCCTAGCGCCGCGCGGCGAAACGAAAGAAAACGACTGAAAAGGAGGTGGAAACGATGAAAACGGTAAAGCTGAAATTCATAACCGAGACTGGCAAAAGCTTCTACGTCAGCATGGACTACGCGGCCCCGACCCTCGCGGAGCCCGAAGGCGCGGCGAAGGTGCAGGCCGCCGTGGATCTCATCCTCGAGCAGCAGCCCTTCGCGGTCGTCCTCGAAAGCTGCGAGACCGCGGAGCTCATAGACCGCACCTCGACCGAGATCGCGCTCACGCCCTCGGCCTAAACCGACAGGGGAGGGGCGCTCCCTCCCCGATTCTAAAAACTTTTAGTATTCTCAATCAGAGAAATATATACTATAATCTACCCATCAAAACCCCCGGCGAAAACAGAAAAAGGAGAACCCCGCAAAAACAATGGACAAAATCATAAAAGTGCTGCGCGCGGCGCTCAGAGCGCTCACGGCACTGCTGCGCCCGCGCGGCGGAAGGAGAGAATGACGATGGAAGAGCTTACCGCGAGCATGATACAGAACGGCTTCTCCGTAGCCGTCGCCGCCTACCTGCTCATCAGGATGGACAGGCGGCTCGAAGAGCTGACGAAAGCGGTAACAGACCTCGGAGCCGTAATGGAAAAGACCTCGGCCCGTCATGAATGACGGCGCGGGGAGAGCGCCGCCGCGAAGCGCGGAAAGCCCGCGGCGGCTTTCAAAAAGGAGAAAAATCAATGCGCCTCAACGAATTTCAGATAACGGAAAATTTCAGCCTTCGGGAGTTCCAATGCCCATGCTGCCACACCGTCATGCTCCACCCCAAGCTCGCCGCCTCGCTCCAAAAACTGCGCGAAGCGTGGGGAAAGCCCCTGACCGTCACCAGCGGCTACCGCTGCGCGCGCCACAACGCCGAAGTGGGCGGCGTCCCGAACAGCCGCCACATGCGCGGCCTTGCCGCCGACGTAGCCGTGCCGCGCGCGGAGCAGGAAAAATTCCGCACTCTCGCGCGCGCGGCGGGATTCTCAAAAATCCTGCCATACCCGTCGCGGAACTTCGTCCACCTGGAAATAAACGATGAATAACGCATCAGATATAGAGCGCATAGCGCGCGAATACACGCCGCTCGTCAAAGCCGCGGCGGCGAAATACCAGGGGCGCGGCGCGGAATACGAGGACCTCGTGCAGGAGGGCTACATGGCGCTCGTCGTCCTCGTCCCTCAGTGCCGCGACAGGCAGTGGCTGCCGCTATTCCTGCGCAACCGTGTGCCGTATCACGTGCGCGACGCCGCGGCGCGCCTGCGCGGGCGCGCGCACGACGACGGCGGCGAAGTGCTGCTCGAAGCGATAGAAGAAACCGCGGGCGCGGAAGACGAAAAATACAGCGAAGCCGAGCTGCGCGAAACCCTGCGCCGCACCCTCACGCGAAGCGAGCTCGACATAACGCAGGCGCTCATGGAAGGCTTCACCCAGGCCGAAATAGCGCGCGAACTCGGCATAAGCCAGCAGGCCGTAGCCGCGCGCCTCAAAAAGATAAGAGACAAGCTGAGACCGCTGATAAGGCGGGAGGAATAGAACAACGTAAGACAGAGCTGAACGAGCGGGCCGTTTCCCGGAAATCGGGAGACGGCCCGCTCGTTTTGTCTTGAGGAATTTACGCGAAGGGCGCTACGCCTTTGCCTCCGCCCTCTTCGCGAACATCTCTGCGACGAGCGCCGCGGTCGTTCCCATAAATAAGCCGAGCAGGCCGGCGAGGCAGAGTATCTTGAGGCCTCCGCGCGAAACCGGCTCGCGCGGAACTATCGGCTTTTCGACTATCTTTATCGGGTCGGTCGCCTCGACCGTCGCGACGCGTGAGCGCTGATATTGCTTTGAAAGCGCGGCGTAGGATTCCTGCAGCGTCGCGCGTTCGCGCTGAAGCCGCGCGACTTCCGTCTCGGCCGCGAGAATGCGCGCATTCAGCGCGGCGTATTCTTTCTGCGTCTTATCGATGCGCGCGCGCAAATCTTTAATAGAGGCGCGCAGCGAGGCTATTCTTATCTCCGCGCCGGAGCGCCGCTCCTTTAGCTGCTGATAGAGGCTGTTTTGTATCTCGTCGCTGACGTTGAGCGCCGCGGGATTTTGCTTCGCCGCGCCCGCCTCCGAGCTCGAAACGAAATTCCACAGCGCCTCGCGGCTCATGCCGCGCGACAGAGCTTTCGTCTCCGGCTCCTTCGCAAGCAGCTTCGCCGCCGCTTTCTCCTCCGCCTCAAGCGGCGGGAGGGCGGCGGATTTTTCGTTATACTGCGCCAGCAGGCCGGAATAGGTCTGTTCGAGCGCCGCAAGACGAACCTTCATCAGCGGAATGGTATTCTCCTTCTGGTATGCGAGCAGACTATTCTCCGTCGCTTCAAGGTCTTTCTGCACGGTCTCGACGGATTTGCCGAGGAACTCGAACGAAGAACCCGTCCTGTCGACGAACAGCTGCGCGTTCCTCTTTATAAACAATTCCGTCCAGAGCGTCAGCACCTTCATTGCCTCTTCGGGCTCACGCGCGCGGAAGGATACGGACATCGCCATCTGGTCCGGCACGCCCTGCGCCTTCTCAGACGATTCCGCAAGCTTGACCGTTAAGCTGCGGCGCATGGCCGCGACCGACGGCATATCCTCGCCCGCCGCGCCGCGGTAAGCGGCCTCCGCTACGTCGTGCAGCAAATCCTCCGCCGTCGCGAGGGTGAAATACGTGTCCGGCGTCAGCACGACGCTGCGGCTTTCTTCGCTGTCTATCTCGGCGGGCAGAGGCGGCAGGAAAAGCAGCGTCGTCCTGCTCTCGTACACGCGCGGCGTGAGCAGCAGCCAGCCCAGCGCGCACGCGATACAGACGAACGCCGCCGCCGCTATCATCAGCCTGCGCTTCCATAAAGAGGATAAGATGTCTACGAGGTCTATCTCGTCATACTCGTCGTTCCACCCATACATCTCGCTCCGCGGCGGCAGCTCTTTGCCCATAATATCATCACCAATCAGACAAACTTTGTACCAGTCACCAAATTATAGAGACACGCTTCTTTGTCTGTCAAGCAAACACGTCAAAATGACATTTAAAAATGACATATATAATTGCTTTCGCCTTTCTGCTTTCGCGCTATGTTTTTGACGGAGGTGCTTGGCGATGTCGGTCGGCGAAAGGATACGCTATCTCAGAAAATTAAACGGTGTAAAAAGTCAGGAAGAGCTTGCATATCTTGTCGATGCCGCGCGCCAGACGATTTCGTCATGGGAACGCGACATTTGTCTGCCGGAGGGCGCGAATCTGCTGAAGCTGGCGAAGGTGCTCAACACCTCCGTAGCCTACATAATGGGCGAAACGCCGCAGCCCGAACCCGCCGCGCCGGACGGCGATGCGCCGCGCCCGAGCCGCGGAAGCGTCAAGGCCGCCTACTCGCTGAACGCCGCGGCGCCTGAACCGATTCTTATATCGATGGAAAAAAGCTCGAACGGCAAAACGGTGCGCTACGAACTCCCGCCTGAATGCGCCGAGCGCGTATTCCCCTTCGTTGAGCGCCTGTGGCAAAAGATAGAAAAAGAGATGGAGACGCGGGGATAAGGGCGCGGAATTATGAATCAGGAGGAGCTCGCCTATCTGGTCGGTACGGCGAGGCAGACGGTGTCTTCATGGGAGCGCGACGTTTTTATGCCGGACAGCGCGAATCTTCTCAAGCTGGCGGAGGCGCTGCGCACTTCGGCGGCGTATCTGATGGGCGAGGTTCTCGACCCCGACGCGCCGGAAAAGCGCAAGGACTGCGCCGGCGAAGGAGAAGGCCTCTGCGTCGTCTACTCGCTCACCGCAAGGGTGCGGGACGACTCCGTCATGCTGTCGGTTGAAAGAAGGGAATGCGGCAAAACCGTCCGCTACGACATGTCGCCCGACGACGCCAGAAAGGTCTTCCCCCACGTCGAGCTGCTATGGCAGAGGATAAAGAGGGAGAGCGAAGGGCACACATAGGAGCGCCGCGGCAAAAAACCGACGCATTTTCCATGACATGATATAGAGAATGAAAACGTGATCCAGATTTTATTCGATATATCGAATAAAAATATGATTTTGCTATAATATATCCTGCGTAGAGAATAAAATATCACGCGGGGAGTTGATTTCGGTGATAAAGCGCGAAGCGTATATGAGCAGGATACGCCCGTTTATCGGCGGAGAGCTTATCAAGGTGATAACCGGCATACGGCGCAGCGGGAAATCCGTCATGCTCGAGCTTATTAAGGACGAGCTGGCCGCCGCGGGCGTAGGGCGGGAGAGCGTCGTTTCAATCAATTTCGAGGATATGCGATTCGCCCGTCTGCTTACGGCGCGGGCGCTTCACGACGAGATTGCCTCGCGCGTCAAGCAAATAGAAGGAAAAGCATACCTTTTTTTCGACGAAATCCAGGAGGTCGCGGACTGGGAGAAGTGCGTCAACTCCTTCCGTGTCGAGTTCGACTGCGACATTTATATAACGGGCTCCAACGCGAAGCTGCTGTCAGGGGAGCTCGCTACTTATCTCGGAGGCCGGTACGTGGAGTTCGTGGTCTATCCCTTTTCATTTTCCGAATTTACGGAGCTTTATCGTTCGGTTTTCCACGATACGCCGCCCAACGTATGTTTTCAAAAGTACCTGCTGTTCGGCGGAATGCCTTATTTAGGCAATCTGCGTTATGAGGAGGAGCCGTGCCGCCAATATCTGAAGGATTTATTTAATTCGGTGCAGCTGAAAGATATAGTCAAGCGCAATCAGGTGCGCGACGTGGACCTGCTCGAGCGGATACTCGCCTACGTTATGGCGAATATAGGAACTACTTTTTCCGCTACGTCCGTCTCCAAATTCTTTAAGAGCGAAAAGCGCGGGGTGTCAACAGAGACGATCCTCAACTACATAACGTACTGTGCAGACGCTTATCTGTTCTACAGAGTGCGGCGGCAGGATTTGCAGGGGAAGCAGATTCTTACGACCAACGAAAAATATTACGCCGCCGACCACGGCATAAGAGAAGCCGTCTATGGAGGCAATATGCGCGACGTTAATCTCGTCCTTGAAAATATCGTGTTCATGGAAATGCTGCGGCGCGGATATTCCGTCACGGTGGGCAAGGCCGGGGACAAGGAAATTGATTTTATCGCGGAAAAGCACGGAGAGAAAATATATGTGCAGGTGTGCTATCTGCTCGCATCCGACGAGACAGTACGGCGCGAGTTCGGCGTTTACGAGACTGTCCCCGACAACTATCCTAAATATGTAGTCTCGATGGACGAACTGGATTTAAGCCGGAACGGGATAAAGCACAACAATATCAGAGATTTTCTTACGGCGGCGCGATGGAGTTAGAAACGACCGCCGCCGCCCAGTAGTCACGAGGCGGCGGCGGTTTTGTATATTTCCCGTTGTTCTCTTTTATTCCTTTTCCCCGCTTATTATCGTCAGCAGGTCGCTGTAGACGCCGTAGGCGGTCTGTTTTATTTCCGGGTCTTTTTCTATGATTGAGATTTCGCCCATCATGTCGGTGCGGAGCGTGATGATGTTCGAGGTGCCGTTGACGAGGGCGGCGGGGTCGTCCATCGGGACGAGCGCCGGGGCGACGGAGAGGGCGAGCGCGCCGTCTTCCGCGCGTTCGGCGGAGCAGATGTATTTTATGCGGCAGTCGGTTTCGCGCGCGGCTTTTATTTCTCGCGGCGTGATTTCGCGCAGGCTGCGCACGCGCACGTCTTCGGGCGTCGCGTTCGCGTTCATCAGGACGTTGGCGAGCGCGCATATTTTCGCCGCGCCGTCCCAGCCGTCTACGTCCATCGAGGGGTCGGCCTCGGCGAACTGGCGGCGCTGCGCCTCGGCGACGGCTTCGTCGTATGTGCCGCCGCGCTCTATTTCGCCGAGGATGAAGTTCGTCGTGGTGTTGATGATTCCGCGTATCGCGGTCACTTCGCAGCCGGGCAGGCAGCCGCGCGCCATGTTGAATAGCGGCGTGCCGTCGAGCACAGCGGTTTCGAAGAGATAGCGTTTTCCGTGTTCGTCCGCGAGCGCTTTGAGCTCGGCGTAGCGCCACGCCTCGGGGCCTTTGTTGGCGGTGATGACGTGCATTCCGTGTTCGAGCGCCGCGCGTATGTAGCTTGACGCGGGCTCGCCGTCTTTGACGGAGAGTGTGCTGAGCTCTATGAATATGTCCGCGCCGCAGCGCTCTATCATTTCGGGCGCGCCGCAGTTCGGCGTGAAGCCCGGGTATTCGGAGTCGAAGCGTCCGAGCTCTTCTTTCATTATTAGGAGCGCGCCGAGGTCGAGCCCTTCGGGGTTGATGACGGTGCCGCGCGTGCGCGTGCAGACGCCGGTGACGACGACGCGGCAGTTGTATTCGTCGCGAAGGCTGCGCTCATGTTCCAGAAGCATGCGCGCGAAGCGTACGCCGACGTTGCCGAAGCCCGCCATGCAGATTTTTACGGTTCTCTCCATTTTCGTCAGTCCCTCCGTTTTTTTGATGAGCGTTCCCGACGCGCGCGGTTTTGCCTCAGAGGGCCGCCCGCGTCTTTGATTTTGGATAAATTTTAACGCGCGCGCGGCTTTCTTGACAAGGGCGGAGCGCGCCGCTAGAATGGCGGTGAATCGGCTTCCGAACGGCTTTTTCCGCTGATATGGCGCGTTCCGTACAGAGCGCGCCGCGGGCGGGGGCTTTCGGTTTTTTCAATATTTTTGCATAACGGCGCGGCTTTCGGAACGGGGCCGCTTTTTTATAAGGAGGCGTTTTTTATGGCGGACTGCAAGGATTACGGCTTTATGACGAGGGCTCTGCACGCGGGCTGGGACTGCGACCCCGCGACGGGGGCTCTGGGGCTGCCCATATACGCTACGGCGGCCTATCAGTTCCATGACGGCGCTCACGCGGAGCGGCTTTTCAATCTCGAGGAGGAGGGCTTCACCTATTCGCGCATCGCGAACCCGACGGTGAAGGCCTTCGAAGATACGCTCGCGTCGCTTGAAAGCGGCGTCGGCGCGGTCGCGCTCGCCTCCGGGCAGGCCGCGCTTTCGCATATCGCGGCGGCGCTCTGCGAGGCGGGGACGAACGTCGTCCTCTCGCGCAAGGTCTACGGCGGGACGCTGACTTTCCTCCAGAATCTGCTGACGCGCTTCGGCGTCGAGGTGATAATGGTCGACGGAGACCATCCCTGCCAGGTTGAGCAGGCGATCAACGACGAAACGCGCGCGATTTTCACCGAGACCATCGGCAACCCGATTATCAACGTCGCGCCGCTCGAGGCGCTCTCGCGCATAGCGCGCCGCCAGGGCGTGCCGCTCGTCGTGGACAACACCTTCGCGTCGCCCGCGCTCTGCCGCCCTATAGAGTGGGGCGCGCACATCGTCTTCCATTCGACTACGAAATACATCTCCGGATTCGGCAACGTCATCGGCGGGGCGGTGATAGACGGCGGCAATTTCGACTGGGCCGCCTATCCCGATAAATTCCCCGGCCTTGCGAAGCCCGACGCGGGATACCACGGCGTCACCTTCACGGAGCGCTTCGGCCGCGCAGCCTTCGCCGCGAAGCTCCGCGCCTCGATTCTGCGCGACCTCGGCGGCTGCCCGTCAGCCTTCGACGCCTACCTGCTTCGCATGTCGCTCGGCACGCTCGGCCTCCGCATGAAGCGCCACAGCGAAAACGCGATGGAAGTCGCGACTTTCCTCGAAAACCATCCGCAGGTCGAATGGGTGCGCTACCCCGGCCTCGCGAGCCATCCGCAGAACGACATGGCGAAGGTCTACCTCAAAGACGGCTGCGGCGGCATGATGGCGGTCGAAGTCAAGGGCGGCGTAGAGGCGGGGCGCAGATTCGTAGACGCGCTCAAGATGATCCACCACGCCGCGAACCTCGGCGAGTCGCGCACGCTCGTCACGCACCCCGCCAGCACGACGCACTCGCAGCTCGCGCCGGAACAGCGCCGCGCCGCGGGAATATCCGACGGAATGCTGCGCCTCAGCGTCGGCATCGAGGACGCGCGCGACATAATAGCCGACCTTGAAAGAGGGCTCGCCGCGGCGGCGCGGTAAACGCAAATAATGCGCGAAGAACACTCCTCCGTAGTCCTGCCGCGCGTGACGCTGCCCTCGGGCGCGTACTTTGAAGAGCTGACGCAGGCCTACGGAGACTACGGCGAAGGGGACGAGACGATACTCGTCTGCCACGCGCTGACCGGAAGCTGGAAGCTTGCCGGCGAACGCAAAGCGGGCGAGCCGGAGCCGTGGTGGGGCGCGGTCGTCGGCGACGGCATGGCGCTCGACACGCGGAAATACCGCGTAATATGCTTCAACAACCTCGGAAGTCCATACGGCAGCACCTCGCCCGCAGCCGTCAATCCAGCGGACGGGCGACGCTGGGCCATGAGATTCCCCATACTCTCGCCGCGCGACACGGCCTTCGCGCAGAAAGCCGCGCTCGAAGCGCTCGGCGTAAAACGCCTGCGCGCCGTAGTCGGCGGCTCGCTCGGCGGCATGATAGCGCTCGAAGCCGCGATATCCTTCCCCGACTTCGCGAACAGCTGCGCGCTCATCGCGGCACCCGACCGCCTATACCCGCAGGCGATAGCCTTCAACGCCGTCCAGCGCCAAAGCATCATGGACGACCCGCAGTGGCGCGGCGGCGACTACGAAGGCGCGGGCCCAGTCAACGGCCTCGCCGCCGCCAGAATGCTCGCCATGATAACCTACAAAAGCGAACAAACCTTCTCAAACCGCTACATGCGCGAAATGGCCGACGAAGCCGCCGGCGCGTGGGGCGGACAGTTCCGGATAGAAAGCTACCTGCACCACCACGGGCAGGAGCTCGTCAAGCGCTTCGACGCGAACTGCTACCTCTACCTCACGCGCATGATGGACCTGCACGACATAGGCGCGGGCCGCGGCGGCGTCGACGCGGCGTGGAAACGCTTCGCGGGGCGCAGGCTGCTCGGCCTCGGCATATCCAGCGACATGCTCTTCCCCAACTGGCAGGTCGAAGAAGCCGTCCGCGCCGCCGCCAAAAACGGCGTCGCCGCCTACTACGAAGAAATAGAAAGCGACAACGGCCACGACGCCTTCCTGATGGACTTCGACCAGCTCGACGACTATTTGAGGGAGTTTTTGCAGGGGTAAGAGAATATCTGGTTTTTTCGATATGTTTATTCTGCGGCACAAATAAAACGGGCGGGGATAAAATTCTCCGCCCGTTCTCCGTATTAGATTATTATGCCGTAATTCAAAATTGCCGCGTTAATCTTCCGCGTCCAGCGCGAGCACCGTGCGGTACAGCACCTCAGCGCCCGCCTCAGTATCCTGCGGCTCCGTCCACTCTTCGGGGCAGTGGCTCAGGCCGTCCTTGCTCGGCACGAATATCATGCCGATGGGCACGCGGTGCGCCATCGGGTTCGCGTCGTGGCCCGCGCCGCTCGGCATGACGACGGGCTTTTCTCCCGCCTCCTTCGCCGCCGCGCCTATCACGTCCATCAGGTGCGCGTCACATGAGACCGAGCCCTTGTTAATCATATTGACTATTTCAAATTTTACGGTATCTATGCTGTCCGCGATTTCGCGTATCTCTTTTATCAGCTCGTCGGTCTTAGACTTTTCCATGTGGCGCATTTCAAAGGTGCATTCGACCTTGCCGGGGATGACGTTTTCAGAGCCGGGCCAGCATTTTATCGTCCCGACCGTCAGCACCAGAGTGTCGTCTATCGCGCGGCAACGTTTGTCGGCTTCCGTGATAAGCCTCGCCATCGCGACCATCGCGTCGTGGCGGTTCTTCATCATCGTCGTTCCGGCGTGGTTGCTGTGGCCTATCGCGGTCACGCGGTAGCTGATTACGCTGACGATTCCGCTGACGACGCCTATTTTGAGCCCTTCGTTGAAGAGGTAGTCGCCCTGCTCGATGTGAAGCTCAAGGTAGCATTTCGCGTCGCTGAAATCTCGGCGGCAGGCCGTTATCTCGTCCACGGTGTGTCCGTAATTTTTCAGCGCCTCGGCAAGCCCGGGCTGCTCGGGCGATACGAGGCCGGTCACGGCGCGGCTGCCGAAGGTGGCGCCGAGCGGGTTCGACTCTTCCGCGTTGAAGGCGTAGAGCTCGAGCGTGTGGCGCAGCTTTCTGCCCTCTTCCTTGAGCTTGCGGACGACCTCGAGTCCGCCCGCGACGCCGTATGCGCCGTCGAAGAGTCCGCCGCTCGGCACTGTGTCGAGGTGCGAGCCTATGATTATGCTTTTATGGCCGAGCCCCGCGCCGCGCAGAACGCCGCGGAGGTTGCCCGCCGCGTCGCGCGACGTTACCATGCCGTATTCGCGCATGAGTTTTTCCGTTATGTCGACGGCCTCGAAGTATTCCGGGCTGTAGCATGCGCGCGTGTAGGAGCCGTCTTCGGCGCGTCCGGCGCGGCCTATCTCATTGAGTATCTCGTTTACCTTGTTCACTTGATTTCACTCCTGTATTGTCGAAAAAGAGCCGCCCCGCAAACGTATGCGGCGGACCGCCTGTTATATTATCAGCTTTCCGCCTTTGTTTGCTGCGGCGTCGAGCTGGTTGAGGACGTTGGCGCCGGCTACTTCGATTTTCGGCTTTTTCGCGGCTTCTTCGCGTGCGAATTCGCGGAGCTTCTGCTCGTATTCGGCCATCGACTTTTTGATGCCTTCGACGTCGCCCTTTATCCACTGGAGGATGCCGTCGGTGATGGTCTTGTACATGTCGTCGCTCGGCTCGTCCTGTATCACGCCGAGCTCTTTGAGCATGCGGTATTCTTCCTTCACGGAGTCGAGTATGTCTTCTTCGGTGATGAGTCCTTTTTTGTAGAGGGCTCTGTAGATTATATTCTGCTTGGTTTTGCTGTTTTCGTCGCTTGCGGAGAGGGCTTCGACGCGCTGGAGCAGCATCGATATTATCTCCTCAAGGCTTATCTGCATTGGTGCCGGCATTGTTATTCCTCCCGAACATAAATTTTCAGGCTACATTTTATCACAGCTTGCGCCGCGCAAAAGAGGCGCGCGGCAAAAATGTCGGTTTGTGCTAAAATCACGCGGAGAGGCGCGCCGTTCGGCGCGCGCGAAAAAACTGCGAGAGCATACGGGGAGAACGGCGCTATGGAACATTCCGGGCATCCGGCGGACGGGCTGAAGTGGAAGCATTTATACAGGAAGGCCGAGGTTATATTCTTTTCCGAGTGGCGCACGCTCGTCACGTCGGTCGTCGCGATTATTATTTATTCGGTGGGGGTCGCGGCTTTCACGCTGCCGTACAGATTCGCCGACCAGGGGGTGACGGGCGTCTCGGTGCTCGTGAAGTACGCGTTCGGAATAAACCCGGCCTACACGCTGCTCGCGCTGAACGTCGTCATGCTCGCGTGGGGCGCGCGGACGCTTAACCGGCGCTTTCTTATCTGGACGGTCTTCAACGCTTTCTTCCTTTCGTTCGCGCTCGACTTAATGCAGACGATTCAGTTCCCGGTCATCGAGGACAGGTTTCTCGTCGCGGTGGTCGGCAGCGCGATCAAGGGCTTCGGCGCGGGGCTGCTTTACCGCCAGGGCGTCTGCATCGGCGGGCTGGATATCGCGATATCGGTGCTGCGCAAGAAGTACGGCCTCGAGATAGGCAAGATAAGCATTTACTTCAACATGACGCTGCTGCTCATCTCCATCGGCATCATCGGGCTGACGAACGCGATGTACGGCTTCGTCTCCTGCTACGTGAACGGCATGGCGATGGACCGCGTGCTGTCGTCGTTCGAGAAGCGCAAGCTCGTCTTCGTCGTCACGTCGCACACGGAGGCGGTCGTCGAATTTATTTCGCAGCATCTTGACCGCAGCTGCACGCTGCTGAAGAGCGAGGGCGGCTACAAGCATCACGCGGGCTTCACGATTATGACGCTGCTGCGCACGCGCGAGGCGGTCGAGCTGAAGGCGTTCCTCGCGCAGAATTATCCGGGCGCGTTCATGGTGCTCGCCGAGGCGGACGAGGTTGTGGGCCGCGGCTTCAAGCGCTGGCGCAACGTGTAGCACGCGCCGCCCGGCAAAATTTACGAAATCGACGGCCCGCCGCACGGCGGGCTTTGTTGTATAAAGAAAACTCCATGCTATGCATGGAGTTCATTCAGCTTATAGCTATGAACAGAAGCTCCTCTGACGTAGTATAAGACAGTCCGTCAACCGTCTTAGCAACGTACAGAGGAGGTCCAACATGGACACAGAAACCCTAGCACATACAAAATGGAATTGCAAATACCATATAGTCTTTGCTCCGAAATTCAGAAGACAGATTATCTACGGCAGGCTGAAAACTGAGATTGGAAAAATTTTAAGAACCCTATGCGAGAGGAAAGAAATTGAAATTCTTGAAGCCAATCTTTGCGCAGACCATATCCATATGCTGATTGCCATACCGCCCAAATATAGTGTGTCGCAGATTATGGGATACCTGAAGGGCAAAAGCTCGCTTATGATATTCGACCGCTTTGCACATATGAAATACAAATATGGCAACAGACATTTCTGGTGCAGAGGATATTACGTAGACACAGTAGGGCGCAATCAGAAAAAAATAGCGGAGTATATCAAGAACCAGCTGAAAGAGGACTATCAAGCAGACCAGCTGAGTTTGTTTGAGCCGGTAGACCCGTTTACGGGTAAGCCGGTCAACGCAGGCAAAAAAGATTCCCGGTAAGCTCCTTTAGGAGCCGCCCGGGAAAGTGGTGCGGTTGGCGGACTTTCAAGCTCGTTTAGAGCTGCCGGTAATATGCCCTTATAGGGCTGGCACAAACTACCGGCTTAGCCGGTAGTTCTGATTTGCGGCCGCGCGGGGCTTACGGCGGCGCGGGCGCGGTTATATAATCTTCATATATAAACTTTGGAGGTCTCTCAAATTGAAATACACATTCGACGTGGCTTTCCTTCCGTGCGAGGCTCTCAAAAAGCACGACGCGCGCATAGTCGTCGACCTGCTCCGCGCGACGACGCAGATAACGACCTTCTTCGACATGGGCGGCGAGGTGCTCGTGCCCGTGACGGAGGTAGACGAAGCTTTCGCGATGAAAGAGAAGCTGGGCGAGGACTGGAAAATTATGGGCGAGCGCGGCGGGCTGCCCGCTCCGGGCTTCGACTTCGGCAACTCGCCGTTAGAGCTCCAGGCCGCGGGCGCGCCGGAGCACGCGATAATCACTACCTCGAACGGCACGCGCGCGATAATGCGCGCCGTGAAGGACTGCGCGCACGTCATTGCGGGCTGCGTGCGCAACGCGGAGGCGGCGGCCTGGGACGCGCTCTGCGCGGGGCCGTCGGTCGGGATTATATGCGCGGGGCGCAACGGCGAATTTTCGCTCGAGGACACAATCTGCGCCGGGATGCTCGTCGAGAAGCTGCTGGCGCTCGCGCCCTCTAACGGCGCCGAGGAGATGGAGCTGACCGACGGCGCGATGGCGGCGATGTCGCTGTGGCAGTCGATGGGGCCGGACATCACGGCGGTCTGCCAGGCCTCGACGCACGGAAAGATACTCTCGGGCCTCGGCTTCGACAACGACCTTTTCTTCTGCGGCGAAGTGGACGCGAGCTCGACCGTCCCCGTCGTCAAGGAAATTTCCGGCGTTCCGGCGATAGTCGGGCGCTGACGGCGCGGGTCGCAAATTACGGGGGACGCCGCAATGAACGCGGTAATTCTCGCATGCAGCTCTATGGCGCGTCAGGTGGCGGCGGCGCAGCGAAAGATGGGGACGGGCTACCCCGTGCGCTGCGTCGACAGGCGCTACCACGCCGAGCCGAAGGAAATGCGCCTTCAGCTCATTGCGGCGCTCGGCGGACTCGCGGGCGAGTTCGACACCGTCCTCGTCGCGATGGGCTTCTGCGGCGGCTCGTGGGAGTCTGTGTACGCGCCGGTGCGCGTCGTCGCGCCGCGCGCCGACGACTGCATCACGATTTTGCTGAACAGAGACGGCGCGCCGCACGAAAATCTAAAAGAGCCGGGACACATCTACATCAGGGACACGGACACGGGCCGTTACTCGCTCGAAGGGCTGCGCGAATCCGTCTGCGAAAGGTACGGCCGCGAGCAGGGGCTCGCGCTCTTCGACAAATGGTTCGCGAGCTACACGCACGCGGACATAATCGACACGGGTACCTACGACAGCCGCGCGGAGGACTTTCTCGCGCAGGCGCGCCGCGGCGCGGAAATCGCGCGCTGCGAGCTGCGGCACGTGCCGGGCGGCAGCGTCGTGCTCGAAAAGCTCGTCTCGGGCGACTGGGATGATTTGTTCGTCGTCGCGGAGGCGGGCGAGACGCTTACGCGCGATATGTTCTTCCCGCACAAGGAACAAAAATGACGAAGGTGACGACAATGGAGAATATCATAGGACGGCCCTTTAATTTCAGGATGCCGCGCGAGGTCATATTCGAGGCCGGGATTTCAAGCCTCGCGGCGCAGAAGGCGGCGGCGCTCGGCGCGAAGCGGCCCGTCTTTATAACGGGGCGCAGCATCGCAAAGAGCGGAGCGCTCGCGCGCCTCATGGACGGCGCGAGGAAGCTAGGCATGAAGCCCGAGCTCTGGCCAGAGGTCGAGCCGGAGCCGCCCGTCGCGCTCTTATACAAGGCCGCGGCTGATATACGCGCGCTCGGCGGCGACTGCCTCATCGCGCTCGGCGGCGGCAGCTCGATGGATTTCGCAAAAATGGCGGCGGTGCTCGCGAAGTTCCCCGAGCTCGACGCGGCGGCGATGGTCGGCTCGGAGAAGGTCCCCGCGCGCGGCCTGCCCACGATAATGATACCGACGACCGCGGGGAGCGGATCGGAGGTCTCGGCGGTCGCGGTGTTCTCCTTCCCCGAGGAAAAGATGAAAAAGGGCGTCGCGGGCGGCAGCATGGTCGCCGACATCGCGCTCGTAGACCCCGAGCTGACGCACGGACTGCCGCCCGCGATAACGGCGGCCTCGGGCATGGACGCCCTCGTCCACGCGGTCGAGTCCTACCTCTCGCTCGGCACGAACCCGCTGACGCAGGACCTCGCGCTCGCCGCGGTACGCAAAATAGCGCCGAACCTCGCCGCCTGCGTGCGCGAGCCCGACAACGCCGCCGCGCGCGCCGCGCAGTCCTACGGCAGCCTCACGGCGGGCATGGCCTTCGCGATGTCCGGCACGGCGGGCGTCCACGCGATGGCATACCCGCTCGGCGGCGAGTTCCACGTGCCGCACGGCGAGGCGAACACCGCGATGCTGCGCTGGGTCATGGAATACAACCTCGACGGCTGCCCGGAGAAGTTCGTCCCGATAGCCGAGGCGATGGGCATAAACACTGCTGGCATGAGCGCGGAGCGCGCGGCCTCCGCGGCGCTCGACGCGATGATCGCGCTCGGCGAGGAGTGCGGCGTCAAGACGCGGCTGCGCGACTTCGGAATCCCGCGCGACGCCGCCGCGCACATGGCGAAGGCCGCGATGAAGGAGACGCGACTGATAAACAACAACCCGCGCAGGCTCACGGAAGAAGCCGTAAAGGAAATATACGAGCGCGCGTGGTAGCAAAATACGGGAAACGCTGAGGGCGGGGCCGGGGCTCCGCCTTTTTTGCGGCCTAGCGGCGCGCTCGGAATCCTCGCCGCGCCGCCGTTGCCAAAGCGCGCGCGCTGTGATATTCTTCCCCGAGCAGCGTCCGCCGCCGGGTGGACGCACACGCCTTTGCCGCAGCGTCGTTAGGCCGAAGAAGACGCGCGGGCGAAGGCGATTATTTTTTAAGGGGGAAAAATCCTCATGGCGTGGATAGAGCTCTTCATCGCGGGCATATTCGAGGTCGTCTGGTCGACCTGCATGAAATACTCAAACGGCTTCACAAACCTGAAATTTACAATCTTCACATTCGCGGGCATGGCGGTCAGCTTCTACTTCCTGGCGATGGCGGTCAAGAAGCTTCCCATGGGCACGGCCTACGGCGTGTGGACCGGCGTCGGGGCGCTCGGCGCGGTCGCGGTCGGTATCGTGCTCTTCAAGGAGCCCGTCACCTTCCCGCGCCTCTTCTTCGTCGCGATGCTCATAACGGGGATAATCGGCCTCAAGCTCACCTCCGGCCACTAAACGCGCCTCCGCGCGCAGAATTTCCCGAGCCGGGCGTTCCTCCGCCGAAATACGTAAGCGGAGCGCCTTTAAGTTTATCCTATATATGTAACAGAGAGCAGAAGTATATAAGACACAATATAATAATATATATGTAAAATATCAGTTAATGTGAATATGCAAAGAGATACAGTAAACAAAAAGCAGGAGGCCTGCCTATACCGTAAAGTAATTTCACCACAAATCTACTAAGAGAAGGATGGTTCCCCACAAGAGCAAGACATCACAAAAGGAACGTTACAGGCAATCATCTCTAACCACGTACGTGATAAAGTGTGGCGTCACAAGAGCCGCTACACGATACGCCACGAACAGATAGTGTATTTACAGGTGGATTAAGCCTTACAACGGTTCTCTTAAGTTCCTTAACGACAAATTGAGTCAATGGTATTTATGACGCATATACTGAGATTCTTTAAGTCCGTATGAGAATGTGTCCAGACGGACAACGGTTCTGAATTTGCCCAACGTTTTACCTCTGAGAAAGGCGAGCCTACGCTCTTTGAAAAATATTTAGCGTGCTATGGGATAAGGCATAAGCGGATAAAGCCGTACACGCCGCGTCATAACGGAAAGGTGGAAAGGTCGCACAGGAAAGACAACGAATACTTCTATTATGTGTCGCATAAGTTCTATTCATTGAAAGATTTTGCTGCATAGCTGGCAGTCCATAACCTCAGATACAACAACTTCCCGAGGAGGCCTCTCGGATTAAAGTCTCCTCGGGAAATTATGACTTACGCGAGCCTGTGAAGTTCTTTCTGTAAGTTATCCAAGACTGCCGCTGCTGTGGCAGTTGATTTTGATGTGGCGGCGTCTTTTCGCCAGACGCCGTCACGTTTCTACTATAGGGTATAGGCCGCTAAGCGTCAATTTCTCAATTTGACGCCGGTATCGTTTTTTAGCATGAAGTCACGGCTACTCAGGCAGCCTCCCCTCGTACATTATCGACAGTTCTCCGTATATTTTGCCCCAGTCGCGTATTGGAAGCCTCCATTTCTTCGTGGCTTCCATTGTGGCGAGGTACAGCGCCTTGAGTAAAGACTGGTCTCCGGGAAATGAACTGCGCTGGCTGTTCAGACGCCGGTATATGGAATTCAGGCTCTCTATGGCGTTCGTCGTATATATGACGCGTCTTGTCTCTGACGAAAATTTGAAGATTGGAGATATGGCGTCCCAGTTCTTGTACCACGATTTCATCGAGTTAGGATATTTCTGCTGCCATTTCTCAGCGGCTCGGTCAAGCTCGCCAAGGGCGAGTTCTTCGCTGGGTGCGCCGTATATCCTGCGGAGGTCGTTCGCGAACGCCTTGCGGTCTTTGTCGCTTACATATTTCAGCGTGTTCCTGACTTGATGTACAATGCATCTTTGATATTCGGTCTGCGGGAAGGCCGCCTCTATGGCATCCTTGATGCCGGTAAGGCCGTCGGCACAGACGATAAGGATGTCTTTTACGCCTCGGTTCTTAAGCTCGTTAAGGATAGAAAGCCAGTACTTCGCGCTCTCGTTCTCCCCAATGTAGATGCCAAGAACGTCCTTGTGTCCGCTCGCAGATATGCCTAGAACAATATACGCAGCCTTCCTGCGTACGCCTACCTCGTCCCTTACAGCGTAGTGAATTGCGTCGATGAAGACTACCGGATATACATCTTCGAGCGGACGTGACTGCCATTCCTGTATCTTAGGCAGAAGCTTATCAGTAACGTCTGAAATGAATCCCTCTGACACCTCAAAGCCGTATATATCCATGATAGTGTCGGAAATATTGCGTGTCGTCATTCCTCGTGCGTACATGGCGATTATCTTCTGCTCGATGGCGTTGATATCCTTCTACGGCAGACGCCCCCGCATACTGCGCCGGCTGAGGATATTTTTGAATGCGCTCCGCGCAGCCGGCTTGTAATGTCCCTTCTTCACAACCTTTGGTTCAAAGGCTGAGTCTCGATCCTGAGGAACGTCTATAGTGATGCTGCCAGCGCTGCTCATGATTTCCTTTGATTTGTATCCGTTACGGCTGTCGGGGTTGTCTGAATGTTTATACTTCTCGTACCCAAGATGCTCGTTCATTTCCTCTTCGAGCATATCCTTGATGGTGTCTCCGAGAAGGTCCTTGACGGCATCTTGGAGATCCGCCGCCGTCTTGATATCGTACATACCGACGAAATTGCGGAGGAACTCGCGCTTTTCCGGGCTCATCTCGGAACGGCGCTGCCGCCTGGTTTTCTTAGGCTCATCTGAAGAACTCTGCTGTTTGCTGATGCGTGACATAATAAACCATCCTCCTAGCAAGTCTACCATAGCAGGGTGGGATGGATTTCAACTTACAGAATTCTGTTCACACTCTCGATTGGGTATATTATAGTGCTATGTGGTAATATATAAATATGTTGCCCACTAAGCCCTTAGACATCATATTCTATGAATATCTTTGATATTCTGGACATATATCAGATTTAACATAATTTCTCAGCGTCATACAATATCCTCAGTATTATTGTTTGCTCATCTTACACTCTTTTTCTATAAATTTTTGCGCTCGTTCAAGGTGATATCTCATTGCATCTTGCGCTCTGTCTGGCATTTTTGCTATTATGGCAAGTAATACTTTTTCTTGATCGTTTATGAGCTCCGCTATATCGTTAGGTGAAAGCGTATCAAAGCGTGCATGGTGATTGTCTATTTCTGCTTTAATGGATAATAACATTGGTTTGAGCAGAGAATTTTTACTAAGTCTAATGATCGTTTCGTGGAAAATATAGTGGATTTTGTTTTGCTCCAATAAAGTGCTTTTTTCACTAGCACGCATGCTCTCCAATAGATTTATTAACTCCACTATATCGCTGTCGTCAACACGCTGCGCTGCCCAATATGCACATTGAGATTCCAGAAGAGTTCGTATTTCAGCTATCTCCTCAAACGACGCGTTTTTATATCCTGTAATAATTAGTTCTGATGATAGAATATTGCTTATCGCATCTTTTGCAAGGAAAGTGCCTTGACCAGGGCGGGAAATTAATACATTCATTTTATTTAAAATTTTAACCGCTTCTCTGACAGAATTTCTGCCAACTGAAAATGCTATCGCCAGTTCATTTTCACTGGGGATCTTTTCTCCAGGCATCCATGTATTGTTTTTTATCAACTTTATCATTTCGTCTAATATGGATTGGGTCACGGTCGTTTTTGCAATTGCTTGAATCATCTCAAACTCTCCCTCCATGAACATTGTAACATTTTATAGGTTATGTAATGAATATATGATTGTATGTAAATATGTAAAAAATAATTTATACAGCCTAATAAAATTATTGACATGACAAATTGCTCAGGGTAAAATGTATGATATATTGTAGGATAATCCGATAGCTCAATGCGCAAGAATAGTTATATAGGAGGAGTTTTTATGCCGTGTAGGTTAATTGATGCAGAGACTGTTCAAAGATTATTAACTATGAAGGATACTGTGACTGCATGTGAGGATGCTTTCCGAGATTGGGGGCGTGGGGAAGTTGTTTGTC
Organism: uncultured Cloacibacillus sp.; assembly: GCF_963926575.1. NCBI lineage: Bacteria > Thermotogati > Synergistota > Synergistia > Synergistales > Synergistaceae > Cloacibacillus > uncultured Cloacibacillus sp. Next base: position 525,142 of record NZ_CAWUXW010000001.1, on the reverse strand, counting down.
CGACGAAAATCACGCTGGAATTGGGGGAAGACGCTGAATGGCCGCCTTATAAAAATGGACTTAATGCTATGCCGGCGTATATTCATAGCAAAAAAAGTGCAGGCATTAAATGTGTTGGCGGTTCATTGAATAATCCAAAATGGGGGCTACCTTATATTATCGCTTTAATATTGTTGTTTGATCCTGCCACTGGAATTTTTAAATGTGTGATGGACGGTGCACAAATAACAAATTATAGGACAGGTGCACAAGCTGCCGTAGCAGCAAAATACATCGAGAATAAGAAAAAAATTCGGTTAGGGTTAATTGGTGCTGGCACTCAGGGGCGCACGCAGCTTATGGCGTTTAGCGAAGTTTTTGATATTGAAGAGATACGGCTTTACGACATCAACCCGCAAGCATCTGCTAAATTTGTCGAAGAGATGTCAAGGCAAATTGATACAAAATTCATTGTCAGCGAAAAGCCAGAGGATGTTTTTTATGGCACAGATATTATTGTTTCTGTAACTCATGGTAAGGATAAATTTATCAAGAATTCATGGTTTAAAGAGGGGCAAATCTTATTTCCTATGGGGTCCTTTACGGAGTGTGAAGATGAGTTGCTGCTAAGCGCTGATCATGTCATCGTTGATTCTGTCGGGCAAACGATGCATCGAGGTGCTTTAAAGAGTGTAGTTGATTCAGGTCAATTTAAAGAGTGTGACATTAATGCAACTATTGGCGAAATTGTCGCACAGACAAAAGAATATAAAATTTCTGAGCATGAACGCATTGTCTGTATACCGATAGGAACCGGCGCAATGGATATTGCTGTAGCGACGATGTTGTATGATAAGGTTCTTGAGCAGAATTTAGGAGAAGCTTTTATCTTTAATAAGGCTTTGGAGATCTAAGAAAATGGGAGGAATATACTATGAAGTGCAGTAAGATTATTTTAGCTGTCATGATAGCTATGCTGATGTGCTCCATTGGATATGCGGAGCCCAAATTTCATATAGGAATTGTTACAGGGACTCTGTCTCAGAGTGAAGATGAAGTACGTGGCGCTGAATTTTGTTTAGAAAAATATGGTGATGTGTCAGATGGCGGTATAATTAAACATGTCACATATCCGGATAACTTTATGTCTGAAATGGAAACAACTATATCGCAAATTGCCGGGTTGGCGGATGATCCGGAATTGAAAGTTATCGTCATTAATCAAGGTGTCCCTGGTACGACAGAAGCAATACGGCGCGTAAAAGAGAAGCGGCCAGACATCATTTGCCTCGTCGGCGAGGCGCATGAAGACCCGAATGTTATCACATCGGCTGCTGATATGGCTACTACTATAGATTTTATAGATAAAGGTTACCTTTTAGCTTATACTGCGAAGAAAATGGGGGCAGATACTTTTGTCCATATTTCTTTCCCCAGGCATATGAGTTATGAAAGTATCGCGCGCAGAGTTGCCATTATTAAGGAAGCATGCAAAGATTTAGGAATGAAATTTGCATATGAAAGCGCTCCTGACCCTACCAGTGATGTCGGTGTTGTTGGAGCACAGCAGTTTATGATCGAAAAAGTTCCTGCTTGGGTGGAAAAATATGGGCCGAAAACGGTGTTTTTTACAACCAACTATGCTTTGCATGAACCTCTTCTGCGCCAAATTGCTAAATATGGCGGTATGTATATTGAAGCAGATAGCCCTTCTCCATTGGTCGGTTACCCAGCGGCTTTTAGTATAGATCTATCTGATGAAGCCGGAGATTGGCCGGCAATATTAAAAAAGGTAGAAGATGCTGTGATTAAAGCAGGTGGTAAAGGGCGAATGGGGACATGGGCCTACTCTTATGGTTATGCCAATACAATTGCGTTGGTAGACTTTGGAATTAATGTGGTTGAAGGGAAAATGAAGCTTTCCAGCAAGAAAGATTTCCTGACGTGTTTTGACAATGCGACTCCTGGCTCCAAATGGAACGGCAATTACTACACTGACTTGGGGACAGGTGTTACCAGTAGAAATTTAATGCTCATATATCAAGATACTTATATTTTCGGAGATGGTTTTGTAGGAACACCAGATATCGAAGTTCCAGAAAAATATCGCAAGATTAAATAGACATTAAGGCTTCATAAGGCCGTTGGTATATTGTATATGCCAACGGCCTTTTTATGAAAGGAGTTTATATTCATATGATGCATAAAGATAGACTAGACGCTCTGACGGCTTTGTTGTTAGAACATCAATATGATGCATTTTTTATTGCGCCATCACCTGATCTTGAATATATGTGTGGGTTAGACTGCCTGCCAGATGAGCGCTTTAAAGGATTGCTAGTTACAAAAGAAGGCCAATTTTTCTTTATGACGCCTAAACTTTACTTAGAAGAAATGCGGGAAATTGCCGGAGATTCTTCATTGTGCGCGGTATGGGAAGATCATACAGGATTTGTCGACACATTTATTGCAAGCTGCCGTAAGGTCGGTATTACTTCCGGTCGGATAGCTTTCAACGATGCTGTCCGTGCGGTAGATATGCTGAAGATTTCAACCGCCATGGATATAATATGCTGCGATGGAGAAGAAATTTTAAGTCCGCTAAGAAGCATAAAAAATGCTGAAGAACTTGCATTAATGCAGCATGCAGCAAAAATTGCAGATGATACTATCAGCGAGGTTAGCAAATTTATTCGCCCAGGCCTTACTGAAGGTCAAATTGCTGATAAACTTACAGAAATACATAATGATCTTGCACGCGGTGTCTGTAAGCACGTTAGCCATATAGTCGCTTCAGGAGCCAACGCCGCGTTGCCGCACTATAACGGGGACAGTCGCGTAATACAAGAAAAAGACATAGTATTAATAGACTTTTCCGGGAGATATAAGAGTTACTTCTCGGACATGACACGCACATTTTTTGTCGGCGAGCCTTCTGCAGAAGAAAGAAATATATATAACATCGTACTGGATGCACAAACAGCCGGAGAACGGGCAGTACATTCTGGTATTAGCGCTGGAGATATAGATCGTACCGTACGGCATGTTATCGAAGAAGCTGGGTACGGCGATTATTTCCCATACAGAACAGGGCATGGAGTTGGTATATCAGTTCATGAAACCCCATTTATCAAAGCATTTAACAAACATATTTTATGTCCTGGAAATGTTTTTAGCATAGAGCCTGGTATTTATTTCCCTGGAAAATATGGTATAAGAATAGAGAATCTTGTCGCTGTTGATGACTCAGGACAGGCGTGGGTGCTCAATCAATATCCCAAAACATTACAAGTCATTTTATAGTTTTAGGAGAGAATCTAGCATGCTTCATATATCAGACGATACTCTCAAAAAGGTGTATCAATACATAGATGCTAATATGGACACTTATATTGATTGGTTAGTAGAAGCTGTACGTCAGCCAAGTATCTCGATGTATCATGCTGGTATGGATAAAATGGCGGATATATGCGCATATTTCTTAAAGAATAAGCTGGATATACAGCCTGAAAAGATAGAAACAGGTGGATCGCCGTATATTTTTGCACATCTAGACGTAGGAGCCAATCATACGCTTGCGTTTTATAACCATTATGACGTAATGCCAGCCGAGCCGCTCGATAAATGGGTATCACCGCCATTTGAACCTGTGATTCGTGAGGGTAGACTATGGGGACGAGGTGTTGCAGACAATAAAGGGAGCATGTTCTCACGTATATGCGCTGTACACGCGTACCTACAAGTGCATGGCACACTTCCTGTTAATTTAAAGTTTTTTTATGATGGCGAAGAAGAAATCGGTAGTCCTCATCTTGCAGCTTTTATGAAGAAATACCCTGATATGCTACAGTGTGACGGCTTTTTCTGGGAGGGCGGTAGCAGAGATCTTGAGAGAGGACGTCCACATATTACACTGGGTGTAAAAGGAATATGTAAAATTAAATTGTCGTGTAGAACTGCGGCCTCTGACCTGCACTCGGCCAATGCCGCAATTATCGCTAACCCCATATGGCGGATAATATGGGCGCTTGCTTCTATGAAAAATAGTAAGGAGGAAATATTAGTTCAGGGATATCTTGATGATATTGTGCCTCTATCCGAGAGTGAATTGGCTATCATACATGACATGTCTCTGGACGAAGAAGCAACCTACAAGACGTGCGGAGTGCAATCGTTTTTAAACCATGAAACTGGCGATGCCGTTAAGATGCGTCTCATAAATTACCCGACGATTAATATTAATGGATTCGAGAGTGATTTTCATAATGGAAAATCAAAAACGATACTACCTAGCTTAGCTGTTGTTTATTTAGATTTGAGGTTGGTTAAAGGCCAGACTGTTGATAGTGTTATGGCGAAGATAAGAAAGCATCTAGATAAACATGGTTTTCCCGATATCGATGTGGAATTGGAGTCATCGTATGAACCGTTCCGTACGGATAGTAACTCCGCGCTTATGAAAGCAGCTGTAAGTTCAGCGTATGATATTTATGGAATGGGACCCAACGTCATTCTCAACGATTGGGGGAGTAGCGGCGTTGGTGCAGTATGCGGGAAAATGAATATCCCATGCATAATGATTGGGGTAATGAATGAAGACAGCCGTGAACACGCTCCTAACGAAAATATATATTTAGAAGACTATAATTGTGCGATCAAAATGATTGCATCAATTATGACAAAGTTCCCAAGTTTCTGTCAATAAAATCTAGATTAAAACTAAAGTTGGCTAACAAAAAGATTGACCAACTTTAGTTTTGATCTGTTTGTATTTTTACCCCTTCTCCACAATCACCCCTCTGTTTTTCTCGCCGTCCATGTAGGCGGCGAAGTCGCCTTTGTAGACGCGGATGGTGTCGTTGCCCCAGGGGGTCCATTGGGTGCGGTCGAACCAGTCGATGTTGAAGATGTTGCGGTCTTCGCCTGCGAAGACCGGCATGTAGAGGACGCCGTCGACTTCGAGGTCGGAGAAGAAGTGCGTGCCGTAGGAAAGCTCGGGCATGTAGCCCAGGCGCGGGATGCCGAGTTCCACCATGCCGAGGCAGTTGGTGAGTTCGCCGTATTGTACGGGGACGCCTAGCTCCGGGTTGCTTGAGCCGATGCGTCCCGGCGCGACCAGAATGTACGGTTCGCCGCGCGAGGCTTCGTTGAGCTCGCCTATCAGGCGCGCCGTGCCGTAGAAGTCGCGGCGCTCAAAGTACAGGTTGTAGTCCACATAGACTATCTTGTGTATATCGGGGATCGCGCCGTGCGTGACCATGCGGTCGGCCTGGAGGAGTATGCTTTTTTCGTCGATTTCGGGCCATTCGTCGAGGTCCGACGCGTTGGTCCAGAAGGGACGCGACTGTATGAGGCAGAAGGAGTCCTCGGTCGGCTCGTAGGCGAATTCGATGTCGGCGGGGACGCCCATCTGCGCTTCGAGGAATTTCAGCATTTTTTTCGCGCGGCGGTAGAATACCGGATATTTGCGCGGGAAGTTGTCGAAGGTGAAGCAGATTTTGCTTCCCGGCTCGAGCTGCGCCATGTTCTTCATTATTGAGGAGAAGGCGCCCTCGCCGTCCTCGCGGCTGAAGACCTGCGCGTAGGCGGAGAAGTCCGGATGGTACTGCAAAAGCTGGCGCCATTCCGTTTTTATGTCCAGCGTCGTGAGGCGGTTCGGATGGTTCGCGTCTATGACGTGGAAGTGCTCCTGCGCTATGGCGGCTATTTTTTCGGGGGAGAAGCCCTCGGGGCGCAGTATCGGGTTCGTCAGCGAGACGGTGCGCGCGTAGCCGCGCTTCGTGCTCATCGTGCCGAGGCCGAAGACTATGCGCACGAGGCCGTCGTCCTGCCGTATTCTCGTCGTCCAGCGGCGGAAGTTCTGCGAGTAGCCGACGCCGCCCATCGTGGGATAATAGTACTGCCCGCGCCAGCGTCCCGCCATGCGGATGATGATTATGCCCATGTCGTCGTCGCCGAGCTTGTGGCGGCGGCGGTAGTCCTCGGCCGCGGGGAAGAAGGTGCGCGAGTATATGCGGCGCACTTCGTCTTCGACGGCCTGCGCGCGCTCCTCGAGCGTGCCCTTGTTGTTGCCGAGGAAGGTGCTGAGGTATTTCCCCGCGAAGGAGTGCTTCACGTCGTCTTCGAGGCGGCTCGAGCTGCGTATGACGACGGGGTCGTTCATGTCTGCGAGGAACTGGCGTATGCGCAGCGAGACCTCTTCGGGCAGCGGCGTCAGCAGAAAGACGCGCTCCATGCCCTCGGGGTCGCCGCATGCGAGCAGCGTGTCGAGCGACGGCACGCGCTCAAGGAATTTGTGGAATATCTCGATGCTGAGATATATCGAGCGCGGCACCTTGACGCGGCTCATGTCCGGATCGCCGCTGTCTCGGAGCCTGCGCAGCGCGAAAAGCAGCGAGCGCCCCTTGCCCCCGATGGTCCCCTTGCCGCATATCAGCGGCGCAAAATCGGGATCGTCGTGGGGCTGCCACTCAAAGTACTGTTCCTTTGCCTTTTCGGCAGAGGTCATCGTTATTCACCTTCCCCGTCGGTTTTGTCTATCACTATTCCAGTTTCGGTGTCTCCGTCGAGGAGCACGTCGAAAAGTCCCTCGTAGTGCCTTACGGCGGGGTGGGACGTTTTTTTCCATTTGTGGCTCTCGAACCAGTCTCTGTTATACACGTTATTCCGCGCGCCGTCAAACACCGGCAGGTAGAGGATGTTGTCGCAGTCGAGGTCGAGGAAGAAGTGCGTGCCGTACGACAGCTCCGGGGCCATGCCCTTCTGCGGTATTCCGAGCTCAACCAGGCAGCCGGAGTTCGACAGCTCGTCGTAGCGCACGGGGACGCCGAGCATCGGGTTCGAGCTGCCCCAGCGGCCCGGGCCGACGAGTATGTAACGCTCGCCGTCGAGCTTGTCGTTCTCCTCGCCGACAGCGCGCGCGACCTCGGAGAAGTCCGCCTTCTTGCCGTAAATTTCCGGGTCGACGTAGATTATATGCTTCGTCCCCTCGAGCCTGCCGTTCGCCACCATGCGGTCGCCGCGCAGTATAGTTTTCTCGAGCGGCACATCCGGGATGCTGACCTTGCCCTTGTCGTCGTAGACGGAGAGCGGGCGCATCTGCACCAGCGTGAAGCGGTCGTCCGAAGCCTCGTAGGCGAACTCCATATCGACGGGAAGCTGCAGCTCCTTCTCGAAGAGCGGCAGCAGCTTGCGGATGCGCGCAAAAAGCTTCGGGCAGCGGCTCGGCAGCTCCGAGAAGGTGAAGACCGGGCGCGGCGCGTTCATGTTGCTCGTGTCCGTGTGAATCCAGTGGAAGGAGTTGTCGTCGAACCACTGGAGATAAGTCTGCGCCATGCGGTGCTTTTTGATGATGTCGCGCACCGTGTAGGCGACGTGCTCGGAGGCGAAGCCCTGCTTCTCGAGGTCGACGTAGTCGTAATGCTCCTGCGAGTGCGTCACTATCTCGTGCGGCTTCGTCCCCTCTGGGCGCAGGTTCGGATTCGTCAGATAGAAGGTGCGCGCGTAGGCTCTGTCCACCGTGCGCGTTCCGAGGCCGAAGCATATGCGCGCGACGCCGTCGTCCTTCTTGATGCGCGGCGACGGACGGCGGAAAACCTTGGAGAAGGCCGCGCCCGCAAGCTCGGGATAGAACATCTTGCCGTACTGCCGTCCCGCGATGGGCTGAATCAGCACCGCCATGCGCTCGCCGCCCCATTTGATGCCGTGCTTGCGCTTATACTCGCGCGCCGCGGGGTTGTAGGTCGAGGCGTAGACTTCCTTTATCGCGGCCTCGAGCTGCGCGCGCCGCTCCTCGCGCGAGCCGGAGTTCGACGAGAAGCAGGTAGCGTACTTGCCCGCGAACGAAAGCTTCACGTCGTCCTCGAGCGTTGACGACGAGCGCACGCAGAGCGGCGTCTGGATAAGGTCGAGGATCTTTTCGAGAGGCTCGTCAAGCGCGTATGGCAGCCGCGCCTCGGCGCAGGCCTTGTAGATAATCGGGCCGTCCGTGTGCGCGCGCAGATTTTCGAGCTTCTCCCAGAAATTGTTAATCTCCATGAACTCGTTGAATACCGACGTCGTTATGACGAAGGAGTAATCCGGCAGATGCACGTCGTCCGTCAGGCCGTTCTTCGACAAAACGAAGTGGGCGAACGAAAGCCCCTTCGCCTTCCCGCCGATGCGCCCGTCGCCGATGAGCCAGCCGCGCTCCTCATAATAGGGGTAAGGATCGAAACTCTTGTAATACTCTCCGTAGTCCATAAAATCCAATTCCTCCTGACCGTTCCCGCGCCTTCTTCGCCGCCGGGCGGATTTAAAAACAAAACTCTTTCTTATTGTATTATATAACGTTTGAGGCGGACGCGCCGCGCAAAAACCGCGTATAACAAAATGCCGCCTGTCAAACGCTAGCACCGATTTCGTTTTATATCGTTTGCGTTTTACCTATGATTTAATTTGTGGCGCGCATGAAATTAGAATTAACACGCGCGTTTTCCCGTTTTAGTCCGCGCGGCGGGCTTTTGGAACGCTTATAGTTCCGCCATAAAATCTCCATACTTTTTTGATACAAATGAAGCCGCAATGGACGCGCGGGCAAGTGGTACAATATGCGGACGGGCGGCGAAGCTGCGCCGCGCCGCGAAAATTTACAGATGGACTGCGAACGGAGCGTATGCGGATAGGATTATGACGAAGGATTTTTTTGCAGGGTTTGGATTTGCGGGGCGCGCCGCTTTCGCGGCGTTGGCGCTCGTCTGCGCGGCGGCGTTTCCCGCGGCGCGCGCGGAGGCACTGACGCAGGCGGAGGCTGCGCCCGTCGTGTTCGAGGCGCTCGGACGCGAGACGCCGGAGAAGTTTCTTACCGCGGTCGAGGGAGATATGACGAGGCGCGACGCGCTGCGCTTCGCCTTCGAGGCTATGGGCTGGGGCTTCGCGCTCGCCGCCGTCGACCAAATCGGGATTCTGCCCGAGTGGCCGGAGGTGGAGGGCGTTTCGTATATTTCTGCGACGATGAGCCCGCAGCCGCCCGCGGCTATGACGGCGTCGCTGGACGAGTTGCTGACGCCGGAGGATATGGAAGGGTTTGAAGGCTGGCTGCGCGAGTGCGCGAAGTCCGTCTCGTGGAAGGCTTCGTTCTCGTGGAACGGTACGACGCTGTTTATGGTGAAGCGCGGCGTCGGCACCCCGTCGGGCCCGGCGAACGGCGATATGAAGAACGGCAGGAACGAGCCGCTTTTCGCCGCTGCGCTCGCCGTGGATATGGCGGCGGTGCCGTGCCAGATTGCGACGGCGGAGATGATAGGCTCGAAGCGCGCGGCGCTCGCGACGATTGCGGTAGAAAATTACGGCGTCGTCGGCGGCATCAACGGCGGCTATTTCTCGGGCGCGAAGCCGATCGGCGTGCTGCGCCGCCAGGGGCGCACGGATAACGCGAAATTCTGGCCGAACCGCTCGGCTTTCGGCTGGAACGAGAGCGGCGGCTTCATCTTTATAGACGGCAAGATTGTCAACAACATCGGCTCGGTGCACGAGTATGACGAGTATACGGAGATGATGCAGGCGGGGCCGCTGCTCGTGAAGGAGGGCGAGGCCGCGCCGAACACGGAGGACGTGGACCCCGCGGTGCTGAACCGCCGCCATCCGCGCACCTTCGTCGGGACAGACGGCTCGCGTGTCTTCTGGGGCGTCGTGGACGGGCGCGACAATATGCACAGCGTCGGCATGACGATAGAGGAGCTTCGGACGTTCTGCATCAAGGGGCTGGCGCTGACGGACGCGCTGAATCTCGACGGCGGCGGCTCGAGCTCGATATGGTGGCGCGGGATGACTTTCTCGCAGCCGAGCAACGACAGCGACGTGGAGCGGCCGATTCCCTACGCTGTGCTGATGTTCGAGCCGGGCGCGGGAGTGCGGCAGTAGACGTTGCGCCGGAGGGCGCGCCGCTGTTAAACTATATAAGGCTTTATCGATACGCAAATACGCGAAAGGCGAGAGGAAAATAAAAATGACAGAGAAAATTTACGCGCCGGATATGGATTTCGGCGAATGGAAGGAATATACGGAGAAGGCGCTGGAGGAGCCGGCCTACCGCGCGGGGCAGATATGCCAGTGGATTTGGCAGAAGCACGCCGACGACCCCGAGGAGATGACGAACCTGTCGAAGCCGCTGCGCGAGAAGCTCGCGGAGAAGCTCGACTTTGCTTTCCCGGTTCTCGCGCGCGAGCAGAGGTCCGCGGACGGCACGCGCAAGTTCCTCTGGCGGCTGCGCGACGGCGAGTCCGTCGAGTCCGTGCTGATGAAGCAGGGCGACAGGCTGACCGCCTGCATTTCGACGCAGGTCGGCTGCCCGCTGCAGTGCACCTTCTGCGCGACGGGGCTCTCGGGCTTCGTGCGCAACCTCAGCGCTGGCGAGATAGCGGGACAGGTCGCCGCTATTGAAAAGAAGATAGGTCGCGAGATAAACAACGTCGTCTACATGGGCATGGGCGAGCCGTTCCTCAACACGGAGGCGGTGCTCAAGTCCATCAGGATGCTGAACGACCCGAAGCTGCGCAACCTCGGCATCCGTCACATAACGGTCTCGACCTCGGGCATAATCCCCGGTATCCGCGCGCTCGCGGAGTCGGGGCTCGGCGTGCGGCTCGCGATATCGCTCCACGCCGCCGACGGCGAGCTGCGCAGCATGATAATGCCCGTCAACAACAGCTATCCCGTCGAGGAGCTGCGCGAGGCTTTGGTTGATTATCAAGAAACTACTGGCGACCGCATAACGATTGAATATGCGCTCTTCGGAGGCGTCAACGACAGCGTCGAGCGCGCGAGAGAGCTTGTGCGCTTCCTGCGCGGCATCCACGTCTACGTAAACCTCATCCCGTGCAACTCGGTCGAGGGGCGCTACGCGAAGCCCGAGGCGGAGGACGTGCTGCGCTTCAAGAGCGTGCTCCAGACGGCGGGCTTTGAATGCGAGATACGCGCCGAGCAGGGCGCTGACATCGACGCGGCCTGCGGACAGCTTCGCCGCAAGGAAAACGGCATAGACGCGCCGCTCGAGCACGGAACGTTCTCCGCGCCGAGGAACATAATGGCCGAGGAGCGCGCCGCGGCGCGCGCGGCAAAGCCCGCGGAGAAGCCGAAGCGCCGCGAGTCCGGCGGAAGAGAGGGCGGGCGCGGAGCCTTCGGACGCCGCGACGAAAGCGCCGGGGCGCGTCCGCGTTACGGCGCAGACAGGGCGAGGGACGAACGTCCTGCGCGCGGCGGGGACGGATATAAAAAACGCGGCTTCGCCGGAAACGGCGAAGAGCGCGGCGGCTTCAGAGGCCGCGACGAAAACGGCGGGCAGCGCGGACGCTTCCGCGGCGGAGAGGAAAGAGACGAACGCCGTTACGCGGGCGCGCGCGAGGCCGGAGAGCGCCGCTTCTCGGCAAACGAAGAAGAGCGCGGAGCCTTCAAGCGCCGCCGCGAAAACGCCGAGCCGCAGGAGCGCTACCGCAGCGGCAAAATGAAGGAGGCGCGCCCGACCTACAGAGGCGGCGGCGAAGAACGCGGCCGCGAGGCGGGCGAAGCGCGCGGCGAGCGCAGCTTCCGCGAGCGCCCCGCAAAAAGCGCGCCGCGCCGGAAATCCGCGCCAGCGCCGAAGGACGGCCCCTTCGCCAAATTCTACAAAAACTCCGCGAAGCCGAAGCGGAACGCGAAAAAATCGTAGGAAGGCAAAGTAGATGAACTTTTCGCTCTATCTGATACTCTTCCTCATAATAGGGACGGTATTCTTCGGCCTCGCCTTCCCGTTCATGATAATGTTCGTCGGCGTGCTGCTCGCCGCGTTCATCGTGATGTGGCTGCTGCGCCTGCTTCGCGGCGGCTCCGGCTTCACCGTCTACACCTCGCGCGGCGCAGGCCGCCGCGCCGAAGAAGAGCCGCAGGCCGAGCCCTCGCGCCGCCGCATATACTCGTCGGACGACCCGACGCCGCCCCGCGGCGGATATGACGCGCGCGGCCCCTACATAAACGTAGCCGCCGACGACGAAGAGATGGCCGAGGCCGTAGAGGTTGTCGAGCTCCCCGCGACCGCGCTGCGCAAGGACGACGAAGCCGAAACGAAATAAAAGCGCCGCCGCGCCGCGCGTCCGCAAAACAGCAGAAACTCACGGCCCGCTCCCGCACACAGGGAACGGGCCGCTTTTTTATCCGCGCGGCGCGCGCTTTGCGCCGAAGCACTTGCCTTACGGCGCGTTGTCCGCTATATTGCGGATTGAAAAAATAATAAAAAGACCACGGAGGCGCTGCGATGAACAGCTTCACACTGAACAACGGAATCACGATGCCGGCGCTCGGCTTCGGTACCTTCAAGATGAACGGAGAGGAATGCGCGCAAAGCGTCGCGGAGGCGATACGCTGCGGATACCGCATGATAGACACGGCGGAGGCCTACAAAAACGAAGAGGCCGTGGGCGCGGGCATAGCCGAGGGCGGCGTGCCGCGCGGCGAGCTCTTCATAGTCACGAAGGTCAACTTCCGCTCCTACCCCAAAACGCGCGAGACCGTCGAAGCGTCGCTGAAAAAGCTGCGCGCCGGCTACCTCGACCTCGTGCTGCTCCACTGGCCGCTCGGCGACTACTACGCCGCGTGGCGCGAGCTTGAGAAACTATGCGCCGAGGGCGTGATACGCGCGATAGGCGTCTCGAACTTCAACCCCGACCGCCTGATAGACCTGATAGAATTCAACGAAGTCACTCCCGCCGCGAACCAGATAGAAATGCACCTGCTCTGCCAGCGCCGAGCCGAGCGCGAATGGATGGACAAATACGGCGTGCGCTGCATGGCCTACGCGCCGCTCGGACAGGGACGCAGAAACGAAATGTTTGAAAACGCGGAGCTGACGGCCGTCGCCGCCGCGCACGGCAAAAGCCCCGCACAGACGGCGCTGCGCTTCCTCATGCAGAGCGGCGCCGCGCCTGTCCCGAAATCCGCACACGCGGAACGCATCCGCGAAAACGCCGCCCTCTTCGACTTCGAGCTCTCCGCCGAAGAAATCGCGCGCCTTGAAAAAATGGACACCGGCATAGCCATGTCCGGCACGCCCGAAAACCCCGTAAAGGTCGAAGCGCTGCTGAAACAATAGCGCGCCCGCCGAAGAAGCACAAAACCACGGCCCGCCCCCAAGCGTCAGGGACGGGCCGTTCATTTTGCGACTCGCGGAAAACGCCGCGCGCTACGGAAGCTGTTTTGAAATCTCGCGCGCGAACTCCGCGATCATCGGGCCGTACTTTGCGGCGTCCTCGTCGGTAAAGCGGAAGGTCGGCGCGGTCAGGCTGATCGCCGCGACCGGATAACCCTCGCGGTCCGTTATCGCGCCGCCGAGGCAGCGGATGTTGTCCTCGTTCTCCTCTATCTCCTCGGCGTAGCCCTGCACGCGGAAGCGCGCAAGCATCTTTTTCAGCTCCTCCTTCGACGTGACGGTCCTCGCCGTGCGCGGCGAAAGCTCCGCGGAATCGAGGTATGCGTCGAGCTCTTCCTGCGGCAGCTGCGAAAGTATCGCGCGCCCCGCGCTCGTGCAGTAGAGCGGGAGCTCCGAGCCGAGCCGCGACCAGCGCAGCGTGACGTTCTGCGTGCTGTCGAGCCTGTCCGCGTACTGCGCCGCGCCGTTGTTGTAGACGCAGAGGTGGACGGTCTCGTTCGTCGCGTCGCGCAGCCTGCGCAGCCACGGCGCGGCGAGCTCTATCACCGCCGTCGAATACCTGTAGCCGCCGCTCCAGAGCAGCACCGTCGGCCCGACCTTGTAGCGTCCGTCCGCCGTCTTGACGACGACGTTGTCCTCGCAGAGTATGCCGAGTATCCTGTGCACAGTCGCCTTCGGCATGTCGAGCGCGCGCGCGAGCTCCGTCACGCCCGACGGCCCGCTCTTCCTAGTAAGCTCCGAAAGCAGGAGCACCGCCTTTTTTATAGCTTCGTGATTTTTGCCAGTTTCAGCCATTTCAGACCTCTTCAAAAAAATTACGCCCGGGCGTATTGCGCTATTGTAGCGCAAGCCTCCGAAAGCTGCAAAAATCATCGGCCTATGGTGCGCGCGAACAAAAAAAATTTTTCATCGGTAATTTTACGAACTTCCGCTTGACATTTACGTAATTTAAGAAGTACACTTTTATCGTTAAGATATATGAAACATCGTTCCGAGATACGGAACAAAAATATTCGAGAAAGTTATAAGTCGTCAAAAAAATTTTGTTGAACTTCAACAGGGAGGCAATAAAAAATGAAAAAGTTTGTAACTTTCGGAGAGCTGATGCTGCGCCTTTCGCCGCAGGGGACTGACGTTCTTTTCCAGAAGCCGTCGCTTGAGGCTACGTTCGGAGGCGCGGAGGCCAACGTCGCCGTCTCGCTCGCCAATTACGGCGAAGAGGCGGTTTTTGTTACGGCTCTGCCCGACAACCCGATAGCCGACGCCGCGGTGCGCGAGCTCAGAGGCTTCGGCGTCGACACGCAGTATATCCGCAGAAGCGGAAGCCGCGTCGGCATCTACTATGCGGAGAAGGGCGCCTGCATGCGTCCCTCGAAGGTCGTCTATGACCGCGCCCATTCGTCGATCACCGAGGTCAAGCCCGGCGACTTCGACTGGAAGGCCATCTTCGACGGCGCCGCGTGGTTCCACACGACGGGCATCACGCCCGCGGTGGCGGAAGGCACGGCGGAAGTGACGCTCGAGGCTATGAAGGCCGCGCACGAGATGGGCGTCAAGGTTTCCTGCGACCTCAACTACAGAAAGAAGCTCTGGAAGTGGGGCAAGAGCGCGCAGGAGGTCATGTCCGAGATAACAAAGTACGTAGACGTCCTCATCGCGAACGAAGAGGACTGCCAGAAGTGCCTCGGCATCGAGCTCGACGTCGACGTGACGAAGGGCAGCATCGACAGCGACAAGTACAAGACGCTCGCGGCGAAGGTCATGGAGATCTACCCGAACGTCGAGAAGCTCGCGGTCAGCCTCCGCGAGAGCGTCAGCGCCGACATCAACAACTGGTCGATAGTCATGGCGACGAAGGACGGCTTCTACACGAGCAAGAAGTACGAAATCCGCGACATCGTCGACCGCATCGGCGGCGGCGACTCCTTCGGCTCCGGCCTCATCTGGGGGCTCAACAACCTCGAGACGCCGCAGGCGGCGGTCGAGTTCGCGGCGGCGGCTTCGGCGCTGAAGCACACGATTTTCGGCGACTACAACAGAGTCTCGGTCAGCGACGTCCTCACGCTCGCGGGCGGCGACGGTTCGGGCCGCGTGCAGAGATAAGGAGACAGGACGATGAACGAAGTTCTCGAAAAGCTCGGCCGCATAGGCCTCGTACCGGTCATCAAGCTCAACTCGCCCGAAGAGGCGCTGCCGCTCGGCAAAGCGCTCATCGCGGGCGGCATCCCCGTCGCGGAAGTGACGTTCCGCACCGACGCGGCGGCGGAGTCGATAAAGATTCTCGCCAAAGAATGCCCCGAGCTCATCCTCGGCGCGGGCACCGTCCTCACGACGGAGCAGGCGGACGCGGCTGCGGAAGCCGGCGCGAAGTACATCGTCACGCCGGGCTTCAACCCGCGCGTCGTAGCCCACTGCCAGCAGCTCTGCCTCCCCGTGACGCCCGGCGTCAGCTCGCCGAGCCAGGTCGAGCAGGCGCTCGAGATGGGCCTCAAGGTCATCAAGTTCTTCCCCGCGGAGCAGTCCGGCGGCGTCGCGATGCTCAAGGCGCTCAACGGCCCTTACGGCGGAAAGGTCTCCTTCATCCCGACCGGCGGCGTCGGCCCGAAGAACCTCATCGACTATCTCTCCTGCCCGAACGTCTTCGCGGTCGGCGGAAGCTGGATGGTTCCCTCGGACGCGGTCAAGGCCGGCGACTGGGGACGCATTGAGACGCTCTGCCGCGAGGCGCGCCTGCTGTCACTCGGCTTCTCGCTCCTCCACATCGGCATCAACCCGCAGTGCGAGTGCTGCGCGCTCGACGAGGCGCGCATGTTCTCCGCAATGCTCGGAATGCCCTTCAAGGAGGGCAACAGCTCCGCCTTCGTCGGCAAGTCCTTCGAGTTCATGAAGGCGCAGGGCCGCGGCGAGAAGGGACACATCGCTATCGAGACGCTCTCCGTCGAGCGCGCTCTCGAGTGGTTCTCGGGCTTCGGCATCGGCGTAGTGGAAGAGACGATAAAGAGAAAAGACGGACGCATCACGGTCGCCTACCTCGACAGAGAGGTTGCGGGCTTCGCGGTGCATCTGAACAGGAAGTAGAAAGAACGAAAAAAGCGGGCGGGCGCGGAAGCGCCGGCCCGCTTTTTTATGGCCCCGCGCCGCCGTGCCTCCGCCTCTGCGCGCGGCTTTCATCATAAGCACATAACGAGTATGTCGTTTTACGAAAACTTTTGTGCTGTCCGCACTTGTGAAAATTGATGAAAGTCCTCCGCACGAATTGACAACCCGAGGCGCGGGGCATATACTGTAACAGTAATCTATCTAATATACAAGTTATGTGCAAGTTGATTTTAAGTTTTCTCAACAAATATGTTTGGAGGAATCGGCATAAGAGCGACGCGCATTGGAAAGCAGGGCGGCATACAGCCGCGGAGAGGGCCGGATTCATCTGCGAAGACTTCGTGCGGTAAACGGCGGCGGGCGCTCTACATATTCATGGATATATAGGTTGTCTCAACCTACATATATAAAAGAGGAAAGGAAGATTTAAGATGAAGGGTACAATGAAGAAAAGGATTTTGGCTTCACTGTTTTGCGGAGCGATGGCGCTCGGCCTCGCGTTTTTCGGAGGGGCGGACGCGGCCAGCGCTGCGGACAAAAAGGTGAGCATCAACGTCGGCTATGAGAACGCCGTCACGGAACCTGCGGCTAAGGCGGCGGAGCGTTGGAAAGAACTTGTCGAGAAGAAGTCCGGCGGCTCGATAGAGCTTAAACTCTTCCCCAACTCGACCCTCGGCAAGAAAAACGACCTTATCGACCAGATGCTCATGGGCGAAGCCATCATCACCGTCGCGGACGGCGCGTTCCTTGCGGACTACGGCGTGCGCGACTTCGGCCTTTTCTACGCTCCCTATGCATTCGAGAACTGGGACGAGCTTTGGAGAATCATAGACAGCGATTGGTACAAGAACCTCTGCGACCAGCTCGCGAAGACCGGCGGCCTCCGCGTCCTGACCTCCAACTGGATCTACGGCGCGCGCGACATCCTCGCTATTCGTGAAGTTCGCACGCCCGCGGATCTCGCCGGACTGAAGCTCCGCGTTTCCTCGAACGACCTCTCCATCACCAGCTTCAAGGCTCTCGGCGCCACGCCGGTCGGCATGGACATGGGCGACGTCTACCAGGCTATGAGCGGCAAGACCATCGACGCCGTTGAAAACCCGATCAGCTCGCTTTACAACCGTTCCTTCCAGGAAGTCGCGAAGTATCTGACGAAGAACGAGCATATCCTCGCCACCTCGATGTGGATCTGCGGAGAATCATTCTTCAGCACGCTCAGCCCCGAGCAGCAGAAAGTCCTTATGGAGTGCGCCGACGAAGCGGGACTTTACAATAACGAACTCTACGACGAAGCGACCGCGGCCGCTGAAAAAGGCATGAAGGACGCCGGAGTGACCGTCATCGACCTGACGCCGGAAGAAAAGGCTGAGTGGGTGAAGGCGGCCCAGCCCTTCTTCAACGAAGCTACCAAGACGCTCGGCTGGAGCGAAGGCCTCTACGACACGGTCAGAAAGATCGCCGAAGGAAAATAACGCAGGCAACGCTGTTGACGGAGAAGGAAGCCAAACGACGCGGGCTTCCTTCTCCGCGTAAGGAAGGGCGTCGAACCGGCGTTTTTACCATAAAGCAGCTCTTGTCTGAAATCGGAGGCTACTAGCATGAAACAACAGATTGATTGGAAATTCATGTTGCTGAACCTTGACGTAGTGATCGCCTCGATCGCCGCATGCGTGCTGGTCGGGCTGACCTTCTCGGGAGTAATCGCCCGTTACGTCGTCAGCAGCCCGTTCACCTGGATTGAAGAAGTTCAGGCCGCGACGATCGTATGGGTGATTTTCGGCGCAGCCGGAGCCGCGTTCCGCACCGGCAACCACGCGGTGATTGAAATATTCTTTGAATACTTCCCTCAGTGGCTCAAAAACATCATCAACATCGTGATTTTGCTTATAACGATAGCCACTCTTGCATTCCTCGGTTATCTCTCAATTAAATACATGATGGTCTTTGCAAACAGCGGACGTACTACGGCGGTCCTTCATTTATCGTACATCATGATATACTGCATCGTCCCGTTCTCCTGCATCTGGCAGGTAGTCAACTTTATACTGGTCAACTGGTTCCATTACACGGAGCAGGAGACGATAGAAGCTATAACGGACGAAGAATTTGAGGAGGCGAAAAAGCGGTGAACATCATCACTCTCTCCTGCATCCTTCTATTGGTGATGCTTTTCCTTAAGGTGCCGGTCTATATCTCGGTCCTCGCCGCTTCTGCGATTTATTTCGTCGGCAATCCGGCGACCAACCCGGCGATTTTCGCCCAGCAGGTGCTCGCCGGGGCACAGGGGCTTGCGCTGCTTGCGATTCCGTTCTTCGTAATGGCTGGCGTGTTCATGAACTACACCGGCGTAACTCGCCGCGTCATGGACTGCTGCGCCGCACTGACGGCGCGTATGCCCGGCGGCCTCGCTCAGGTCAACATTCTGCTCTCGACGCTGATGGGCGGGCTTTCCGGTTCGTCCCTCGCCGACGCCGCTATGGAGGCTAAGATGCTGGTTCCCGCGATGGAGGCGCACGGCTACTCCAAAGCGTTCTCAAGCGTTATCACGGCGGCCTCCGGCATGGTCGTTCCTCTGATTCCGCCCGGAACTGGGCTGATTATTTACGCCTGCATCAACAACATCTCCGTCGGCCAGCTCTTCGTCGCCGGTATCGGCCCTGGACTGTTCCTGACCGTATGCCTGATGATTTTCACGCACTTCCTGTCTAAGAAGCGCGGCTACTCGGCGATACGCACGACGAAGCTGTCTGTCGGCGAGAAATGGGCGGCAATACGTCCCGCGGTTCTTCCGCTGCTTCTGCCGATAATCATCATCGGCGGCGTCCGCATCGGCGTATTTACGGCGAGCGAAGCCGGAACCGTCGCCATCGTCTACGCGCTCATGCTCGGCGTTATATACCGCGAAATGAGCGTAGTCGATTTCGCGAAGGGCTGCAAAGAGACTGTTACCACGACCAGCTCGATAATGCTGATAGTCGCGGCCGCCTCCTGCTTCTCGTGGATACTGACGCGCGAGCAGATTCCGCAGACCTTCGCTAGCTGGATGACGGAAGCCTTCAGCAACAAGTATGTGTTCCTGTTCGTAGTTAATATTTTCTTAATCATCGTCGGAATGTTCGTCGAGGGCAACGCTTCTATGATAGTCTTGAGTCCGCTGCTTCATCCCGTGGCTCTCGCTTTCGGCGTAGACCCGATACATTTCGCGATGGTCTACATCTTCAACTGCACGATAGGAGCCTTCACTCCGCCTATGGGAACGCTGATGTTTGTAACCTGCGGCATTACGAAGTGTCCTACTAAGGATTTCATGAAGGAATCTATTCCATTCTATATACTCTTCTTCATCGACATCCTTATTCTGACCTACTTCCCGCCGCTCTCAACATTCTTGGTGGATTTGGTTTATTAGTCAGACGATACGCAGATTTAGAACCCGAACCGGTGTTGAAGCAGATATTTGCGAAGCACCGGTCGGGGCTTATTAACACCCGGAGGGGTTTTTTATGAGAGAACGTCCATTGGTTGCTGATTTGGTGAAAGATACGTTTATACCGAAAATGTTCCGCGTGCGGCAGAAGTTCTCGCACGACCATATCGAGCCTGAGCGCATACCGCAGGTGATCGCAGAACTGCTGAGTGAGGAAAAATTCGCGTCGCGCGTGCGGCCCGGCATGCGCATCGCGATTACCGCAGGTTCGCGCGGCATCGCCAACGTAGCGCTGACCACTAAATGTATTGCAGACTTTGTAAAGTCGCGCGGGGCGTTCCCGTTCGTCGTGCCCGCCATGGGCAGCCACGGCGGCGCGACCGCGGAAGGCCAGCGCGAAATCTTGGCCGGTTATGGAATCGTAGAGGATTACATCGGCTGCCCCGTCGTCTCTTCGATGGAGGTCAAGAAGATAGGCGTCAACGACGAAGGCGGCGATGTGTACATCGATAAAAACGCCGCGGAGGCCGACGGAATAATACTCGGCTGCCGCGTCAAGCCGCACACGGCGTTCCGCGGCCCTTACGAGAGCGGCATGATGAAGATGATGGCGATAGGCCTCGGCAAACAGTTCGGCGCGGAGAAGTGCCACGAAGCCGGCTTCAAAAATATGGCGAAGAACGTTCCGCTGTACGGCCGCTGCATTTTGAAGAACGCGCCGGTACTTTTTGGCGTGCCGGTAATTGAGAACGCCTTCGACGAGACCTGCAAGATAACGGCCGTCGCGGCCGAAGACATCGAACGTGTGGAGCCGGAGCTGCTGAAAGAGGCTTTCAGCTACATGCCGAAAATCCGCGTCGATTCGTGCGACGTGCTGATAGTGGACTATATCGGGAAAAATTTCAGCGGCGACGGCATGGACCCCAACATCACGGGAACTTTCTGCACTCCATACGCGACCGGTGGCATCGACGCGCAGCGCGTGGCCGTGCTCGACCTAAGCCCGGAGACGCACGGCAACGGCATCGGGCTGGGCTATGCCAGCGCGACGACGAAGCGCGTCTTCGACAAGCTCGACCTCGCGTCGATGTATCCAAACGCGATTACCTGCACCGTCCTCGGCGGCGTGCGCATCCCTATCGTTATGGAGAGCGACAGGGAGACTATACAGGTCTGCATCAAGAGCTGCAACGAGATAGACAAGTCGAATCCGCGCGTCGTCCGCATACCGAACAGCCTGCATTTGGAGCACATCATGTTCTCGGAGTCGTACTGGGCCGAGGCGGAGGCCAACCCGGATATAGAGATCGAGTCCGAGCCGGAGTACATGCCTTTCGACGAGGACGGAAATCTCTGGTAGCCGCGGAAGGCCGGAAAAGCGGCGCGCAGGAATCCGTCCTTCGTCCGCTGTGGTATGAAAGAGGCTTTATCCCGTCGCGGGAAAATAAGCTGTAAGTAATTGGAAAATAAATCTTTTCTTACAAAACTGTTGGGAGGAATCACCATGAAAGCAATTTGCATCGAAGAACCAGGCAAGGTCGTCGTCAAGGAAATCGACAAGCCGGTGCGCAAACCCGGCGAGGCTCTGCTTAAGATGCTCTACGGCGGCATTTGCGGCAGCGACCTCGGCTCGTACCGCGGAGCGAACGCCTACGTCTCGTACCCGCGCATCCCGGGCCACGAGCTTGCGGCCGAGATTGTCGAAATCGACGAAAACGACAAGGGACTCAAGCCAGGAATGATCGTAACCTGCAATCCCTATTTCAACTGCGGCACGTGCTACTCCTGCCGCCGCGGCCTTGTCAACGCCTGCACCGACAACCAGACGATGGGCGTGCAGCGCGAGGGCGGCTTCGCCGAGTACATCACGATGCCGGTCGAGCGCATCTACGACGGCAAGGGGCTGCCCGCGAAGACGCTCGCGCTTATCGAGCCGTTCTGCATCAGCTGGCACGGCGTTTCGCGCGCGGACGTGAAGGCGGGCGAGCGCGTGCTGGTCGTCGGCGCTGGAACCATCGGCGTGCTCGCGGCGGTGGCGGCGAAGGCGAAGGGCGCGGAGGTCACCATCTGCGACGTCGCCGAGGACAAGCTCGACTACGCCTTCAAGACCTTCGGCCTCGACCACAAGCTTCTGAACTCCTCGCCCGAGGCCTTTACGAAGGGCGTCGAGGAGCTGACGAACGGCGACGGCTTCGACGTTACGATCGAGGCGGTCGGCCTGCCCAGCACTTTCCAGAACTGCATCGACGCGGCCTGCTTCGGCGCGCGCGTCGTGCTCATCGGCGTTTCCAAGAAGAACATCGACGACTTCTTCTTCACGATTATCCAGAAGAAGGAGCTCAACATCTACGGATCGCGCAACGCGATGAAGAAGGACTTCCTCGAACTCATCGACCTCGTGAAGGCAGGCGGCGTCGACCTCGAGAAGATAGTGACGAACACCTACAAACTCGACGAAGCCCCGAAGGCGTTCGAAGAATTCTCGGCGAACGCCGGAAAGATGCTCAAGGTTGTAATCGACTTCGCCTAGCAAGCGGCGGGCGGAGCGAAAAAAAATCTCTATATAAGGAAGGAAAGTTGTTATGAAGTCATTGAAGAAATTTGCGGCTATGGTATGCAGCGCGGCTCTCGCCTGCGCCCTCGTGTTCGGCGGCACGGCCTTCGCGGCGGACGACGTGATCGAGCTCCAGATAGGCTTCGAGAACTCCATCACGGAGCCCTTCGGACAGGGAATAGTGAAGTGGGCCGAGCTGCTCGACAAGGCCTCCGGCGGCACGATGAAGATCACCCCCTATCCCGACAGTCAGCTCGGCAGCAAGAACGAGCTGATCGACTCCATGCTCATCGGCGAGCCCGTCTGCACCCTTGCCGACGGAGCCTTCTACGCGGACTACGGCGTGCCCGATTTCGGAATCGTCTTCTCTCCGTTCCTCTTCGACAACTGGGAGCAGTGCTGGAAGCTCATAGAGTCCGACTGGTACAAGGACCAGTGCGCGCAGCTTGAGAAGAAGGGACTCAAGGTCCTCGTCTCCAACTGGGTCTACGGCGCACGCCACACGCTCACCGTCAAACCGGTCAACAAGGTAGAGGACCTCGCGGGCATGAAGATCCGCGTCCCCAACAACCAGATTCAGTCCTACGGCTTTGACTGCCTCGGCGCCGTCTCGACGGGCATGGACCTCGGCGACGTCTACTCCGCGATGCAGACGAAGACCATCGACGGAGCCGAGAACCCGCTCGCGACGCTCTATGGACGCAAGCTACACGAAGTCGGCAAATATCTGATACTCGACGGACACGTCCTCAACTTCACGACGCTCGTCTGCTCCGCGGACTGGTTCAACAGCCTCACCGAGCAGCAGCAGAAGTGGCTGGTCGAGACCGGAATCGAAGCCGGCAAGTACAACAACGAAGTCCAGGCCAAGGAAGAGGCCAACTACCTCAAGATGATGAAGGACGACGGCGTGACGGTCGTCGAGCCGACGCAGGAGGTTCTCGACGGCTTCCGCGCGAAGGCGCAGGACTTCTACAAGCACAGCAAGACCTTCGGCTGGTCCGACGGACTTTACGAGAAGGTCTGCGCCGCTATGGGCAAGACGGCGAAATAACGCCCCAAACGTAAATTCAACGACAGTCGGCGAACCGGCGGCAAAATTGGAGAACCAAGGATGCCGCCGGTTTTCGCCAAAAGGAGGATGAATAATGAATCAAGAGAGCAAATTCAAGGCCGTGCTCTGGAATCTGGATACGATCGTCGCATCCGTGGTCCTCGCGATACTGATCGTCCTCACCTTCGCCGGAGTCCCCTTCCGTTATCTGCTCGGCGCGCCCTTCACATGGCTCGAAGAGGTGCAGCTCGCCTGCATGGTCTGGATAGTCTACGCGGGAGCGGGCGTAGCTTTCCGCGCGGGCAACCAGGTCGCCATCGAAATGATAGTCGACCTCATGCCGAAGGGCATGCAGAAGATCATGGAGATACTCATCTCCATCGTGGTCGTCGTGGTGCTCGGCTATCTCTTCTACCAGAGCCTCGGCTACATCGGAATTTTCTTAAGAAGCGGACGCGCGACGCCGATGCTCAAAATCCCCTACGCCCTTATCTACGGCATCGGCCCTGTCTCATTCGTATTGATGGTGATCAGCTATTTCTACGCGCTCTTCAAGGGCGTCAAATCCGAAGCTAAGGAGGCCGTTGAGCAATAATGAATACCATACTGCTTGCAGCTTCTGTCGTAATGCTGGTGCTTCTCTTCCTTAAAGTGCCGGTATTCATCTCAGTCCTCGGCGGCGCGGCGGTCTACTTCGTCGCGAGCCCTAAGGTCAACCCGATAATCTTCGCGCAGCAGACTATAACCGGCGTCGAAAGCATCGCGCTACTTGCGATACCGTTCTTCGTATGCGCGGGCATCATGATGAACTACACGGGCGTCACGGCGCGCATCATGAACGTCTGCGAAGTCATGACGGGCCGCATGTACGGCGGCCTCGCGCAGGTCAACGTCCTCCTCTCCACGCTCATGGGCGGACTCTCCGGCTCCAACCTCGCCGACGCGGCGATGGAAGCGAAGATGCTCGTCCCCGAAATGGAGAAGAAGGGCTTCTCTAAGGAATTCTCGTCGGTCGTCACGGCCACCTCGGCTATGATTACGCCGCTCATCCCGCCGGGAATATCGATGATACTCTACGGCTGCATCGCGAACGTCTCGATAGGCGACCTCTTTATATCGGGCATCGGCGTCGGCCTCCTGCTCTGCGTCTCGATGATGATAGTCGTCCGCATAATATCGAAGCAGCGCGGCTACGCCCCGATACGCACGACGCGCGTCACCTTCCCAGAGTACGTCGCGGCCTTCAAGCCCGCGATACTTCCGCTGCTTCTGCCGATCATCATCATCGGCGGAATCCGCATCGGCGTCTTCACGGCGACCGAAGCCGGAGCAGTGGCGATCGTCTACGCGGTCATGCTCGGCTTCATCTACCGCGAAATGCGCTGGGAGGATATGAAGAAGGGCTTCAAGGAGACCGTATGCACGACCTCGTCGATAATGCTCATCGTAGCGGCGGCGGGCGTCTTCTCGTGGGTGCTGACGAAGGAGCGCCTCCCGCAGCAGCTTACGGAGTGGATAGTCTCGACCATCGACAATAAGTACGTCTTCCTTCTTATAGTGAACATATTCCTGCTCATCGTCGGAATGTTCATCGAAGGAAACGCCTCGATGATAATCCTCGTTCCGCTGCTCCACCCGATCGCGCAGGCCTACGGCATCAACGAGATACAGTTCGCGATGACCTACATCTTCAACAACGCGATAGGCGCGCTCTCGCCGCCTATGGGAACGCTGATGTTCGTCACCTGCGGCATAACGGGCTGCAAAACTGGCGCGTTTATCAAGGAAGCGGTACCGTTCTACATCCTGCTCGTCATCAACCTGCTGCTCATAACCTACGTCCCGGTCTTCTCAACGGGAATCCTGATGCTTCTCGGAGACTAATCCAAATATTACCGCGGGGTGCGGCGGATTTTCCGCTGCGCCTCGCTTGACTTATTGAGGTGAAAAATCATGGAAAGACTCAATTATGACGTTCTCAAACGCTCCGGCTACAAAGGCTACATACTCGAAAAAGCGCCGGAGAAGATTCTGCAGTTCGGCGAAGGCAACTTCCTCCGCGCCTTCGCCGACTACTGGTTCGACATGTCCAACGAGCGCGCGGGATGGAACGGCAAAGCCGTCCTCGTGCAGCCGATAGCGCCGGGACTCGCGAAGCAGATAAACGAGCAGGAGGGGCTCTACACGCTCTACCTGCGCGGACGTGAAAACGGCGAGAAGGTCGACCGCAAACGCGTCATATCTTCGGTCAGCCGCTGCCTCAACCCCTATGAGAAGGCGGATTACGACGCGATGATGGAAGTCGCCGTCTCCGACGACCTCGAGTACATCGTCTCGAACACCACCGAAGCCGGCATAGTATACGACCCCGCATGCGGCAAAGAGGACTGCCCGCCTTCGTCCTTCCCGGCGAAGCTCACGCAGGTGCTCTACAAGCGTTGGCAGGCCGGCAAAAAGCCCGTCGTGATACTCTCCTGCGAACTCATCGACAACAACGGGAAAGAGCTCGAAAAGTGCGTGAAGCAGTACATCGCTCAGTGGGGGCTTGAAGAAGATTTCGCCAAATGGTGCGGCGAATGCACCTTCTGCTCGACGCTCGTCGACCGCATCGTGCCGGGCCGCGTCAAAGACCCCGCGGAGGCCTCTCGCCTCGACGAAGAGAACGGCTACCACGACGAACTCATAGACGTCGGCGAAGTCTTCGGCGTATGGAACATCGAAGGCCCAGCGTGGCTCGAAGAGCAGCTGCCGTTCAAGAAATCCGGCCTCAACTGCATCGTCGTCCCCGACGTTACGCCCTACAAGAAACGCAAGGTGCGCATACTCAACGGCGCCCACACCGGCTTCGTCCTCGGCGCGTACCTCGCGGGCTTCGACATCGTGCGCGACT
The DNA here is from genome assembly GCF_963926575.1 of uncultured Cloacibacillus sp. Classification (NCBI taxonomy): domain Bacteria; kingdom Thermotogati; phylum Synergistota; class Synergistia; order Synergistales; family Synergistaceae; genus Cloacibacillus; species uncultured Cloacibacillus sp. The sequence goes on along the minus strand of NZ_CAWUXW010000001.1, from coordinate 498,983 downwards.
GCATGCACGACGAAGACGTGAAGGGCTTCATGAACAAAATGCTCCACGAAGAGGTCATCCCGACTCTGCCGCTCGACAAGAAAGACCTCGAAGAGTTCGCCTCGGCCGTCGAGGACCGCTTCAACAACCCCTTCGTCGACCACGAGCTTATGAGCATCTCGCTCAACTCCACCTCAAAATGGAAGGCGCGTAACATGCCGAGCTTCCTCGACTACATCAAAATCAACGGCAAGCTGCCCGTCTGCCTCACGATGAGCCTCGCCGCCTACATCGCCTTCTATTCCAACGACGTGCAGGAGCTCACCGACAAGGGGCTCGTCTGCCGCCGACCGAAGGGCAACACCTACACAGTCAGCGACGACCGCTGGGCGCTCGAGTTCTACTGGGAGCACAGGAACGACACGCCGGAGCAGCTCGTCCATGCCGTCCTCACGAACAAGCAGATGTGGGACCAGGATCTGACGGAGATAGCGGGCCTCGAGGAAACCGTGCTCGCGGACCTCAAGGAGATACGCGCCGAGGGCGCGAAGGCGGCCTACGCCTCCTGCCTGTAAGGGACGCGGCTTCATGACGAAGCTCATCCGCATAAATCCGCGCGACAACGTAGCCGTCGCGCTGCACCCCGTCGCCGCGGGCGAAACCCTGCTCGTCGGCGGCGGGGCCGTCACCGCGGCGGAAGAGATTCCGCAGGGGCATAAAATAGCCCTCGCCGCGATAGCTGAAGGGCAGCCCGTAGTAAAATACGGCTTCCCGATAGGCCACGCGACGGCGGACATAGCCGCGGGCGCGTGGGTACACACGCACAACATGCGCACGAACCTCTCGGGCGAGGAAGAATACAGCTACGAGCCTGCGGTTCCCGCCGTCGAGCGCGTCGAGCCCGAGACCTTCATGGGCTTCCGCCGCAGGGACGGACGCGTCGCCGTGCGCAACGAAATATGGATAATCCCGACCGTCGGCTGCGTCAACGACGTGGCGAAGAAGCTCGCCGCCGACAGCCAGGACCTCGTTGCGGGCAGCGTCGAAGGACTCTACGCCTTCACGCATCCCTACGGATGCAGCCAGACCGGGGCAGACCACGCGCAGACGCGCAAGCTGCTCGCGGCTCTCGCGCGCCATCCCAACGCGGGCGCTGTGCTCGTGCTCAGCCTCGGCTGCGAAAATTTGCAGCACGACCAGTTCGTCGCGGAGCTCGGCGACTACGACCCGGAGCGGATAAAATTCCTCACCTGCCAGGACGTCGAGGACGAATTCGCCGCGGGGCGCGCGCTGCTTGAAGAGTGCGCCGCGTACGCCTCGCAGTTCAAGCGCGAGCCCGTCCCAGTCAGCGGCCTCGTCATAGGCATGAAGTGCGGCGGCTCCGACGGCCTCTCCGGCGTCACGGCGAACCCGACCGTCGGCGTCTTCAGCGACATGGTCATTGCGCGCGGCGGCAGCACCGTGCTCACCGAAGTGCCCGAGATGTTCGGCGCTGAAGGAATGCTGCTCAGCCGCTGCGTCAGCCGCGAGGTCTTCGACAAGGCCGCGAATATGCTCAACAGCTTCAAGGACTACTTCATCAGCCACCACGAGACCGTCTACGAAAACCCGTCGCCCGGCAACAAAAAAGGCGGCATCACGACGCTCGAGGACAAGTCCTGCGGCTGCGTCCAGAAGGGCGGCAGCGCGCCGATAGCCGACGTTATAGGCTACGGCGACGCGGTCACTGCGCACGGCCTCAACATGCTCTACGGCCCGGGCAACGACCTCGTCTCCGCGACGGCGATGACCGCCGCGGGCGCGCACATAATCCTCTTCACGACGGGACGCGGCACGCCCTTCGGAGCGCCCGCGCCGACCATCAAAATTGCGAGCAACAGCCAGCTCGCCGCGAAAAAATCGGGCTGGATAGACTTCGACGCCGGCCCTGTCGCCGACGGCGAGCCGATAACGGAAGCCGCGAAGCGCCTCTTCGGCCTCGTCCTCCGCGTAGCGGGCGGCGAACAGACGAAAAGCGAACAGATGGGCTTCCGCGAAATCGCCATCTTCAAAGACGGCGTAACGCTCTAGCGCATCCACCCTCCCAATAAACGCGCCCCCGCGGGAAACGCTCCGAAGCGCCCGCGGGGGCGCGCATTTTTTTGTAAAATCGCCGCGCGCTCTTGACATGGAGCCGCCTCCAGATTTTAGGATTTTCGCAAAAGCAGTATTCTAAGGAGGAATTTACATGCAGGCGAAAATTTTGATTGTCATGGCGGCGGCGCTTCTCGCGGCGCTTATGTGCGCGGGCGCGTGCTTCGCGGAGGAGGCCCCGCGGTGGGCGAAGGAGATAGGGACGAGGAACCGCGCGGCGGCTGCGGAGGCGAAGTTCAATGAGCTCTTCAAGGGCGGCGACGGCGATTTCTACAAAAACGGCGGCGAGCTTGGCAAAATGGCGACGAACTTCATCTACGGCGACATCTACCGGCGCGGCGTGCTGACCGACAAACAGCGCGCGCTCATCACGCTCTCCGTGCTGACGGTGAACCAGACGCTCGACGAGCTCAAGGCGCAGGTCAAGGCCGCCGTCAACGCGGGGCTGACCGCCGAGGAGATTCAAGAGGCGATTTACCAGTGCGCGCCCTACATAGGCTTCTCGAAGGCGCTCGCGGCGGCGGACAAGATGAACGAGGCGCTCCGCGAAAAGAAGGCCGCGCTGCCGAAGAGCGTCGCGACGGTGACGGAGGCCGACCGCGGCGAAAAGGGTTCCCTCACGCAGAAATCCATCTTCCCCGCGGGGCTCGACGGAATGTACCAAAGCTCGCCGGAGAACCGCAAGCACGTAGCCGAATACCTCGCATCGATGTGCTTCGGCGACTTCTACACGCGCGGCGCGCTCGACATAAAGACGCGCGAAATCCTGACGCTCTGCATAATCTCCGCGCAGGGCGGCTGCGAAAGCCAGGTCAAGAGCCACGTGCAGGCGAACCTCAACGTAGGCAACGACGAGACGACGATGATAGAGGCGATAACCCAGTGCCTCCCCTACATGGGCTTCCCGCGGACGCTCAACGCGCTCGGCTGCGTAGCAGAGGTCGCCGGGCAGCAGAAATAACGGCGCGGCGCTTGACTTCGAGTGCGCTTCAAGCATTACCATAGCGGCACAGATTTCACGAAAAAATCCTAAAGGAGGGCGTTGCATGAAAAAATTCATCAAACGGCTGCTCGGCCTCACGGCGGCGGCTGCGGTCGCGCTCGCGGGAGGCGCGGCCTTCGGCGCGGAGGCGGACGTTCCCGTCGTCTACTTCACGAAGGACATCAGCCCCGCGGGACTGCTCAAAATCTACGACAAAATCAGCGCGGACATCACTGGCAAGGTCGCGGTAAAGCTCCACACCGGCGAGCCGAACGGGCCGAACCTGCTGCCCCTGCCGATGGCGAAGGCGCTCGTCGAGCACATCCCGAACAGCAATATAGTCGAGACCAACGTCTACTACTCAAGCCCGCGCCAGACCACCGAGGGACACCGCGAGACGCTCAAGACCAACGGCTTCGACTTCTGCAAGGTCGATATAATGGACGAGTTCGGCACCGTCATGCTCCCCGTCAAGGGCGGCAAGCACTTCACCGAAATGTCGATGGGGCGTAGCATCACGGACTACGACTCGATGGTCGTCTACACGCACTTCAAGGGCCACACGATGGGCGGCTACGGCGGCTCGCTCAAGAACATCGGCATCGGCTGCGCGGACGGCAAGGTCGGCAAGCGGATGATCCACGCGAAGGACGGCAGCCAGTGGGGGCGCACGCAGGACGAATTCATGGAAGCGATGACGGAATCCGCTAAGGCCGTCGTCGACCACTTCGGCAAGCGCATCACCTTCATCAACGTCATGAAGAACATGTCCGTCGACTGCGACTGTGCGGGCTCGAGCGCCGCGGCTCCGGCCCTCGCCGACATCGGCATCCTCGGCTCGACGAGCCTGCTCGCCGTCGACCAGGCGACGATAGACATGATATACGCGCTGCCCGAGAACAAGGACGGCGGCCTGCGCGAACGCATAGAAAGCCGCCACGGCCTGCGCCAGCTCTCCTACATGAAGGAGCTCGGCATGGGAACGGGCGAATACAAGCTCGTCTCGCTCGACTAGCGAAACAACGCAAAACAGCCGGACGCGCGAGCGCCCGGCATATTTTTACAGCGCGCGCCGAAATCACCCGCCGCGCGAAAAATTCAAGGAGGAAGATTTTCTATGAAAAACGTAATTTTAGCTCTGCTCTGCGCCGCCGCGCTCGCGCTGCCGTTCGCGGGAACGGCGCTCGCCGAAGAAAAAGCCCCGCGCGTCAACATGGCAGAGATAGTGCTCAAGCCCGAGTGCCGCGAAGCGTTCCTCGCCGCCGTGCGCGAGGAGATGCGCGAGTCTCTGCGCGTCGAGCCCGGCGTCATAGCGCTCTACATGGTCGCCGACGCCGAGGACCCGAACAAGCTCACCTTCTTCGACATGTACACGGACGACGCGGCCTACGACGCCCACTGTGCGACGCCGCACTTCAAAAAATACATAGAGACGACTAAAGATATGGCGGTCTCGAAGAAAGTCATCCGCGTCACGCCGCTCGAGCTCTGCGACCGACTCGGCGCGCAGCCCGCAAAATAACGGAACGGTAGGAGATTTTACAAAATGCCCGCGATTACGGTAGAAGCCGCAAAGCTCACGAAAGAACAGAAAACGCAGCTCATCGCCGAGCTGACCGAAAGCGCGTCGAAAATACTGAGGCTGCCGAAGGATATAATCTTCGTCTTCCTCAAGGAGAACGACCCCGACAACATAGGCGCCAGCGGCCTGCCGCTCTCGGCGCACAAAAAAACAGCCCGCGCAGTAAAAAACACGCGCGCGCCGCAGCACACGACAGGCCGGAGAGCGAAGCCCCCGGCCTTAAATTTTGCCAACGCGCGAGATATAGGTTGCAATAGAAATGCGCTGCGCGGCGCTCAAACGCAGCGCCTAGGCGACGGCGTTCTGCCCATGACGCCTCGCCGCCGTCGTGCGCAAGGCCGACTTGCAGCACCGCACGAAATTCGCCGCGCTGAATAATCAACGGGATGGACGCGAAGTAAATGAGCTGCGTCAGCCGCGCGCTTTTTTGACGTATACGCCGCGGCCCTCAAACTCCAGCAGCCCTCTGTCCCTCAGCAGCTGAAGCTGCTGGCGTATCTTAGCGCGGACGTTGTTGTTGCCGGTGTGCCTGACCTGAAGCTCCGCTTCAAATCCATATATTTCGCTAAGAGTGAAGCGTTCGTCCGGTATTTTGTTGACGCAGGTCAGCACGTCCATGAGCCAGCCGCGAACGCCGAGGTTGCCCGTATACAGCTTTTCCGCAAGCTTGACGCGCCGCTCGACATCCAATCTCGCCGCGGGGATGCGTCCGCTGACCAGCGCTATACGCCCCTGCGCGGGGATTTCGTCGAACAGGATATTGCAGCCGATCCAGCCTTTGCGCTTTGCGTGTTCCGAAAGCGGCTTACGCCTTTCAATGATCTCCGGCACGAAGAAATGCTTCGGGATAAACCACAGATCTTTCACACAGAGCTCCGCCGCGTCGTAGCTCATCACCAGCCAGTCTGGATTGTCATTGCTCATTACACGTTCGATACATTTATCGTATGAGCCGCCGACGATTTTACGTCCGACTTTACCGCGCTTGCTTTTCAGTTCGTACTGACTGCCACACGGAGGACATGAAAAATCGCCGAGCGGCGTATTCTGCGGGAGATGCGCGAGCCTGGAGCCCCAGCAGCGCGGACAGGCGATATTTTCCGTCACCCACGCCTCGGTCATTACACGGATCTTCTGCGATACGCTTTTATATTGCGCCGCCAAGCTTCGGTCAAAATAACAATTCATATTCCCGCTACACACCTTCGCGTCTCCGCCGTCACGCCCCGCAGCCGCAGCCGGGGCCGCGCTTCGACGAGACGAGGCGCACTAGCTGCGATACGAGCGCGGGGAGGACGAAGGTGTCTTTGTAGACGAGGTAGCGGCGGCGCCATTCGGGGCTGAATTTTTCCTTGTACTGGCGCAGGCCTTTGAAGTTGTAGAAATGTTCGCCGTGCTCGTAGATGAAGCCGCCGAGCCGCTCGAATAGCGAGTTGTCGGGGTCGAGGTTCGAGAGCGGGGCCATGCCGAGGCGGAACCAACGGAAGCCGCGCGCCTTGCCCCAGAGCATGACTTCGAGGAAGAGCCACGTCATTATGTCGCGCGGCGCGTCTTTGCCGTAGCGCATGAGGTCGACCGAGAGTTCGGAGCCGTCGCCGCCAAGCCAGAGGTTGCAGAAGGCGAATATCGCGCCTTCCTTCTCCGCCACGGCGACGGGGAAGTTGCGCATGTAGCCCTCGTCGAAGAATCCGAGAGAAAATCCCTTTTCGCCGCCGTGGACGCTTTCGAGCCACTCGCGCGATATTTCCGCAAGGCGCGGCATAACCGCGTCGAGCTCCGCGCCCTCTACGACACGGAAGGAAATTCCGTCCGCGGCGGCGCGCTTCCTTATCGGGCGCAGCTTGCGCCACTTCGGCCCTTCGAGCTCTCCGGTCATCTCGGAGAGGTCGACGCGCGCCTCGTCGCCGACCGGCGAAATTTTGAGCCCGGCCTCGCCGTAGACCGGCAGCCAGTCGCCGCCCGCCTCGTAGAAGGCCGCGCTCGCGCCGCGCAGGTCCGCCGCCTCGCAGAAGTCCCATATCAGCGCCGGGACGCTCTCCCTGTCGCCTATCGGGTCGCCCATCGAGATCCAGAAGGAGCCGGAGACGGCGTACATGACGGCGGCCCTGCCGTCGGCGGACATGAAGAAGCGCTTGTCGCCGAGCAGGGCGAGCGCCGCCTCGCTGTCGCCCGACGCGGCGACGAGCTCGCGTATCTTCTCCGGCGTGGGGCAGTCCATGCGCAGCTTCGCGGGGCGCAGCCAGAGCACGAGGAAGGCCGCCAGCAGCGTGAAGGATGCGCCCGCCGCTGCGCGCAGGAAGCGCGGCGCGCCCTCGGTGAAGGTAAATATCCACCACATATCGCCGCGGAACTCAACGGTGCGGTACGAGAAGAAGCCCCACCAGAGCGCGGCGCAGGCCGCGGCCAGAATCGCGGCGCTCCACGCGGGGCCTGGGTTCGAGAAGAACGAAAGGCGGTAAAACTCGCGGCGCGAGAAGAAAAGCGCGGCGAGCAGCAGAAGCAGGAAGGCCGTCCGTATCGGGCGGAAGGGCCCTATCATCGTTATGAGCAGCGAAAGCGCGAGAACGGCGACCGCGGCACGCCACGCCGACTTAAGCCTGCGCGCGACGCCCCACGCGAGGAAGAGCAGCAGCGTCCCCGCAAGGCTGCGCATGAAATGCGACGCTTCGAGCAGAGGCAGCGGGAATGCCGCGAGCTTCGCCGCGCCGTCGGGCGGCAGGGCGACGCCCGTGGAGACGAGCAGCCAGACGCCCGCGACGAAGGTGCAGAGCGCCGCCGCGTCCGGCAGGAAGAAGCTTATCCGTCCGAGCGCTCCGGCGAAGCGCCCGTTCAGCTCCGTCAGGAGAAGGAGCGCCGTCGCAAGCGCAAGCGGCACGATGTAGTATAAAAAGCGATAGAGCAACAGGGCGCTCACGATATGCGCGTGACCGCAGAAGGGCGACATCAGCAGCATGAAGGTCACGTCGAATGCGCCGAGGCCGCCAGGGATCTGGCTCAGCGAGCCGAGCAGCGCCGAGAGCGCGTAGGCCGAGAAGAGCGCGAAAAACGGCGCGCCCTCCGCGTGCAGCGCGAAGCCGAGCACAAGCGAGGCCGTTGCTATATCTAGAAAGCCGAGCAGACATTTCGCCGCGACGCCGCGCGGCGACGGAAGGGCGAGCCTCTGCCCCTCTATCCACGGAATCGAGCCGTGGAACGAAAAGGTGAACGCCGCGGCGGGAACGGCGAGGCAGAGCGCCGCGAGCAGCCAGCGCGCGGAGCCGAGCCAAGCCGCGCGCGCGAAAACAGCGTCAGGCGCGATTATGAACGCAAGCGCGCCCGCAGTCACCGGACCGAGGACGAAGGCCGCCTGCGTCGAGGCTATGACGCGCCCGATGCGCACCGGGTCGAACCCCAGCGCAGAATAAAGCCGCCAGCGCACCGCGCCGCCGGAAATCGCGGACGCGCCGAGGTTGAAGCCGACGGCGTTCGCGATGAACGAAACGGGGGCCGTCCTGCGCCACGGCAGCCCGCCGCCGCCCTCCGCGACAGCGAGCGCCTCGTTCGCCGCGAGCACCGCGTAATTCAGCGCGACCGCGAGAAGCGCAAGCGCCGCGTCCTCCGCCCCGGTCTCCGCAAAAGCCGCGCGCAGCTCCGACAGCCGCACGCCCGCGAGCTCCCTGTGTATCGCGTAAACGGCGAGCAGAAACACCGCCGCGCCGGCAAAAGGCAGAAGCTTTTTCGCAATCCTGACCGCTCTCTCCATCCGCGCCGCCCCGCTTTCGTTATGCTTTTTCTGATAAATTATATCGCGCGATACGAAACGGCGGCGAGCCGTAAAATTGCGCGCCGCCGTTTCGTTCTGCGTATTTTCTCTGAAAAATCCCGCCCCGCCCGCAGGTTTATCGGGCCGTTTAGTTTCTTCGCCTGCGAACGGCCCTCGGCCTTAATCCGCCGTGTCCGGCGCTTCGCCGTTTCCCGACGCGCCACCCGTCCTCCACACAGGAGCGCCATGCGAAGAATCCAGGCGGCATTTCGCACAACCCGCCCACGGATTCGTCGCGCTTCCAGACGGAGTAAAGCGAGACGAGCCGCGCGTCCGCCGTCTCGTGCAAACCGCCGCAGAGGAACTGCCACATGCCGTCGTCCTCGTCGTGCGAGACGTAGGTTACAGGCGCGCCCTCCTCCAAAACATGACGGCAGACAATAGCCGCCGTGTCCGGCGCGTCGGCGAATGGAAATACTTTTTCGTCCGCTTCATTCATTTTCGGAATTCTCCTTCACCGCACCCAGAGATAGAAAATCGTCTCCGTCCCCTCTACCGCTTCGCCGTGCGCGTCGAAGCACTGCGTCGTCACTGTGTAGAGGCTTTTGCCTTCGCGCTTCGGCAGGCGCAGCGTGCTGCGGAATTCGTATAGCGAGGGCGAGGCGGCGTCTGGCGCGGCGTTGTCGTAGAAGCGTTCGAGGCCGACGGGAAATTCGTCGATTATCACCTCGCCGCGGCTGATTTCCTCGGCGCACAGGCGCAGCGTTTTTATTCTGTTGTTAATCGTATATGTGCCGTCGTCGTTCGGCTCGACCTCGGAGAGCATCGGCTGGATGGGCGTCACGACGCCGTAGAGCGTCACGGCCTCGCCGGGGCGGAAGGCGACGGAGTTGTAGACGTTCCAGTCTACGCGGCCCGCGTTTTCGCGAGGGAAGTATTTTTCGGGCCGCTCGCCGATTTCCGCGCGCGAGAAGCGCAGCCTCTCGCCCTCCGCGAGACGCACCAGCTCCCCTTCGCGGCGCGCCTCGCCCTCGCGTCCCTCGTATGCCAGCGACGGCTCGCCGATGTCGTAGACGTAGAAGAGCACCTCGTCGCTGCGGAACATCCGCCCGTCGAAGGCGATGCGCCCGAGCTCCACGCTCTGCGAGGCGCTGCTCTCCGAGATGTTGTAAATCACGGCGTGGACGAAGCCGGAGGAATATTCCAGTGCGTCGTTCGCGCGCCAGCGGACAGGTATCTCGCACGGCGCGGGCAGCCCCGCGTTCCAGTAGCCCGGGAACGGGTCGAGATACATGCGCCAGCCGCGCTCGCGCGCGAGCGCCGAGGCCTTGGCGAAATGCTCCGGCGGCGAGAAGCGCGCCAGAATTTTGTCCGGCACGGAGCCGAGCATAACGTCCTTGTAAACCTCTGCGACGACGCACCCCTCGTGCAGCGCGAGGGCCGTTACGCGGAAGTAGTTCCATTCGAGGTCCGTGTCGTAAATTTTAGAATAATCGCCGCCGCATTCCTTCGTCGCGCCGCCCTGCACGAGCGCCGCGTAACGCTCCTCCGTCACCGCCGCCTTGACGCGCGGGTCGCGGAACGACGCGGGCGCTTCGGCGCGGAAGACGAGCTCCGGCGGCGGCGACGCCGCAAGCTCCTCGCGCGCGAGCTTCACCCACGGCGCGATCCCCGCGCAGTCGAAGAGTATGTCGCGCGGCTCCGTCACGCCGCTTTTGCCGACGCGGCTTTCGACGACGCGCACCGGCCTGCGTATGCCGTCGCGCATCTCGCCCGCGTCCGCGACCTCGACGCGGATGTCGAGCGGCATTTCCGCCGCGGGCACGCCCTCGCGGTCTATGTGCCCCGCGACGTAGAAGTCGCGCCCGGACTCGAGCACCGTCTCAGTCACGGACGGAATATCTATCGTAAGGCGGACGGCCTCCGCTCCGCGCGGAAGCGCGAAGCCCGCGAGAAAAAGCAGAAACGCCGCCGCGGCGGTAAATTTACGAGCGCGCTTCATGCGACGCGCCTCCTTTCGAAAGGTACTGACACGCCATTATTATAGCGGAGAGCGCGCGGCGGCGCGCGTGCGGCGCAAAATTAGGGGCTCTCGCGCTTTTGCTGCTTCACGCTATAATTTAAGACGGCAAGAAAATTCTGCGCGAATACCGCGCGAGGGGGAAAAATTTCCGATGATAGAGGATTTCACATATTACACGCCGACCAAGGTAGTGTTCGGACGCGGAGCTGAAAATAAGACCGGGGAACTCGTCGCCGGACTCGGCTGCAAAAAGACGCTGCTCCACTACGGCGGCGGCAGCGCCGAACGCACCGGGCTGCTCGGCAGGATACGCGAGTCGCTGCGCGAGGCTGGCGTCAGCTTCGTCGAGCTCGGCGGCGTCGTGCCGAACCCGCGCCTTTCGCTCGTCAACGAAGGGATAGAGCTCTGCCGCCGCGAGGGCGTCGACTTCATCCTCGCCGTCGGCGGAGGCAGCGTTATAGACTCGGCGAAGGCGATAGCATACGGCGCCGCAGACGAAGAGCGCGGCGACGTGTGGGACTTCTATGCGCGCATCCGCGTGCCGCGCGCCTGCCTGCCCGTAGGCTCCGTCCTTACCATAGCCGCGGCCGGCAGCGAAATGAGCTGCTCCTCCGTAATAACCGACGAAGCGACCGAAACGAAGCGCGGCTACGGCAACGACCTCTGCCGCCCGAAATTCGCCGTCATGAACCCCGAGCTGACGATGACCCTGCCCGCGTACCAGACGGCCTGCGGCTGCGTGGACATCCTCATGCACACGATGGAGCGCTGGTTCGGCGGCGGCGGACGCATGGAGCTCACCGACGGCATAGCCGCGGCGCTGATGCGCACCGTTATCAGGAACGCGAAAATACTTGTGTCCGAGCCGGAAAACTACGACGCGCGCGCCGAAGTGATGTGGGCGGGCAGCCTCTCGCACAACGGACTAACGGGCTGCGGCACCGACGGCGGAGACTGGGCGACGCACCAGCTTGAGCACGAAATAGGCGCGATATTCGACGTCGCGCACGGCGCGGGGCTCGCCGCGGTATGGGGAAGCTGGGCGCGCTACGTCTATAAAGAGAACCCCGCGCGCTTCGCGCAGTTTGCGACGGAAGTCATGGGCCTGCAGCCCGCCGCGACGGACGAAGAGACGGCGCTCGCAGGCATCGCCGCGATGGAAGAGTTCTACCGCGATCTGAAAATGCCCGTCACGATACGCGAGCTCGGCATAGAGCCCACCGGCGCGCAGCTCAAAGAAATGGCGGAAAAATGCGCCGCAAAATTTGAAGGCGGCGTAGGCACGATGAAAAAGCTCTCCGCCGAGGATATGGAGAAGATATTTAGGGCGGCGATGTAGAAAAAACGGCGGATGTTTCTGCCTTTTAGGTAAAAAGAAGGACGAGCGGGCGCTTTGCTCCGCTCGTCCTGTATTTTGCCTGCCTGCGGCGGCCTGACATTTGCGCGCGCGGCTACGCGTTTTGTATGTAATCCAGATAATCGCCGCCCGCGTAGATTACCCTGCCGCCTCTTATGACGAAGCCGGTCGGCGCGCCCCAGTCGCCTTCGCCTTCGACCGCGTAGGCGGTTTCGTCGTCTTTTCCTGCCATGTCCACGTATATCGCGTTGAACCAGCAGTAGTTTAAAATACCGCGCGGGCCGTCGAGCGCGGGCAGCTCGAAACCTTCCTCCTCGACCTCTTCGCGCGCGGCGGCGGCGAGCTTTTCACAAATCTCGTCTATCGTCGGTTCCGGCAGGCCGTTGAATGCCTCGACGCATTTTTCGGCGCATTCCTTCAACTCCTGCCCCGCCCCGTAAATACTAAATTCGCCGCCGTTCTCGTCGTTGCGGAAAAATTTGCTCTCGAAAAATCCTTCGCAGCCGTTTTCGTCCTCGATTGACCAACGAATCATGAATTATTCCTCCCCGAGATTTTATCCTGCAAAACGTTTGCGAGCGCCGTGCCGAATCTAACACGCCGCCGCAGAATTGACAACGTCCGCGTGATGCCCGTCGCGCCGCGGCTTTGTCCCAACAGTCTGCTCGATGCGGCGTTAAGCGTTTTTTGTCGCCGGACCTTTTCGTATTGCTTGGGCGGCATATCGACAGAGCTTCCTTAATCTACATCCTCTGCGTAAACGGATCCGTTATCACAATGATGTTGTCGAAATCCGGCGGCGTGTGCTCTCCGGCGAAGGCGGAGGGGCAGGCTTTGCGCGCTATGTTCGCGCTCGCGTTTAGGTCGGCGTGGATATATGTTCCGTCCGCTGTTCTGTATTTGTCCTGCGTCACTCGTTTGCCGGAGAAAACGGCCTCTATGATGCCGCTGTTCGCCGACGGTATCGCGTCGCCGTCCGGGAACGATGCGAGCGACGTGTACGCCTCGTCCACAGCAACGAACTGGATGCCCGAGGCAGCGGCTTTTCTGCGTATTTTATCAATCAGTACGGCGGAGATGAAATTATAGACGCTCGCGTAAAAGCTCGCGTTGCTCTTCGTGTCGATTCGCACCAGTTGTCTGCGCAGCGCGGCGGTCCCGCAGAAAATCGTGCCCGTTTCCACGCGCGCGCACCAGTCGATTATGATTTTCGCCGCCATGTCGAGAGTGCGGTGGATTTCGCGAGTGTTCAGGAGCGCGGCGGCCTTGCCCCTTTCCACCGCGATTATGTGCGGCTTTACGCGGGGCAGTCCGCGCATTTGTTTTATCTCGTTCCGCAGCCGCGAGAGTTCGCCGCTCAGCATTTCCTTTTTGAGCAGGAAGCACGGTTCACCGACGTTGTTCGTAATCGCGGCTAAATTATCCGTTCCAGTGTCGATTGCGCAGACGCGCAGCGCGTTCGGGAGCGAGTCGTCCCATTCGACGCGAAGCGCGGAACCTGCCGCGTTCTGTCCAGCCGCGGCGGAGCGGCAGTCCGCGACAGGGGGCTCATAGGAGGGCGCGCCGTCGTTTTTTGCCGCCGGAGGGGGAATCTCTTCCTCAAAGGCGAGAATAAGCTCAAAGCCGCCGCCTTTCGGAGTTATCGTCACCTGCGCCAGCTGCCCCGGCACGTCTGCGCCGCTGATATCGAAGCGCCGTTTTCGTTTCGCAAGCGGCAGGCCTATGCGCCGCGCCTCTTCGCCGTTTCTTCGTTTCCATGCGTGATATGCGCATTCGTCTCTGTGTATGGTGACGGAGCAGCGGCCTCCGCGCTTTGACTCTTTGGGCGGCTGCGGCTTGATTTGAGGCTTTTTCTTGCTTTTCTCGTAAGCCTCTAGCGCTTTGCGGTAGCTGCGTACCGCCGCGGCGGCGTTCTTCACTGTGTACCGCGCCGAGCTGCGCGGCAGGAACGGGAAAACATATTCCTCACAGCCTATGGCGGCCAAAAAGTCGTTCATGAAGACAGAGTCGAGGAATACCGCCGGGCTGACGACGAACCACGGCTCGCTTCTGATAATTGGGAGGACTGCCATGAGCTCGTTCCACACGCGCCGTTCCGCGGCGGTCATTACGCTCTCACGCTTTCCGCACATAGCCGCGCCGTGCGTGATTCGGGACAGCGCCGCGTTCCACAGCGCGCCCGCGGCCTTCGTCAGCCTGTCGCAGTATTTATATAGCTTATGGCCTTCGTTGATTTCTATCCTGACGCTCTGCGCCATCGCTTCCGCCGCTCCTGTGTGTCTGCGTTAGTATACTTTAAGTATATTGTCAAAGCTTGATAAAGACAAGTACGTCAAAAGGTTTTCGCTTTCACCTTACTTTTCCTTTTTATTATGCCTGCGCACAACCGCAAATTTTCTGAAATCATTGCTAAATGCGCCGTTTGTGACTATCATAATCATGTGGCCGGACGTTTTCGGCCGGAAGGGAGAGTGGCCAGATGACGTGATTTGCCGGTATCGGCTCGTGTAACGGGTCTGTCGTCTGCCGCGGCGCGCTCTCGCATATTTTCCCCCTTTATTTGTAAGCGAAGGACGAATCGCCGGTTTCTGCGTACGTCCGCGCGCTTGGAGGCGCGAAGTTGCCGCCGCTGCCGTATTGTGCGCGGCAGTCCCGCCCGTGCGTTTCGTCCGTTGTTTTCGATTTTATATTCCGAACATAATTGGAGGTAAAAGCAAATGGATCGTCTGCTTATGTCAAAGAACGGCCCGGCGGTTGCGGGGCTGGTTTTGGGCGTAATAGCCGCCTTTCTCGTAAAATTCGGCAACCCCGGCAACATGGGTTTCTGCGTCGCCTGCTTCACGCGCGACATCGCGGGGGCCTTCGGGCTGCACCGCGCCGCGATTGTCCAGTATCTGCGCCCCGAAATCGCGGGCTTCATCCTCGGGGCCTTCGGTTCGGCGCTCGCCTTCTCCGAGTACAGGCCGCGCGGCGGCTCGTCGCCGATGGTGCGCTTCGCGCTCGGCTTCTTCGCTATGATCGGCGCGCTCGTCTTCCTCGGCTGCCCGTGGCGCGCCTATCTGCGTCTCGCGGGCGGCGACTGGAACGCAATCGCCGGCATCGCCGGGCTCATCGCCGGCATCGGCATCGGCGTTTGGTTTCTCTACGGCGGCTTCAGCCTCGGCCCGTCGCGCCCGACGCCGAAGGCAGCGGGGCTCGTCATGCCGCTCTTCGCCGCCGCGATACTGATTCTGCTCTTCGTCCGTCCGCTGCTCGGACCGAAGGGCACGGGGCCGATATTCTTCTCAGAGAGCGGCCCCGGCGCGGCCCACGCTCCGATACTTATCTCGCTCGCCGCTGGGCTCATCGTCGGCTGGCTCGCGCAGCGCACGCGCTTCTGCACCATCGGCGCGGTGCGCGACCTTATCATGATAAGGGACTGCCATCTCTTCAAGGGTATCGCGGCCTTCATCGTCGCGGCCTTTGTGACGAACTTCGCGCTCGGACAGTTCAAGCCGGGATTTGAGGGTCAGCCGGTCGCCCACACGATGCAGCTGTGGAACTTCCTCGGCATGGCGCTCTCCGGCCTCGCCTTTACGCTTGCGGGAGGCTGCCCCGGGCGTATGCTGATTATGTCCGGCGAGGGCGACTCTGACGCGGGCAGCTTCGTGATGGGAATGCTGGTCGGCGCGGCCTTCGCGCATAACTTCTCGCTCGCGAGCTCCGCGACGGGAATCGGCGCTTTCGGCATACCAGCGACGATAACGGGGCTCGTCTTCTGCCTCGCCGTCGGCTTCGCTTTCAAACACAGAATGAACTAGGAGGCGTGTAATCATGGATAAAATCACAGTGGACGCGCGCGGCCTCTCCTGCCCGCAGCCCGTCATCGAAACGAAAAGGGTGCTCGACAAGCACAGCTCCGGCGTCGTCGAAATCCTTGTGGACACCGTCACCTCGCGCGAGAACGTCATGCGCTTCGCGCAGAACGCCGGCTGGAAGACGGAATGGAAGGAGCAGGACGGCGGCTACGCCGTCACCGCGACGAAGTAACGCGCGCGCGTTTTACGCACGGGAACGCCGCACGGCAGTCATTCAGTACGCATAACGGAACGGCGGGCTCATTGCGGGCCCGCCGTTTTTTCTTTCGTCTGCAAGTATTGTCTATCGAGACGACAAAAGTTCCCGCATTTTGTTGAAAATCTCGGGCGTGTAATATTCGCTTGGCATTAGTTTATCATAGGCCCCCCACGCGCCGCTCAGATGTTTAATTGCGACGACCATTCTGCCCTTCTCGTCGTAAGTCCATGCGCTACGCCGCTCTTTGGACCCCCACAGCGTTTTCGCATCCATTATGTTTATTCCTCTGTCCCTTTCGAGTGTGCAGAACATCTTGGTCGTTTTCCAGCCGACCAGAAAGACGACCTTCGCGTTGCTGCTGTAGAATATTTCTCTTGAAAAATTATCCTCCCAGCAATCTTTCCATAAGTCTTTTGGAATGTCGCCCTCTTTTGCGGATTTGAATGGAACCATCTCCATACTGAGGATATGGCTGAATATCTCCCGCCGTGCCGATTCGTCCGCCATTTTCTCGTCAAGTTCTATGCCGAGGATATTTGCGGCTATTTTCATCATCACATTCCAGTATTTGACGCCTCTTATGCGGCACGGACCGACGCCGCCGTCGCCATTTTTTATAAACTCATAAACGCCGGGAAGGCGCGACTGTGTGTATGGGTTTTCCTGAAAACGCCTGATGAAGAACTGTCTTACATCTTCGCGCGATAAATAATCGGCCTGCGCGGCGTCTGTGACAGGCGCGTAAGAGAATCTCATCTCTCCTGACGCTTTGTCTCTGCCTATATAGCGTGGGAATTTCTCAAAAACGTTAATGCCGGGGTTGGAGGAGAGGAACAGTATATCGGCTTTCTCCAAGTCTCCATTCCACGGCTCGGGCACCTGATACCCCTGTTCCGCCGGCTTCAGCGATTCCATCGCCCGGCCCTTTTTCTTCCCCGGCTGCAAATACTTATTATATTGGCTGGCGGCCATCTTGCTCAAATTGTCGTCTTCATTGCATTCCCCGCCGTTTTCGATAAGGCCGTCCCAGATTTTATAAATTTTTTCGTCGAACAATATCTTGTCCATGTATTCCAGCGCACACTCCAACATTGTTGACTATGCCTCCTTGTGTACCGAAAATTCCAGCTGCTTAGATTAGATTATACAGCATACAGCGACGCGGCGTAACGTCGTCAGACGCGGTAGACACAAAACGCCGCGCCGGCGCAAATTGCGCGGCGCGGCGTATGTATTATGGCTGCGTCGTCTTGTTCTGCCTATCCGCAGCGTCTTTCCGCGAAGAGCTTCGCTATGATGCCGTCGACTAAGCCGACCTGCGGGACTATGAGGTTCGGCGCGCCGCAGAGCTTGCTGATGGTGAGGAAGATTTTCAGCGCGGGGATGATTACGTCGGCGCGGTAGGGGTTGAGCTTGAAGTTCTTGATGCGCTCCTCGAAGGTCATTTTTTTGAGCATGTCGTAGAGCATTTTGAGCTCGATGTAGCTGACGGGCTCGCCCTCGCGTTTGTTGAGGAGCTTCTGCGCTTTGTTGATGTTGCCGCCGGAGGCTATTATGCGCTGTATCGAGTATTTGCCGCCGATTTCGCGCAGCGCGGCTTTGAAGTCGTCTTTTTCTTCGCTCGAGACGGCCTTGTTGAGCAGGCGGACTGTGCCGAGCGGGAAGGAGTAGGACTCCGCGACGCGTCCCTCGGCGTAGACCACGACCTCGGTGCTGCCGCCGCCGACGTCGACGTGAAGCGAGTTCTTTTCTCCGCCGCCGCCCGCCGAGGCTATGAAGGGCTGCGCCGCGGCGTAGATTATTTCGGCCTCTTTTTCGCCGGAGATTATTTCCACGTCGATGTTGCTTTTTTCTTTTATCTCGGCGAGCACCTCGGGGCCGTTTTTCGCGTCGCGCATTGCGCTGGTCGCGCAGGCGCGGTAGTCGCGCACGCCGAAGGCTTTCATGAGGTGGTCGAAGGACTGCATCGCCTCGCAGAGCCGCGCGCGGCGCTCTTCGCTTATCGTGCCGCTCGTGAAGGCGTCCTCGCCGAGGCGCACTGGGACGCGCAGGAAGGCGACCTTGCGGCATTTTTTGTCGGAGTCTTCTTCGATGTTGCTTATCAGGAACCTCACGGCGTTGCTTCCGATGTCTATCGCCGCGATGGTGTTCATGTTCTTCATTGCTGTTCGCTCTCTTCCTCCGCCGCTTTTTTGTAGAATTCGTGGAGCGCGAGCTGCGAGCGGCATTTTTCGCTTCCGCCGTTCCCCGCGGAATATCGGTTCTCGCCGAAGACGGCCATGTCGCGCGCCTTGACGTTGTCGTTCCACTGGAGCTCGAAGACTCTGCGGAGCTGCTCGCGTATCGCCTCGTCGTAGACGGGCGTGCCTACCTCTATGCGGCGGCTGAGGTTTCTCGTCATCCAGTCCGCGCTCATTATGAATATTTTCTCGCGGCCTCCGTTGCAGAATATCGCCATGCGCGCGTGCTCTAGGTAGATGTCGATGATGCTTATCACGCGGATGTTCTCGCTCTGTCCAGGCACTCCGGGCTGGAGGCAGCAGGCCCCGCGCACGATGAGGCTTATCTTCACGCCGGCGCGGCTCGCCTTGTAGAGCAAGTTTATCATATCCTCGTCGGTGAGGCTGTTGAATTTCGCCTTTATATAGGCTTCTTTGCCTTTTTTAGCGTTCTTTATTTCATCTTCTACGAGTTTTTCAAAGGTCGAGCGCATGTTGTAAGGGGCGACGAGCAGCTCGCGGCATTCGAGCGGCCTGTGCGCCGATATGAAGTCGAACACCGCGCGCGCGTCAGCGACTATCTCATGGCGGCAGGTAAGCAGGCCGAAGTCGGAGTATATCTTCGCCGTCGATTCGTTGAAATTGCCCGTGCCGACGTAGGCGTAGCCGCGCGTGCCTCCGCGTTCGCGCCGCTCGACGAGTATCAGCTTGCAGTGGATCTTTAGCCCCGCGACGCCGTCGATGACGCGCACGCCCGCGCGCTGGAGTATGTCCGCGTATTCTATGTTCTGCCCTTCGTCGAAACGCGCGAGCAGCTCCATGACGACGGTGACGTTCTTGCCGTTCTTCGCCGCGCCGATGAGCGCGTTGATGACCTTCGAGTGCTCCGCCGTCCTGTACAGCGTGATGAAGATGCTCTCGACCTTCGGGTCTATCGCGGCTTCGCGCAGGAAGTCTATGACGTGGTTGAAGGTGTGGTACGGGAAATGCAGCATGATGTCGCGGCGCGCGACGACCTCGAGGATGCTCGCGAAGGGCTTGATGAGCGGATGGCGCAGCTGCGCCGGCAGCTTCTCCTCGAGCTGCGGCGCGACGCGCGGGAACTTCATCAGGTCGCGCTTCAGGTGGTAGCGGCGGCCCGGGTCGAGCGAGGGGCCGTGGCCCTTCTTCACCGTGAGCTTGCTGACGATGAGCTGGAGTAGGTCCGCGGGCATGTCCTTGTCGTAGATTATGCGCACGGGGTCGCCGAAGTTGCGGTTCTCGATGCCCTCCTCCATCTTCTCCATCAGGCTCTTCGAGATGTCGTCGTCCATGTCTATCTGCGCGTCGCGCACCACGCGCAGCGTATGCGCGCTGATATCGTCGTACTTGAACATGAAGAAAATCTCGCGCAGGCAGAAGCGTATTATATCGTCGAGATAAATTATGTCGCGGCGGCCCGGCGCGGAGGGCGGCAGCTCGACGAAGCGCGGGCAGGCGCTGCTGACGGGAATCTGCACTATCGCGTAGCGCGTGCTCTGCGCCGACTCGCCGGTCATTTTTACGCCGAGATAGATTGCGCCGTCGCTGAGGAAGGGCATCTTCATCGTCTTGCGCACGAGGAAGGGCACTATGCGCTCGCTGACCACCGACGCGTAATAGTCGATGCAGAACCTCGCCTGCTCCTCCGTCAGCTGCGTCTCCTTCACGACGTTTATGCCGATTTCCGCCATTTCCTTGAGAATCGCGTCGTAGGCCGCGTCGAACTTCTCCTGCGACTCCGCCATGCGCGCGTAAAGCTGCGGCAGGACCTCCACCGCCTCGCGGCGCTTGGCCTGCTGCGACGGCTTCAGCCCGCGGAGCTGGCTCAGCCGTATCAGCTTCGCGACGCGCACCTTTATAAACTCGTCCTGATTGTTCGAAAAAATACCGAGGAAGCGCAGCCTCTGCATCAGCGGCACGCTCCTGTCCTGCGCCTCCTGAAGCACCCGGTCGTTGAAAACAAGCCAGCTCAGCTCTCTGTTGTTCATAATCATCTCGTCGTCCCCCGTCGCTAGGTTCGTCAAAATTATCATATTCCGACTACATACTACCGCGAAAACGCGGAAGCGCGGCGCTTTTCGCCGAAATCCAACGTTACAGTTTTGTAAAGAAAAAGCGCGGCGTGCCCGACGGGCGCCGCGCGCGACGTATTCTGCGGGATATTACTGAGCTGCGGAACTTTACACCAAATCAGTAGGAACGTAAGATTTTATTCCAAATCAACATAAACAAAAAATTGTTTAAGTTCATATATATCGAAAATTAAATGTTAAAATCTCCTAAAACGAAACCGCCGCCCTCCGGCGTCCCGGAGAGCGGCGATCCCGTTATGAGCGCTAAACGCAACATAAGCGTTTCAACTCACGCGCCCTGGAGGGCGCGACGGAAGCAAATTTCAGCTACATTTCTATCCTGTAGCCGAGCTGCACGGCCCACGGCTGCTCGCGTTTCTCGCCGCAGCCGTATTCGAAATCGAAGAAGAGAGACTGACCGTGCTTCGCCCTGTACTGGAGCCCCAGGCCGTAGCTTCCCCACGTGCCTGAGAGGTCTGAGACGAAAAGACGCCTGTCGAGCCAGATATCCGTCTTTTCGTCAAATTCGTGCTGAATCGAGGCCTTGACGTAGCCGCGGAACTTCGAGCCGTCGTCGTTGATAATCTCGCGTCCGAGCACGAGGCCGCCGCGCAGGCGCACCGAATCCGTGTCGCCCATATCGACGTCGAAATTGCACTGCTAAACTAATCCTGTACACGAAGGGGGTAAAAGTGAGACAAGATATAATTGTTCTCGGTACATGACAATCATATCTTGAGTCATAAGCATAGTGCTTATATGTACAGGAGGCCTGCCATGCGGTACACGAAGGAAGAACGTCTTGAGATAGGACGAAAGGTTTATGAAGGTACAATGAGCCGTTATGAGGCTGCGGAAGCCTACGGCATCAGCGACGACACTGCAAGGGACTACATGCGCATGTATCGTGATTCCAACAGTCTGCCGCCTAAATCCTCGGGGAATAACACAGGCTGCTATGTTTACAAGCCTTCCGAAAGCCGACCGGACATCTCAGATTATGAGTCTATGACTAAAAAAGAACTCATTATCGAGCTGATAAAATCAAAAGTGGCTGAAGCAAGATTAAAAAAAGGCTACGAGGTGAAAGGAGATGGTCGAACAAAGGAATATATTCTTTTAGACAGCTCGAATACCAAGTAATCCTCGAACTCTCCGAATATTTTCCGGTAATCCTCCTATGCCGCGTAACCGGAATCCCCAGAAGCAGCTTCTATAACTGGAAGCGCAGCATTTTTGAACCATCCAAGAGGGCGAGAGACTTTGCCGGAAACATAATGCTCTTTATGGAATACCATAAGAAGTACCCATCGCACGGATACAGATGGCTCAACGCGAAGATAAGGCTTGATACCGGGATAGTCCATTCCGATCCGTACGCCTATAAATGCTGCAGGGCTGCCGGTATAAAAAGCAGGACGAAACACTACCGCTATAAAAAACCAGGCAATCCGTACAGGCTGTTTCCGAACCTGCTTCTCGCCGGCCTTCCCGCATACGCGCCGATGCAGTACATAGCGAGCGACATGACGGCGTTCTGCTTCAAAGGGACGTATTACGAACTCACGCTGTACATGGACCTGTGGAACAACGAAATAGTGAGCCATGCGTTGTCTTCAAGACGCGGAGACAGGATGACATACATAAACGGTTTAGAAGGACTGATAAAAACCAGAGAAAAAGAAACGGAATGGCAGACGATACTGCATTCAGACCAGGGCGCGGTATATGCGTCCAAGAAATACAACGACATACTTCGCCTTCACCACATAGGACATTCAATGTCCAGAGCTGGTACGCCGACGGACAACGCTGCGATGGAAGCGATAAACGGCTGGCTGAAATCGGAACTGTTTACAGACTTTCACGTAACTGGCAAAGAAAGCATAGAACGGGAGATAGAAGAATACATAAAATTCTTCAACGAAGAGCGTCCCGCCTATGCGCTGGGATATATGACGCCGAAACAGTATAGGGAGGCGTATAGCGGAAACGGTAATTCTAAGAGGAAGAAGTGAAGTAAAGAGATATACCCCTATTGTACAGGATTAGAAAAGTCTAATGTCCAATTTTTGTTGACTAGTGCACTGCCATTGGCGAATAACTCCTTTCATTGTGCTTAAAATAACATACAAAAGATTAGTTTATAGATGAGCCTTAATTCTGTATAGATGACATACTGTAATCTTTTATTTGATGAGTACAGACAATTCTGTTTGCGTCAACGCTGCGGCGGCGCTTTTCATCAGCGTAAAATCGCGCATTTTTGCATAAATTATTTTCTTGAATTTTCCCAGGCAAAGAAAAATTTTCCGTCTTTATGCAACGATGCAAGATGTTTTTTCGGCGTTTTTATTGTTGTCTTGCATAACAAGCGGCTACGCGCTTTTGCCTCCGCGTTCGGAGGCTATCGAGAGGAGCACCGCGCCCGCGATTACGGCGCAGCCGGCGAGCTCGTGGAGCGGCGGCACTTCGCCGATGATGAGCGGCGTCAGCGCGGCTGCGAAGACTATCTCCATCGTGCATATCATGCTCGCGAGCGAGGCGGAGATGCGGCGGAGCGCGGAGAAGAGCAGGCCGTAGCCCACGAGCGCGGCGAACGTCGCGGGGTACTGCATGTAGAGGAATATACGCGGCGTCATGTTCGCGAGGTCGGGCCAGCCTTCCGCGCATGTGCGTATCGCGGCGAGCATGAGCGCGCCCAGGAGGTGCGAGTAGAAGAGCTGTTTCAGCGGCTCGGATTGCCCGGAGATTCTGCGCGAGAGCAGCGCGTTGCCCGAGAGCCCCGCGACGGAGAGCATCGACCACGCGACGCCCGCGAGCGAGATCGAGCGCAGGTCCACGCCGCCCGCGGCAAATCCGACGTAGAGGCCCGCGAGGACGAGGAAGCCCGAGAGCACCTGGAGCGGCGCGGGACGCTCGCCGTTTATCAGCGCGCTTCCCGCCATCGTCACGATGGGGAATGTGTAGTTGAGCATCAGCACCTGCGGCACGGAGAGGTAGACGCAGGACATCATGTAGCCGGTCGCGTTGAAGAGCACCGTGAAGACGCCGAGCGCCGCGTACTGCGCGAGCTCCGCGCGCGTGCAGCGGAAGAACGACGAGCCGCGGCGCGCGAGCATGAAGAGGCCGACGACGGAGGCGGCGAAGAAGCCGCGGTAGCAGACGACGGTGAGCTGGCTGACGCCGCCCGCGGCGATGAGCTTCGCAAACGAGCCCGTGCCGCCCCACGCGAGCGCCGTGCCGAGCGCCATGAGGACGCCGCGCGCGGTCTGTCCGTTCATCATTCTTTGCTGCGCCCCGTCAGCACGAAGCGCGCGAAGCCCTCGAAGCTGTAATCCTGGTCGCGCGACATATCTGGCTGAATTTTACGGAAGAAGCAGACTGGTATCTCGCGCTTCGCAACGCAGGCGGCGACGCATGGCGCGCAGCCCTTTGTGTGGTTCGACGGATGGTTCGGACAGGCCGTGTCCACGCAGGTGCAGAAGGGCGAGCTCCATGATTTTTTCGTTTCAGCGTCGATTTCGGACATTTTCATCACTCCATGCCTTCCGGCTCTGTTTGAGGTAATTTTCCCAGAGTTTTCGATTTTGCGAAATATCGGATAGAATCTTTTTATCGAGCGCGCGCTTACGTTTGTAAGGTATCGTCGCGCTTAGAACTTCACGATGAACGGAGGCGGCTTACGTTGGTTTTGAAAAGGGACGAGCTCGACGCGACGGACTGGAAAATCCTCGCGCTGCTGCAAAAGGACGCGCGCGTCACATATCAGGAGATAGGGCGCGCGGTCGGGCTGACGCGCCCCGCGGCGCGCGAGCGCGTGCTGCGCATGGAGGAGCGCGGCGTGATTGCGCGCTGTGGCGCGGAGCTTGACGCCGAGGCCGTCGGCCGCGCGCTGCACGTGATGATAACCTTCAAGTTCAACCCCGACGCGCAGTTCAGCGGCACGCCGAACGCGACGCTAGCGCCGCTGCTCGAAAATTCGCGCGAGGTGATACGCTTCTGGGAAATTTACGGTGAGCTGGACTTTCTCATAGAGGCGGCCTTCCGCTCGAAGGACGAGATGCGCGGTTTCCTCGAATCGCTGCGCGCCTACGGCTTCGTCCGCTCGCACCTGATAGCCGCGGAGCGCGAGCTCGGCATCCGCCCCGCGGAGGGCGCGGAGTAGCGGAAATTCGCGCCACGGCGCGCTGCGTACGAAAACGGGCAGATTTTTTCCGGCGCGCGCCGTCACATCAGGCGGCGCAGCAACAGCCACAGCGCGCCGAATATGACGGGGAAGAGGGCGACCATAACGCCGAGCGGCGCCAACCCGCCCATACCCGGGAGATACGACGTGTGGAAGAACGCCCTGCCGGCGGCGTATGCGAGCGCCGTAAGAGCGCAGTATACCGCAAAGGCGGCGGCCGGGACGAGACTTCCTGCGGCGCGGCAGAGCAGCCACAGCGCCAGCGCCCCCGCCGCGCAGGCCGGCGCAGGATATTCGGTTATCAAATAAACTATGAACAGCCCCGCCACAGCGACATACGTCATCTGCACAACGCCCCTCTTTCGGCTTTTTCAATATGCCTGAGCGTAAATTCCTCACTCCAACAGACGCAATATATAGGAAAACGCGGCGCGCCGCAATAAGTGCGCGACGCGCTGCGAGCCGCGGCGGGCGGCCCGTCGGATTTCGCCGCTTTCGTAAGTTCTACCTGTCGAGCCACTTTTCGTGCAGGAACTGCGACATGAGGTCCGCTATCTCGATGTTGTTGAGGTCGGAGAAGGGGAAGTGTGTGTTGCCGCGCACACCTATCTCGGGCAGATGGACGAGCTTCGCGTCGCCGCCGTGCTTGTTCACCGCACCGGCCCAGAGTCGTGCCATAGCGAGGCGCACGCGCCAGTTATCCTGTCCCGGGTTCGCCGACGGCTCTTCCGGTATATTGTCGCCGTAGTAGACGATTATCGGAATTTTCGTCAGCTTCAGAAAATCTTCAAGCTTGACCTCAGTGGGCGCGAGAGTTCCAGCCGAGCTCGGCATCGGGGCCGGGGCCTCGCCCTTCGGGAAGACGAAGTCGCTGCCCGGCTCGTAGGCTACGACCGCGCGAACCTTCGGATTCTTCATAACCGTGCGCCAGCCCGGGCCGCCGCCCTGCGAGTGCGTTACGAGCACGCCCTCGCCTATTCTGTCAAAAACCGCGGAGACCGCGTCGGATATAACCTCGGCGTCGTAAGGGCCGGTGTTCGGCGTCGCCTGACGGAAATACTGCTCAAGCGCCGCGGGGTCGCGCGAGAACTGCGCGTTCGGGAAGAAGTCGGGCCAGATTCCCAAACGGAAGATTCCGAACAAAAGCTGCTCGTCGGGCGCGGCCTTCACCTCCATGTCCACGGTCGAGCGTCCCGCCTGTCCGCGTCTCGGCTGGTCGAGAAGATATACCGGGAAGCCGCGGCGCAGGAAGATGTTCTGAAAGCCCTCGCGTCCGTCGGGCGTCGTCTGCCACGTCGCCATCGACTGCCCCGCGCCGTGAAGGAATACAAGCGGCAGCTTCTTCGCGTTTTCCGGTATCTGGTAGAAGACCCGCGCGTGGTCGCCGTGCAGCGTCTGACCTTCAGCGTTCCATTTGTACGGGTCGAACTTGCCGGGATTCTGTTTCACCGTTCCGCCCGCCGCGAATACTCCCTGCTCGCGTATCACGATCGGCTGAGGCTCCGCTGCGAACGCCGCGCCGCAGATAACCGCCGCGAGCGCGAGCGCCGCGAATGCGTTTTTCAAAAATTTATTCATAGCTTGATTCTTCCTTTCTTCCGCGCGTTCTGCGTCAGCGTATAAAATTCGTAAAGACCGGCTCTTCCTGCTCTGGCGGCGTCACGCCGAGCTTCTTTCCCGCTTCGATGCACATTAGGAAAAAGGCCATGTTCCGCGCGAGCGTGCGCAGAGTCCACAGCCCTTCCGCGTCCTGCATAAGTTCTTCGGCGTTGTGACCGAAGGCTATGTTCCAGTAGCGCGAGGAGACTACGGGCATCTCGCATATCGTGAACATCCTGTTGAGCTGGTCGAAGGCGGGGACCGCTCCCGCACGGCGCGCGACCGCGACCGCCGCGGCTGGCTTGAGGCGCACGGCGGAGCCGCTTCTGCCTATAAAGTCGGAGTAGAAGACGCGGTGCATGAACGATGTGATATGCCCCGCGTCCGCCGCGTAGTGCGTCGGCGTGCCGAAGATGAAGCCGTCCGCCTTCTCTGCGAGCTCGACGAATTCGTTGACGCGGTCTCCCTCAATGACGCACCTGCCGAGCTTCGCGCAGGCCATACAGCCTATGCAGCCGGATATGGGCTTCGCGCCCGGCCAGAAAATTTCGCTCTCGACCCCGTCTTTGCCGAGCTGCTCCGCGATTACGCCGAGCGCCGCGTTTGTCGTCCCGTTCTTGTGCGGGCTTCCGTTTACGAGCATTACCTTCATTGCATAACTCCTCCCGAAATTTTTATATTTTTGCGCGCGAGCCGCTATTTCAGCGACGCGAGCCAATCCGCTATTTCTTCCTCGGACGCTCCTCCGTAGAACTCTTTATCGTCGAGCACCGCAGCGCTCGGAGCGAGCTTACGTATCGCCGCCGCGCTCTCGTCCGCGCCTCCGCCGCCGTGCGTGCAGAAGGGGATTATCGTTTTACCCGCGAGCTTCGCGCCTTCGAGGAAGGTCATGACGGGCGTCGGTATGGTGTGCCACCAGACGGGGTGGCCGAGGAATATCACGTCGTACCGCGCGAGATCCTGCGGCACGGCTTTGAGCGCGGGGCGCGCGTTTTCCTCAAGCTGGCGCTTTGCGACCTCGGTCGACGTGTGGTAGTCGTCGGGGTAGGGCTCGACGGTTTCCAAGCGGAATATATCCGCGCCCGTGAGCTTCGCGACCGTCTCCGCGACGCCCTGCGTGTTGCCCGTCTTTGAGAAGTAGACGACGAGCGCTTTCTTGTCTCCCGCGAGCGGAGCTTCCGCGGCGCGCGCCGCTTCCGCCGAAAATCCGAGCGCCGCGAAAATCGCGGCGGCAGCCGTAAACGCAGAAATTTTTCTCATTTTCATTTCGTTCTCCTTTCTTCGGGCAAAGCGCCAACAGCGGACAAGCGCCGTGCGCTTTTCCCGAATTGCTCCTGTTTTGTTCTTTCGCCTGATTTATGCTAATTCTTAGAGCGTCGTCTAAGACAAGCCTCTAGCTTCGGATTTCTCCGATTTTCGCCATCTTTAGCGCGGGCAGGGTTATCACCGCGCGCAGGCCGCCGCCCTCGCGGTTTTCGAGCGTCAGGGAGCCGTTGTTGAGGAGCACCATGTTGCGCGCTATCGTGAGGCCGAGGCCCGTGCCGCCAGTTCCGCGGCTGCGCGAGCCTTCTACGCGGAAGTAGGGTTCGAAGACCTTTTCGAGAAGCTCTGGCGGGATTCCCGGGCCGCGGTCCTCGACGCGGATTATCACGCTTTCGCCGCGCCGTTCGACTGAGAGCTCCGCACCGCCCGCGTACTTGAGCGCGTTGCCCGCGAGGTTTTCGACGGCGCGGCGCAGACATGTCGGACGCGCCGCGACGAGAGGCGGCTCGCCGCAGTCCGCGGCTTCCGCGAACGTCACGGCCCCGCCGTTCGCCGCCATGTCGTCGGCCACGCTTGCGGCGAAGGCCGCCGCGTCCATCGGCACGGCCTTCTCCGAGGTGCGCAGGCTGCGAGCGAGCTCGAGCCCCTGCTCGACTATCGAGCGTATCTCCTCTATGTTCGCGGCGAATTTTTCGCGCAGCTCGGGCGGCTCTATGCTGTCGAGGCGCAGCTGCACGCGCGCGAGCGGCGTGCGCAGGTCGTGGCCCATCGCTTCGAGCATGTTGTTGCGCTCCGTCAGATTGCGCTGCACTCGCGCGAGCATTTTGTTGAAAGAGCGCGCCACCTCGCGCACTTCGTAATTTCCGCGCTCTTCGAGCGGCTGGGCCGTCTCCGGCGTCGCGCCGAAGCGCTCTATCTCTTTGCCGAGCCTGTTCAGCGGCAGCATCGCGCGCACGATGAGCATGATGACGGCGGCGGAGCATATCAGCGACTCAAGCATTATGAAAATCCTCTGACGCCATATCAGCCGCCTGTCCGTCACCGAGAGCGGCTGAACGAGCTCAAGCCACGAGCCGCCGCCGTCCTGCACGAGCATCTGCATCATCGGGAAGACGTAGCCCGCGTACCTCGGCGACGAGGCCTCGGGCGCGTCCTGATAGAGCACGCGCGCGCGAACGTCGCGCGGCGGAATGCCCGCCTCGGTCAGGATTTTCGTCACGGCCTCGCGCGCCAGCACGGATTTGTAATAATCCGTTTCCGTCTCCCACTCCGGCGCTTCGGCGGCGCGGAAGCGGAACGGCTTGTGCAGCGCGGCGCGCGACCTGTCGAGCGAGGCGAGGTACTCCCCGCGTTCCGCCGCGCTCATGTGCGCGAGCGCCTGACAGACCGAGGCGATGTAGTCGTGGCCGACGGCGAGGAACTCGCCCGCGTAGGACTGCTGAATCGAGTAGACGGCGTAGTAGTTGACGCACTGGAGCGCCGCGAGGCTCAGCACCGCTATTGCAACGAGCTGCCCGCAGAGCGAGTCGAGCCGCAGGAATTTTATGAAGCCTTTCATAATCTATTCCACTTCCTTTATATCGCGCTCTCCGTGCCGCGTTCCGAAGCGCGGCATGAAGCGCCAGAGCGCGCCGAAAATCACGGGGAAGAGCGCGAGCGTATAGGCGAGCAGTAGGAGGCCGCCCATGCCCCCAAAATATACGCCAGGCAGATAGACCGCCGCCGCAAGCGCGCAGTATGCGGCGAAGGCGAAAAGCGGGCGCGGCCCGCCGTCGACGCGGCAGAGCAGAACGAGCGCCGCGCAGCATATGAGTGCCGTGAGCGCGGGATTCTCCGCTATGAATGTGAAAACGCCGAAACCGGCCTGCGCGGCGAGCCGCATCCGGCTATTCCCACGCCGCCTCGCGCCGCACCGGCGAGGCGAGCATATAGCCGTCGCCGCGCATCGTGCGTATCAGCGGCGGGTTCGCGTTCTTGTCGCGCAGCTTCGCGCGGAGGCGGCTGACCTGCGCGTCGATGCTCCTGTCGTAGATGTTCAGGCTGCGTTCCGCGAGGTAGTCCATAATCATGTCGCGCGTCACCACCTGCTGCGGGTGCTTCAGCAGCAGCATGAGAAGGCGGAACTCCGCCGCCGAGAGCGGCACGGCGACGCCCGACTCGTCTATCAGATGGCGCGCCATCACGTTGAGCTTCCAGTTCCCGAAGGCGAGCAGATAATTTTCCCCCGCGCGCGGAGGCTCCGGCTGCGGCGCGCCGTTCATCGAAGCGCGCCGCAGCAGCGCGCGCACGCGTGCTATAAGCTCCCTCGCTTGAAAGGGTTTGCCGAGGTAGTCGTCGCCGCCGATTTCGAGGCCGACGACCTTGTCCGTCGTCTCCTGCAAAGCCGTAAGAAATATGACCGGCAGCGAAGCCCAGCGCGTCCCGTGTGCGCGCAGCCTGCGGCAGAGCGAGAGGCCGTCCTCGCCCGGCATCATGATGTCGAGCAGGACGAGCGAAAATCCGCCGCGTTCGAGCGCCGCGAACATTTCCGCGCCGTCCTTCGCGCTCTCCGAAGCGTAGCCGTAATTTGCGAGCGTCTCAGCGATAAGCTCGCGCAGCTCCGCGTCGTCGTCAACTATGAGAATTTTCGTCTTTTCCTCGCTCATCTCCGCGCCTCCCAATCTTTGCTTCATTCTAATATATCGTTGCTCCATACTCCAGCGACGAAATCTTACAAAACCGCAAGGTTCGCGGGACAAACGCAAGGTTACGCGCGGCGCGCGTCATAACGGCGTAAGGCGCGCGCGATAGAGTATTAAGCGCCGAAGGGCGAAAACGGACGACGCGGAGGGACTGCGATGTACACGATGAAAAAAACGGCGGAGCTCACGGGGCTCTCGGAGCACACGCTCAGATACTACGACAAGGAAGGGCTCCTTCCCGGCCTAGCGCGCGACGGCGTCGGACGGCGCGTATTCTCCGAGGAGGATTTGTTTAATATCCGCACGATACGGGCGCTGCGCGAAATGGGCATCCCGATAGCGCGCATACGTGACTTCATCGCCGCGGGGCGCGGAGAGCGGGCGCTCGAAAGACGCGGCGAAATAATAGCGGAGCGGACGGCGCGCGCGAAAGCCGAGCTCGAAGCGCTGAAAGATCAATTAAAGCTGCTCGCCCGCGCGGCGGAATACTGCCGCGGCACGCAGGCCAAGGGCGCTGCGCTCGCGGCGTAGGCCGGATAGCCGAAGCGCGAAGCCCGGCAAGAGGCGGACGAAGGCCCCGCCCATAGAGATAGACAGAACCCAACAGGCACGCTCATGACGAAAGCGCACACTTCCTCAAAAGCAGCTCTCCGCGCCGCCGATTCCGCGCCGGCGCGGCCTTCGGAGGGCGGAAATTCCTCTCCTCATCCGCCGCGGTGAACCGCGGCGGGTCTTAAAGAATATCGTCTATAAAAATACACCAAATATATGGAGGCAGAACATGAAGAAAACAGTCAAAGTCATAACCATTGCGGTCGTCGCCGCGGCGCTCGGAATATTCCTATGGAGCGTGCTCTGCGCCGAGGCGGAGTCGAACGTGCGGATAATCTGCGAAACGGAGCAGCGCGTCGGCCCGGCCTCGCCGGAGAACTTCACGGGAGAGGCCGTATCGCGCGGCTACTTCCCCGCCAAAGAGATAGGCGTTTCCACGGGCGAGGTGACGTTCAAGCCGGGCGCGCGCACGGCTTGGCACACGCACCCGCGCGGTCAGATGCTCATAATCACCGAAGGCCGCGGCCTCGTCCGCCAGTGGGGCGAAGAGCCGCAGGAGATGCGCGAGGGCGACGCGGTGTGGATTCCCGCCGGAGTCAAGCACTGGCACGGTGCGGCGCCAGACTCCGGCGTGACGCACATAGCGCTCGCGCCGCTCGACGAAGAGGGACGCAGCTGCACGTGGATGGAAAAAACGAACGGCGAAGATTATCCGGGCAATTAGAAAATCGCGGCGCGTCCGCGCAACATAAAAACTTTTACGGAGGTAACGAAAATGACGAAAATATGTGCGTTTGCAATTTGCGCCCTCATGCTGGCGTTCGCTCCCGCGGCTTTCGCGGAAGAGGCGAAGGAGCTGTCCCCCAAACAGCGCGCCATAGCTCCGATAGCGGCCTTCACAGCGAAGGGCGACATGCCGAAGCTCAGGACCGCGCTTGAAAAAGGGCTGGCCGCGGGGCTGACCGTCAACGAGATAAACGAAGTCCTCATACAGATGTACGCCTACTGCGGCTTCCCGCGCAGCCTGAACGCTATAAACGGCTTCATGGCGCTGGTGGGCGAACGCGCCGAAGCGGGCATAAAAGATCCGAGAGGCGAGAAACCGAAGATACTTCCGCGCGACGCGGACAGAGACAAAATCGGCGCTGAAAACCGAGACAAGCTCGTCGGCCGCAGCTACAAGGCCGCGAACGCCGCCTTCGCGCCGGGCATCGACATGTTCCTCAAAGAGCATCTCTTCGCCGACATCTTCGAGCGCGGCGTACTCACGTGGCAGGAGCGCGAAATAGCGACAGTCTCCGCGCTCTCTGCGATAAGCGGAGCCGGGGCGCAGCTGCGCTCGCACACCGGCAACACGCTCAACACCGGCGTGACGCCCGCGCAGATGGAAGACCTCGCGCGCACGCTTAAAGCCGAAGTCGGCGAAGCCGAGGGCGCGGCGGCTGAGCAGGCGCTGAAAGAGGCGCTCGCCGCGAGAAAATAAGACTTCTCCTAAAATTTCCCATATACCCAAACGCGATGGCGCGGAGCGAAAAAGCCCCGCGCTTTCGCGTGTTTACGCCGCGCGCGTGAAATTAAGGAAACGACGGCGAGCCGAGGCGCGCGCCGCCGCGTCCGCAAAACGACGCGGAACAGCCGCGCCATTCGCCGCTTTCGCACGCTCTCCACGCCTCGCTGGAAATTTTACAGCTTTGCAACAATCCGCAAGAGTGCGCCGCCGAAGCGCAACATTACGCCTCGCTCGCGTCATACCGCCGTAAGGCGCGCGCCGTACAATGCCCACGTAAACGAGAGGGAGGCGCGAAAGCGCGCCGGACCCCCGAAAACAATCTCAAAGGAGAGAAAAACATGAACATGACAGTAATGGCGCTCGCCGCGGCAGCGGCGGTAACGGCAACGGCTTTCGCCCATCAGGCGCACGCGGCGGAACAGGCGAAAAATCCCTTCGGCCTCGTCTATCGCGGCGCGATAACGAAAAACGAAGCGGGCAAGGTCAACATCCACCCCGTCAGCTACGAGCTGAACGGAATTAAAATCGCCGCCAACGTCTACACGCCCGCGGGCTACGACAAATCGAAAAAATATCCCGCCGTCGCAGTCGCCCACCCCAACGGTGGCGTAAAGGAACAGGTCGCGGGCCTCTTCGCGCAGCGCTTGGCGGAGCTCGGCTACGTGACGATAGCGGCCGACGCGGCCTTCCAGGGCGCGAGCGGCGGCGAACCGCGCAGCAAGGACGTGCCCTTCTACCGCACCGAAGACATCCACGGCATGGCCGACTACCTCTCTTCGTATCCCGGCGTAGACGCTGACCGCCTCGGTGTCCTCGGAATATGCGGAGGCGGCGGCTACACGCTGAACGCCGCGAAATCCGACAAGCGCTTCAAGGCAGTCGCGACGCTAAGCATGTTCAACAGCGGCCTCGTGCGCCGCGAGGGATACATGAGCTCGCTGGCGAACACTGTAAACGAACGTATGAAGGCCGCCTCAGACGCGCGCGCCGCGGAGCTTCAGGGCAAGATGAGCTACTCCGGCGAAGTCGACTTCGACGCGCTCACCGACGAAGCGATAGCGAAAATCCCGACCGACCTCTACCGCGAGGGCATGGTCTACTACGGCAGGACGCACCGCCATCCGAACTCGACCTTCCGCTACACGACCGCGAGCCTCATGGAGCTGATGAGCTGGGACGCGACCGACCAGATAAAGCTCATCGACGCGCCTCTGCTCATGATGGCCGGAGAGAAAGCCGACTCGCTCTACATGACGCTCGACGCCTTTGCCAAAGCGACCGGCACGAACGACAAAGAGCTCTACCTCGTCCCCGGCGCGACGCACATCAGCACCTACCACGTCCCCGAGTACGTAGACCTCGAAGTCGCGAAGCTCAAGGAGTTCTTCGGCAAACATCTGTAAGAGCCGCCGCGCGCGGAAAAGTGAAAAAATCATTTTCCGCCGAACGAAGGGAAACTGAAAAAATCACTTTTCCTCAAACGCACGAAAACTAAAAAATCGCCTCTGCGTAAAACAACCGCCGCGTCCGTAATTTAAGGGCGCGGCGGTTGCTTTTGCGTGCCGCGCGACGGTTTGACGCTCGCGCCATCGCGCGGCGGATGTCGCGTAAACGTGACATCGCGCGCGTCAAATTCACGCGCGCGGCGCTGCGTCTGCGCCGCAGGGCAAACGCACGCCCGCCGCCGTCGGTTTCATGTGCGCGGCATAACGCGGCGGCGTTTTCGCCGGCTTATGGCGCGCGGCGTGAAGCTTCGCGCTTTTCCTTGCTTCGCGCTCTTTACGATGAATTTACAAAAGGCTCTTGAATTTCCGCCGCTTGGTACTAGAATATGCGTTCTCGAAAGCGCGCGGCGTTCGCGCGGCGCGCGGGGAACTTTGGAGGCGCGTCGCTATGGTTAAGGATTTGACGGCGGGGAGTCCGGCGCGGACGGTCTTCGCCTTTACGCTGCCGATTATCGGCGGCAACTTGTTTCAGCTTTTTTACACGCTCGCGGATACGGTCATCGTCGGGCGCACGATGGGCGCGGAGGCGCTAGCGGCGGTCGGCTCGACTGGGACTTTCATCTATTTCATACTCTGCTTCGTGCAGGGGCTGACGGGCGGCTTCGGCATCTGCATCGGGCAGCGCTTCGGCGCGCGCAGCGAGGTGGGCGTGCGGCGGTCGATTGCGGCCTCGGCGCTGCTGTCGCTCGTTTTCACCGTCGTGCTGACGCTTTTCGGCTGTCTCGCTGCTCATCCGATCATCCGATGGATGGACACGCCGCCCGAAATTTACGGGATGGCCTACGATTATATGTTCGCCGTCATGCTCGGCACGGGCGCGACGGTCGCCTACAACCTCGTTTCGAACGTTCTGCGCGCGCTCGGCGACAGCAGGACGCCGCTTTACTTCCTTATATTTTCGTCGTTCCTGAACATCGCGCTCGACATTATCTTCATCGTGCCGCTCGGCATGGGCGTCGCGGGCGCGGCGTGGGCGACGGTGCTTTCGCAGCTCGTCTCGGCGGCGCTCTGCGCGCTCTACGGCGCGCGGAATTTCCGCGAGCTGCGCGTGCTCGGCAACGACTGGCACAGGTCGCCGCTGCTCTTCAAGAACCACCTGCGGCTCGCGTTCCCGATGGGCTTTCAGATGTCGGTGATGTGCGTCGGGCTGCTCGCGATGCAGACGGCGGTCAACGGCCTCGGCGCGGAGACGGTCGCGGGCTTCACGGCGGCTACGAAGGTGGACCAGCTTTCGGTGCTCGTCAACGGCGCTTTCGGCGTCGCGATAGCGGGCTACGTCGCGCAGAATTACGGCGCGGGGCTCGGCGGGCGCATAAAGGCGGGCGTGCGCGCCTCGCTGGTGCAGCTTGAGATTGCGAACGTAATTATGGGCGCGATTATGCTTTTGGGGCGCGCTTACGTCGTGCCGCTCTTCATCGACGACGCTACGGCGGCGGTCAACGCGGCGGCCTACGGCTATCTCTTCGTCGTCGTTCCGTTCTATCCTCTGCTCGGCCTGCTCTGCATCTACCGCTCCGCGCTCCAGAGCATGGACGACGCGCGCACGCCGTTCGCGGCCTGCGTCTCGGAGCTCGTGATGCGCGTGACGGCGGCCTTCGTGCTCGCGCGCTTCTTCGGCTACGCTGGGATATGCTTCGCGACGCCGCTCGCGTGGATGGGCGCGCTCGCCTTCCTCGCGCCGGTCTGGCTGCGCCGTGCGAAGCGGCTCGCGGACGGCCGCGCGTTCCTCTAAGGCGCGTTTCGCCGTTTTTTGCGGATTTTTTGCACGCGTAAAAACGCGCGGCTGCGGCACAGACGCCGCGCCGCGCGCTTTTTTCGTTTACGTGCCGCGCGGGCTCGTCTTCTTTTTTTTACGGGGCTGTAATATAATCGAAGGACAGTTGAATATTCGCTTTCGGCGCAAGGGAATCCGGTTCGATGCCGGAGCAGTCCCGCTACTGTAACTCTGACGAAGCCGCGAGATGCCACTGACAATGTCGGGAAGGCGCGGCGGAGGACGAAGGGGAGCCAGGAAACCTGACGCCGGGAGGGGAAGGGGGAAAGTTTGCGCGGACGAACGCCTTTGCAGCTTTAAGAGAAACGGCCTGAGAGCTGCAAAAGGTGCGAGACGCGGCGGACGAATACGCCGGGTCTTTTTTTGTTGGTCGGGCCTGAAATTTTGACCGAGGCGCCGCGAGGACGGCGCGGAAAGGAAGAACCACGCGATGAAGAAAATGTTTGCACTCACACTGATGTTATTGGTCTCTGCAATGATTGCGGGAACGGCGCTCGCTTCCGAGGCGAAGCCGAAGGAGGACAAGCGCGGCATACTGATAGCCTCGTTCGGCACGTCGATGCCGGAGGCGAAGAAGGCGATAGACAACCTCGTCGATTCCGCGAAGGCCGCGTTCCCCGACACTGAGGTGCGCGTCGCCTACACGTCGAACATCATCCGCAGGAAGCTGGCGCGCGAGCAGAACGTCGTAATCCCGACGCCCGCCGAGGCGCTCGCGCAGATGAACGACGAGGGCTTCACGCACGTCTGCGTCATGCCGATGCACATAATCCCGGGCGAGGAGTACGACGATATAGCGAGCCTCGTAAACGGCTTCGCGCAGATACGCGGCAAGTACGGCTTCAAGGAGCTTAAGCTCGGGCAGCCCTACCTCGCGACGGTGAAGGACTGCGACGTGATGGCGCAGATTCTAGTCAAGCGCTTCGACAAGGAGCTCGCGCAGAAGGGCACGGCGATAGTCCTCATGGGCCACGGCACGCCGGAGCATATCGCGAACGCGCTCTATGCGCAGCTTCAGCTTTCGCTCGACGCTGCGGCTCCGGGGCGCTTCTTCGTCGGCACCGTCGAGGCGGCTCCGACTATCGACAACGTCATCGCGGGTCTCAAGAGAGAGAAGCCGAAGGCGCTCGTGCTTTCGCCCTTCATGATAGTCGCGGGCGACCACGCGAACAACGACCTCGCCGGCGCGGACGACGACGAATCGTGGATAAACGTGCTCAAGGCCGCGGGCTTCAAGAACATCTCGACGAAGCTCGTCGGCCTCGGCGAGGACCCGAACATGGCGGAGCTCTTCGTCGCGAAGATAAAGGACATGATGAAATAAACTATGGAAGGCTCCGCGCGCGATCTGCTGGAATACCGTAAAGAGACGGCGGGGAAGCGGACGAAGCTCGCGCTCGTCCTGCTTTCGCTGCTCGCGCTCACCGCGGTGTGGCGCATCACGCAGGGCGAGTGGGCTATCCCGCTCGCGCGCGTCGCGGAGCTCATCTCTCCGTTCCTCTCGGGTGAGGACTTGTCTTCGCCCGAGGCTCTAGTCGTCCGCTCCGTGCGGCTGCCGAGATTCCTCGCCGCGGCGGGGACGGGCGGACTGCTCGCGGTCTCGGGCGTAGTGCTTCAGGGCTTGCTCGCAAACCCGCTCGCCGAGCCCTACACCCTCGGCATAGCCTCGGGCGCGGCCTTCGGCGGCGCGCTCGGATTTTTCTTCGGCTCGTTCGCCGTCACGCCCGCGGCCTTCGCGGGCGCGCTCTTCGCGCTCTGGCTCGTCGGCGTAATCGCGTGGCGCAGCGGAGGCGGCGGGGCCTACATCGTGCTCGCCGGAATAATTACGAACGCCGTGCTCTCGGCCGGCGTGACCTTCCTTAAAGCTATCGCCGACGACAAGCTCGGCGCCATCGTGCTCTGGCTCATGGGCAGCCTCTCGGGCGCGTCGCCCTCGTCGGCGCTCATGGCGTGGGCGGGCGCGGCCTTCGTCTTCGTCCCTGCCTTTGTTTACGGGCGGCAGCTCGACGCCGTCTCGCTCGGCGAAGGGCGCGGCGAGTTGCTCGGCGTCGACGAGCGGAAGCTGCGCCGCACGCTTTTGTTCTTCGCTTCGATTGCGACCGCGCTCGCGGTCAGCTGCTTCGGAATCATCGGCTTCGTCGGCCTCGTCGTGCCGCACCTGCTGCGCACGCTCATCGGCCCGGCGAGCCGCCCGCTGCTCGTATTCAGCTTCCTCGGCGGCGCTCTGCTGCTCTCGGCGGCGGACGGCCTCGCGCAGAGGATGGGCGAGCTTCCCGTCGGCGTGATAACTGCGCTCATCGGCGGGCCGTTCTTCTGCTGGATACTCGCGGGAAGGAGGCGCGCGGCGTGAGCGGCGCTTTCGTGCTCGACTCCGTCTCCTGCGGCTACGGCGGCAAGGACATACTGAGCGGATTTTCCGCGAGCGTCGAGCGCGGCGCTCTGACGGCGCTCATCGGGCCGAACGGCAGCGGCAAGAGCACGCTGCTGAAGCTTCTCGGCGGCGTCGTCGGCTACCGCGGCAGCGCGGAGCTCGAGGGGCGCGAGCTGCGCTCCATGTCGCGCGCGGAATTTGGGCGCGCGGTCGGCTTCGTGCCGCAGCAGACGAAAATTTCGTCGCCCTTCACAGTCTACGAAGTAATCGCTATGGGCCGCCTGCCCTACTGCGGCCTCTTCTCGAAGCTGAACGCCGAAGACGACGCGGCGGTGCTCGACGCGGCCGGGCGCGCGGGCGTCTCGCACCTGCTCTTCCGCCGCGCCTCGGAGCTTTCGGGCGGCGAGCAGCAGCGCGTCTATATCGCCGTCGCGCTTGCGCAGGACCCCGATATATTCCTGCTCGACGAGCCGACCTCGGCGCTCGACCCGAGCCAGTCCGTGCGGATTTTTTCCATTCTCCGCGAGCTCGCGGCGCACGGCAAAACCGTCGTCGTCGCGGCGCACGACCTGAACGCCGCGATACCCTTCTCCGACCGCTACATCGCGCTGCGCGGCGGCGCGCTCGCCTCGCAGGGTGCGGCCTCGGAGCTCGACGAAAAAGTGCTCGGCCCGCTCTACGGCATAGAATTCAAAAAATACACGTCGGAGGAAGGAGGACGCGCATGGCACCCTTCCGCGCAAGGCTTCTGATCTTCGCCTCCGCCCTCATATTCGCGGCGCTCGCCGCCATTCCCGCGCGCGCGGAAAATTACGCGCGCATCGTCTCGCTCTACCCGGGCCACACGGACAACGTCGTCGCGCTCGGCGCGGGCGCGAAGCTCGTCGGCATATCGGAGAACGACAACGAGGGCCTTCTTCCCGGCGTTCCGCGCTTTTCGATGAAGGCGGGGCCGGAGGCTCTGCTCGCGCTGCGCCCCGACCTCGTGCTGACGCGCACGCTCGCGGACAGCCAGAACCCCGAACTGAAGAAAGTGCTCGAACGCGCGGGCGTGCGCGTCGAGGTCATAGACCCGCCAACGTGGGATGGCTTCGAGCAATATCTGCGCAAGATAGCGGAGCTCGCGGGAACTTCGCCCGACGCAGCGGTCGCGGCGCTTGCGAAGGCGCGCGCCGAAATCCGCGCCGCGGCGGAGAAATCCTCGCGCGGGCGCAGGCCGCTCGTCTTCGTCGAAGCTACGTCGCGCGAGCTTCACACCTGCTCGCCCGACTCGTGGGCCGCGCATCTCGTGGAGCTTGCGGGCGGAGTCAACGCCGCGGCGGAGGCGAAGCCTCTGCGCAGCGGCAGCTCGATCGCGCCGTGGGGTCTGGAGCGCGCGCTCAAGACCATAAATTCAGGCCTTGACGTCTACCTTGTGCAGCAGGGGCCGATGAACGCGGCGGACGAAGCGTCGCTGCGCGCGAGGCCGTGGAGCTCCGCGCTCGCAGATGTGCGCGCCGCGGTCGTGCCGGAGTACTGTCTGAGCCGTCCTTCCCTCTCGGGACTGAAAGAGGGCGGCGCAATGCTGATAAAAATATTTTACGGAGAGTGACCCCATGAAACTTACTGTTGTCGGTATCGGCCCCGGAGCGCCGGACCTTTTGACGCTGAGAGCCTTGAACGTGCTGAAGGACGCGGACCTCGTGATGGTGCCGCGCGCGAAGGACGGCAAGGCGGGAGTGGCCGAGCTGGCCGTGCTTGAAAACCTCGGAGATTTGAAGACGCTGCCGCTGCTCTTCCCAATGATCAGCGACGCCGAAAAGCGCGACGCGAAGCTGCTCGAACAGCTCGAGGCGTGCCGCGGCCTCTGGCAGGGCGCGAAGAACGTCGCTCTGCCCGTCATCGGCGACTCGGCGCTCTACGCGACCGGCTCATATCTTTTTGACGTCTGGCGCTCGCTTGTGCCCGATCTCGAACTTGCGCTCGTGCCCGGCATTTCGGCGCATCAGCTCGCCGCCTCGCGCGCGGGGAAATTCATCGCAATGGCGGAAGATGTGCTCTCGATAATCCCGTGCACCGGCGAGCGTGAAAAGATAAAGAAGGCCCTGGCCGCGGCCGACTCCGCCGCGCTCTACAAGCCGAGCGCGCTCGGCGCGTCGCTGCGCGAAACGGTGGAGGCGTGTGGGCCGTGGCAGCGCATGATCCGCGTCGACCGCGCGGGGCTGCCTGACGAAAGAATTATAGAGGGCGCGCCGGCGCTCGACACCGCGGAGGAATATCTCTCCGTCCTTCTGCTTTGGAGGTAGAGCGTGGACTGGAGCGGCCTGCTGAGGGGCGAGCTGCGGCTCACCTTCGACATACTCGCGGGGCTTGCGGTCGGGATGGTCGTCCTGCGAAGCGGCCTCGCCGACAAGCTCATGAAGAGGCTGCTGCCGCTCCTGCGCCGCGCGGGCATCGGGCCGGTGCTCGGCATGGCGCTAACGATAAGCCTCGGCTCGGCGAAGGCCGGCGCGGCCTTCATCGCCTCGGCGCTCAACGAAGGGCGGCTCGGCGAACGGCCCGCGAAGTGGGGGACGCTGATGCTCTCCTTCCCGGCCTACCTGCACCGCTGGCCCTCGACGATGGTGATGGCGGTCTCGCTCGCGGGGCTGCCGGGCGCGATATTCGGCGCGACGCTGCTCGCGCGCAGCGCGGCGCGCTTCGTGCTGCTCGCCGCGATACTCAAGCGCGGCGAGGGCGAGAGCGGCGAGATAACGGAGGAGGCGGCGGGCTCCGCGCGCAAGGTGAAGTTCGGCAAGCGGATGCTCAAGACTCTGCCGATAGCGTGGTTCTTCTACGGCGTCGCCTACGCGCTCGTGCCGTGGGCCGAGGAGGCGCTCCGCTCGTGGCTGCTCGGCGGCACGGCGTTCCTGCCGCTCGCGGGGCTGACCGTCGCGGCGGCGTCGATAGCGCACGTTTCCGCGGCGCTCGCGCTCGCGGGCGGAAGCCTCGCGGCGGGCGACCTGACTGTGGCGCAGGCGGTATTCGCGCTGCTCTTCGGCAACAGCCTCGGCATCGTGACGCGGCTCTTCCGCGCGAACGCGGGATATTATTTCGGACTTTTCTCCAAAGAGACGGCGAAGGAGCTGCTCTTCTGGAATTTCGCGACGACGTCGTTCTTCGCCCTGATAACGCTCGCCGCCGCGGCGCTCCCGCTCATCGCGGAAGCTATGTAAAAATGTGACGGACGTGAGGTGTTCTTAATGAGACCCGAAGAGATAGAACAGGAAAGCATGAGGATAATCGGCGCGGAGATGGGGCCGTGGAACGGCCCCGCGGAGAACCTTCCGATAGTCAAGCGCGTCGTCCACACGACGGCGGACTTCGATTTCGTGAAGAATCTGCGCTTCTCCGACGGAGCCGTGGAACGCGCGCGCCGCGCGCTCGCCGCGGGCTGCGCCGTCGTGACGGACACGAACATGGCGGCTGCGGGGATAAATAAAGCCTCGGCCGCGCGCTTCGGCGTCGAGGTCGTCTGCCGCATGGCGGAGAAGGAAGTGCGCGAGGCGGCGCTCGCGCGCGGAGTGACGCGCGCCGTCGTGAGCATGGAGATCGCCGCGGAGAAGACGCCGGAGGCTATCTTCGCGATAGGCAACGCGCCGACGGCGCTGATACGGCTCTGCGAACTCGTGAAGGAAGGGCGCGCGAAGCCCTCGCTCGTCATCGGCGTGCCGGTCGGCTTCGTCAACGTCGTCGAGTCGAAGGAGCTGCTCGTGCGCACCGACGTGCCGTACATCGCGGCGATGGGACGCAAGGGCGGCTCGACGGTCGCCTCCGCGATAGTGAACGCTCTGCTCTATGGCATACAATAAAAATCTCCGCGAAGGAATATCGACGGGCTCGTGCGCGGCGGCTGCGGCGAAGGCCGCGGCGCTGAAGCTGCTCAACGGCGTCTGCCCGCAGTCCGTCGAGATAGCCGCGCCCGGCGGGCGCATCCTCACGATACCGGTGCAGGACACGCCGCGCGGCTGCGGCGTTGTGAAGGACGCGGGCGACGACCCCGACGCGACGGACGGCCTTCTGATACTCGCGAACGTCGAGCTCGGCGGCGATGCCGGAGAGATAACCTTCGCGGGCGGCGAGGGCGTCGGCACCGTGACGCTGCCGGGGCTCAAAATCCAGCCCGGCGAGCCGGCCATCAACCCCGTGCCGCGCGCGATGATAACGGAGGCTCTGCGCTCCGTCATAGGCGCGCAGGCGGCGAAGGTTACGATTTCCGTGCCGGGCGGCGAAGAGACGGCGAAGCGCACCTTCAACCCGCGCCTCGGCGTGACGGGCGGCATCTCGATACTCGGGACGACCGGCGTCGTGCGCCCGATGAACGAGGAATCGATCTTCGAGTCGCTGACGCTCGAGCTCAACACGCACGCCGCGGCGGGACAGAAAATAATCGCCGTCGCCTTCGGCAACACCGGCGAGCAGGCGATGCGCAAGGCCCTTGAAATCTCGGGCCGCTGCGTCGTGCAGTGCGGCAACTACATCGGCTACGTGCTCGACGAGGCCGCGCGCCTCGGCTTCAAGCGTGCGCTGCTCTGCGGGCATCCGGGCAAGCTGCTCAAGGTCGCGGCGGGGAGCTTCAACACGCACAACCGCACCGGCGACGGGCGGCTCGAGGCGCTCTGCACGCAGGCCGCAATCGCGGGCGCGCCCGCGTCGCTCGTGCGCGAGCTCTACGAATGTATGACGACCGAGAACGCGATGCGCATCGTCGCGGACAACGGCCTCGACCGCCTCTGGACGACGCTCGCGCAGATTACGGCGAAGCGCTGCACCGACAGGTCGTTCGGCGAAATGCCGGTCGAGGCGGCCTACATAGACAACGACGGAAAAATCCTCGGCGAGAGCGAAAACGCTGAAGCGCTCGCCGAGGAGCTGAGAAAGATAAATTAGGAGGCGCGCGCGATGACGAACAGACTTTACGTTATAGGAGCGGGGCCGGGCGACCCGTCGCAGCTCACGCTCGCGGCCTCGGAGACGATAGCGCGCTGCCGCTGCGCCGTCGCCGCGTCGCGCCACGCTGGGCTCGCCGCGGAGTGCGCGAAGCTCGTGCCGCTGCGCGGCTTCGACGAGACCTTCGCCGCGATAGAGCGCGAGCTCGAGCTCGGCGACGTCGCCGTGATAGTCTCGGGCGACCCGGGGATTTACAGCCTCATGCCGCTTTTGAAGAAGCGCTTCCCGCACGCGGCGCTCGAGGTGCTTCCGGGCATAAGCTCATTGCAGAGCCTATGCGCCGAAGCCGCGGAGACCTGGGAGAGCGTGAGGATACTTTCGGGCCACGGGCGCGGCATCAGCGAAGCGAAGGTGCTGACGACGGTCGACCGCAGCAGGACGACGGCTTTCTTCTGCGGCACGGACAAAAATCCGCGCTGGTTCTGCTCGCTGCTCGCCTCGCGCGGCCTCGATCACGTCAACGTCACGGTCGGCGAGCGGCTCAGCTACGCGGACAAGAAAATTACGCGCGGGCGGCCCTCCGAGCTCGCGGGCATGGATTTCGACGGCTTGTCGATAGTTCTCGCCGTCAACCCGAATCCGTCGCCCGAGCCGAAGCTTCTGCCGCGCGACGAGGATTTCATCCGCACGAAGGTGCCGATGACGCGCGAGGAGGTGCGCGCCGCCGTCCTCGCGAAGCTCGGGCTTTCGGAAGACTCCGTGCTCTGGGACATCGGCGCGGGGACGGGCTCGATTTCCGTCGCCGCGGCGATGATATGCCGCGAGGGCGAAGTCCACGCCGTCGAGATAAACGACGAGGCGCACGCGCTCGAAGCCGAGAACGTGAAG
This sequence comes from uncultured Cloacibacillus sp., assembly GCF_963926575.1. Classification (NCBI taxonomy): domain Bacteria; kingdom Thermotogati; phylum Synergistota; class Synergistia; order Synergistales; family Synergistaceae; genus Cloacibacillus; species uncultured Cloacibacillus sp. The sequence goes on along the minus strand of NZ_CAWUXW010000001.1, from coordinate 455,577 downwards.
AAGTTCCGCCTCTTCAACGTGACGCTGCACAAGGGGAGCGCGCTTGAGACGATAGGCCGGCTTCCGCGCCCGACGCACATATTTGTCGGCGGCTCGGGCGACGAGCTGCCGGAGCTGCTCGCGCGCGCCGCGGAGCTCGAGGGCGTCCGCGTCGTAGTCTCCGCCGTGACGCTCAAAACTTTCAGAATCGCATCGGTTATACTCGGCGGCGAAACGTTCAAGGACTTCGACGCCATTCAGATAAACGTCAGTAAAATGAAGAAGCTCGGGGAGAGCGAGGTCATGACCGCGCAGAACCCCGTCGCGATATTCTCCGCCACAGCGCGCGGAGCTTTGAGAGAGGGATAGAAGATGATACATTTCGTCGGAGCCGGCCCCGGAGCGCCGGACCTTATAACGCTGCGCGGGGCGAAGCTGCTCGGCGAGGCGGGCATGATAATCTACGCGGGCTCGCTCGTCAACAAAGAGCTGCTCGCGCTCGCGAAGCCGGGCTGTCCGGTATACGACAGCGCCTCGATGACGCTCGACGAGGTCGTCGAGAAATTCCGCGAGGCCGAGGCCGCTGGTGTCGACACGGTGCGGCTGCACACGGGCGACCCGTCGATATACGGCGCGATACGCGAGCAGATGGACAGGCTCGAAGCGCTCGGCATAGAGTACGACGTGACGCCGGGCGTCAGCTCCTTCTGCGCGGCGGCGGCCGCGGCGCGCGCCGAGTACACGCTGCCGGGCGTGAGCCAGACGGTCATCATCACGCGTATGGAGGGGCGCACGCCTGTGCCGGAGAAGGAAAAAATCCGCTCGCTCGCCTCGCACCGCGCCTCGATGGTGATGTTCCTCTCGTCGGGCATGGTGAAGGAACTTTGCACCGAGCTGATAGCGGGCGGCTACGCGCCCGAGACGAAGGCCGCGATGGTCTACAAGGCTTCGTGGCCCGAGCAGCGCGTGATTCGCTCGAACCTGACCGAGCTTCCAGCCGAGGCGGAGAAGTACGGCATTAAGAACACGGCGCTCATAATGGTCGGAGATTTCCTGGGAGACGAGTACGAGCTCTCGAAGCTCTACGACAAGCACTTCTCCCACGGCTTCCGCAAGGCGTCCGCATGAAGGCCGCCGTCGCCGCGTTCTCCGAGAAAGGCATAGAGACGGCGCGCGCCGTCGCGCGTCTGCTCGGCGCCGACGTCTGGGTTCCGGCCCGCTACGCGCGTCCAGGGCTGCGCGTTATCGAGCCGGGCCTCAACGAATGGGCGGGCGCGCGCTTCGCGGACTGCGGCGCGCTCGTATTCGTCTCGGCCTGCGGCATCGCGGTGCGCGCAATCGCGCCGTTCGTCAGAAGCAAGGCGGAGGACCCCGCGGTCGTCGTCCTCGACGAAGCGGGGGAGAACGTCGTCTCGCTGTTGTCGGGACACCTCGGCGGCGCGAACGAGCTCGCGAAGGAGATTGCGGCGGCGGTCGGAGGGCGTGCCGTCATAACGACGGCGACGGACGTGCGCGGAGTGACGGCGGTCGATTCGTGGGCCGTCGCCCACGACTGCGCCGTCGAGAACATTCACGCGGTGAAGGAAATTTCGTCGGCCGCGCTCGCTGGGCGCGAAATCGGCGTCGCGGTGACGGAGGAGCTTACGCCAGCACCGTGGCCCGTGACGCTGTGGCTGCGTCCGCGCGTTCTCGTGCTCGGCGTCGGCTGCAAACGCGGCGCGGAGTTTTCGGCGCTCGCCGAAGCCGCGGAAGAGTTCCTCGAAGAATCGGGCGTCTCGCCGCTTTCGCTCGCGGCGGTCGCTTCGATAGACATCAAGAAGGACGAAGCCGCGATTATAAAGCTCGCGGAGAAATATAAAGTCCCGTTCGTCACCTACAGCGCGCAGGAGCTGAACGGCGCGCGCGGGCGTTTTTCATATTCGGAGAGAGTGGAGAGGGAGACGGGCGTCGGCTGCGTCTGCGAGCGGGCCGCGGCGCTCGCCGCGGAGGGCGGCGTCCTCATGAGGGGAAAGACGATTTATCCGGGCGTGACTCTCGCCCTTGCGAAGCACAGGAGGAAGGTTCAATGAGACTTATGGCGGCTGGGCTCGACCAGCGCGAATCGGCGCTCGAAACGCGCGAGCGCTTCGCCTTCACGGCGTCGGCGGCCGAGGATTTCATGCGCGAGATGAAGGGGCGCGGCGTGGAATCCGTGCTGCTTTCGACCTGCAACAGAACGGAGCTCTTCGTCTTCGCGGACGAGGACCCGCGCGACATACTGCGCGAGGCGCGCGGAGACGCGGATTTCTTTTTCTTCGAGGGCGCGGGCGCGGTGCGCCACGTCTTCGAGGTAGCGGCGGGGCTGCGCTCGCAGATACCCGTCGAGGATCAGATACTCGGGCAGATGAAGAACGCGCTCGCTGCGGCGCGCTCCGTCGGAAGCTGCGGCCCTACGCTGAGCCGCCTCTTCCAGGGCGCGATATCCGCGGGCAAGGACATCCGCACGGAGTTCAAGAAGCGCCCGCACGAGACCTCCGTCGCGCAGCGCGCGGTGCGCAAGGTGCGCGAGGCGCTCGGCGGCCTCGAGGGGGCCGACGCGCTCGTCGTCGGCAGCGGGGAGATAGGTATGCTCTGCGCCTCGATGCTCGCGGCCGAGGGCGCATCCGTGACGATGACGCTGCACCGCCGCCGCAAGGACGGCATGAAGCCGCCGAAGGGCGTGCGGCTCATCTCCTACGACGACCGCTACGAGGCGGCGAAGAGCAGCAGCGTAATAGTCGGCGCGACGGCGAGCCCGCACTACGTGCTTCTTGCGAAGGACTACGAAGCGCCCGCGGGCGGCGCGGTCATAGCCGACCTCGCGGTGCCGCGCGACATAGAGCCCGCGATAGGAAATTTTCCGAACGTCACGCTCTACGACATGGACTCGCTCGGCTGCGACGCTCTGCCCGCGGACCTGCGCGCGGCGATAGAGCGCATAATGGACGAACATATATCGCGCTTCTACGAGTGGCACCACATCCACGAATGCATGCCGATGATAGAGGAAATCCGCTCGTTCGCGGAGCGCGAGATGGCGGCGGAGCTTTCGGGCTCGGCCTACGACTGCGACGCGGTGCGCGAAGCGTCGCGCAACATGATAAACAAGCTTTTATTCTCGCTGAAGGAAAAGGTGGACATGGACATGGCTAAAAATTGCTACAGCGCGCTCGCGAAGGCGGCGAAGGGATGATTTACGTCGTCGGCCTCGGTCCGGGCAACGAGGACCAGATGACGCCGCGCGCGCTCGCGGCGCTCGAGAAGTGCGACATTATAATCGGATACAAGGCTTACATAGAGCTGGTGCGCCATCTCTTCGAGGGGCGCAAGGAGCTTGTCGCCTCGCCGATGAAGGGCGAGACGGAGCGCTGCCGCAAGGTGCTCGAGCTTTCGAAGCAGGGACGCACGGTCGGCCTCATATCGAGCGGCGACCCCGGCGTCTACGGCATGGCGGGCATCATGCTCGAAATTGCGAACGGCGAAGCCGAGGTCGAGATAGTGCCTGGCATGACGGCGGCCTCGACAGCGGCGGCCGTGCTCGGCGCGCCGCTGATGCACGACTTTGCGGTGATAAGCCTCAGCGACCTGCTCACGCCGTGGGAGCTTATCGAGAAGCGTCTGCGCGCGGCCGCCGCGGCGGACTTCGTAATCTGCCTTTACAACCCAGCGAGCCGCGGACGCCCGGAGCACCTCGCGCGCGCCTGCGCGATACTCATGGAGGAAAAGCCCGCCGCTACGCCCGCGGGCTGGGTGCGCAACGCGGGACGCGACGGCGAGACCTTCGGCGTCACGACGCTCGGCGAGCTGCCGAAAGCGCCGATAGATATGTTCTGCACCGTCATCGTCGGCAACAGCGCGACGCGCGAGCTCGGCGGACGGCTCGTCACGCCGCGCGGCTACAAGGATTAAGATGAAGCAGAAGCTCCTGCTCTTCGGCGGCACAACCGAGGCGCGCGAGATAGCCGAAAGCGGCCTGCCGATGATCTGCTGCGTCGCGACGGAGTACGGCGCGGAGGTGCTTCACGAAGCGCCGGGCCTCGACGTTCGGACCGGGCGGCTCGACGCGGCGGGGATGGCGGCGCTGATGCGCGAAGAGGAAATCACCGTCGTCGCCGACGCTACGCATCCCTATGCGCGCGCCGTGACCGCGGAGATAAAAAAGGCCTGCGCCGAAACTGGCGCGGACTACATGAGAATCGTCCGCGCGCGCACGCCGCTGCCGGACGACGCCGTAATCGTCGGAAGCTGCGCCGAGGCGGCGAATCTGCTCGACGGATGCGAAGACCGCGCGCTCGTCGCGACCGGGAGCAAGGAGCTGGACGTTTTCACAAAAGTACACGATTACCGCGAGCGCATATTCCCGCGCGTGCTTCCGTCGAAAGACGTGATAGAGCGCTGCGCGGCGCTCGGCTTCGGCCCGGGACAGATAATCGCGATGCGCGGGCCTTTCTCGGCGGCGATGAACGTCGAGCTGCTGCGCATGACGGGCGCGACGGTGCTCGTAACGAAGGACGGCGGCGCGACGGGCGGAATGCCCGAAAAAATAGAGGCGGCGCGCGAAACGGGCGCGCTGCTCATAGTCGTCGGGCGCGCGGAAGAAGAGGGGCTGACGGCGCGCGAGGCGCTGCTCGCGCTGCGGCGCAGGCTCGGCGCGGCGCGTCCGCCGCTTTTCCCGATGCTCACGGATATCGAAAAAAGAAAGGCCGTCATAGCGGGCGGCGGCCATATCGCGCTGCGCCGCGCGCGCACTCTCGCGAAGTGCGGCGCGGAAGTCCACGCCGTCGCGCCGGATTTCGACGGCGGCTTCGACGGCGAAGGCTTTATACTTCATAGGAAAAACTGGGAAACTTCCGACGGCGCGGGCGCTTTCATGATAATCGCCGCGACGGACGACCGAGCGCTCAACCATAGGATAGGCACCGAGGCCAAGGCCGCCGGCGTGCCGGTCAGCGTAGCGGACGCAGCGGAGGAATGTTCGTTCTATTTTCCGTCGCTCGTGACGGCGGAGGAAACGGCGGTCAGCGTCTCCGCCGGCGCGCTTTCGCCGAAGCTGACGCGCCGCCTTGCGGACCGCCTGCGCGAAGTGTGGCCTGCGTGGGTCGCGGAAGAAAAGTCAAAATTAGAAGAAGAGGAATCGAAATGACAAGAGTGATCCGTTTCGGAAGCCGCAAAAGCGCGCTCGCCCTCGCGCAGACCCGCCTCGTCATGGCGGCGGTAGAGGCGGCGGACCCTGAGATAAAAGCCGAGCTCGTGCCGATGACGACGACGGGCGACGTGAACATGAAGCCATTTTCCGAGGCTTCCGATAAATTCGGCATAAAGGGGCTCTTCACGCAGGAGCTCGAAGAGGCGCTGCGCAGCGGCGAAATAGACGTCGCAGTCCATAGTCTGAAAGACGTGCCGATGTATCCGAACGACGAGCTGCCGATAGTGGCCTATTCGAAGCGCGAGGACGCGCGCGACGCGCTCGTGCTTCCCGAAGGCGCGGCGGAAATCTCCGATGCTCTGCCGCTCGGCTGCTCGTCTGCGCGCCGCCGTCTACAGCTCGCGAAGCTCTTTCCGGGCATGCGCGTCGAGCCTGTGCGCGGCAACGTCAACACGCGGCTGCGCAAGCTCGACGAAGGGCAGTTCTCCGCGCTCGTGCTCGCAGCGGCGGGGCTCATACGCATCGGCCTGGACGGCAGGATTACGCGGTATTTCTCGACGGACGAGATAATCCCAGCGCCGGGGCAAGGAATCATGGCCTGTCAGGGGCGCGCGGGAGAAAGCTACGACTACCTCGACGCGGTGCGCTGTGAGGCGGCGGCCTGCTGCGCGCGCGCGGAGCGCGGATTTTCGGCGGAGCTCGGCGGCGGCTGCACGGCCCCCGTCGGAGCGTACGCGGAGATAATCGACGGAGAATTGACGCTTCACGGCTTCTACGCCGATGAAGCGGAAGGGATATACAGAGAAGGGCGCGCCTGCGGGCGGCCCGAGAACGCCGAAGAGCTCGCGCGCGGCCTCGCGCGCAGGCTGAGGGAGGGAAAGTGATGACGGCCGGCAAGGTTTGGCTCGTCGGCGCGGGCCCGGGAGACGCGGGGCTGCTGACGCTGCGCGGGCGCGAGGTCATGGAGCGCGCCGACGCGATAGTATTCGACAGGCTCGTCGGCGACGGAGTGCTCGCGATGATGCCCGAGCGCGCCGAGAAGATAAACGTCGGCAAGGAGGGCGGACGCCACCCCGTGCCGCAGCGCGAGATAGAAAAGATACTCGTCGAGAAAGCTCTCGAAGGAAAGAACGTCGTGCGCCTGAAAGGCGGCGACCCCTTCGTCTTCGGACGCGGCGGCGAGGAGATAGAGGCGCTGAAAAAAGAAAATATAGAGTTCGAGGTCGTTCCGGGCGTGACCTCTGCGATAGCCGCGCCCTCGGCCGCGGGCATACCCGTCACGCACCGCGGCCTCGCGGCCTCGCTGCACATAATCACGGCGCACACAAAGGAGGGCGGCATAGCCGACACGGACTACGCCGCGCTCGCGCGCCTCGGCGGAACGCTGCTCTTCCTCATGGGCGCGTCGGCGTTGCCCGACATCTGCGCCGCGCTGACGAAGGCGGGCATGTCGCCCGACACCCCCGCCGCCGCCGTAGAGCGCGGGACGACCGCGCGCCAGCGCCGCATCGAAGGCACGCTCGGCACGCTTACCGAAATCGCGAAGCGCGAGGAGCTGCGCTCGCCAGCGATAATAATCGTCGGCGCGGTCGCGGCTCTCGGAAAAGAATTTGAATGGAAGAAATTCCTGCCGCTTTCTGGCCGTAAACTCATAGTCACGCGCCCGCGCGGACGCGCTGGAAAACTTTCCGAAAAACTGCGCGCGCTCGGAGCCGAGGTTGTTGAATGCCCCTGCATCTCGACGCGCACGATGGACGTGACGCTGCCGCCGCTCGGCGGTTATGCGTGGCTCGGCTTCACGAGCGCGACGGGAGTCGAGAGCTTTTTTGAACTTCTCGCAAAAGAAGGGCGCGACGTGCGCGAGATCGGAAGCGCAAAAATCGCGGCTATCGGCGGCGCGACCGCCGAAGCCCTGCGCGCGCGCGGCCTCGCGGTCGATTACGTGCCTGCGGTCTACGACGGCGCGTCGCTCGCGGACGGCCTCGCGCCGCTCGCCGCTGGCGGGAAAATTTTAATGCTGCGCGCGAAAGACGGCTCGCCCGAGCTGACTGCGCATCTTCGCGCCGCGGGCGCGGACTTTACAGAATTTGCGCTTTATGAGACAACTTACGAAAAGCCCGCCGTCCTTCCCGACGGCGCGGACGCGGCGCTATTCACGAGCGCGTCCACGGTGCGCGGCTTCGCCGCGGCCTTCGGCGGCCCCGTTGTGAAGACCGCCTGCTGCATAGGGCGGCAGACCGCCGAGGAGGCCGCGAAGCAGGGCTTTGAAGAGATAAGGACCGCCGAGAAGGCGACCCTCGATTCGCTTATAAAAACACTGGAGGTTGATGAAAAATGATATTCAGGCCGAGAAGACTAAGAAGAACCGCGGCGATACGCGACATGGCGGCCGAGACAAGGCTCTCTCCCTCTATGCTCGTTTACCCCGTATTCATACGCGAAGGCAAAAACATAATCGAAGACATACCCGCGATGCCGGGGCAGAAGCGCTACAGCCCCGACACCTTCCCGAAATTCCTCGAAGAGACGGCGAACGCCGGAATAAAGTCGATACTCCTCTTCGGCCTCCCCGAGCACAAGGACGAGTGCGGAAGCGGCGCGTGGGACGAAAACGGCGTCATCCAGCAGGCGCTGCGCGTCGGAAAGAAAAACTTCCCCGAGATGACCTTCATCTGCGACGTCTGCCTCTGCGAGTACACCTCGCACGGCCACTGCGGGCTGCTCAAGGGCGAGACGGTGGACAACGACCCGACCGTCGAGCTGCTCGCTAAGACGGCGCTCTCGCAGGCTCAGGCCGGAGCCGACGTCGTAGCTCCGTCTGACATGATGGACGGGCGCGTCGGCGCGATACGCGAGGCGCTCGACGCGGCGGGAATGGACGAGACGATAATCTTCTCCTACGCCGTCAAGTACGCCTCCGCCTTCTACGGCCCGTTCCGCGAGGCAGCGGGCTCGACGCCGGCCTTCGGCGACCGCCGCAGCTACCAGATGGACCCGCGCAACGTGCGCGAGGCTCTGCGCGAAGCGGAGCTCGACATAGACGAGGGCGCGGACATGATAATGGTCAAGCCCGGCCTGCCCTACCTCGACGTGCTCTCGAAGGTGAAGGAAGCCTTCGACGTGCCGACGGGGGCCTACTGCGTCAGCGGCGAGTACTCGATGATAAAGGCCGCCGCGGCGAACGGCTGGCTCGACGAAGAGCGCGTCGTCGCCGAGAGCGCCGTCTGCCTCGCGCGCGCGGGCGCTGACATAATCGTTACCTACTTCGCGCCGGAGCTTGCGAAGATGATGAAGGAGGGGCGGCTCTAATGGACCGCAACGCCGAACTCTTCGCGCGCGCCGAGCGGCTGATCCCCGGCGGCGTCAACAGCCCCGTCCGCGCCTTCAGGAGCGTCGGCGGCACGCCCGTATTCGCCTCGCGCGCCAAAGGGCAGTACCTCTGGGATGAAAACGGAAAAAGATACACGGACTATATAGGCTCTTGGGGACCGATGATTCTCGGCCACGCCTACGAGCCCGTCGTCGAAGCCGTGAAGAAGGCCGCGGAGCTCGGCACGAGCTACGGCCTGCCGACAGAGGCCGAGGTCGAGATGGCGGAACTCGTCTGCTCGCTCGTCCCCGGCGTCGAGATGGTGCGCATGGTTTCGTCGGGCACGGAGGCCGTGCTCTCGGCGCTGCGCGTCGCGCGCGGCTTCACGGGGCGCGAGCTCATCGTGAAATTCGAGGGCTGCTACCACGGCCACTCGGACTCGATGCTCGTCAAAGCCGGCTCCGGCCTCGCGACCGCGGGCCAGCCAGACAGCGAGGGCGTCACGCGCGGCACGGCGGAGACGACGCTGACCTGCGCCTACAACGACGCGGACGAGCTTGAAAGAATATTCGCCGAGCACGGCGAGCGCATCGCCGCCGTCATCGTCGAGCCCGTCGCCGCGAACATGGGCGTCGTCCTTCCTGAAGACGGATACGACCCCATGCCCGAATGCGGCGAGTGGGAGGAGCATACGCACTGCGGACGGATGATTCCCGGAAAAAAAGGCTTCCTTGAAAGATTGCGCGAGATAACGACGCGTTACGGCGCGCTTCTCATCTTCGACGAGGTCATCACGGGCTTCCGCCTCGGCATAAACTGCGCCTCTGGCTACTTCGGCGTCACGCCGGACCTCTCGACCTTCGGAAAGATAATCGGCGGCGGCCTTCCCGTCGGCGCTTACGGCGGACGGCGCGACGTCATGAGCTGCGTCGCCCCGATAGGCCCCGTCTATCAGGCTGGGACGCTCTCCGGCAACCCCATTGCGATGGCGGCGGGGCTGACCGCGCTCAAAACTCTGCGCGACAACCCGAATATATACAGAGACCTCAACTACCTTCGCGCCTCGCTCGGCGCGGGGCTCGCTGCTATGTTCGCCGAGAAGGGCGTCCGCGCCTTCGTGCAGGGCATAGAGTCGCTCTCGACGGTATTCTTCACGGAAAAGCCGGTATTCTGCTACGCGGACGCGAAAAAGAGCGACACTGCGCGCTACGCGAGATTCTTCAACGGAATGCTCAGCCGCGGCGTGCTCATGGCGCCGTCGCAGTTCGAGGCGATGTTCCTCTCCGCGGCACACACGAACGACGACGTGGAACAGTTCCTCGACGCGGCGAAGGCGACGATAGAGACGGAAGGCTTTTAATGCGTAAGGGCGAAGTCCAGATTTACACCGGCGACGGAAAGGGCAAATCGACGGCGGCCTTCGGCCTCTGCCTGCGCGCGCTGGGCCACGGCCACCGCGTGCGCGTCGTGCAGTTCCTCAAGGCCGAGCGCTGCGGCGAGCACGTCATGGCGGAGAAAATCGGCCTGAAGGTATCGCAGTGCCCGATGGGACGCAAAAGCGGCCCGTGCGCCCGTCCCTGCCCGCTCTTCATCGAGGCCCAAAAAATCCTCGAAGAGAACGCCGCCGACCTGCTCGTGCTCGACGAGCTGATGGCGGCGATCCGTCACGGCTGCGTGACGCTGGACGAAGCCCTCTCGCTTCTCGACAAACGTCCCGAAAATACCGAAATCGTGATGACGGGCCGCCGCGCGCCGCGCGAGCTGGCCGAGCGCGCGGCCCTCGTCACATCTATGGAAAAGGTCAAGCATTTCTTCGACGCCGGAGTTCCCGCGCGCGAAGGCATTGAATACTGAAACGGCGGTGAATTTTATGAAAGGCGTCATGGTACAGGGCACGAGCAGCGACAGCGGAAAAAGCTTCATCGCGACGGCGCTCTGCCGCATCTTCTCCGACATGGGCTACAACGTCTGCCCCTTCAAATCACAGAACATGTCAAACAACTCGTACGTCACTGCGGACGGCCTCGAAATGGGCCGCGCGCAGGGCGTGCAGGCCGAGGCGGCGCGCGTCGAGCCGCAGGCCTTTATGAACCCGATACTGCTCAAGCCGCGCAAGGACGTTTCGTCGGAAATCGTCCTCATGGGCAAAGTTTACGACGCGCCCTGCGACAAGAATTATTACAAAGACTTCACGATGGGCAAGGGCATCGAAACGGTGCGCGAAGCCCTTTCGATAATAGATAAGAACTTCGACCTCATGGTATGCGAAGGCGCGGGCAGCCCCGCCGAGATAAACCTGAACGCGGGCGAGATAGCGAACATGCGCGTCGCGCGCGAGGCCGACGTGCCCGTTATTTTGGTAACCGACGTGGACCGCGGCGGCTCTCTCGCCTCCGTCGTCGGCACGCTAGAATTGCTCGGCGAGGACAGGAAGCGCGTCAAGGGCATAATCTTCAACAAATTCCGCGGCGACATATCGCTCTTCCAAGACGCCGTAGCGTGGACTGAAAAGCACACCGGCGTCAAGGTCGTCGGCGTCATGCCGTGGCTCACCGACATAATCATCGAGGGAGAGGACATCCTCAGCCTCAACTGGAACAGCGGAAGCGGCGGCTGCGGCGAAAAGCTGCGCGTCGGCGTCGTGAAGTTCCCGCGCGTGTCGAACCACACGGACATCGAGGCCTTCCGCTTCGAGCCCGACGTCGAGATAGTCGAGCTCTCTTCGCCCGCGCAGCTCTCGCGCCTCGACGCCGTCGTCCTGCCAGGCACGAAGAGCACCGTGCTCGACATGAAATATCTCATCGACAGCGGCCTCGCGGAGGGCATCCGCCGCTTCTACGCGAACGGCGGCACGGTCTACGGCCTCTGCGGCGGCTACCAGATGATGGGCGAAAAGATAGACGACAGCCACCTGCGCGACAACGACAAGATTCCCGAGATAGAGGGGCTCGGCCTGCTGCCCGCGCTCACGACCTTCGGCGAGGAAAAGACAGTCATTCGCCGCCGGGGGCGCGCGATTCATCCGTACTTCACGGAGGAGACGCCCGTCGACGGCTACGAGATACACTTCGGCATCACGCGCCCGACGGGCGGCGACACGAAATTCGCGCCGCTCTTCGAGCTCGACGGACGCGAGGACGGCCTCGCGGACGCTGAGCTGCGCGCCGCGGGAAGCTACCTGCACAACGCCTTCCACAACGACAAATTCCGCGCCGCGTGGCTCAACGCGCTGCGCCGCCGCCGCGGCCTGCCAGAGCGCGAGCCCGTCTCCACGACCGCCGCGAAGGAAGCCGCCTACGACGCGCTCGCCGCGCACGCGCGCAAAAACCTCGACATCGACTACATAGTGAAAATTTCGGGAGTGAAATAAAATGAAGACGGCGGAGCGCCCGCGCATACTCATCGCCGCGGCGCACAGCGGCAGCGGCAAAACCACGATAACGAGCGGAATCGTCGCGGCGCTCGCCGCGCGCGGCCTGCACGTCCACCCGTACAAAGTCGGCCCGGACTACATCGACCCGGGCTATCTCGCGCTCGCCGCGGGCTCGCGCGCCGACAACCTCGACACGTGGCTCACGGGCGAGGAGACGATGAAAAAAATATTCATCTCCGCCTCGCGCGGCGCGGACCTCTCCGTCATAGAGGGCGTCATGGGCCTCTACGACGGCGGCCGCGGCGGCGTCAGCAGCACCGCGCAGATAGCGAAGGCGCTGCGCGCGCCCGTCATCCTCGTCATAGACGTGCGCTCGATGGGCGAAAGCGCCGCCGCGATAGCGAAGGGCTTCCGCGACTACGACCCGGATGTGAACATCTGCGGCGTAATCGTCAACCGCTACGGCTCAGACAGCCACCGCGCGATGGTCACGGAGGCGATAGAGCGGCTTGCCCTTCCCGTCGTCGGCGCGGTGCCGCGCGACAAAGCCGCCGAAGTGCGCGAGCGCCACCTCGGCCTGCTCCCGGTCGAAGAAAACGACAACCGTGAACACATCGAAAACGTCCGCCGCATGATAGAGCCCGCGATAAACTTCGACAAACTGCTCGAACTCGCGCGCTCCGCGCCGCCGCTCGAAGAGACGGACGAGCCGCGCGCCGCGAGCCCGCGCGTAAAAATCGCCGTCGCGCGCGACGAAGCATTCTCCTTCTACTACCCCGAGAGCCTCGCCGCGCTCGAAGCCGCGGGCGCGGAAATCGTGACCTTCAGCCCGCTGAATGACGAACGCATCCCCGAGTGCGGCGGCCTCATCTTCGGCGGCGGCTTCCCCGAAATATTCGCCGCGCGCCTCGCCGCGAACAAAACCATGAAAGAGTCGATCGCGCGCGCCGCGGCGGACGGAATGCCCATATACGCCGAATGCGGCGGCTTCATGTACCTCACGCGCGAAATAAAAGACTTCGAAGGCGCGGCGCACGAAATGTGCGGCATCATCCCGATGAGCTGCAAAATGAACGACCGCCTGCGCACCGTCGGCTACGTCATGGCGCACGCGCTGCGCGGCACGGTGATCGCCGCGGAAGGCGAAGAGCTGCGCGGACACGAATTCCACTTCTCCAGCGCCGAACCGCTCGAAGAAATCCCGAACGCCTTCCTCTTCACCAAAAACCGCACCGGCGACACCTACCCCGCCGGCTACGCGACCGAAAACGTCCTCGGCTCCTACCTTCACCTCCACTTCGCCGGCTTCCCGAAAGCCGCGGAAAGGTTTGTGGAAAAGTGTGCGGGATATAAAAAATCGAAATAAACCCGCACCGGCGGATAAAATAACAAAAACCAAGCGGCTCGGAACGTCCGGGCCGCTTGGCATATTGAGGAAAATCGAGAGGGTTGGACAGCCTTATCGTGAATTTACGAGAGACAATACCTCTTCAACTTCCGGCATCACGCAGAGCGCTCCACGGCGCGTCGTGACGATGGCGGCCGCGGCGTTTGCGAAGGCGAGCAGTTCCGTCAGGCGCGCTTCGTTTAGCCCGTCCAGGCCGTATTTCAGGACGAAATGGACTGCGCAGCCGCCGAAGGTGTCTCCCGCGCCGGTCGTGTCGACTGTGCCGGGCATACGGAATGGGTGGGCGAATACTGACGTTCCGCGATAGAAGGCACGGCTTCCATCCGGCCCCATGGTGGCGAGCACGAGGGGGATATTCCAGCGAGACAAGAGAATTTCGACGCCGCGGCAAACATCTTTCTCGCCCGTCATAAATTCTATTTCGTCGTTAGATATTTTTAAAACGTCGCACACCGACAGCCCATAGGCGATTTGTTCCCTTGCGCTTTCGGCGTCGGGCCATAGGTTCAAGCGCAGATTCGGGTCGAAGGAAATTACGCAGCCGTTGCGTTTCGCCTGTTCCACCGCGGCGTAAGTGGCCGACCGCGCAGGCTCCGACGCGGCGGACAGCGTGCCGAAGTGAAAAACGCGCGACGAAGCTATCTTCGCCATGTCGACCTCTTCCGCGCGAAGCGCCAGGTCCGCCCCCGGATTTCGATAGAACGCAAATTCTCTGTCCCCGTCCGGCGTATTATGCACTACCGCCAGAGTAGTCGGGACTTCAGCGTCGTATATGACGCCGGAAACGTCTATGCCCGCGCCGGCGGCGCGTTCGCAAAGCATCCTGCCGAAAACGTCGTCGCCGACTTTCCCTATAAAAGCAGTCCGGCGTCCCAGCTTCACAAGCATCGCCAAAAAGTTGCACGGCGCGCCGCCGGGGTTGGCCTCGAACAATAAATTGCCGCGCCCGTTGACGCCGCTCTCCGTAAAATCTACAAGCAGCTCGCCCAACGCGGTTACATCGTAGTTCTGTGAAATTGACATTTTTTGAAATTCCCTCTGCCTCACGTGCCTGAGCTTAAAGCGGCGGCAAAATCCTATAGCTGTGGTTTACTGCTTTATACAATTCGTTCAAGCGCCGCAGTCTTCTCCTGTCTCTCTTCCATGAAATTAGCTGACGGAATCATTATAACAGAGCGGCGCGCCGGTGCGCGCGGCTTGACATATACGCGGCGGCGGTGGAATATAGCTTTGTACTGTCAATTTATCGCTGCGGCAATTTTTACGGGAGAATCAGAAAACCATGAAACGAATCAAAGTAATAGGACGCGCGAACATCGCGAACGAAAAAGGCAAACTTAAGAGCGACGAAGAGCTGCGCGCCGCGGACGGCTTGTTTGAAAGCTGGGAGGTCGAGCTTGAGGACTGGGAGCCGGTGCGCGACGCGGCGCTCGCGCTTATCGACGACCTGAAACAGCGCCGCCGCGCCGCACTCTGGGACGGGACGTTCGAAGTCGTCGACGCCGCCACCGGCGAGCGCATCGACATAGAAAAAGAACAGTCGCAGGTAAACTTCATGCAGTCCGCCCAACGCTTCGCAATGGAGCAGGAGACGCTGGAGAACATGGCCTTCCAGATGGGAATGGGGCCGGAGTATAAAAAGGAAGAGTTTTAGACATATTCGTCTAATGTTATATGTTTACTTAGTTCACAACAAGAACTATGTTATGATAGCAATTTTATGATCTTTATCTTTTGCACTCATAATGGTTTGTTATAATCTATTAATTGTTCGTGTTAGAAGATAAAGCCATAAAAATTGTCATGGTGACATGAATTTTTTATAAAGTTAAGTAAATATATATTGAAAATAAAAATATTAATTGTTATATTATAAATAAGCGTGTGGCAAGATTATGTGCTCGTGCTTCGCGAGTGTTGACCAAAATGGTAGGAGCTGTTGCGCTCATCCATCTGACATCTATGTAGAATCGTATATACTGCATAATGAGTTGCCACACGCGTTTTTGTTGTGGAGGATTTATGAAAAGTTTTTGTGAAGTTACTAATCGAAATGAGTTAGCGGATTTCTTAAGAATTCGCAAAAGCACGTTAACGTATGTACTATATGTTAGACAAGTTGATAATTTATACAACTCTTTTACTATTCCCAAAAAAGATGGAAGTCTTAGGCAAATTAGTTCTCCACATGTAGTATTAAAAAAAATACAAAAGAAATTGGCTAATGCATTATGGGAATATCAGCTGACTATATGGAAGAAACGAAATATACATCCCAATATGTCTCATGCCTTTGAAAAACATAAAAGCATTATCACAAATGCGACGATTCATAAGAATAAACGATTTATCTTAAATTTAGATTTAGAAAATTATTTTGATAGCTTTCATTTTGGCCGAGTAAAAGGATATTTTGAGAAAAACAATAATTTTTTGCTACCTACATCAGTAGCTACTATTCTTGCTCAGTTAACTTGTTATCGTGGCACTTTGCCACAAGGAGCGCCAACATCTCCGATTATTACTAACATGATTTGCCAAATATTAGATAATAGATTGTTAAAAATTGCAAAAAAATATAAAGCAGACTATACACGATATGCTGATGACTTAACTTTCTCGACAAATAGGAGAGACTTCTTAGAAGATTACAGTGATTTCTATCGTGATATTACAAGGGAAATAGAAAATGCCGGATTTAAAATAAATGATAAAAAACAGAGGCTATTCTTTAAGGACTCTAAGCAAATAGTAACTGGCCTAGTTGTCAATGATAGAGTCAATATTGACCATATATACTATAAAAAAACAAGAGCTATGGCGCATAGACTGTATACTACAGGGCAATATGATTTAAATGGTTCTGCCGGAACGATCGAACAATTAGAAGGCCGATTTTCATTTATAAACTGTCTTGACCATTACAATAATAGACTTAATAATGCAGGATATGGTTTAGACAAACTTAATGGACGGGAAAGAGAGTATCAAAAATTTTTGTTTTATAAATATTTATATGCACACAATATGCCTTTAATTATCACAGAAGGTAAAACAGATATATTGTTGTTAACAGCAGCGTTAAAAAAAATGTATACGGAATACCCAAATTTAATCATTAAAGTTGATGATAATACAGCCTTTTGGTTAAATATATCGTTTTTACACCGAAGTCAACGTCTACATTACTTTCTAGGAATGAGCCAAGATGGTGCAGATGCAATGCAAAGTATCTATAAATTTTTTATAGATGATAATAAGGATAGAAAACGTTATCCTAATTATGCCTCTTATTTCTATAATATATGTCAACATAAGCCGCTGAACCCAGTGTTTCTCTTATATGATAATGAGATGTGTAGTAAAAATAAGCCGTTATATAAGTTCGTAAATAGTCAAAAAATATCTGATGATCAAAGAAAAAATTTACAACACGATTTATATTTAGAGTTAATAAAAGATAGAAATATATTTTTATTAACATTACCTTTATTGGGCGAAGCTAAGGAATGTGAGATAGAAGACCTAATTGATGAGGCAATATTAGAAACTATAATTGATGGTAAATCTTTTTCTCGTAACAGTGAATTTGATACAACACGTTTTTATGGGAAAGAAATTTTTTCAAGATATGTAGCGTCACATTACAATGAAATAAATTTCGATAATTTTAAGCCACTATTTAATGCTATAGATGAAGTAATCAGATATTATCATAGTTCTTAGGTGTTATAATTTTTCTTTTTTGTTTATAAATTATATAAAATATTTACAAATCATTCTCTGGTCGTGCATAAAATCGATAACCTTCTTTTTTGCGACATCATCTAAATCTTGTAGCAGAATAAATATCTCTTTATCCAGAGTGTTTGCTGAATTATGAGCATAAACACCTTGGATACTTTTGTCGTCATTGTTGATGGAGTCAAAATTAGATGGATTGGGCATTCCAAACTCTTCATACGCTAGATCGATAACGGAGCATTTCAGCGCTTTGGCTATATCGCGTAGCACGGCAAACGACATCTCGTTTGTGCCGTTTTCGTACTGACATAATGTAGTCGGCCTCACATTTATCATTCTCGCTAAAGCTCGTTGTGTGAGCCCAAGTCTTTTGCGGCGAATACGGATTTCTTTTCCAAGCACTGTTATCACCCCTTATCCGTTTTACCTCTGCTTACTCTCTTAAACTAATATCTCATGAAACATGAATTATCTACTTGATAGTTTATGATTTATAAATATTATGATTCATGAATCATAAATATTTTTTTGTTTTGCCACGCTGTAACCATTTGGCGGAAGGGCGTACATGTATATTGAATTTTGCCAATATAAGGCGGTGATTATCAAATAATCATATCGTCAATAACATCACTATGCAAAATTACTAGTCTACCCATTTACCTAATATCAAAGGAGGAACAGTAATCATGAGCGAAGTGAAGATCCAGAAAGCCAACAACATGCCGGTCCAGTCGCCGCTTGTGCCGGAGCCTATGGTGCCGTACAGCTGCAAGAACAGCGGAACGGTCTACGCTATGTGCGAGGTGAACGAGGAGACTGTGCGCAGACACTTGGCTCCGACGCCTTTCGAGTATGTGAGCAATCTCTGCATGATTTATGTGAACAACTTCCTTGAGAGCCCCGAGCTCCCTTATATGGATTCAGGCATTATCTTCACTGTCAAGTACAAGGATATGTACGGCGGCTACTATATGTACGAGTGGGAAGACAACGACGTAGCGATAGCCACCGGACGCTATTGGGGCTATCCTAAGAAATACGCCTGCATGGAGCTTGAGAAGAACGGCGATTATGTCCACGGTACTACGACAAGAAAAGGCGTGCGCCTCATAGACATCGAGGTGGACCTCTCGAAGCCTGTCGAGAACGTCCCCTCGCTTCAAAAGACCTTCCCGCATCTCAACCTTTTGACGATACCGAACCCGGACGGCCCTGGAATTTTCTCGCAGCGCGTCACGGCAAGGGATAACTCCTCTACCTGCAAGACGCTTTCCAATCAGTACGGAGAAGCGAAGGTCACGCTCCAGTGCTCGCCGAACGATCCGATCGGAGACTTCATGCCGGTCAAGGTCCTTGGCGGTGGTTACTCAGTCACTGACTTCCTTGCCACAATGGAGAACGGCTGGGCGAAGGTCATAGACACCCTTATCTAATCCGCCTCAAACTTCTTGCCGCGCAGGGTGAATATTTCCCCTGCGCATCTTTGTATTTTTTGTACCACGCATAGGAGGTTAGAAAGTTGGAAAGAAAAAATTTCCTGACTGTATTTATCCTTTCAGGCGCATATTTGGCTTATCTCGCAGGCTCCGGCTTTGGCAGCGGACAGGAGATGATGCAGTACTTCACGTCGTTCGGCTACATTGGGATAGCGGGCATACTTATAAGTGCCGTTCTGTGGAGTTCATACGCGGCGTTCATCGTTAAGGATTCGAGAGATTTCGGCCTTACGTCGCTGCATCAAGTGTATCTTTTCTATTGCGGCAAATATTTGGGCAACGCGCTGTTCGGTTTCTCGCTCGCCTATCTTTTCTGCATGGCGAGCCTGATGATAGCTGGCTCCGGCGCGGCCTTTGCGCAGTATTTCCATGTCGGCGACGAAGTCGGGCGCATAATCATGACTGTTATGGTGCTTATAACAGGGCTTTTCGGAATGCGTAAAACGGTGGACGTTATAGGCGCGCTCGGGCCGTGTATCATCGTATTCGTCGTCCTCATCGCGGCGATATCGCTAGCGAACGGAGCAAATACGCTTGAAGCCGGCGACGCTTACGTGAAGAGCCACGACCTTCTCAAGCCGAGCGAGAATTGGCTGTGGGCTGCGATAATGTATTTCTCCTACTGCATTTTGTTCCAAGCCGCATATCTTTCGGGCGTTGCATCTACGAACCCCGCGACGACGAAACAGCTCGTGCAGAGCGTAATTATAGGTGCTGTTATATACGTCATAGCGTCAATACTGATGATGCTCGCCTTCGTCGCGAATATATCGATACTCGACGGCATGGAGGTGCCGAATCTATATCTCGGCGATAAGATAAATCCGTTCCTGGGCGCAATATACGGTGTGATACTGCTCGCGGCACTCTACACGACGACGGCCCCGCTCGTATGGTCGGTCACCAATGTTTTTGCGCAGGAAAAGACGAAGAAATATCCTTGGGTGATAGTCGCCGTCTCTGTGCTTGCCTACTTCAGAAGCGGCTTCAGCTCGTTCTCGGTGCTCGTCAATCTTGTTACGAAGATAGCCGCATACGTCGGGATTCTCTATATAGTCCCGGTGTTTTATGTGAAGTTCATCAAAAAGCCGAAACCTGAGCAAAGCGTGTAAAAAGTAGATTTGTCATACACGGGCCGTCTCGCAGCGACGCGGGGCGGTTCGTCGTTTATTTGCGCCTGCGCAGTATTTCGTAGTAATTTGTCACGGCCTTCTGGTCGCGGACGTATGAGAGAACCTTTTCTTTCACTATAGCGTCTAGGTCTTTAAGCAGCTTTACTATCTCGGCCTCGGTTTGGTCTGTGAATATTGGCTCGACATGTATGGCTTCGGCTGCGCCGCTCTCGTTTGAGGCGTGGGGTTCACTGTTGCGCGGCATACCCAGCTCGTCGTAGGCGAGATCGGCGGCGGAGCATTTCAGCACTTCGGCGATATTTTTCAAAACAGCGAACGACATCTCGTTTGTGCCATTTTCGTACTGGCACATTGTCGTCGGCTTAACGTTTATGAGAGCGGCTAAAGCCTTCTGCGTAAGCCCCAGCCTTTTGCGCCTTGCGCGTATCTCTTCACCTAACATGAAACGGGCATTCCTCCACAATGTTTATGTTTTATAAATAGCACGAATGAGGAATCAAAAAGTTTGATGTTCTTGTTTTATAAATAAAATTATGTGTTAATCGTGAATTATAAACAACACTTATGATTTACTGGAAATATGAATAAAAATAGAGATGTTTTTGTATAATATCACTGGATAAATAAATATAAACAACATTAATGGAACGGCGATGATATAGATGGATATTGCAAAACTCCTTGATGCAAAAGAGGGCGAGAATATAGAGTTTAAAGAGGCGAAGGAGAGCTTTGACGAAGAAAAGCTCATGCGGTATGGCTGCGCTTTGAGCAACAGCGGCGGCGGGAAAATCGTCTTCGGAATTACGGATAAAAGGCCGCGGCAGGTCGTTGGAAGTAGGGCATTCCCTCAACCAGAGAATACTCGAAAGAATCTTTCAAACGTTTTAGGTATCAAAGTCGATTTTGAATTGGTGGATTTCAACGGTCTGAGAGTACTGGTATTCGAGTTTGCGTCGCGTCCTTTCGGCCTTCCTGTGCAGAGGAAAGGCGTGGCATGGTGGCGCGACGGTGAAAGCCTCGTGCCTATGCCTTCGGAGGTACGCCGCGATATTTATAACGAGTCGGGGCATGATTTCTCTGGCGATATTTGCCCGAACGCTTCCATCGCAGATCTCGATAAGCAAGCAATAGACGTTTTCCGTAAGACATGGGCCGAAAAGCGAGGGCTGACGCAGGCCCGAAATCTTTCATACGAGCAGCTTCTTGAGGACTGCGAGGCCACAGTAGATGGTAAGGTAACATACGCGGCTCTTATTTTATTTGGTACGCGCAAGGCGCTTGGAAAGTATCTTTCGTTGTCGGAGACGATTTTTGAATATCGTTTGTCCGACGCCTCCGGCCCGGCGCAGCAGAGAGAAGAATTTCGTGAAGGATTTTTTCTTTACTTTGACAGATTATGGAATTTAATAAATTTAAGAAACAATAAACAACATTATCAGGACGGTGCATTTATATTCGACATATCTACGTTTAACGAGCGCGTAGTACGCGAGGCGCTGCTGAACGCGGTATGCCACAGAAATTATCAGACGGGCGGCAGTATATTCGTCCGCCAATACGTCGACCGTCTCGTCATAGAAAGCCCCGGCGGCCTGCCGCGCGGCGTTACGCTGGATAATATACTGAAAAAGCAAAATTCACGAAACAAGCGCGTTGCTGAGATTTTGGCGAGGTGCGGCCTTGTGGAGCGTTCCGGTCAGGGTATGAACATCATATACGAGCAGAGCATACAGGAGGCGAAGCCGCTGCCAGATTTCACAGGCACGGACGAGTATTCATTTTTTATTACGCTCAACGGCATGGTGCTGGACAAAAACATTATATTGTTCCTTAGGAAAATTGGACAGGCGACCTTGGACAGCTTCTCGACGGAAGATTTTTTAGTGATAAATAATGTAGCCCACGGAGACAAAATTCCCAAAGATATGCTCGACGTTGCAGAGCATCTTATGAATATGGGGATAATCGAACGGGCTGCGAAGGACGGACATTATATTTTTGCAAGAAGGTATTACGAGAGTATCGGCAAAGCTGGAGATTACACTCGTTTGTCCGGCTTAGATAAAGGATATAACATTGGATTGCTTCTTAAGCATCTTGACGGAAGGGGAAGCTTTGGCGCTCCTTTGAGAGAATTACGGCAGGTGCTTCCGTCACATTCGCCTAGGCAAATCAGAACGTTGTTAGAGAGTCTGCGTTCGGATGGAAAAGTCGACGTAAAAGGAAAGGGGAATGGCGCACGTTGGATTTTGACCGCAGGATTGACGCATGAACAAACCAATAATAGGGCTGATAGGCTAATCGGAATAGAACCAATAGGGGCTAATAGTGATCCAATAGCACATAAAGATGAGCCAATCAGCCACAATAACGAGCCAATAGAGCCAATTCGCGAACCAATAAAAGCCAATAGCGGCGGCGGACGTTCCAATAAGGAAGGTCTTATGCGCTGCATTGCGGCGCATGACGGTATAGGTTTGAAAGCCTTGCAGGAGCTGCTTCCATCGATGTCTAAAGGGAAGATAAAGAGGTCCTTGCAGCGTTTAAAAGCAGAAGGGAAACTTGTCTCCAAAGGCCGAACGCGCGGCGCGCTTTGGTATTTAGCCCCAGAGGTAAAAGATGAACTATAATAAGCCAATGAAAGTCTAATTATAGGCCAATAGCACCGATACAAAAACCAATAACAGTCATCGGAGGTGACGCCCATGTACGATGAAACGCTGCCGGTCGTCGCGTTGATTTACGATTTCGACGGGACGCTGTCGCCGGGGAATATGCAGGAGTTCAGCTTTATAAAGGCGCTCGGGATGACTTCGGAGGAGTTCTGGCGCAGGTCGAACGAGCTGACGCGGAACAACGACGCGAACGGGATTCTGTGCTATATGAAGCTGATGCTCGACGAGGCGCAGTACCGGCATATTTCGCTGAAGCGCGAGTCGTTCCAGCGTTTCGGGCGCGAGGTGGAGTTTTATCCGGGCGTCGCCGAGTGGTTTTCTTTGGTGAACGGCTACGGGCGCGCGAAAGGCGTCGCCGTGCGCCATTATATAAATTCGTCGGGGCTGAAGGAAATGATCGAGGGCACGGCGATTGCGCGCGAGTTTGAGAACATCTACGCCTGTTCGTTCCTGTACGACGTGGACGGCAAGGCGGTATGGCCCGCGGTCGCGGTGGATTTCACGACGAAGACGCAGTTCCTTTTCAAGATCAACAAGGGCATTTCGAGCGTGAGCGACAACAGCGAGGTGAACCGCTATATGCGCGAGGAGGAGCGGCCCGTGCCTTTCCGCCGCATGATTTATTTCGGCGACGGGCAGACGGACATCCCGTGCATGAAGATGGTGCGCCAGAACGGCGGCCATTCGATAGCGGTCTACGACCCGGCGAGCGCGGAGAAACGGCGTGCGGCGGAGCGGCTGATTCTGGAGGAGCGCGTGAATTTCGTCTGTCCGGCGGATTACCGAGAGGGCGGCGAGACGTATAACGTTGTGACGACGATTATCGACAAGATGAAGTACGATTACGAGTTCGAGCAGCTTCTGAAGAAGCACCGCGAGGCGGCGGAACGCGAGGCGTGAGTGTGCGTCATGGATAGGTTCATTTCATGCGCGAGCGTTAGGTCAGCTTATGACGGTTACGAATATTATACGGAGGGCCGGGTCGTCTCAGTCGAGCACAAAGGCGGCGGCGTTTACAGCGGCGTCGTGCGCGGGAGCGGAGACGCGGCGTACGACGTGACTGTCAATATAAAACGCCCGAGAAGCGGGAGCTGCACATGTCCGCACGCGGCGGGACGCAGGATAATCTGCAAGCACATGGCGGCGCTTTATTTCGCCGCGCTGCCTGAGCGCGCCGCGCAATACATAACTGAGGTTGAAGAGAACGAAGCCGAGGCGGAAGCCTATCAGGAAGAGCTCATGCGGCGTGTGGAAAGCTGTGTGCGCGGCATGAATAAGGCCGAGCTTCAGACGGCGCTGCTTCGCCTGCTGTTCGAAGGGCCGGAATGGCAGTACGAGCGTTTCGCGCGGGAATACGCGAAGGAATAGCGCGCCCGCGTGTTAGAGCGTGACACTGACAACGCAGGACGCCGCCGCTTTGAGATAAAGTCTCATCGCGGCGGCGTTGTCGTATAAAAAATCCGGCGGTTTCCATCGCCGGATTTCATGGCTTTGCGTTATACGTGAGCCTTTTATTCCCAGTTGTTTATGTCCGCCGCGGCGCCCTCGCCGTCTTCCTGGCCGTCGGCGCCGTAGGAGATTATGTCGAAGTCGCCGTGGTCGCCGGGGCAGATGTAGATGAAGTCGCGGCCCCACGCGTCTTTGGGCATTTTCTTCATGTAGCCGCCGTCGGCGTAGTTGAGCGGCTCGGGCGGCATCGTGGGCTTGGTTATTAGCGCGTCGAGCCCCTGCGAGGTGGTCGGATAGAAGCCGTTGTCGAGGTAGTAGAGGCCGAGTATCTGTTCGAGCTGCGCTATCTGGGTCTGGGTCGTCTTGCGCTTCGCCTCGTCGCTCTGGCCCATGAGCCGCGGGCCGACGAGCGCGGAGAGCAGCCCGATGATTACGACGACGACCATTATCTCGATGAGGGTGAAGCCTCTGCGTTTTTTCTGTTCCGTCATTTTCGCACCTCCGTGAATTTTCGCGTCCGTTTTATATTACAGCCCACGGCTTCAATTTTCAAGGACGGCCATGACGCGCGCGGGCGCGCCGTCGGCGTTGGCGAGCGGCATGGGCAGAGCGGCGAGCAGGAAGGTCTCTCCCGCGGGCAGCGCGTCGAGGCCGCGCAGGTTTTCTATTATGAGCGCGCCCGCGCCGAGCAGCGTTTTGTGTATCGGGCATTCCTCGCTTTCGACGCTGTCCGCGGATATAGTGTCGAAGCCGAAGCCGCGTATGCCGAGCGAGAGCGCGTACTGCGCGGCTTCGCATGAGAGCGCCGGGAAGCCCGCGAGATACTCCTCCGTCCCGAATTTATCCTCCCAGCCGGTGCGCAGCAGAAGGAAGTCCGCCTCTGCGAGCTTTTCGGCGTGCAGCGCGAGGTCGGCGATTTCAATCCCGCGTCCCGCCGCGCCGCGCGCGTCGGCAAGCAGCGCGAGGCCCCAGAAGGTTTCCGGCGGCATCATGTCGAGCGTGACGCTCTGCGAAGACATGTGCGCGGGCGCGTCCACGTGCGTCCCCGCGTGCGTGCAGAGCGATATGTTCGCGGTGCGGAATCCGTCGGCTTCGAGCCGTTCTATCTCCGGCGTCATGTCGCCCGGGAAACACTGCATCCCGGGCGTTATTGTGCGGCTCAGGTCTACTATTTTCAAATTTTTCGCCCCTTTATGCTTTTTACGTAATTTGTCAAAGTTATGTATAACTTACGGTTTGTATAGTATAATCAAAAAGTTTTTGCGAGGCTATACAGCTTTGGGGGAATCTTGATGAAGAAGATAATTTTCGCATTTCTCGCGCTCGTCCTCGCGGCGTTCCCGGCGTCAGCGGAGGAGCCGCGCGTGATGGAGTTCGACGTCGCCGTGATAGGCGCGGGCTGCGGCGGCAGCGCGGCGGCGATTCAGGCGGCGCGGCTCGGAATGGAGGTCGCTGTCGTCGAGGAGTCCGACTGGGTCGGAGGGCAGATGACGGGCGGCGGCGTCTCGACGATGGACGACGTGCGCCGCACGCGCACCGGCGTCTACGGCGAGTTCCTGCGCCGCGCCTCGGCCTATTACGAGGCGCGCGAGACGCCCGTGAACACCTGCTACTGGGGCTCGGACACCTTCGCCTTCGAGCCGTGGGTTATTCAGCGGACGCTTCTCGACATGATGCGCGAGGCGGGCGAAATTTCGCTCTTTATGGAGACGCGCGTGCTCGAGGCGAAGATGAAGGACGGGGCGGTGCGCGCCGCCGTCGTCGAGCGCGGCGGGGAGAGGATAGAGCTGCGCGCGAAGGTGTTCATCGACGCGACGGAGGCGGGGGACTTCATCCCGCTGACAGGCGCGCGCTACCGCGCGGGCCACGGCGACTCTTCGGGAGAGATGGACGGCGTCATCCAGGACATCACCTACGTCGCCGTGATACGCCGCTATCCCGAGGGCGTGCCGGAGGAGCTGCGCTTCACGCGCAGGCCGCCCGGCTACGAGGAGTACGCGCCGCGCTTCCGTGAGATTATAGCGCTGGGCGGCGACAGCTGGCCCGGCGAAGCGCCTTTCAATCCGAACGTATTCAAGGCCTACAGGGGGATGCCCGACATTTCCAACCCCGCGAGCCCGCTGATAGACGGCGGACGCGCGGAGACGTGGCCGCTGATTACGCGCAGCGCCGTGAACTGGGCGAATGACTACCCGCACGGGAAGGACGGCCTCGACGGCATGCCGGTCCGGTATCTTGAGGACAAGGAGTACCGCCTTGAAATGGACCGCGAGGCTATGGCGAAGACGCTCTGCTTCCTATTCTACATGCAGAACGAGCTCGGCATGACGGACTGGTCTGTAGACGACAGGCAGGGCTACGGCGGCTGGTTCGGCAACGGCTGGCGCGAATGGGACGAGATGCCGGAGGCTTTCGAGCCGATACTGCGCCACTTCCCGCCGTTCCCGTATATACGCGAGAGCCGCCGCGTCGCGGGCGTCGAGACGATGACGGTCAAGGACGTGCTGCGCGACATGAAACTCGGGCGCACGCTCGAGACGAAGCCGAACGCGATTGCGCTCGGCGAGTACCCGACTGATATACACGGCCTGCGCGACAAGGAATTCCTCGACCGCGATCTCGACGAGGACGCGGCGATGATACCGCCCGACACGGAATGGAAGGGCGGCCTATTCCAGATACCGATGGGCGCGCTGATACCGGAGAAGGTCGACGGCCTGCTCGCGGCGGAGAAGAACATATCCGTTTCGCGCATAGTCAACGGCTCGACGCGCCTCCAGCCCGTGACGATGCTCACGGGGCAGGCGGCCGGCGCGCTCGCCGCGGTCGCCGTGCACGGGGAGAAGCAGCCGCGCGAGGTGCGCGCTATTGAGGTGCAGTCGCCGCTGCTCGACGCGCGCGATAGGCTCTCGCTCTACCGCTTCGACGACGTGCCG
This sequence comes from uncultured Cloacibacillus sp., assembly GCF_963926575.1. NCBI lineage: Bacteria > Thermotogati > Synergistota > Synergistia > Synergistales > Synergistaceae > Cloacibacillus > uncultured Cloacibacillus sp. Next base: position 428,904 of record NZ_CAWUXW010000001.1, on the reverse strand, counting down.
CAGGACTCGGTCTGGTGGAAGGGCGTCGAGCTCTCGATGCTCTACGGCTACCTCGACCCGGCCTCCGACGTAATATACGGCGTCGACAACGAGATGCACTGGCTCGAGGTGCGCGACGCGATGCGCCGCGCCTTCGGACGCATGGAGTTCCCGCCGCGCGAGGCGCTCGACACGGTGACGGCCGGCGAGTTCGGCGAGTGGCTCGCCGAGCTTTTCAAGGACGAGCGCGAGACGCTAGCGCCGCTGCTTGAAAAATGCACGGGCGACGAAGTCCTGACGAAGGGACGTCTCGCCGCTGCTGTCGGCGAACTGATGCTGCTAAGGAAGTAGTCTGGCGAAAGAGTGAAATAACGAACCCCGCCGCAGCCTAGCCTGCTTTTTGGCATGCGGAGGCGCGGCGGGGTTTTATTTGTATACGCATTCAACTTTTAAGAAAACGTCCGTTAATCGTCATTCCGCGCTTGACGCGGAATCTAGCGACTTCAAATTCCGGTGCGTTACGGTATTTAACGACTCTGGATGCCGCGTCGGAGCGCGGCATGACGTGGTAGCCGTTTCTCTGAAAAAGTTAAGCGACTATAAAGAAAGCCGCCCCGGCTGGGACGGCTTCTCTTGATTTTTCGGCTTTGCTTACTTCGCCTTGCCCTTTTCGAAATGCTTCAGCGCGTCTCCCATAAGCCCCTTGCCTATCGTCGGTTCGAGCACCTTCATGTGTTCGAGGACGGCTTCGCGCGCGGGGGCGAGCTCTTTTTCCGTGTAGGTGAAGACCTTTATGCCGCTCTTCTTCATGCGCTCGAGGTTCATCTCGTCGTTCTGACGCGCCGTTTCAAGCGAGCGCTTAGAGGCCTTCGCCACCTCGGAGTAGATTATCGCAAGATCGTCCTCGCGCAGCTTGTCCCACGTGTCGGCGCTCATGAGATAGGAGAGCGTCTCGATAGTGTAGTTGAGGTTGTACCAGTATTTCACGACGCCAGCGAGGTCCGTCGCCGCGGCCCCGGTGGATATGCCCGTCACCGCGTCGCAGGAGTCCTCCTGCACCGCCGCGGCGAGTCCCGCGTAGGGCAGCGAGACGGTTCTGTAGCCCTGCGACCTGATTATCTCAGGATAGACGGTCGTAAGCGGCACGCGCGCGAGCACGCCTTTGTTCGAGTTAGGGTCAAGCGGGTTCTTTATCTTCTTCGTCGACGCGATGCCGGTCATGCCCTCAACGTGGAAGCCGAGGAATTTGACGCCGAGGCGCGTGTTGTATTCGGATATCCTCTTCGCGAGCCAGCTGTCGGGAGCGAAGTCCTTCGCGGCGCTCTCGTAGCTCGGGAATACGTTGAGGTTGGGGAGCTCGAGGCGCGGGTCGAACTGTCCGGAGTTCGTGATGAGCGCCATGTCCACTTTGCCCTTCATGAGATCTTCGTATACGAGCGTATAGTCGCCGAGTTTGTTGGCGGGGTAGACCTCTATCGCTATCCTTCCGTTCGTGCGCTGGTTGACGCCGCCCGCGATGTCGCGCATCAGCTTCGTCGCGTAATGCCCGTCGGGGAACTGTCCCGCGAAGCGCAGCGTGATATCGGCGGCCTCGGCGCATGGCGCGATGAAAACAAGGAGCAGAAGGGCGGATAATAAACCTTTGAGATTTCTCATAACAAAGACCTCTCCTTTTCTATATTGGTGTTGATTTGACGCCAGTTTTATTTTTCCACGAATTGTACAAATGTTTTTACACTCCGCAGATTGGTTCAATAAAGTTCTCTTCCATTTTAACATGAATTTTGGTGCCGCGCCATAGCGCGCTTTCTGCGGCGTAAAATTTTTGCGCGCGGTTGTTCCAGCGCGCGTGAGAGATTATAATGCAGAATGGATATAAAGTTCCCGGAAACGGGAGTTGGAAAGGATAGTTGAAAGCATGACGAAAAATATCAGAGTGCTCGCCGTTCTTATGCTCACTGCGTCGCTGTTCGCGCCGGTGCGCACGGAGGCCGCCGTTTCTCAGCTGAATCCGGCGTACGTCGAATATATGAACGAAAATAAAACGGCGGAAATCGGCGCAAGGAGCCTCGCCTCTAACGGCGCCGGCAAATCGCACATGTCGGGCTACGTCCCTTCGCCGCTCAGCTGGTCGCACCTCGCGGGCAGGACGTGGAGCCTGCCCGTTAAAGCAGAGTCCGCGTCGGGGACGGAAGGCGCGCGCATGCGCTCCGCGGCGGACGGCGTTTCCGAGACTCTGCCTGCGAGTTACGACCTGCGCGAAGAGATGCCGCCGGTCAGAGACCAGACGTACTTCAACAACTGCTGGACATACAGCGCGACGGCCGCGACCGAGTCGAACCTTATAAAGAAAGGGTTGGCGGGGACGGACATAGACCTCTCGGAGTGGTACATCACATATTACGCGCTCAACCCGTGGAAAGACATGGTGTGCTTCGCCAATTCGTCAGGAGAGCCGTATTACATGGTGGGCGGAAACGACTGGAAGTCCGTCGCGCTGCTCTCGCGCGGCACGGGTTCCGTCACGACGGCGAAAGCGCCCGACATATCGAGCGCCGGCGGGGACTACAGCGCGGTCTATGCGCCGGAGCCGGCTGCGCGCGACTACAAACTTACGGGAGCTTACTACCTCGGAGACAACGGGGCTTTCGAAGTCCAGCTCTCCGCAGAACGGCGCGAAATGATAAAGCGCGCGATTGTGGAGTACGGCGCGGTCTCCGTCGGGATATATATAAACGCCATATACAACGATAACATGACCGGGTACAGCGATAAGACGTTCAACCGCGAAACGAGCGCCTATTACTCCGGGCTTCAGTACGGCGTAGACGTCGGGACGGACCACGCAGTCACGATAGTCGGCTGGGACGACGAGTTCTCAAAAGATGATTTTGGCAACAATAAGCCTGAGAAAGACGGCGCGTGGATAGTGCGCAACAGCTGGGGCGCGTGGGGCGACGAAGGATACTTCTATGTCTCATACGAAGAGGGCACGCTCTGCGACGGCGTCGTCTACGACACGGAAAAGGCGCGCGAAGGAGAAAATGTCTACCAGTACGACGACCTCGGCTGCGTCGGATGGTACTCTCTGGACACGCTGTTCCCCAGCGTCGGCGGCGCTAAAGATGTACAGTACTTCGCAAATATTTTCACTGCGAAAAGCAGCGACGCGATAGACGCGGTCGCATTCTACGTCGCAGACGAACGCATAAGCTACGAAATCAGCGTTTACACCGGCTGTTCCGGAGATTCGCCGGTAAGCGGGCGTCTCGCATGGACGGGGGCGGCGGATTCGCTCGTGCCGGGCTACAATACGGTGACGCTCGATGACCCGGCTGAAGTCGCCGCCGGAACGAAGTTCTCCGTCGTCGTTCGAGCGGTCAGCCCCGGCGGCGACTGCACCATTGCCACGATTCCGACGGAATACGCTGTCGGCAATTATGAAAACGCGACTTCGAATCCGGGCGAAGGGTGGTTCTCCGTCGACGGTGTAAATTTCTACGACGCAAAGGAAATCGGAGAATCCGAAGAAGCGTACAGCCTCAGCGTATGCCTCAAAGCCTTCGGCGAACGCATATACACGGCGTCCGACTCTCCAGTAAGCGTAACGGGCGATGTGACGGTATCGGGAGGAGCTGCCGAAGCGTCCGCGTCGATGATTTCAGATACTGCGAACGACGATGCGCAAGACGGAGTGATTTCCGCGCTCGAAACGGAAACCGTCGAAGGCATAGCGCCGCATGAAAACGTCGCGCTGCTCGGCGCGTTCTCCATGAGCGTGGAACACGGCGGCGGCTCAGCATCGTTCACGATAAAACTGGCGGAGGAGATGTACTTTGAAGGCGTGCCGTACGTCATAATATGGCACAACTACGACGAACAGTATCACGCCTTCCGCGCCGAATACGAAGCGCAGACGCTGACCTTCACTGTAGACGCGCTCGACGACTACTTCTCCGAAGCGATAATCACGATAGCCGACGTAAAGGACAGCGCAAAGCCCGCGCCGCACGGAGGCTCCGGCGGCGGCTGCTCCGCGGGATGGGGAGCGCTCGCGCTTCTCGCCGTCGTCCCACTCGCGCTGAAGAAGAAAACGAAATAAAAATCTCGCAGAAGAGCATAAGTCCGGCCTCCCGCGTAAAATCGTTCGGGAGGCCGGGCTTTTAATTTTCAGCTAAATTTCCGCGCCGCGCTAGTCTATCACGCCGCCGCCCACTACGTAATCGCCGTCGTAGAGCACGACGGACTGGCCCGGCGTCACGGCGCGCTGCGGCTCGTCGAACTCTATCCTTAATTTATCATCGGAGAGCTGCTCGACGGTCGCGGGCTGCTCCGCGGCGCGGTAGCGTATTTTTGCGCGCAGGCGCATGGGGCGGTCGAGTTTCCCGACGGCTATGATGTTCGCGCGCGAGGCGGTGAGCGTCTTTGAATAGAGGCCGCTTTCGGGGCAGAGCGTCACTGTGTTGCTCGCCGCGTCTTTGGCGCGCACATAGAGCGGCTCGCGCAGCGAGAGGCCGAGGCCGCGGCGCTGGCCGACGGTGTAGCGCGTCAGCCCCCTGTGCTCGCCTATGGCGCGGCCCGATTCGTCTACGAACTTGCCCGGCGCGTCGGCGCGGCCCGTCGTTTCTCGGATAAAGGCCGCGTGGTCTCCGTCGGGGACGAAGCATATATCCTGGCTCTCTTTTTTATGCGCGTTGGTAAAGCCCTGCGCCTCGGCTATCTCGCGCGCCTCGGCCTTGCTGAGCGCGCCGAGCGGCAGAAGCGTGCGCGAGAGCTGCTCCTGCGTCAGCGTCCAGAGCACGTAGCTCTGGTCCTTTTTTTCGTCCGCGCCGCGGCGCAGCAGCCAGCGCCCGGAGGCCGCGCCGCGCTCTATAACGGCGTAATGGCCCGTAGCGATGTGGCTCATGCCCAGGCTCTGCGCAAGCTCGAGAAATTTTCCGAACTTCATCGTCCTGTTGCACTCGACGCACGGGTTCGGCGTCAGCCCCGCGCGATAGGCTTCTATGAAGGGCTTTATGACGTTTTCGCGAAATTCTGCTTCGAGCGGGAACACGTGGAACGGTATGCCGAGGCGCGCGGCTACCTCGCGCGCGGCCTCTTCCTCGGCGCTCTGGGCGAGCAGGCGCATGATGGCCCCCGCGCACTCGTCCGCGCCTTCCTTTATTAAAAAAGCGGCGACGGAGCTGTCCACCCCGCCGCTCATAGCCGTAAGGACCTTACGCGCCAATTACTTCATGCTCTCCATTTCCGCCGCGACCGCAGGCTCCGCGGCGCGCATCGCTTCGAGCGTCTTTTCGAGCAGCTCGTCGAGCGGCCAGCCGAGCATCTCCGCGCCCTGCGCTATGACCTCGCGCGAGCAGCCCGCGGCGAATTTCTTGTCCTTGTATTTTTTCTTGAGGCTCTTGAGCTCCATGTCCGAGACGCTCTTCGACGGGCGCATCAGCGCGGCGGCCCAGATGAGGCCGGTCAGTTCGTCCGAGGCGAAGAGAACCTTTTCCATGAGGTGCTCCGGCTTTATGTCCGAGCAGGGGCCGTAGCCGTGGCTGCATACGGAGTTGATGAAGCCGTCGTCCACGCCGATTTCGCGCAGAAGCTCCGGCGCTTTCTTGCAGTGCTGGTCGGGGAACTGCTCGAAGTCCACGTCGTGCAGCAGGCCGACCGCCGCCCAGTGGTCCGCCTCGGCGGCGTACCCGAGGTCGTTCGCGTACCAGCGCATGACAGCCTCGACCGTCAGCGCGTGCAGCAGATGGAACTCTTCCTTGTTGTATTTCCGAAGCAGCCCGAGGGCCGCCTCTCTCGTGATTTCAGCCATGATTATCCCTCCGTTTGTATCATGCCGATAATTATAGATTTTTCCGCGCGCGCGCGCAAACGGCGATATTTCGCGCCGCGCGGCTTTGCTGTAAAATAATTTTGTTTCACAGATATTTCACGAAAGCGGGGCGCGGGGATGGACGCAAAGCGCAGAGCGATGGTGGTAGGGGACTTGGCGGTGCTTCTCGTCGCCTTCATATGGGGGCTGACGAACGTCGTGATACGCGACGCGCTCGACGGCATCACGCCCTTCTGGTTCTGCTTCCTGCGCTTCGTCGTCGCCTCCGCGGCGCTGATGCTCCTATTCGGACGGCGCGCCTTCGCGATGACGCGGCGTGCGAAGGTCCGCGGTATGCTGACCGGCGTCGTCTTCAGCCTCGCCTATCTCTCGGGCGCGGTCGGCCTGCTCTACACTACGGCGGGCAACCAGTCCTTCATCGTCTCGATGTCCGTCGTCTTCGTTCCGCTCTGCGTCTGGTTCCTTACGAAAAAATTCCCTGGCTGGCACGTCATGGTCTCGGTCGCGCTCTGCCTCGCGGGGCTATGCGGCCTGATGCTCGACGGTAACTTCCGAGTGAACCCCGGCGACGCGCTCTCCGCCTTCGCCATGCTCTGCATCACGGGCTACATTCTGCTCGTCGAAAAATTCGTAGCGGGCGAGGACGCCTGCGGCCTAGCGTGCTGGCAGGCCGCGGGCACGATGATATGCTCGGCCATCTGCGCGCTCGCCTTCGAGCCCGTGCCCGCGGAAATCGGACGCGCGGCGTGGCTCGCCGTGATTTACGCGGGCACGATCGGCTGTGCGCTGACGCTCGTCCTCCAGACCGCGGCGCAGAAATTCACAAGCCCGACGCACGTCGCGATACTGCTCTCCACCTCCGGCATCTTCGGCAGCCTGCTCGGCGTCGTCTTCATCGGCGAGCCGATGACCTGGCGCATCTTCATAGCCTCCGCGCTCATCTTCGCGGGCGTAATAATAGTAGAAGCCGTCCCCGCGCTGAGGAAGAAAAAATAACGCGGCCGCGGAGCAGGCTTCCGCGCCGGCATAAAGGTACGAAAAGAGCCCGCCTCTTGCGCGAGAGGCGGGCTCTTATGTTCGTTTCGTAAATTTTCTAGTCCTTCGGCCTTTTCAGAACGAAGCGGAATCTCGGCGCGGCGGCGGGGGCTCCGGCCATTACGGGGACGGGCTCGGCCTCTTTCGGGACGTTCGCGCTCTCCGTCAGCGACTCGGCTTTCTTCTCGTCTTCCTTGCGGTAGAGGACCTGGCTCGACTTCGAGCCGTCGCGGTAGACGGTGATGCCCTTGCAGCCCTCTTTCCAGGCGAGGATGTAGGCGTCGAGCACGTCGCGGACGCAGCACTCGTGGCGCAGGTTGACCGTCTTGGAGACTGCGAGGTCGGTGTAGCGCTGGAAGACACCCTGCGTTCTTACGTGCGCGGTCGGCGTAACGTCGTGCGAGGTTACGAAGACCTTTTTCATAACGTCCTCAGGCAGCCCTTCCTTGATGGCCTGCTCGTACCAGCGGTTGCGCTGCTTCATGACGACCTTCGTGCCGTCTATCTGCGTGCGGACGCGCGTGTGCTCGAGCGCGAAGAGCGGCTCGATGCCCGACGAGCAGTTCGCGAGCAGAGCTATCGTGCCGGTCGGCGCGATGCAGGTGAGCGTCGCGTTGCGGCGTCCGAGGTGCGCGAGCGGCTCCGGGATTCCCTTTTCCTTGCCGAGCGCGACCGAGGTCTCGTGCGCGGTGTTCTGTATGGTCCCCATTATCTCAGCGGCGAGCGCGTAGGCTTCCTCGCTGTCGTAGGCTATGCGGAGCTGGAAGAGCAGGTCGGCCCAGCCCATGACTCCGAGGCCGATCTTGCGCGTGAGCTTTACGGCCTCCGCTATCTCGGGCAGCGGGTAGTGGTTGACGTCGATTACGTCGTCGAGGAAGCGCGTCGCGACGGCCGTGACCTGCTTCAGCGTTTCGAAGTCGAATTTCCCGTCCTTGACCATCGAGGCGATGTTTATCGAGCCGAGGTTGCAGGCCTCGTTCGGGTAGAGCGGGGACTCGCCGCAGGGGTTCGTGCTCATGAGTTCGCCGAGGTTCGGCGTCGTGTTGCCGCGGTTTATCGCGTCGAGGAAGATTATCCCCGGGTCGCCGGTGCGCCACGCGGAGTCGGCGATTTCCTCAAGCAGCGCCGCCTCTTCGCCGTGCGGGTCGGCGACGGCCTTTTCCATGAAATCGTCGAAGACGCCGACGGAGATGTTGAAGTTCGTTATCGTGCCGTCCTTGTCCTTGCAGTGGATGAATTTCCTGATGTCGGGGTGGTCGATGTTGAGTATCCCCATGTTCGCGCCGCGGCGCATGCCGCCCTGCTGGACGGTCTCGGTCGCCTTGTCGAAGAGCCCCATGAACGAGACGGGGCCGGAGGCGCGGCCGTTGGTCGAGTTGACCTTCGCGCCCTCGCGGCGGAGCTTCGAGAAGTTGAAGCCCGTGCCGCCGCCGCTCTTGTGTATGAGCATCTGCTTGCGCAGCGCCTCGCATATGCTTTCCATAGAGTCTTCGATGCCGATGACGAAGCAGGCCGCGAGCTGTCCGTGCGGCGCGGGGCGTCCCGCGTTCATCAGCGTCGGGCTGTTCGGCAGGAAGCGCAGAGTCGCCATAATTTCGTAGAACTCGTCGGTCCATTTATACTGCTCCGCGAGCGTGCGCTCCGCCGCCGCGACGTTCTTCGCGACGCGGACGAGCATCTCTTCGGGTTTCTCCACGGGGTTTCTGTTCTCGTCGCGCCACAGGTAACGGTCGCGCAGAATATCCTTCGCTGATGGGCTGAACGCAGGCTTTATAAGCATAATTGAGAACCTCCAATTATTATGCTGGCGGGTATTTTTAATTAAACGAGCCGGAGCGTACCGCCCGCCCGGCTCATTTATCATATCATAATTTTTTATTTTGAGAAGGTTGAGGACACTAGATATATTGACATCTTATCCACCAAACACTATCCATAGTGTGATTAACTGTGTGGATAAGATGTGCGCGGAGCGCGCTACTTACGCCACAGGCTGCGCGTGAAGAGCGCGAGCAGCGTGTATATCTCAAGCCTGCCGCAGAGCATGTCGAAGGTGTAGACCCACTTCGCGAAGGGCGCCTGGTCGGCGAAGTTCTCCACAGGGCCGACGTCCGCGAGCCCGGGGCCGACGTTGCTCAGCGTCGCGGAGACGGCGCTGATTGAGGTGACTATGTCGTTGCCGGTGAGGCTGACCGCGATGGCGGAGAGGCCCCATATCATGAAGTAGATCGCGATGAAGCACGAGGCGGCGGAGACCATCTGCGGGCTGACCGCCTTCTCTCCCTGGCGCACAACTACGACGGCGTTCGGGTGGACGAGCTTCTTGAGCTCGCCGAAGGCCGCCTTTATGACTATCTGGAAGCGCACGCATTTGATAGCGCCCGCCGTCGAGCCGGCGCAGCCGCCTATCATCATTATCGCGAGCAGCACGAGCTGCGTGAAGTATGGCCACTGCGCGTAGTCAGCCGTGATGAAGCCCGTCGTCGTTATGACGCTGACGACCTGGAAGGAGCTGAAGCGCAGCGCGTCCCAGAAGCTCGTGTAGACGCCTTCCCAGAGCAGGTGCGCGCAGATGAGCGCCGTCGCTATGACGACGACGCCGGTGTAGAAGAGGAACTCGGGCTCCTTGTAGGGCTTCAGAGTGCGCGCGCGCAGCGCCGCGAAATGCAGCGTGAAGTTCGCGCCGCAGGCGAACATCAGGAAGAGGAGCACGTAGTCGAGGTATGCTGAGTCGTAGTGCGCGACGCTCGCGGTGTGCGTCGAGAATCCTCCCGTCGATACGGCGGCGAAGGAATGCGCTATCGCGTTGTAGAAATTCATGTCTCCCGCCATGAGCAGGACGACGCCGACGATTGTGATGCCGACGTAGATTTTCCACAGCGTCGTCGCCATCTCGGTGATGCGCGGGCTGACCTTCTCGAGCGTCGGGCCCGGGCTTTCGGCCTTGAAGAGGTAGGTCATGTTGCCGCCGAGCAGCGGGAGCATCGCGATGACGAGGACGACTATTCCCATGCCGCCGAGCCAGTGCGTCGTCGCGCGCCACATCAGTATGCCGCGCGGCACGGGCTCCATCTCGCGGATGACGGATGCTCCCGTCGTCGTGAAGCCGGACATCGCCTCGAAATATGCGTCGGTGAAAGAGGGTATCGTGCCGTCGAATATGTATGGAAGGCAGCCGACGAACGAAGCGGCTATCCACGCGAGCGTGACGCATGCGATAGCCTCGCGCGCACCCATGCTGCCGCGGTTCGCGCCGCGTCCCGCGAGCGCGAGGAGGCCCGACAGCGCGAGACCCGCGAGCGCGGAAAGCAGGAACGCTTTGATGTCGCGCGTACCGTCAGCCACGGCCCAGATGAACGGAAAGCCCATCGAAACCGTGACCGTGAAAGTTATCATTGCCAGAAACTTGGCGACTATCGCGTAATTCAAGACGGCGCGCCCCTATCCGAAAATCGCGAGCGCCGCTTCCATCGAGGCGGCAGTGCCGAAGATTATTATCTTGTCCCCGCCCCGGAGCTCCGTCTGCCCCGTCGGTATCAGCATCTCGCCGCCGCGGTCGAGCAGTCCGATGAGCGAGCCCTCCGGCATCGTCAGCTCCATCAGCTTTTTACCGTCGGCCGTCGAGCCGGAGGCGACGGTCGTCTCCACGGCCTCGGCGCTTATCTCCTCGAGGACTGTGAGGACGTTCGACGTTCCGGGGTAGCGGACGCTGCGCGTTATCACGTCGGCGAGCGTCTGGTTGCGGTTCACTATCGCGTCCACGGGGATGTGGTTCGTCATGCCGAGGTAGTTGTGGTTGCGCACGACGGCGATGCTCTTCGATACGCCGAGCGTCTTCGCGAGTACCGCGAGCATGAGGTTCGTCTCGTCGTGCTCCGTCGCGGCGACGCAGCCGTCGGCGTCCGTTATGCCCTCGGATTTAAGGAATTCCGCGTCCGCGCCGTTGCCGCATAAAATCATCGCGCGCGGCAGCTCGCCCGCGAACTTCTCGCACTTCGCGCGGTCCTCGTCGACGATGCGCAGGTCGATGCCGCGTATGTGCGCGAGCAGCCTTTCCGCCGTCTGATGTCCGATCTTTCCCGCGCCGATGATGAATACGCGCTTCAGCCGCTTCGACTTCGCGGGCTGGAAGAGGCGCTCGATTTCGAGAATCTGCGAGCGGTAGCACATCGTGTAGCAGAGGTCGCCGGGCTGCAGCGCGTAGGATGCCTTCGGGACGAAGGAGTCCTCGCCGCTCTTGACCCAGACGACGAGCATTATCATTTTGGGGTTGCGTTTGCGTATTTCATATAAAGGAAGGCCGCAGAGCGGCGAGTCCTGAGCGACGCGGAAGAGGTATATGCCGGCGCGCCCTCCCGCTATTTCCGTTGTGTGCAGAGCCGCGCGCACTTCGAGCAGCTCTTCTATATCCTTCGCGACGGAACGCTCCGGCGACACGAGCATGTCGATGCCGAGGTCGTTCGCCCAGCTTTCGTTGTCTGTGAACTCGAGGCCGACCGCGCGCGCTATCACGTGCGGCACGCCCGAGCGCTTCGCTATCCAGCAGGCCATGAGGTTGACCTCGTCCCTGTTGGTGCAGGCGATGAGCATCATGACGTCGGACTTTTTGCCCGTTATCCCCGCCTTCGCGAGCACGCTGGGCCGCGCGCCGTTGCCGTTCACCACCATTACGTCGAGCGTCTCTTCGGCCTGCGCCGCGCGCTCTTCGTCTTCTTCGACTATTACGATGTCGTGACCGTCAGCCGAGAGGTTCCTCGCTACGCTGTATCCGACCTCTCCCGCTCCGACTATTACGATGCGCAAAGCCAATCTCTCCCTTTTCGGCAGATATGTGCGGTACAGTATAAGATATTTTCAGTTTATTGCAAATTCTGACGGAGCGCAGTTTTACCGATTTTTTACGCGCGCGCGCGGCGCTTGCCATCCGCGCGCGTTCGTTGTAAGATTTTAGCACTGACAAAGGATATGGACGGTTCTCCGAGCCTGCTGCGCCTAAGGGTGAAAGCCTACGGACTCCAGGCCGACAGGGTCGACGGCGGAAACGCGGCGGCCTCCCTCCGGAAAGGCGAACGGCTGCATTGTATATTACAAAGGCCGTACTCTCGAGAGGACGGTCTTTTTCTTTTTTCAGCGGATCACACAATTTTCTCCGCCCGCGGCGGACGCCCCCAACGTCCGCCGCGGGTTCTGTTCTTTTTAGTCCCCGACTGTGGCGCAAAACGAGCTAAATAGTGTACAATAGCCGCGACGGGCGCTCTCGTCCGCGCTTTTCGGAAAACGAGCGCCTGCGTCCCTGAATCCGGCCCTTCTAAAGCTTGCGCCATGAGCGCCGGACGTCAGGGCGGCGATGGAAACGTCGCCGTCTCCCACTGCGGAAAGGGGACTTTGCGCCGCGGGCCGTACCTTACCCGCCTCCCTTCTTTCCGTGACGGATACATAAAGGCTGTAGACGCAGCATAAATCTCACGAGGAGGGGTTTATACCCATGCGTATCAACAAAAAAGGTTCTTTAATCGCGCTGCTGCTCGCGGTCTGCGTGCTGGCTTTCGCCTCGCTCGCGGCCGCGGCCGACAAGGCGCCCGTTCTCCGTATGGCGACGACGACGAGCACCGACGACACCGGACTGCTCGACTATCTCGCGCCGATCTGCCTCAAGGACACCGGCATCGACGTGCAGTGGGTCGCGGTCGGAACGGGCAAGGCTCTTGAGTTCGGACGCAACGGCGACGTCGACGTCGTGCTGACGCACGCCCCGTCGCAGGAAGACAAGTTCGAGGCCGAGGGCTACGGCGTAGACCGCCGCAAGGTTATGTACAACGACTTCGTCCTCATCGGCCCCGCTAACGACCCCGCGGGCGTCAAGGGCAAGCCCGTCATCGAAGCGATAGCGACGATAGCCGAGAAGCAGCAGAAGCTCGTCAGCCGCGCCGACAAATCCGGCACGCACACCGCCGAGCTCAAGCTCCTCGACAAGGCCGGAGTGAAGGACTTCGACAAGGCCGCTTGGTACGTGCAGACGGGCCAGGGAATGCTCAAGACGATCAACATCGCCGAGGAGCAGGGCGGCTACGCGCTCACCGACCGCGGCACCTTCATCAAGTATGACGCCGGTCTCGACGGACGCGAGGGCCTCGTCATCATCTGCGAGGGAGACGCCGAGCTTCTCAACAAGTACAGCGTCATGGCGGTCAACCCCGAGAAGCACCCCGAGGCGAAGCACGACCTCGCGGTGAAGTACATCGAGTGGATCACCTCGCCGAAGGTCCAGCAGGACATCGCGAACTTCAAGCTCGAAGGGAAGCAGCTCTTCTTCCCCGACGCCGACCCCGCGAAGTAATATCGCAGAATTTGCGGACGCGCCGCCCACACGCGGCGCGTCTTAACGTATCCGGAGACAGCCGCGCATGGACTTCATAGCCGAGGGATTTATACAGGCCTTCAGAATGCTCCTCACGATGGACGAGGAGACGGCCGTCATCGTCGTGACCACCTTCAAGCTCACGGCCTTGTCGATGGCGGGCGTCCTGCTCTTCGGCCTTCCCACGGGCTTTCTGCTAGGATACTTCGACTTTCCCGGAAAGCGCGCCGTGCGCACCGTGACGGACACGCTGCTCGCGCTTCCGACCGTCGTCATCGGGCTGCTCGTCTACGCATTCATTTCGCGGCGCGGCCCGCTCGGCGACTGGGAGCTGCTCTTCACGGTACGCGGCATGGCGATAGGCCAGGTGATACTCGGCACGCCGATAGTCGCGGCCTACACGGCGGCGGCGATTGAAGGGCTCGACAGCCGCCTGCGCCAGACTCTCATGACGCTCGGCGCGTCGGGCGGGCGTCTTGCGCTCACGAGCCTCTGGGAGGCGCGCTTCATGATACTCGTCGCGGCGCTCACGGCCTTCGGGCGCATCGTCGGCGAGGTCGGCTCGGCGATGATGCTCGGCGGCAACATCAAATGGCACACGCGCACGATAACGACGGCGATAACGCTCGAGACGGGCAAGGGCGAATTCGCGCTCGGCATAGCGCTCGGCGTCATCCTCATACTTATTTCGCTGCTTCTCAACATTTCGCTGACCTTCCTGCGCCGCAGGAGCCAGAACTGAGGCTTCAAAAAAATATAAAATTACGGACGGTGTGTTTCTTATGAAAAAGTTTGCAATAGCTCTCGCCGCTCTTCTGATATGCTCTCCGGCCTTCGCGGGCACGATAAAGCTCTCGAGCACCATCGGCCCCGTCGACGCCGGCATAATCCCGCTGCTCGCCGAGACCTTCAAGGCTAAGACGGGGACGGAATTCGTCATCGAAAAGGCCGGAACGGGCGCGACGCTCGAAAAGGCGAAGGGCGGGGACTTCGACATGGTCGTCGTCCACGCGCGCGCTCTCGAGGATAAATTCATCGCCGAAGGCTACGGGCAGAACCGCCGCGACATCATGTACAACGACTTCGTAATCCTCGGCCCGAAGGACGACCCCGCGGGAATCAAGGGAATGAAGTCCGCCGCCGAGGCGTTTAAGAAAATCGCCGCCTCCGACGTCGAGTTCGTCAGCCGCGGCGACATGTCCGGCACGCACGTCGCCGAGATGAACGTCTGGAAGGCTGCGGGAATCACCCCGGACGGCGAAAAGGACGCCTGGTACACGGTCTTCTCGCTCGGCAAGCTCGGCAACGGCCACACGACGGAGTTCACGAACCGCCGCGGAGCCTACACGCTGATGGACCGCGCCACCTACCTCACGAAGAAGAATAAAATCGACATCGTCCCGCTCGTCGAGGGCGACCCGATACTGCTCAACCTCATCGCGGCTATCGAAGTGAGCCCGAAGCGCTTCCCGAACGTCAACAACAAGGACGTCGTGGCCTTCGTCGACTGGCTCTGCGGCGACGAGGCGCAGACGATAATCAAGGATTTCAAGGTCGACCAGTACGGGGAGCCGCTCTTCTTCCCGAACTCCGACGAATGGAATAAGAAGCACGGGAAATAACTCCCGCGCGGCGGAGGCGGCGGGATTTCCCGCCGCCCCGCAGCTTCACGACATGAGCACGCCGCTTTACGAAATCCATAATCTCAGACAGAGCTACGAAAAAGGCCGCCCGAACCTCGACATCGCGGAGCTTTCCATAGACGCGGGCTGCGTCACCGGCGTCGTCGGGCCGAACGGCGGCGGCAAGTCCACGCTGCTGAAGGTGCTCGCCTTCCTCATTCCGGCATCCGGCGAGATAATTTTCGACGGACGCCCCGCGGCTGGGCGCGAGCGCGAGATTCGGCGCGAGGTCACCTATCTGCTCCAGGAGTCGTACCTGCTCAAGCGCTCGGTCTTTGAGAACGTCGCCTACGGCCTGCGGCTGCGCGGCGCGGAGAAGCGGCTCATCGATGCGCGCGTGCGCGAGAGCCTCGAAGCGGTCGGCCTCGCGCCCGAGGAGTTTGCCTCGCGCCCGTGGTACAGGCTTTCGGGCGGCGAGGTGCAGCGCGTCGCGCTCGCCGCGCGCCTTGCGCTGAGGCCGAAGGCGCTGCTCCTGGACGAGCCGACCGCGAACGTCGACGAGGCGAGCGCGCAGCTCGTGATGGAGGCCGCGGTGCGCGCCTCGCGCGAATACGGCGCGGCGGTAATCGTATCGACGCACGACACCGCGTGGCTCTACGAGATAGCGTCGAACGTCGTCAGCCTCTACGGAGGCCGCGTCGCGGGCACGGGCGCGGAGAACATCTTCCGCGGCGGCTGGCATCTCGAGGGCGGCTTCATGACGCGCCCCTTCGCCGGCGGGCAGGCGCTGTTCGCCTATCCCGGCGCTTCGTCGCGCGCCGCCGTGCTCAGCCCGTCCGATATAACAGTTTCCGTCGAAATGCCGCCGCGTGCGGAAAATATGAACGTCCTGCGCGGCGTGGTTTCGCAGCTTGCGCTCGAGCGCGCCTCTGGAGCCGTGCTGCTCTCCGCGGACGTTTCGGGCAGCGTCGTAAAGGCGCGCCTCTCGGCCGAAGATACGGCCCGCCTCTCGCTGCGCCCCTCTTCGGAAATTTTTCTTTCCTTCTCATATTCTTCTCTTCGCTGGCTTTGATTCCGCGCGCGCCCGCAATTGCGCGCCGCGCGTTAACATGATATAAAATAACGTGGGTATTGACACGACAACCACCATTTTGCTGACAGCGAAAGGATGATCATATATGTGCGGAATTATGGGTTACGTCGGCGACAGGGACACGACGAGGATAATTCTCGAAGGGCTCGCCAAGCATGAGTACCGCGGCTACGACTCCGCGGGCATAGCGGTTATAAAGGACGGCAGAATTTCCGAGCTTCGCACCGTCGGGCGCGTCGCGCAGCTCGCGGAGAAGGTCGCGGCTGCGGGGCTGACGGGCGACATCGGAATAGGCCACACGCGCTGGGCGACGCACGGCGGCGTGACGGAGAACAACGCGCACCCGCATATTTCGAGCGACGACCGCGTCGTGCTCGTCCATAACGGCATCATCGAGAACGCGCGCGACATCCGCGCCGAGCTCGAATCAAAGGGCATTAAATTCCACACCGAGACCGACACGGAGTCCGCGGTGCAGTACCTCGGCTACGTCTACGACGGAGACCCGAAGGAAGCGATAGTGAAGCTCACGGCGCGCATCCGCGGCGCCTTCGCGCTCGTCATCATGTTCTACGACAAACCGCGCGAAATCTGGGTCGCGCGCAAGGGCTCGCCGCTCGTCGTCGGGCACGCGGGGAACGAGGGCTTCTGCGCCTCCGACCCGACCGCGCTGCTTGAGTTCACGCACGACGTATGGTTCATGGACGACGACGAAATGGCGCAGATAACCCGCGAAGGGTGCAAATTCTTCGACTTCTCGGGGCGCGAGCACGAAAAGGCCTCGATGCACCTCGACTGGGACGCCGCGATGACGAACCGCGGCAAATACCCGCACTTCATGCTCAAGGAAATTCACGAACAGCCCGACGTCGTCGCGCACACGCTGCTGGGCCGCGTCGCGGACGACGCGGTCGACCTCGGCCGCGAGCTCGCGTGGACTCCCGAGGAGGCCGCGCAGTGGAAGCGCATCCACTTCGTCGCCTGCGGAACGTCGCACTACGCCACGATAGTCGCGCAGCATATAATGGAGACCTTCGGCAATTTTGAAATCCGCACGGAGGTCGCGTCGGAATACCGCTACAGGAACATCCCGTCGGGGCCCGACACGCTCGCCGTATTCGTCTCGCAGTCCGGCGAGACGGCGGACACGCTGCACGCGGCGCGTCTCGCTAAAGCGCGCGGCGCTAAGTGCCTCGTAATCACGAACGTCCGCGGCTCGACGATCCACCGCGAGGTCGGCGACGCGCTCATCACGCCGGCTGGGCCGGAAATAGGCGTAGCCGCGACTAAGACATTCACCGCGCAGATAACGATACTTACACTGCTCGGACTTTACCTCGCAAAGCTGCGCGGAGAGCTTGACCCGAACACGGAAAAGCGCCTCGTCTCTGCGCTCATGGACATTCCCGGCAAACAGGCCGCGATGCTCGACCGCGAAAAGGAAATAGAGACGCTCGCGCGCAACTTCGCCGACGCGCGCGGATTCTTCTTCATCGGCCGCGGCATAGCCTACCCGCCGGCGCTCGAGGGCGCGCTCAAGCTCAAGGAAATATCCTACCTCCACGCCGAGGCCTATCCCGCAGGCGAGATGAAGCACGGCCCGATAGCGCTGCTCGACAAGGAGCTGCCCGTCGTCGCGCTCGTGCCGAAGAACGACCTCTGGGAGAAGACCATATCCAACATCGAGGAGTCGATGGCGCGCAAGTCGCCGATAATCGCGCTCGCGACCGAGGGCGATACCGAAATCGGCCACTACACGCAGAACGTCATCTTCACGCCCGAGACTGAGCCGGAGCTCTTCCCCTTCGTTGCGGTCGTGCCGCTCCAGCTATTCGCCTACTACATCGCGCGCCAGCGCGGCTGCGATATAGACATGCCGCGCAACCTCGCGAAGAGCGTCACGGTGGAATAAACGAAAACCTGCGGGCGGGGCTTTGCTCCGCCCCTTTTTATGGGAAAGCCATGATTTTTACGCAACGCAGAAAAATCGCAGCGATAATCCTCGCGCTCCTCCTCGCGTTCCAGCCGCTCTGCTGCGCGCCCGCGCCGGCCTTTGAGCTTAACGCGCCAGACGTCAGCGTCGTGCGCGATTGGGACGGCTCCGACTGGCTCGAGCTTCTCGCGCACTTCTCGGCGTTCACCGGCCTCTCCTACTGGATAGGCTCGGCGGTGTACGAGGCCTACGACGCCGTGCGCGGGCTTGACGACCTGTGGGACTTCCTCTCGCTGCTGCTGCGTCTCGGCCTCATACCGCACTGGTACTACGAGCTCGCGCCCGAGCCGCCCGGCGCGTTTTCGATATGACCCCCTGCGCCTACATACTGCTCTGCGCCGACGGCACCCTCTACACGGGCTGGACCAACGACATAGAAAAGCGTCTCGCGGCGCACAACGCGGGACGCGGGGCGAAATACACGCGCGGGCGCAGGCCCGTGACGCTGCTCTACAGCGAGGAGTGCGCGTCGAAAAGCGAGGCGATGAGCCGCGAGGCCGCGATAAAAAAGCTCTCGCGCGAAGAGAAGCTCCTGTTAAGCGAAGGTAAAATATCCTAACGCGCGCTTGATAATTTAAGCCGCGTTGATTACAATAACAAAGTTTGGGCCTAATAGTAAGGGCCATGAAATTAAGGCAGCTTAAAGAGGTGTATCGCAATGAAGGGACGCACTGACATAGTCATAGGAGTGCAATGGGGCGACGAAGGCAAGGGCCGCGTCGTAGACGTCCTCGCCGCGGACGCCGGAGTGGTCGTCCGCTACCAGGGCGGAGCCAACGCCGGACACACCGTCGTCGTGGACAACGAGAAATACGTCTTTCATCTGCTGCCCTCCGGCATACTCTACACGGGCAAGAGCTGCGTGATCGGCAACGGCGTCGTCATCGACCCCGACACGCTCTTCGAAGAACTCGACGGGCTCGCGGCGCGCGGCAAAAAAACGGCGAAGCTCGTCGTCAGCCACGCGGCGCACATCGTCATGCCCTACCATAAAATAATAGACAAACTCGCCGAAGGAGCGCGCTCCGAAGGCACGAAGATCGGTACGACGGGCCGCGGCATCGGACCGTGCTACGCCGACAAATACGAGCGCATAGGCATCCGCGCCGAAGACCTCGTCAACCCCGACGTGCTGCGCGACAAGCTCTCGCGCACGCTTAAAATCAAAAACGACATACTCACGAAGATATACGGAGCCGAGCCGCTCGACTTCGACGAAATATACGAAAAGGCGCTCGCCTGGGGACGCCGCATGGCGCCGATGCTCGGCGACGCCTTCCTCGAAATCGACGAAGCGGTGCGCGGCGGCAGAAACGTCCTCTTCGAGGGCGCGCAGGCGACGCTGCTCGACATCGACCACGGCACCTACCCCTTCGTCACGAGCTCCAGCCCCTGCGCGGGCGGAGCCTGCACCGGCTCCGGCTTCGGTCCATCGCGTATCGACCGCTCGATAGGCGTCGCGAAGGCCTACTGCACGCGCGTCGGCGAAGGTCCTTTCCCGACCGAGGAGATGGGCGAGGTCGGCGAAGAGCTGCGTCAGAAAGGCGGCGAGTTCGGCGCGACGACAGGACGTCCGCGCCGCTGCGGCTGGTGCGACCTCGTCGCGGTCGACTACGCGGTCAAGGTCAACGGCCTTGACGGCCTCGCGCTCACGAAGCTCGACGTGCTCGACGGCTTCGACGAGATAAAAATCTGCACCGCCTACGAAATCGACGGCAAAATCAGAAAGACATTCCCGAGCAGCTGCGCAGAGCTCGCGAAGGCGAAGCCCGTCTACGCGACGCTGCCCGGCTGGAAGTGCGACATCTCCAAGTGCCGCACCTTCGACGAGCTGCCGCAGGCCGCGCGCGACTACGTCAAATACATCGAAGACAACGCGGAAGTCCCCGTCGTCCTCATCGGCGTCGGCGCGGGCCGCGAAGACACAATCCGCCGCGGACTCTAGCCGGCGGCGCACAATTTACGAAACGAACCGAAGGCCGCCCAAGTGGCGGCCTTTTTGCGTGCGCGCGCGGGAGCGCGGAAAAATCCGCAAGCCTCCGCCGCGCCGCGCGCGCGTGCACAGCGGCGGAAATTTTGCGAAAGGGCCGCGGCTTGACAGCCCGGCGCATTTTTATAGAATTATAGTCAAGTAATTGACCATCAATAAATGTACGGAGTGAGCGCGATGGACAAGGAAGCCAAGAAGAACGCATACCTCTACTGCAAATTCAGGTACGAGCAGTTCGCGCTCTACGACGAGTACGCGAAGCGCCACGGCATGATGATGAAGACCCTGCTCGTCGTCAACGTCCTCTTCTACGCGCAGGAGGGCATGACGCAGAGGGATATATGCCGGCGCACGTTTCAGTCGAAGCAGACAGTCAACCTAATCGTCAAAAATCTGCTGGCGCAGGGCTACGTCACGGTAGACGAAGCACCGGACGACAGGCGCATAAAAATCGTCCGCATGACGGATGCCGGGCGCGCATACTGCGGCCATGTCGTCCGCCACATCACGCGCGCCGAGGACGAGGCGATGGCCATGCTCACGCCTGACGAGCAGGAGCGGCTCGTCGGCCTTTCCAGAACGTTCACGAAAAATCTTGCAATGCTGGTCAATAGGGAAACGGAGGACTGACGGATGGAGCTTTACGAAGCGATAGCAAAACGCAGAATCGTCCGCGACTTCAAGGACGCGGACGTGCCGCTTGCGACGGTAGAAAAAATCATCGGCGCGGGGCTCAAAGCGCCGACGCACGACCACCTGCGGAACTGGGAATTCGTCGTGCTGCACGGCAAAGAGGAGAAGGAGCGCGCGCTTCAGTACGTCGCCTCGGGCATCGGGCCGACGCTCGAAATTTTGAAAAAGACGCTCACCGACGGCACGCCGCAGCAAAAAATGTACGCCGCCGCAATGCCGCGCCAGTACACGATGCTCTTTAACGCGCCCTACGTAGTCATGCCCTTCTTCAAAGCGACGCCGGGCGTCATGAAGCCCGACTCCGTCAGCTCGCTCAACCCGCTCTCGTCGATATGGTGCGTCGTCGAGAACATCTTCCTCGCCGCGGCGGCGGAAGACCTCGCCTGCTCGATGCGCATCCCAGTCGGCAGCGAAGGGCCGAACGCGGCGCGCGCGGTGGGCGCGCCCGACGATTACATGCTCCCGTGCTACATCGGCCTCGGCGTCCCAGCGGACGGCGCGCCGGAAATTGAGCAGATTGAGTACACGGCGAAGCAGAAGATGCGCTTCGGGAAGTGGTAGTGAAAACGGCGGCGCGGCGCGTCTGTACCCGGCGGCGCGTGTTATAGAGATTTATAGTCACTTAACCAAACAACCAAACAAACTATGTCATTCCCGCAATCTTCTGCGCCCGATGATGCGGGGCGAGCTTTGCCCGATGAAACGGGGCAGGCCCGCGGGAATCTCCGTGATAAACGTTAGAGGCGGCAAAGCAACGTATACACTCCGTTTCTGCCTCTAACGATTAGGACGGAGGCCCTGGATAGAAAATTTCCAGGGCGACATAGTTTTTGTTAGAAAGTTAAATCAGTATAATCACTACATGCCGTCCCGGCGCGATTCCGCACCCGACGAGCCGGGCGAGTCTGCGGCAATCTTCTCCGTGAATGCCGAAGCCGCTGCGCGCGTAAACCCTCCGGCTGTTGAGCCGAAAGCTTTTTATTAAATTTAGGTTTGTCTGGGAATCTTAGGAAGTTTCGGGATTTTCACCCGGCACGGTTCAGCGGTTTTGACATCGGAAACCCTGAACCTGTGCTTTCTTTTCGCGCCGTGCGGCGCTTCGGTGAAACTTGCTTCGAGTATTCGCCGTTACTTCTGCTTCACGACGACGTGCTCGACGGGGAGTCCGTCCTTGAGCTCCACGGCGACGAAGCCGCCTTCGGGAGTCATCCAGTAGGGCACTCCGGCTATGTAGACCAGCTTATTGCTCATACAATCGCCTCCTTTTTTCTAAAATTTATGGATTAACCAATCCATACGAGACAATTCTATAACTTTTCGGAGATTTGTCAAATATAAAGGCGGCCTCGCGGGCCGCCCGTTACTATTTTTTTACTTTTTCGCAGCGTTAGGTATGCGGCGCGAGCAGGGGACGCGCACCTGGCATTTGCCGCAGCCGAAGCGCACGCGCTCGTGCGGACCGTGCGGCGGGCGCTTGGTCGAGGTCACCCACGCGTCGCAGAGCTTCTGATCCTTCGCCAGCGCGGGGCCGCGCGACTTGTCTATTGCCTTCGCGGGGCAGCGGAACTGGCAGGCTCCGCATTTGGTGCAGTAGTCGAACGGGCCGCTGTATTTCCTCGGCGTCGGCGCGAGCTCTGCGTCTGTGACGATGCTGCCGAAGCGTCCCGCCATTCCGCGCTCGGTGATGAGCCCCTTCGAGAGGCCGAAGGTCCCGAGGCCGCAGATGTAGGCGATGTGGCGCTCCGACCAGTTCGAGGCGTAGGGCTCGAGCATTTTGAAGCGCGCGTCGGTCGTCGGGAAGGCGGCGGCGAAGCCCTCGTCCTCGAGGAATTTTTTGAGCCGCTCGCCGAAGGCCGCCATCGCGAGCTGGCCTTCGATGCGTCCGTGCAGCCATTCCTCCGAGGTCTGCGTCCCCTCGGCGTTCGAGCTTACGACGCGCTCCGTAAAGGGCAGGAAGAACGACACGACGCTCTTCGCGCCCGGCACCCAGTCGCAGGGCAGCATCTCCTCGGGGTGGACCACCTCGGGACGGCGCAGCTCGGCAAATAGCGGGTCGTCCGCCGGAGCGACGCCGAAGAGCGGCTCGTCGTATATCCTCATGCCCGCGATGTCCGGCCGCAGCGCGTCCTCGGCCGCGACGAAATTCATCGGCCCTTCGAGAAATTTCCGGGCCTCTTCCATAAGTCTGTCTATCGTCATAAAATCCCCTCCGTTTCCCACACTTTACGATAAGTATATCGCCGCGCGCCCCTCGTGTACATGCGCGGCGCGGTGCGAAAAAGCGCCGCCCTTTCGGACGGCGCGCGTTTCGTTATTTTTTCTTTTTCCGCAGAATCAGCGGGGCGGCGGCGAGTAGCGCGAGCGCCGCGAAGCCCGCGGAGCATCCGCCGCCGCTTCCGCCTCCGTGCGCAGGCTCGTCCGGCGAAGGCTCGGGCGCGTCGGCCGCGAGCGACATCCGCTCGAACTCGCCGGTGACGCCGCCGAAGAAGTCCGTTATCGCGGCGCGGTATATGTAGTCGCCGACTATTACGTAAGCGCCGCTGTTGCGTACCGAGGCCCGTCCCGTCGGCGCGGCTGCCCAGCGGTCCGCGTCAAGCTCGTAGTACGCGCCGTCGCCTATGGACTGCGCCGCGTTGTTCGTCCCTTCGAGCGCGACTAAAAATTCGCCGTAATAGCCGAAGGCCGCGCCGGTCCATGAGAACTCGCCCTCCTCGGGCGCGGGGCACGGAGCGCCGGTCCACGAGCTCTCGCCGTCGAAGAACACCGGCGTCGCGGCGTTTCGCCTGTTCCCGCCGAATACGGCTATCGTGCCGTTCCTCGCCGCGGCCATGGCTTCGTCGAGACTGCCTGAACCGAGGGCCTCGGGCGCTTCGAGCTTCTCAGCTTTCCCTTCGTCTGGCGTCAGCCGCCACAGCGTGCCGTTGTTCGTGAGCAGAAGGATGGAGGCCCCGTCTTTCGCGGGAGCGGCGAAGAACGCCTTGTCGTAGGACTGGATTTTGTCAAAGTAGCTTCCCAACTCCGTTATCGACGTTACGCGCCAGCCGCCGTTTTCGTAGCGCGCGACGAGCACGGCGTTTCCTCCGTAATTTCGTATGACGGTCGGAGCGCCGTCGAAAATCGTCATTGCTATGCCGAGGCTGCTGCTGAGGCTGTCGTATTTGTCCTTCGACGAGGCGGCAATCGCGTCGGGCAGCGGCTCAAGCTCGCGCCATTCGTTCTCCGCTATGCTGTAGGCGGCGAAGCGCGGCGACATGCTCTCCGCCTTGAAACAGCCGGTCATGTAGATGATTCCGTTTTCCTCGTCTGCCGCGAGCACGGCTTTGCGCACGTCGCCGAAGGGCAGCTTCTCAAGCGCGGCCCACTGAGACTTGACGTCGCTGAGCGACACGACGACGAGCCGTCCCCAGTCGCCGTCGGGGCGCGTGACGGTGATTTCGCATTCGCCCGAGGGCGCGTCGGCGAGCTTCGCCGTTATTTTGCCGTCGCTCCACGATTCGGCTTCGAGCGTCCGCTCCGCGCCGCCGGCAGAGAGCGTCAGCGCGCCGTCCGCGCCGAAGAAGAAGCCCTCTATTGTGAGCGTTTCGCCTTCGAGCGAGGCCGAGTTCACGACGGGAGACGGGTTGTTGAGCGCCTTTTCGACGCTGAGCCTTCCGCCGGTCAGTATCTTGTCCTTCATCGACGGGATTTTCACCGTCCCGCCGATTATCCGCGCGCGCAGCTCGTCCGGCGTCAGCTCCGGGCGTATCGCGGCGAGCAGCGCGAGGCTCCCCGCCGCGGCGGGCGAGGCCATCGAGGTGCCGTCCATGTAGCGGTATGGGGCCTCTTTGTCGTAGGGCTTGCCTTTCAACACGGCGATGTCTTTAATCCTCACGGTGCGGCTCTCTCCGGCGTCGAGCTCTATCGCGAGCACGGGGTACGCCGCGTCGCTTCGCCACGCCCGCCAGCCGTCGTCCTGTTCCATTTCAAACTCTTCCGCCCACTCGTCATATGGGTCTTTGATGCGCGGTATATTGCCCTTCCACGTATTGCCGTCGTAGTTGTTGTTCGGGCCTATGGTCGTGTCGTATATATCCGCGCCTTCCTCGCCCGCTCCCGCGCGCAGCGAAACGGTGAAGCTCTTGTCCGTCATCGACGCGGCCCACAGATAAACGCCGTCACCGTCGTCATCCTTCGACATCTCCCTTACGGAGGCGAGGTCTATCGCCGCGCCGTCCAGCTTTATCGCGAAGGTTCCCGCGCTGTTCGCAGTTACCTTCTATTCGAGATAGCCGTTTTCGTTCGATAGGCTCTGCCGCCCATCGCCGGAGACTACGCTGTAGGCCGGCATGCTCTTGAAATCCTGATAGTAAAGTATCTTATCGCCGTCCGTCAGCTCTTTCACGAACGAGCTTATGAGCTTCGCGTCCTCCCCGTGCTGCGGCTCGGCGTGTTTGCTGTACGTGCTCAGTATCCACGCGCCGGGCGCGGCTATGTGGACGGAGCGTTTGCCGTAGTTCGAGAACTCGACTATCTCGTCCCACGGCGTCGAGGCCGCGACGACGATGGAGTGCTTCGAGCGGATGTTGTAGGGGAAGCCCATCGTGACGTCGTTGTCCGAGTGGTCGTTGCCCGCAGCCATCACGTTGACGACGCCGGCCTCGCCGAGCGCCTCCATCGCCTCGGCCGCCGTCTTGCTCAATATGGTCGTCTTCCACGAGTTGTTCGTCGCAACGATGTTGACGCCGTCACGCTTAAGCTCGAGCAGGTTGTTGTACGTGTCCACAATGGCGGAGGAGAAACCGTCGCTGTCGCCGAATACCTTCGCCGCGAGGATTTTGACGTTCTGCGCGGCTCCTGCGACGCCGGCGACTCCTTCGCCGTTGTTTGCTTCGGCGGCTATTATGCCCGCGACGTGCGTGCCGTGGCCGTTTCTGTCCATCGGGTCGAAATACGCTTCGCTTGTTTTATCCTGCGAGCTGTCCCAGCCGTGGTGCTCGTATCTGTGGCCGCTTCCGTCCCACATCCTATCTTCAAGGTCGGGGTGCCGGTAGTCCACGCCTTCGTCGACCACGGCGACGACGACGTCGTTTCCGCCGGAGGCCGCGGCCTCGCTCCACGCGCTTTCTACGTCAAGGCCGGCCTTGCCTCCCTCGGGGCTCGGGCTGTCTATTTCGTTCGTGTACGCCCACTGCTCGGGCAGCCCCGGGTCGTCCGTCAGAGAGGTCTTGTAGATTTTGTAATCCGGCTCGGCGTATTCTATCGACGGTTCGTCAGCCGCCGCGGCGAGCATCTGCTCCGTCGTCATCGTCTCGGAGGTGAGCAGCGCTATCGTGGCGCTTTCCTCTCCGTTCGACGCGAGAGCGCGCGGCATGCCGTTCGTCCGCGCGTTTGCCGCGGGCTGGGAAAAATCCCAGCTCTTCGCTACCGTCATGCCCGCGATGCGCGCGCCCGCCGCGTTCCGCGCCGTGAGCATGCGCGCTGCGCCCTCGCGCTCCTCCGTCCGCGCGAGCTTGACGAGTATGCGTCCCTCGGCGTAGGGCTTTTCCGCTTCGGCTGCGGAAGCCGCGCCGGGCAGTGCGAGCATCGCCGCCGATACCAGCGCCGCTATGATTTTGCAGAGTTTTCGTGCCATGCCTTTCGTCCTTTCTTTCGGCGCCGCGGTGCGCCGCGCGCGCTTTTACCAGAATAATTCTATAACGCCCCGCCGCCGGCGTTCAAGCGTATTTCGCGCGCCGCGCGCGCACGCGCGCTTCCTATGATAAGATATGCGCAAGAACTTCCCGCGCGGCGCGGGGCTTGGAGGTCTGGCGCAAAATGAGAAAAGACGACGCTGTTGTGTTCGCGCGCGGCGCGCGTGACGCCGTGCCTGTGATGCTCGGATATTTCGCAGTTTCGTTCACGCTCGGCATCGCGGCGAAGAACGCGGGGCTCACGCCCTTTCAGGCTTTTCTGAGCTCGCTGACGCAGGCCTCGTCGACGGGGCAGTTCGCGGGATATATGATGATTTCCTCGTGCGCCTCCTACGTCGCCGTCGCGCTGATGATTTTGGTCGCGAACGCGCGCTATATGCTGATGTCCTGCGCAATGAGCCAGAAGCTCGCGCCGGGCACGCCGCTGCGCCACCGCCTCGCGATCGCGGCATATCTGACGGACGAGATTTTCGGCCTCTCCGTCACGAAGCCCGCGCCCGTGAACCCGTACTACAGCTACGGCATGGCGGCCTGCGCCGTCCCCGGCTGGTCGGTCGGAACGCTGCTCGGCGTCGTCGCTGGCAACGTGCTGCCGGTCAACGTCGTCGACGCGCTCTCGGCGGGAATCTTCGGCATGTTCATCGCGGTCATCGTGCCGCCCGCGCGCGGCGACAAGACGCTCGCGCTGCTCATCGCCGTCTCGATGGCGGCGAGCTTCATCTTCTCGCGCTTCAATTTCCTCGGCGTTTCAAGCGGCACGAGGACGATAATCCTGACGATTGCGATTGCGGGCGCGGCTGCGTTCCTCTTCCCGCTGAAGGAGGAGGTCTCCGATGAATAAAGAAGTCTACGTTTATCTGTTCGTCATGGCGGCGGTGACGTACCTCATCCGCGTGCTGCCGCTCACCGTGATACGCGGCGAGATAAAGAACAAGCGCGTGCGCGCCTTCCTGCACTACGTCCCCTACGTGACGCTCGCCGTCATGACCTTCCCCGCTATCATGGAGTCCACGGGCAGCCAGGCCGCGGGCCTCGCCGCGCTCGTAGCGGGCGCGGCGCTCGCATGGTTCGGCGGCAGCCTCTTCCAGGTCGCCGTCCTCTGCTGCGCCGTCGTCTTTGCGGTGAATATGTTTATGTAGAATCTCCGCGCGCCGCGGCGGTTTTACTCTTCCGCCGTCTTTGCGCTTTCGCGCGGGAGCTTAGCCCTTTTCATGAATTCTATGAAGTCGCGCTGTATTTGGGTGAGGCCGCCGGATTTTTTGTAGGAGAGGTAGATTCCGCGCTCGGACTCCGGGCTGTCGATGCGGTAGAAAAAGACCTTGTCCGTCGGCGGCAGGCAGTCGAGCAGCGCGTCGCGCACGAAGGCGATGCCCTTGCCCTCGCATGCGAGATAATATGCCGTCATCATCTGTTCGAGGTACATTGAGACCTTCGGCGCGAAGCCGGCGCGGCGGCATATCGCCATGGCGCGGCGGTGCAGGTCGTTCCATTTCGTCAGTATCAGAAATTCCTCGCCCGCGAAGCGCTCCGGCGGCACGGCGGGCTTGCGCGGGCCGCCCTTGCGCGACGCCGCGAGCTCCTCGAATGTGCAGCGGTATTCCTCAAGCCCGCCGTTTACCGCGAAGGCCGCGGGAACGGCCAGGATTATTTCCTCCGTCGTCCACACGGCGGACTCGAAAATATTTTTGTCCGGCGGCTC
This sequence comes from uncultured Cloacibacillus sp., assembly GCF_963926575.1. Classification (NCBI taxonomy): domain Bacteria; kingdom Thermotogati; phylum Synergistota; class Synergistia; order Synergistales; family Synergistaceae; genus Cloacibacillus; species uncultured Cloacibacillus sp. Next base: position 400,940 of record NZ_CAWUXW010000001.1, on the reverse strand, counting down.
CGCCTCAAGCATGAAGTCGAGGCTCCCGTCCTTGAGCTTCTCAGAGAGCGCGACGCTGCTGCCCTCGGAGAGCGTCACGACGACGCTGCCGTGCTCTTTGCGGAATTCCCCGACGATGTCGGGCAGCACGTAGGAGCAGAAGAACATCGAGCTGCCGACGCGCAGGCTCGCGGGGCCGCCGCCCGCGAGCTCCGCGAGGTGCGCGCGCATCTCGCGCTCTATCTCCATTATCTTTTCCGCGGATTTTATGTAATATTCTCCGGCTTCGGTGAGCGAGACGGGGCTCGTGCTTCGGTTGAAGAGCGGCAGGCCTAGCTCCTGCTCGACGCGCTTGACCGCGGCGGAGAGCGACGGCTGCGAGATGAAGAGTCGCCGCGCCGCTTTCGAAAAGCTTCGCTCTTTATATACCGCGTAGATGTATTCGATGTCCTTGAGCAACGCGCCGCCTCCTCCCGCCGTTATAGGAACAGCCATATAACGTTATACGCGCATAAGTATTTTACAGCAAGGCGGCGTTTCACTAACATAATGACGGAATAAGAGGAAAAGCGAATTTTTCGGAAACGCCGTGATTCAAGGAAAGGGGAATGAAATATGAGAGATTTCACCGCCGCGAGGGTCGGCGCGCTCGCGCCCTCCGGCATACGCAAGGTCAACGAAAAGGCGCTCGCGATGGAGCGCGCGGGGGAGCGCGTCATTCATTTTGAAATAGGCCGCCCGGACTTCGACACGCCCGCCTACATAAAAGAGGCGGCGGCCAGGAGCCTGCGCGACGGCGAGGTGTTCTACACCTCGAACTTCGGCATGACGGAGCTGCGCGAGGCGATAGCCGAGCGGCTGCGCGCGGCGAACGGCATCCCCTGCGCGGCGGAGAACGTGCTCGTGACGGCAGGGCTGTCGGAGGCGGTCTTCGACCTGCTCTGCACGGTGCTCGACGAGGGCGACGAGCTGCTGATACCCGACCCGGTCTGGATAAATTATCTCAACGTCCCCGCGCTCTTCGGCGCGAAGCCCGTCTCCTACTCGCTGACCGAGGAGAACGGCTTCGAGCCGAGCCTTGAGGAGATGCGCGCGAAGGTAACGCCGCGCACCAAGGCGATAGTCCTGCTCACGCCCTGCAATCCGACCGGCGGCGTGCTGTCGCGCGCGAAGCTCGAAGGGATAGCCGCGCTCGCGAAGGAGCGCGACCTGCTCGTCATCTCCGACGAAATTTACGAGCGCCTCGTCTACGACGGCGAGAAACAGACGAGCATCGCCTCGCTGCCCGGAATGGCGGAGCGCACCGTGACGCTCAACGGTTTCTCGAAGGCCTACTCGATGACGGGCTGGCGCATAGGCTACGCAGCCGCGCCGAAGGAGCTCATCGTCGCGATGAACAAGATACACCAGCACAACACGACCTGCGCCGCGTCGTTCGTCCAGCGCGCCGCGATAACGGCGCTGCGCGACGAAAAGGACGAGGTCGAGTTGATGGTGCGCGAATTCCAGCGCCGCCGCGACTACGCGGTCAAGGCGATAAACGACATGCCGGGCGCGAGCTGCCTCTCGCCGAAGGGAGCGTTCTACATCTTCATCAACGTCAAGGGGCTCGGCCGCCCCTGCGCCGAGGTCGCGGAATACCTGCTCGACGAGGCGAAGATAGCGCTCGTCCCCGGAAGCGTATTCGGAGTCAACGGCGAGGGCTATCTGCGCATGAGCTTCGCCAACAGCCTCGACAACATCGCCGAGGGCTGCGAGCGTATGAAGGCCGCTTTCGCGCGGCTCGCGGTAAAATAAACCCAAGGAGGTTCATATAGATGAGATTAGCGACATTCCGCAAATGGAACGTGGAGCGCGCCGGGCTCGTGACGAAGAGCGGCCTGCTGCCGCTGACGGCGCTCGGCCTGCGCGCGGGCTTCGAGCCCGAGGGCGAGATACTCCCGCTCATAGAGAAGGAGCAGCTCGAACCGCTCACCGAGTGGTACAACGCTGGCGGCAAAGCCGAGGCCGAGGCGCTCGCCGAAAAAGAGGCGATTCCCTACAACGAAGTGGTCTACGGCCCGCTCTACAGGAACCCGCAGAGAATATTCGGCATCGGCCTCAACTACAAGGACCACGCGGGCGACCTCGGCGAAAAGACCCCGCAGGTCTTCCCCGGCAGCTTCTACAAGCCAGCCTCGTGCATAGCGGGCCCCGGCGACGAGATCAAAATCCCCGCGCTGCCCGAGGCGCAGAAGACGACCGCGGAGGGCGAGCTCGGCGTCATCATCGGTAAAAAATGCAAGTTCATCGAGGAGAAGGACTGGCTCAAATACGTCGCGGGCTACACGACGATACTCGACATGACCGAAGAGTCGATACTGCGCCTCAACCCGCGCTACCTGACCATCGTCAAGGGCTTCGACACCTTCTTCACCTTCGGCCCGCAGCTCGTGACGCCCGACGAAATTCCCGACGTCTCGGCGCTCGAAGTGGCGACCGTCCACAACGGCGAAGTCCACGCGAAGAACACCGTCTCGAACATGACCTTCAGCCCCTCGCGCCTCGTCGCGCTCGTCTCGCACATGCAGGGCTGGCTGCCCGGCGACATACTCTCGACCGGAACGCCGCGCGCCGTGCACATCCAGGACGGAGACGTAGCCGAGTGCCGCATCACGGGGCCTGACGGCTTCGCCTTCGAACCGCTCGTCAACCCGGTAATCGACCTGAAAATCAGAAATAAATAAGAGGAGGAAATAAACATGGATCTCGGACTCAAAGACAAAAGCGCGCTCGTAATGGCCTCGAGCAGCGGACTCGGCAAGGCGATAGCCTGCGAGCTCGCGCGCGAGGGCGCGAAGGTTATGATATTCTCGCCCTTCGAGGACCAGCTCAAGGAGGCGCAGGAGGACATCTTCAAGGAGACCGGCAACCGCCCCGAGTTCTTCGTCGGCAGCATCACGAACCCCGACGACATAAAGAACCTCGTCAGGACGACGGCGGAGAAGTGCGGCCCGATATACGCGCTCGTCAACAACACCGGCGGCCCGAAGCCCGGCCCCTTCGACGCCTTCAGCGACAAGGACTGGCAGGACGCATACGAGCTCTGCCTGCTCTCCTACATCCGCACGATACGCGAGGTCCTTCCCTACATGCGCGAGCAGGGCGGCGGGCGCATACTCTGCTCCACCTCGTCGTCGGTCAAGGCCGTCCTCGACAACCTCATCCTCTCGAACACCTTCCGCATGGGCGTCGTCGGCCTCGCCAAGACGCTCTCGCAGGAGCTCGGGCGCGACAACATCCTCATCAACGTCATAGCGCCCGGACGCATCGGCACCGCGCGCATCGACCAGCTCGACAAGATACGCGCCGAGAAAGCCGGCATCACCGTCGAAGAGCTCCAGAAAAAAGCCTTCGCGGGAATCCCGCTCGGCCGCTACGGACGCCCCGACGAATACGGCAAGCTCGCCGCCTTCCTCTGCGCGCCCTCGAACACCTTCATCACTGGCCAGACGGTGCTCGTCGACGGCGGAATGGTGAAGGCGATATAACTTCGCTGAGCTTTACGAAAGAGACGAAAACTCAAGGCGCGGGCCCCGCACATGCGCGGAGCCCGCGCTTTTTTCCCTTCGCGCGCGCCGTATTGACCGCCCGCATAAATATGCTATAGTCTGCGTAATCCGCGCTTAGGCGCAGGTGTTCGAAGGGATGGGAAAATGAGGCTCAACAACTATTGGCGCGGCGCGCTGCTCGCGCTCACCGCCGCCGTCTGCTGGGGGATAATCAGCCCCGTCGCGAAGGTCCTCACCGCCGCGGGGATAGACCTGATGTCCGTGATGGTCTACCGCTCGCTCTTCACGCTCACGGCCTCCGGGCTTTTCCTCTTCTTCACGCAGGGCGTCGAAGCCTTCCGCGTCGAAAGCGGATATCTGCGCTTTTACGTAATTTCCGGCACGCTCTCCGTCGCCTTCGCGGGCGGCGGCTTCCTGACCTCGCTCGAATATCTCTCCGTCGCAGAAGCGCTCGTCATCCACTACACGTTCCCGCTCGCGGCGATAATGGGCTCGCTCTACTTCACGCACGAGCGCCCGACCGTCCTCCAGTGCGTCGCGGGCGTCCTCATAGTCTGCGGCGTATTCATCGGCATGGGCGGCAGCCTGGGCGCGCTGATGAATATTTCGCTGCCCGGCCTCTTCTGGGGGCTGCTCGCAGTCGCCGGCATGTCCGGGCAGGCGCTCGCGACGCGCCGCTTCTCGCTCGAGCACAAGGTCGACGAGTTCCGCCTGCTCTTCTTCTCGAACGCCGTCGGCATCGTGCTGCTCTTCGCCTTCAAGACGCTCTGGTACGGCTGGAGCGACCTCACGAACTTCACGCTGCCGCTCTTCTCGCTGATGACGCTCCAGGCCTTCACGGGAAGCCTCGTCGCCTACGGCGTCTTCTTCGCCGCGCTCAAATGCATCCCCGCGGCGATGGCGAGCCTGCTCTGCACGATGGAGATAGTCGTCGCCGTCGTCCTGACCGCGATATTCGTCCACCAAATTCCATCCGTCCACGAGGTCGTAGGCTGCGCGCTGATACTCGTCGCGATAGCCTGCACCGCCGTGCCCGCGCGGCATAGGTAGGGGCGCTTTTCCAAGCTTTAGAAAAATATTGAGAATTTCAGCCCGCGCGCGCGGCAGTCCGCTTCTATGCGCGCTCTCAGCTCGCGCCAGTAGGCGCGGTCGCCCTCCGCGTATATGCGGCGGTAGAGCGGCGCTAGGCCGGGGCGCAGGGTTTTGACGAAGTTCAGGATTTTGTCGCGGTTGCCGGCGCGCAGGTTGAGCGTGTCGAAGGTCATCGACGAGGCGAACGGCGCGCAGGCCTCGATGATTTTCGCGCAGTCGGTGATTTCCGGAAAAATCGGCGCGGCCATGACGCCGACCTCGACGCCCGCGCCGCGCAGCGTCTCCATCGCCGCGAGCTTGCGCGCGGGGCTCGAGGCGTGCGGCTCGGCGCGGCGGCGGAAATCGTCGTCCGTCGAGCTGAACGAGAAGACCGCCTTGACTCGCGGGAATTCCCGGAAAATATCAACGTCGCGCGAAACGAGCGCGGACTTCGTAATTATCACGACGTCGGGCTGCGCGGGGACGAGCGAGCGCAGCAGCGCGCGCGTCACGCCCGCGCGCTCCTCGTATGGATTGTAGGCGTCGGTCATCGACGAGAGAAGGACGCTGCGGCGGTAGAGTTTCGCGAGGTCCGGCGGCGCGGCGGGACATTTTACGTCGAGGTACGAGCCCCACGGCTCGCCGCGCTCCGCCGCGCCGCGCATGCACGCGGCGTAGCAGTATACGCAGCCGTGCGGGCAGCCGACGTATGGGTTTATCACGAAGTCCGCGCCGAGCTTCGTCGGAGAGAGCAGGCTTTTTACCTTTACGTAACGTACTGTGACCACGGCGCGCCTCCTCCCGAGCGCCGCGCGTCCGGCGCGTCGGCGATTTTTCCATGATTATACGTCGTTGACAAAGAATGAATAGATGGTAATATCTGAACCACCTTATATATGGGATTGACGATAATGAATATTTTTTCACAAGCAAATCCTATACCTCGCCGCCGCCGTGCCGGCTGCGGACTCCAAATCCGGAAAACGCCGCGCGTTTCGCGGAGTTTCGATAAAATTTCATAAGGAGCTGTTTTTATGCACGCAAGCCCTCTCATCATCAGCTGTGTGGTCCTCTACCTCGTAGGCGTCCTCTGCGTCGGCCTCTACCTGACGAAGAAGAAGGTCAAGAATTCCGACGACTTCGCCGTCGCGAACCGCAGCCTTCCGACGATCGTCCTCATCGGCACGCTTCTCGCGACGTGGTGCGGCGCGGGCGGAATCACCGGGTCGGCGAACCTGATCTGGCGCAACGGCCCGCTCTTCGGAATCCTGATTTTCATGGGCGCGCCGATAGGGATGCTGCTACTCTATCTCGTCTCGGGCCGCGTGCGCGAGGCGACGACCTACACGATTCCCGAGCTTTTTGAGATTCGCTACGGAACGGCGGCGCGCGTCATCGCGACGGTCTGCATCGTCCTCGGCTACGTCGGCATCCTCTCGTCGCAGTTCACGGCCGCGGGCAGCCTCATCAACCTGACGACCGGCGTCGACCTCAACACGGCGGTCATCGTCTCGGGCCTCATCATGCTGATACTCGCGGTGACGGGCGGCATGGTCAGCGTCGCCTACACGGACGCGATAGGCGCGTTCCTCTTCGTCGGCGGCTTCCTCGTTGCGATACCGATTCTCTCGGGGCAGGTCGACGGCGGATTTTTCGGCGTCTTCGCGAACCTTCCAGAGGGGCGCAATTCTTTCATCGGCAGCCTGAATTTCGTGCAGGCGCTCGGCTACATATTCCCGATATTCTTCCTCGTCCTCGGCGACCAGAACATGATTCAGCGCATGGGCGCGGCGAAGGACGTCAAGACGGCGAAGCAGTCCGGGCTCGGCCTCGTCATATCCGAAATAGTCGTCTGCGCGCTCATCATCACGCTGACGACGACGGGCATCTACCTGCTCCCGAACATCGACCGCCCCGACACGGTCATCTTCCAGCTCGCGATCAACTTCCTGCCGCCGCTCTTCGGAGGCATCCTGATGGCGGCCTGCATGTCCTTCATCATCACGACGGGCGACTCCTACGTGCTGACGATAGCCTCGAACGTCACCTACGACATCTGGCACCGCTTCTTCCACCGCGACGCGACCGACCGCGAGAAGCTCATGACGCTGCGCGTCTCCGCCGTCGCGATATCGGTGCTCGCCTACGTCATGGGGCGCTTCTTCCCCGACATTCTCTCCGTCCAGATGTACGCCTACTCGATGTACGGCGCGTCGGTGACGCCGGCGCTCGTCTGCGCGCTCTTCGCAAAGAACGTGACGAAGGCGGGCGGCGTATGCGGCATCCTCGCTGGCGGAGTCGGGACTATAATATGGGAAATTCTGCTGCAGTCGCCCTTCGGCATAAAGAGCGCGATAATAACGGTGCCCTTCTCGTTCGCGGTAATCTTCATCGTCTCGTCGATGACGAAGGGCAGCGGCGTCGTTCCTCTGTCGCAGGTCTACGGCGGCAGAAAAGCATAGAATAAAAGGAGAGACGGACAAAATGACGGAGCTTCTCGACAGATTTCTCAAATATGTAAGCATAGACACGCAGTCGGCCTACGGACAGGCCGTCGTGCCGAGCACGGAGAAGCAGCGCGACTTGTCGGCGGTGCTCGCGGACGAGCTGCGCGCGCTCGGCGCGGAGTGCGCCGCGGTCTCGGAGTCGGGCTGCGTTTACGGGAAAATCCCCGCGAACTGCGAGGGCGCGCCCTCGATAGGCTTCAGCGCGCACCTCGACACGTCGCCCGACCTGAGCGGAAAGGACGTGAAACCGCGCGTCGTCGCGAACTACGACGGCGGGGACGTGACGCTCAACGAGGAGCTAGGCGTCGTGCTGAGCCCCGAGAACTTCCCGCACATGAAGAACTACAAGGGCTGGGACCTCGTCGTGACCGACGGCACCACGCTGCTCGGCGCGGACGACAAGGCCGGCCTCGCCGAGATAATGACGATGGCGCAGTATTTCCACGACAACCCCGGCGAGAAGCACGGCGAGATACAGTTCTTCTTCCCGACCGACGAGGAGATAGGCTGCCTCGGCGCGAAGACGCTCGACAAAAACCTCTTCAACCCGAAATTCGCCTACACGCTCGACGGCGGCCCGCTCGGCGAGATAACCTACGAGACCTTCAACGCCGCTGCGGCGCGCGTCGACGTGACGGGCGTCAACATCCACCCGGGCCTCTCGAAAAATCAGATGATAAACGCGATACTCATCGCGAACGAATTCATCAACATGCTGCCGCCCGCGGAGACGCCGTCGCACACCGAGGGCTACGAGGGCTACTACCACGTGCTCGAGGCGAGCGGCGAGGTCGAGCTCGCGACGCTGCGGCTGCTGCTGCGCGACCACGACGCTGAGAAGCTCGAGGCGCGCAAGCAGAGGCTGCGCGACATCGCCGAGTTCCTCAACAAGGTCTACGGCGAGGGGCGCGTGACCGTCGAGATAGAGGATACCTACCGCAACATCGGCGAGGCGATAAAACCCTGCTTCGAGATAGTCGAGGCGATAGAGGCGGCGATGAAGGCCGAGGGCGTCGCGCCCTTCTACACGCCGATGCGCGGCGGCACCGACGGCACGATACTCTCCTTCGAGGGAATCCCCTGCCCGAACATCTGCACCGGCGGCCACAACTTCCACGGCCGCTACGAATACGTGCCGGTGCAGTCGATGGAGAAAATCGCGAACATACTTATAGGCATCGTCAAAAGCTTCGCGAAATAGGCTGAAAAATCCGCAAGCTGCGAAAAAAGGCGGACGGGCGCAAAATACGCGCCGCGTCCGCTTTTTTGTGCCTCCGCCGTCTTGACAGAGCCGCGTCGATGATTTATTTTCTGCGTTGTATATCTCAGAGGGGATGAACATAATGAAAATAATAGATTCGCACGTACATGTGTATCCTGAATTTCTGCAAAAAGAGTTCGACAGGCTCGCGCAGCGCGAGCCGTGGTTCGCCCTGCTCGCCTCGTCGAAGGTTCAGAAGTGGGGGACGGCGGAGGAGCTCGTCGCCGCGATGGACGAGACCGGAGTGGAAAGCTCGCTCGTCACGACATTCGCCTTCCGCGACCAGGGGCTCTGCCGCGAGATGAACGACTATGTGCTCGACGCGGCGCGGCGCTTCCCCGGCAGAATCCTGCCGCTCGCCGTCGTCTCGCCCGCGCGCCCCGGCGCGCTCGAGGAGGCGGAGCGGGCCTTCGACGCCGGAGCGCTCGGCCTCGGCGAGCTGTTCCCCGACGGTCAGTCCTTCACGCTCTCGGACACGCTGCGGCTGCGCGGCCTCTGCGCGCTCTGCGAGGAACGCGGCAAGTTCGTCATGTTCCACACAGCGGAGCAGGCGGGCCACCAGTACGCTGGCAAGGGGAAATACGGCGCTCGCGAGGCCGCCGACTTCTGCCGCAAATTCCCGATGACGAAGGTGATCTTCGCGCACTTCGGCGGCGGCCTCTGGGCCTTCGAGGCGATGCCCGAGATGCGGCTGCTGCTGCAGAACGCGCGCTACGACACAGCGGCGTGGCCGTGGCTCTACGGCCCGGAGATTCTCGACGCGATATTCGCCGCGGGCGCTGGCGACAAAATATTCTTCGGCTCCGACTGGCCGATACTCGGCCTCCCGCGCTACGAAAAGCTCGCCGCGCAGACGAAGCTCACCGACGGCGATAAAGAAAAGCTCTTCGGCGGCAACGTCCGCGAATTTCTCGGAATCCGATAAAGCTTAAGACGAAAGCCGCCGCTCCGCGATTTCCCGCGAGAGCGGCGGCTTTTTGTATGCGCTGTGCGCAGCGCCGTCGTTTTGCGCGGCTTGCGCGAAGCTCAGCCCTTCAGCACGCCGCCCTGGACGAACCAGCTGCGCAGCGTTTCTCTTTTTTTGCGCAGGAAGAGGAAGAGCAGCAGCGCCGCCGCGAGGCCGCAGCTGGGGTAGCCGGCCCAGCCGCCCGCGCTCTGCATGACGGAGCCCGCGAAGAAGTTGCCGAGCGGCAGGGAGCCCTGCGAAAGGAAAGTGTAGACGCTCATGACGCGCCCGCGGTACTCGTCGGGAGTGTGCACCTGAAAGATGGAATTTCCCGCGTTGAGGAAGACAAGGTTGAAATAACCTACAGCGGCGACGAACAGATAGGCAGTGCCCCTGTTCCACGCGAGGAGCATCAGCATGTGCATGACGAGCGTCGCCGCCGCGCCCGCCGGCAGCAGCCATTTTTTCTCGCCGCGCTTTGCAAGCGACGCCATCGTCATCGCGCCTGCGAGAGAGCCGGCCCCCATCGCGGAAAGCATTCCAGTATAGGCGTCCGCGCCCATTTCAAGAACGGTCTTCGCAAAAACGGGAATCATTACCTCGCTGTTGAGCGCGAACGTGCAGACGACCGCCAAAATCACGGCGTTTATAGAAAGCGTTTCGTCATGGCGTATATAATCGACGCCTTCGACGACCTCTTTGACGACGCTGCGCTTTTTCGCCGCGGGCAGAGCGCTCGGCTCCTGCGTGCGCAGCCGCGTCAAGCTGTAGAGCACGGCGAGGAAGCTCAGAGCGTTGAGCAGGAAGCAGACGCCCGCGCCGAACTCCATCATCACCGCTCCCGCGAGAGCCGGGCCTATGATGCGCGCCAGGTTGACTATCGAAGAATTGAGCGAGACGGCGTTCATCACGTCGTCCTTTCCGACGAGGCATACGAAGAACGAAAGTCGCGCTGGAACGTCTATCGTCGTCGTTATCCCGAGAAATACGCACAGCGTCAGAAGCTGCCAGTATTCCGCCGAACCAGAGAAGGCGAGCGCCGCGAGAGCGACGGCCTGGAGCATAAGCAGCGACTGCGTGACGATGAGGATTTTGCGCTTAGTGAAGCGGTCGACTATCGCGCCTGCGAAGAGCGTGAAAAGCAGCATCGGCATGAACTGCGCGACGCCGACGAGGCCGACGAGGAAAGGCGAGTCCGTCATGGTGTAGACGAGCCACATCAGCGCGGTGCGCTGCATCCACGTGCCGAGCAGCGAGACGCACTGGCCCGTCCAGAATATGCGGAAGTCCCTGTGCTTCAGCGAAGCGAATACTGTATCAAGAAGAGAGGCTGCCCTGTCCCTCAGCGCCATATAGCACCACGTCCAGTCGCCGCGCCGCCGCGGCGTGAGAATTTCTATGTTCCCATTATATTACACGGCCGCGGAATTTTTTTTGAAACGTTCGGAATAGCGCGGCGCACGGCTCTTTCGTCCGCCGGGGAAATTTCGCTTGTGCGGCGTGAAAAGCTCCCGCCTTCTCAGGGAAGGCGGGAGCTCCGTATGCTTTGCGTTATCGTCTCCGCGTGGCCGTTTAGTCTTGCGGGTAGAAGCCCGTCGGCGATTCGCCGAGGTTGATCATGATGTTCTTCATCTGCGTGTAATGTTCAAGGATCACCTTGTGAGTCTCGCGCCCGATGCCGCTTTCCTTGTAGCCGCCGAACGGCGCGCCGGCTGGGATCGAGTTGTAGGTGTTGACCCACATGCGGCCCGTCTCTATCGCGCGCGCCACGCGGATCGCGCGGTTGATGTCGCGCGTCCATACGGCGCCGCCGAGGCCGTATTTGCTGTCGTTCGCCATCTTTATTACTTCGTCTTCGTCCTTGAACTTTATGACGCAGGCGACCGGGCCGAAAATTTCTTCCTGCGCGACGGTCATGTCGTTCGTCACGTTCGTGAGCAGCGTAGGCTTGTAGAAGGCTCCGTTCGCAAGCTCGCCTTCCGTCGCGGGAGTTCCGCCGCAGGCGACAGTCGCGCCCTCTTTGACCGCCGCGTCGACACATTCCTGGATGTGCTCGACTTGGTGCTTGTTGATCTGGCTGCCCATCTGCGTATCTTCTTTCCACGGCAGACCGACCTTTATCTTGTTGAAAGCTGCGACAGCGTCTGCGATAAACTTGTCGTAAATGTCCTCATGGACGAATACGCGCGAACCGGCGCAGCAGACCTGCCCCTGGTTGAAGAGTATGCCCATCTGCAGGCCGTCCATCGCCATGTCCCATTTGCAGTCCGGGAAGTAGATGTTCGCCGATTTGCCGCCGAGTTCAAGCGTCGACGGGATGAGGCGGTCCGCCGCGGCTTTCGCGACGTCGCGCCCGACTTCCGTCGAGCCGGTGAATGCGAGCTTGCGGAAGCCCGGATGTTCGAGTATGTACTGACCCGACTTCGAGCCCTTGCCGGTGACGACGTTGAAGACTCCGGGCGGCAGTATGCCCTCGACGATGCGCGCGAGCTCCAGCACCGAAAGCGGCGTTATGCTCGACGGCTTGAATACCGTGCAGCAGCCAGCGGCGAGTACCGGCGCGAGCTTCCACGCCGCCATGAGGAACGGGAAGTTCCACGGCACGACCTGCCCGACTACGCCGATAGGCTCGCGGAGTATCAGCGAGAGCGTATTCCCGTCGAGCATCGCGGCGCTTCCCTCTTCGGTGCGCACCGCGCCGGCGAAATAGCGGAAGTGGTCGGCGGACATAGGCACGTCGACGTTCAGCGTCTCGCGTATCGGCTTGCCGTTGTCCAGCGATTCGACCATCGCGAGGTGTTCTTTATGCGCGTCGATCGCGTCGGCGACCTTCATCAAAATCGCCGCGCGTTCCGCAGGAGCGACGTTCTTCCATGACTCCCACGCCTTCCACGCGGCCTTTACCGCGTCGTCCACGTCCTCGCGCGTCGCCTCCGCGCACGACGCGAGCAGCCGCCCGTCCGCCGGGCAGTGCGTCTCGAAGGTAGCGCCGTCTTTCGCCGGACGCCACTCCCCGCCGATGAAACAGCCGTATTCTTTCAAAAGTTCAGGCATTGCCAAAGTCATTTCTGTATCCTCCTCTGCGAATGTCTTGGTATTTGTCTTCAAATCTGACACTGATATAATATTCTTTCTTTTGGCAATGTCAATATTAAGAAATAAATAACTATCTTATATTGCATGAATAAAAGTAACTAAAAGAGCATAAAAAATTCCCCCGCATTTGGCGGGGGAAGGTTCGGTTTCTGCGTCCGCGCGTTACGCGGAGAGCGAGAGCAGGTTCCTGTAGTTCGGGTAGGGCATGTTCTCGGAAGAGAAGAAGATTTCGACCGAGTCTGCGATTTTGCGTATCTCGAGCATGAGCGGCACCGCGGACTTCACGATCTCCTCGGCGTGGGCGCGCGCCGTCATCTGCGCCATCTTCTCGCGCAGCGCGGCGAGCTCCGCGGTCTTCTCGATGAGGTCGAGCTTCGCGGAGGCGAGGCGGACGAGAAGTTTGTCCCATTTCTCGAAGGACGGCAGGCCGTAGCCTGCGACCGCGTCGCGCGAGCTTTTTTCGAGAAGTATCTGCTTCGAGAGCGCGGGCAGGATTCCTTCCCAGACCATGTCGCGCAGCACGGACATCTCGATTTCGATGCTCTTGACGAACTGCTCGAGCTTTATCGTATGGAAGGCCTCGATTTCCTTTTTCGAGAAGACGCCCATCTCTTCGAGCATCTTTATCGTCGAAGGTTCGACGAAGAGGTCTATGCCCTCCGGTATCGTCTTGGCTTTGAGCAGGCCGCGGCGCTCCGCCTCTTCGTGCCAGTTCGCGCTGTAGGCGTTGCCTTCGAAGCGTATATTGCGGCTCATCGCGGCGACTTTGCGTATCGTCTTTATCGCGGCGTCCACGGGGTCGAGGCCGGAGTTTATCTCTTCTTCGAAGAAGCCGAGGAATTTTTCCATGCCGGCGGCCCATACGGTCAGCAGCGCCATGACGGGTATCGCCATCGCCTGCGACGCGCCGGGCGCGCGGAACTCGAACTTGTTGCCGGTGAAGGCTATCGGGCTTGTGCGGTTGCGGTCGCTGTCGAACGCGACGATGTCGGGCAGCTTCGAGAGACCGAGGTCGAGCGTGCCGCGCGACGGCTTCATCGTGCCGTCGTCGGTGCCTTCTTCGACCGCGCGCAGCATCGAGGCTATCGCGTCGCCCAGATAGACGCAGATGATGTTCGGCGGCGCTTCCTGTCCGCCGAGGCGGTACATGTTGCCGGGCGTCGAGACTGAGGCCTGGAGCAGTCCGAAGTGCTCCGCCGTGCCGAGTATGAAGGAGGAAAGGAACGAAAGGAATATGACGTTCTTCCTGTGGTTCGTCGAGGGCTTCAGCAGGTTGCGTCCCTCGCTGTCCTCCAGCGAGAAGTTGATGTGCTTGCCGCTTCCGTTCATTCCCTGGAACGGTTTTTCGTGGAAGAGCAGGCGAAGCTCGTGCTCGCGCGCCATTTTGCGCATCGTCTCCATGACGAGCTGGTTCTGGTCGCAGGCGAGGTTCGCCTCGGTGAACTGCGGCGCGAACTCAAACTGGCAGCGCGCGTTTTCGTTGTGGCGCGTCGCGAGGTCTACGCCGAGGCGCGCGAGGTCGCGCTGCACGTCCTCCATGTAGGAGAGGACGCGAGTCGGGATAGCGCCGAAGTAATGGTCTTCCATCTTCTGGTCGCGCGGCGGCGGCGAGCCGACGAGCGTGCGTCCGCAGAAGCGGATGTCGGGACGCTTCTGTGCGCGCGGGCGGTCGAGGAGGAAGAACTCCTGCTCGCCTCCGACGGTCGCGTGTACGTAGCGGACGCCGCGATTGCCGAAGAGCTTCAGCATCTTCATCGAGCGCGTCTCTATCGCCTGCATCGCGCGCAGCAGATAGGTCTTCATATCGAGCGGCGAGCCGTCGTAGGCTATGAATATCGACGGGATGCAGAGCGTGCCGCCCTTCTTCGATTTGATTATGAACGCCGGGCTCGTCGGGTCCCACGCGGAGTAGCCGCGCGCCTCGAAGGTGCTGCGCGTGCCGCCCGACGGGAAGGACGAGGCGTCAGGCTCGCTCTGCATGAGGTCCTTGCCGCGGAATGAGTTCAGCGGGTTGCCGTTCTCGTCGGCCATGAGGAAGGCGGTGTGCTTTTCGGCGGTCAGCTCGGTGAGCGGGTGGAACCAGTGCGCCCAGTGGTCGGCGCCTTTGCTTACGGCCCAGTCCTTCATCGCGAGCGCTACGGTGTCCGCGATGCTCGAATCGAGCTTCTGGCGTCCCTCCATAGCCGCGATGAGGCTGTCGAAAACGTCGCGCGGAAGCCGCTGTTTCATCTCCCTCTGGTCAAAGACGAGAGAGCCGTAAATGTCTTTCATCTTCGGGTATTCTCTTATCTCGGTCATACATTATCCTCCGAATGCGTAATGCTTGATGCACTCGTATCTTTATAGCGCGTTTTAAGCGTAAAATCAAGCGGAAAGCCGCGCTTAATTTCACGCGCGCCGCGCGAAGCCGCGGAGAAAAAATTTTTTGCCGCGCGCGCCTCCGCCTCCGCGTCGTTTTCACCGCGCGCGTTTGCGTTTATAATGGTTGCGATTGTTTTGCAACGGAGGGAAGCAATTTCCTATGATTGAGATAAAGGGCTTGAAGGTGCGCTTCGGCGAACAGGAGGTGCTGCGCGGGATAGACTGGTTCATCCCGCCGAAGAGCCGTGTCGGCCTCGTCGGCGGCAACGGCGCTGGCAAGACGACGCTGCTGCGCGTCCTCGCGGGCGAAGCGGACTACGAAGGAAGCATCTCGATGCCGAAGGGCCACGCTGTCGGCTATCTGCCGCAGGACCTTGTAGAAGTGAAGGACGAAATTCTGCTCGACTACCTGCGCGAGCGTGCCGGGCTTACGGACATAGCGGCGCGGCTCGCGGACTGCGAGGAGCGCATGAGCGCGGCCTCGGGCGACGCGGTGAAACAGCTGCTTTCGGAGCACGACAGGCTTCAGCGCGAGTTTGAGGCGAAGGGCGGCTTCGGCTTCGACGTCGAGGCGAAGCAGGTCATGAAGGGGCTCGGCTTCGCGCCAGAGCGCGACGCCGCGCGCCGCACCTCGGAGTTCTCCGGCGGCTGGAAGATGCGCATCGCGCTCGCTGCGCTGCTGCTGTCGCACGCGGATATACTTCTGCTCGACGAGCCGACGAACCACCTCGACACAGAGAGCATGGAGTGGCTTGAGTCGTGGCTGCGCGACTACCGCGGCACGATAATCGCGGTCTCGCACGACCGCCGCTTCCTCGACAACATGGTGACGACCGTCGCGGAGCTCGCGAACGGCGAAATCCATCTCTATTCCTGCGGCTACGAAAAATTCCTCACCGAGCGCGAGGAGCGCCGCGCGCGCCTCGAAGCCGAGTGGGAGCAGCAGAAGGAGAAAATAGAGGAAATTCAGAAATTCGTCGAGCGCTTCCGCTACAAGGCGACGAAGGCGCGCCAGGTGCAGAGCCGCATAAAACAGCTTGAAAAAATGGAGATTACCGAGCTCGAAGGGCCGCAGAAGAGCGTCAGCTTCAAGTTCCCGGAGTGTCCGCGCAGCGGGCGCGAGGTGCTCAAGGCCGAAGGGCTCGCGAAGCGCTACGGCGACCACGTCGTCTTTCACGACGTCAGCTTCGTCATAGAGCGCGGGCAGCGCGTCGCGCTCGTCGGCGTCAACGGCGCGGGCAAGTCTACGCTGATGCGGCTGCTCGACCAGATAGAGGAGCCGACCGCGGGACGCGCGTCGCTCGGCCTCAACGTAAAGAAGGCCTACTTCTCGCAGGAGAGCGCGCAGAATCTGGACTACAGCCGCACGATTTGGCAGGAGGTCAACAACACGGGCTCGAAGCTGCTCGAAGGGGAGAAGCGCAATCTCCTGGGCGCGTTCCTATTCTCGGGCGACGAGATACACAAGCCCGTCTCCGTCCTCTCGGGCGGCGAGAAGTCGCGCCTCGGCCTGCTCAAGATGCTGCTCTCCGAGTCGAACCTGCTGATACTCGACGAGCCTACGAACCACCTCGACTACGGCACGAAGGAGCTCTTCCAGAAAGCCCTGCTCGAATACGGCGGCACGATACTCATCGTATCGCACGACCGCGCCTTCCTCGACGACCTTGTAGACCGCGTGCTCGAGATACGTGACGGCAGCGTCTACGACTACCCGGGAAATTACTCGTGGTTCATAGAAAAACGCGCCGAACGCGAAGCGCGCGCCGCGGCGGAACGCGCGGGCGAGGCGCAGCCCGAGAAGGCCGAGAGCAAAACGAAGGAGCAGAAACGCGCCGAGGCCGAGGAGCGCAACCGCCTGTACCGCGCGAAAAAGGGCTTCGTCGACCGCCTCAAAGCCGTCGAGGAAGAAATTTCAAAGGGCGAGGCGCGCAAGACGGAGATAAACGAGCTTCTCTGCTCGCAGGAGGTTTTGTCGGACTCATCCCGCATCCAGGAGCTTATGATAGAGCTCAAGGAAAAGGAAAACTCACTGAAAGCCCTCTACGACGAATGGGAGGAGCTCAGCCTCAAGATAGAAGAGATAAAATAGGAGGAACGGCGATGATTTACGACTCTCTCGACAATTTCATAGAAAATCTCCCGCGTTACATGCCGCGCTGCGCGGAGCTCGCGGAGTTCCTGCGCGCCGCGCGCGAAAAATCCTTCGACGAGCTGAAAAACATGGACTTCCCGCAGCTCGACCTGCGCTTCAACGAATACGAGACGAAGCCCGAGACCGAGATACCCTTCGAGGCGCACAGAAAGCTCTGGGATTTGCAGCTTGTCTTGGAAGGTGAAGAAATGATCGGCGCAGCGCCGATCGAAACGCTGACGGAGACCGTCCCTTACGACGAGGCGAACGACATAGCGTTTTATAAAGGAAGCGGCAGCACGGTGAAGCTCTCGCGCGGCGTCGCGGCGCTGCTTGCGCCGTGGGACGGACACCGCCCCGGCGCTTCGTGCGGAGAAGCGCCGTCGCGCGTCAAAAAAATAGTCGTAAAGCTCGCGTGGTGACGGCGGCGTAAAATCCCGGACGGAGCGGAGAAAGGAAGACACGCCCGTGGATCTCAAAAAGTGCCGCATACTGCTCGACGCGATAGACTGCCGCAGCCTCTCGAAGGTAGCGAAGGACTACGGCTACACGCCCTCCGGCGTCTGGCACATGATAGACGCGATGGAGAACGAGCTCGGCTTCCCGCTCTTTCTGCGCGGCAGCGGCGGCGTGACTCCGACGGACAACTGCCTGCGCCTCGCGCCGGAGCTGCGCGAACTTGTGAGGTGCAGCGAACGCTTCTCGCGCAAGATGGAAGAGATACGCGGCATTGAAAGCGGCAGCGTCACTATAGGAAGCTATCCGAGCGTATCCATACAGTGGCTTCCGCACGTCATCAAGGCGTTCCGCGCCGACTATCCCGGCATACGGATACAGATACGCGAGGGGATAAGGCAGGAACTTCAAAACTGGCTCGACGACGGCAGCGTCGAGATGTGCTTCTACACGAAGCGTCCCGGCATGAAGGGCGAGTGGATACCGCTCGCCGACGACCCCATCGTCGCCGTCCTGCCCAAAGACCACCCGCTCGCGGGCGCTTCGTCCTATCCGCTCGCGCGCTGCGCCGAAGAGGACTTCATCATGCCCGCGCTCGGCCGCGACGAGGATGTCGCCGCGGTGCTCGAAGAGGCGGGCATATCCCCGCGCATTGTATTTTCCACGATTGAAAACTTCGCGGCCATCTCGATGATAGAATGCGGCCTCGGCATGAGCATCATGAACGAGCTGATAACGAAGTGCCGCACGCTCGACGCCGCGATAATCCCGCTCGACCCGCCGCGCGCGATACATTTCGGCATAGCCTACCCCTCGGCGGAAAAACTCTCTCCCGCCGCCCTCGAATTCATCTCTTACGCAAAACGCATGATCCCCGAGCTGCGCGGCTGACGCGCGGCTCTCCGCATACATCGCCCGATACGGAGGAAGGAGACTCCCCCATGAAGGATTTCCCGAAAAGAGCCAGATGCGTCGACTGGCGCGACGGCGCTCTCATATTCGACAACGGCGCGTCAATAGAAGCCCGCGAACCCACGATTGAGATAACGGAGCGGTTGGGCGCGCTCTCCGGCATGGTAAGCTTCCACGCCTGCGGCGCGCCGTTGACGGACGAGCTGATAAAGCCGCTCGCGGGGCTGAAAAACATGGTCAACCTCGGCGTGACGAATGGCCTGCTGACGGACGGCTGCTTTCCGATATTTGCGTCGATGCCGAAATTACAGATTCTGACCCTCGACGGCAACGCAGCCATAAACGGAGCGGGGCTTGGCGCGCTGGCAAGCTCCAAAGTGAATTTAATATCGCTCAACGACACGGCGCTCGACGACGGCGGACTGACGCTCGCGGCCTCGCTTCCGAAGCTTGCCTATCTGCACGCGGAGCGCACGCGCATCACCTACGAGGGCATGATGTCCGTCGCGGGCAACCGGCGGCTGAACATCATCGCAGACAGCCTCTTCACGCCCGAGCAGACGGAGGCCTTTCACATAGAACAGCGCGAGAAGGCGAAAAAGAAAACGACGCTCGACCCGAACTCCGTGCGCGAAGCGAAGGAGACCCTCTGCGCCTTCTTCGCCGCGATGACGCAATGGGAGGCGGAGACGGAGCGGAACGGCTTCGACCATCCGAACACTGCGCCGACGCTGCTCGCCATATGGGACAAGTTCGTCAGCGAAAAACCGAGGCCCGGCTGGCGTCCCGTAAGCCTCTCCTATTCCAACCCCGGGACATACGCGGCGGTAAAGGTCACCGACGCGGAACAGATAACAAAAAACAAGCTCTGGCTCTACGCCGAAGAGAAAGACGGCGCGAAGAGCGAATACCGTTTCCTGATGAAGCGGACGGCGGAGGGCTGGAAGATAGATTACGCGCAGATACGTTTCGACGACTGGCGTCGCTGCGGGCTGTAGCGCGGAAGCGCGGCGCTCTGCATGACGAAAGGAGACTCGGGAAAATGCGCAAAAAGTATAAGCCGGCCTGTACGAAAGAACTGAAGGAGCTTCTGGAGAAGGATACCCGCCTCGGCGACATAGATACGTCTCTCATAACGGACATGACTGAGCTGTTCCTCAGGTCGAAGCGCAAAAACTTCGACGGCCTTGAAACGTGGGACACCTCGAACGTGACCACGATGAAGGGCATGTTCTGCATGGCGAAATATTTCAACCATCCCATAGAATGTTGGGACGTTTCGAAGGTCGGGGATATGTCGCGTATGTTCAGCGAGGCCTCCGCGTTCGACCAGCCCCTCGAAGGCTGGGACGTCTCGAACGTCAGGAACATGGAATCCATGTTTGCATCGGCGCGCAGCTTCAACCGTCCGCTTGAGGGCTGGAACGTGTCGAACGCAGAGAATATGCGCTGCATGTTTTATTACGCGAAGAGCTTCAACCGGCCTCTCAACTCATGGAACGTCTCAAAGGTCCGCGACATTTCGTGTATGTTCTGCGGCGCGCAGTCGTTCGACCAGCCTCTGGACGAATGGGACACGTCGAGCGTCACGGACATGGGAATGACCTTCAGTATGTGCCCCGAGTTCGATCAGAATATCGATTCATGGGACACGTCGAAGGTCGAGGATATGTCCGGCATGTTCGCGAAGGCGGCCCGCTTCAACCAGCCGCTCAATTCGTGGCGGACCGGCGGCGTCAGGGATATGAGCGGCATGTTCAGAGGAGCGTCGAGCTTCGACCAGCCGCTCGACAAATGGGACGTGAGCCGCGTCGAAACGGCGGAAAAGATGTTCAACGACGCGGCGAGCTTCAGCCGGACTCTCGATATGTGGCAGATAGCGAGATCCTGCAACATCAACGATATGTTCCTGAACGCTCCGCGCTTCACCTGCGTCAAGACTTTGGCGCTCAACTTCTTCCTCACCAACAAAAAGAGATACCGTGAGTACCTGAAGGAAGTCCTCGGCAGATGCGACGCCGCGCAGGTGTACGCCGAGCTCTCGCGTTACGACTGCAGGCACGCGGCTGAATATATGAGCGAGCTGGAATCGGCCCATCCGGAGCTGAAAGGCTCCGTCCGCGCCGCCGCGGTGACGGGAAAGCGCAGGCCGCGCACCAAACGCGAGCTGATAGAGCTTTTGGACACTGACGCGAAGCTGCCGCTCGGCGGCATCGACACGTCGCTGATAACCGACATGGAAGGATTATTCCGAAAGTCGAAGCGCAAAAACTTCGACGGGATAGAGCTGTGGGATACTTCGAACGTGGTCACGATGAAGAATATGTTCGCCGGCGCGAAGTTCTTCAACCACGACATAAGCGGGTGGAACGTCTCCAACGTCCGTGACATGTCCAATATGTTCGCGGGCGCGGGGACGTTCAACCAGCCGCTGAACGGCTGGGACGTCTCGTCCGTAACGGATATGAGCGGGATGTTCGACAGCGCCACGGACTTCAACCAGCCGCTCGACCGGTGGAACGTCTCGCGCGTCGAAAACATGAGAAATATGTTCCACTGCGCTTTTCACTTCAATCAGCCAATCGACGGCTGGGACGTCTCGAACGTCGCGGATATGGAAGGAATGTTCTGCGGCTGCCGTAACTTCAACCGGCCTCTGGGAAGCTGGAACGTCTCAAAGGTGCGCAGTATGCGGTTCATGTTCCTGTGGGCATGCAGCTTCAATCAGGATATAAGCTCGTGGGACACCTCCGGCGTGAAGGATATGTGCGGCATGTTCGACGCGGCGAAGAGCTTCAACCGGTCGGTCGAAGCGTGGGACGTCTCCGGCGTCACGGATATGGGCAGGATGTTCCAGCAGGCGGATGCGTTCAATCAGCCGCTTGCGTCGTGGAACGTCTCAAATGTGAGGGACATGAGCGATATGTTCCACTGCGCCTTGAGCTTCAACCAGCCGCTGAACGATTGGAACGTCTCGAACGTCGAAAACATGGCTCTGATGTTCGACGGCGCGGAGCGCTTCGATCAGCCGCTCGACCGCTGGGACGTCTCGAAAGTTAAAAATATGGCCTATATGTTCTGCGAAGCGGAGTCGTTCCGGCAGCCGCTGACGGCGTGGCGGCTGCGCGACCAGTCTCCGAGGCATATATTCCTCAGGTCGCCGCGCTACTGCGATATGGAGTCGCGCCTCATGTGCCTCGCCGCGCTCGACCGGAACAGCAGGGAATACGACCTTCAGGAAATGATAAAAATATTCGGGGCGAAGGCCGTATATGACGCGCTGCTGCAATACGGCTCGAAATACGGCCTCGCCGAGTGCGCCGAATACGTAGCGTCGCATTACGCGGACGAACTGAAAGCGCAGCCTCCGCGCGCCTGAGCCCTTCGCCTCCAGCCGCCCTGCACGCGCGGCGGTATTTTCGCGCGGCTGTGAGAAATCTTCACAACCGCTGTTAATTTCTCTCTCTTTTCGTGTGCGCCCGCTCGTTTTATCATTTATGACATAAACGATGCATTTATAAAAAATCCGTAAAGGAGGCGCGCCATGATAGACAACATGATGCTGATAACTCTTTTCGACAGGCTTTATCCGTGCTGGGACAGGGAGATGCTCGAAGCCGAGGGCGCGGATATGGAGGCGGTCGCGCGGCTCGCGGGCGAGGGGCTGCTCGACGCGCGCGGCGGCGTATATTCGCTGACGGAGGCGGGCGCGGAGGAGTTCCGCCGCGCGGCGCTCGAAAACTTCCTCGACGAGAAGCCGGGCAAAGCCCCCGCCGACCGCGCCCGCTCCGTGCGCGCCGCGAAATTTCTGAAAAAGCTCGACGCGGCGCACGCGCAGCGCTGGGGCATAAAGCAGTATTACACGAGGCCGCGGCTCGACATGTTCCCGAAGGTCCCCGACGCGGAGCTGTTCAGCGTAAAGGACGGCGCGCTCTCGTGGCCTTACATGGAGGGCGCGGCGCAGCGCGAGATGGAGGCGGAGTTCGTCCCGGGCGGCCTCTGGGGGCGGCGCGGCAGGCTCGAAGCCGCCTGCGCGAAAGCCGCGGCGTGGACGGAAGCCCACCGCGCGCAGATAGACGCATACACGCCCGACGTTTTTTACGTCTGCCGCTACGACCACCGCTGCTACGACCATTTCAAGCCGCACCCGAACGACCCGATGCGCCTCGTGAACACAGACCGCTTCGCCTTCGTCTTTGACTGCGGCGACGAATCATACGAGCTCGCGGAAATTTCAAAATTCCGCCGCTGGACTACGCTCATGCGCCGCGTCGAGCTGACGGACTACTTCGACATCGACGAGCAGGAGCAGGACAGCATCAGCGTGCTCTACCTCGTCTCGGCGAAGGAGGCCGAGGCCGCGGAGCGCGCGGAGCGGCTCTCGCGCTTCGGCGCGGCTCTGACGGAGGGGGCCGAGCCCTTCGAGATATGGACGCTTTCGGAAGAGGCGCTCTTCGCAGTCAAAGACAGGCGCGAGCTTATATGGGAGCTGCTGCCGCACGTAGCGCATCCCGTGCGCCGCATGGAGGCCTGCGGCTGCTGCCGCGTCTAAGGAGGAAAGCTCATGGCTGTTTCCAAAAATTCTCTCAAAGGCACGCTCTGCGTCCTCGCGGCAGGAATGTGCTGGGGCACGACGGGGACTATACAGGCCTTCGCGCCCGAGGGCGCGTCGTCGCTGACCGTCGGCTCGGCGCGCGTCGTATTCTCCGGCATCGTCCTGATGCTCTTCATGCTCGCGAAGCGCGGGCGCGGGCTCTTCGCGGGCGGCTGGAGCGTGCGCGGCGTGCTGCTTGCGGCGGCGGGGCTCGCGGCCTACCAGCTCACCTTTTTCACAGCCGTGCGCATGACCGGCGTCGCCGTAGGCACGATGGTCGCGATAGGCGCGGCCCCGCCCGTCGCGGGAATCTGCGGGCGGCTCTTCTTCGGCGAGCGCCTCTCCGCGCGCTGGTACGCCGCCACCGCGCTCGCCGTCGCGGGCTGCGTCATGCTCGTCCTCGGCGGCAGCAGCGGTGCGCTCGAGGTCAGCGTCCTCGGCGTATTCCTCGCCTTCTGCGCCGCGCTCTCCTTCGCGCTCGAGGGCGTCGGCCTGCGCATGATAGAGCGCGACGCGTACGAGACGATAGCGATGGTGAGCGGCGTCAGCGCGCTCATGGCTCTGCCGTGGCTCGCCGTCGGCGACGCGGCCTGGATGCTCACGCCGCGCGGCGCGCTCTGCATGGCGCTGCTGACCTTCCTCAGCACCGTAATCCCATACACGCTCTTCACAATAGGCGTGCAGAACGTCGAGCTCGGCGTCGTCTACACGCTCGGCCTCGCAGAGCCGCTGACCGCGTGGTTCCTCTCAACCGTGCTGCTCGGCGAGCGCCTCTCGCTGATAGGCTCCGCGGGCGTCGCGGTGCTCTTCTCCGGCATCCTCCTGCTCGCGCTCTCGAAGAAAAACGAATGACGGAGCGCGCCGCGAATTAAAGCCGCGCGCATAATTTCCGGGCCCCGCCGCATCAGGCGGGGCCTGTCGTATAATTATGGCGGCGGGCCGCGCATTGCGGACGCCGGAGGAGGACGATTTCGCGATGCAGACGTACATGATAGCCGGAGGCGCGGCGCTCGCCGCCGTCGTTGGGTATATTTCGATTTACAACAGGCTGCGCCGCCTTGCGGTGAAGGTCGAGGAGGGCGGCTCGGATATCGACGTGGCGCTCGAAAAGCGCTATGACCTGCTCTCGGAGGAAATCGAGGCGGTCAAGAAATTTCTCAGCCACGAGTATGAAACCTACACGGCGGTCACGGGGCTGCGCAGCGGCGCGGACGTTACGGACAAGACGCAGGAGGGCGGTGCGCTGACGCGCGAGCAGGCCGACGCGATAAACGAAGCCGTCGCCGCGCAGTCCGCGAAGATGGCGGAAATCAAGACGAAGCTGGCGCAGCAGCGGCGCGGAAAGAAAAGCGGCGCTGCGGGGCGCAAGCTGAGCGCGGGCGAGAAGATGGGCCTGCTGTCGTCGATTCAGCAGAGCCTCGGCGGCGTCGGCACGGCTGTCAACGCGCTCGCCGAGCAGTACCCCGTGCTCTATTCGTCGGTATCTATGGAGCATTTCCAGCGCTCCATCAGCGACGTGGAGGAGCATCTCCAGGCGGCGCGCCGTCTCTACAACGCGAACGTCTCGCTCTACAACCAGACGATAGCGTCGTTCCCGTGGCTCGTCGTCGCGCGCATCCACGGCATGGAGAAGGCGGAGTTCTACGAGATAGACGATAAAAAAAGGGAGTTCAAGGTAAACTTTGACTGATAAGACCTTTTCGGCGGACGAAGCGATAAGCGAGGCGGAGCTCGACGCTCTGCGCGAGAGCGCGAAGAAGCGCACGTACTTGGCCTACGCGCTCGCGGCGCTTGCGTTTCCGCTTTACTGGTGGCTCTTCTGCACGCACGAGTTCGCGGACGGCGGCGGCTCCGCGATGATGAAGAACGCAATCGCGGCGGCCGTCGCATCGGCGGGGACCTTCGGCTTTCTTCACACAATCGTCGCGCGCCGCGCGCACGCGCGCTTCGTCGAGAGCTTCAAGGCTAAATATGTGCTGCCGGTCATAGGCGCGCTCCCCGGCTTCTCGCAGCTCGAGTTCCGCAGCCGCGAGGGCTTCGAGTGGGAGGAGGTGCGCGACGCCGCGGTCGTCAAGTGCGGCGACAAAAAGTATTTCAAGCGCGAGGATTTGCTGACCGGGCTTTACGAGGGCGTGCGCTTCCGCATCAGCGACGTGACGGCGCGCCGCATGGTGAAGAAGGAGAAGAAGCGCGAGCTTCAGACGCTCTTCGACGGTCAGGTGATGTGCTTCTCGCGCTTCGACGATACGAAGAAGAGCGACGGCTTCGTGCAGGTCTTCCGGCGCGAGCTCTTCACCGACGCCGGCGGTGCGCGCGCCGAACATAAGATAATGACGGAGAACGCCGCCTTCAACGACAAATTCAACGTCTTCGCGGATGACGAGCACAACGCCTATTACATCCTGACGCCGCAGCTCATCGGGAAGATTATGGAATTTTCGGATGCGGCGGGCGCGCCCGTCTCGCTCGTCTTCGTCGGGGAAAAGCTATACGCCGCGGTCGAGCGGCGCGGAATGTTCGTCCCCGTCCTCGACGAGCCGGTGGGCGTGCAGAAGGAGCGTCTTGGAGGAGACATCGCCGTCCTGCGCAAAGCCGCGGAGCTTCTTATAGACCTTCCTGAATGAAGCAGAAACGTGCGCGCGGCGTAAATTGCAGCCGCGCGTCGTACAATTCAGCCGTTTTACGGAGCTTTTACAATTCGCCGTAACTTAAAGAAAACGTAAAAAAGCCGCGTCCGCGCCCGCGGCGGCGGCTTCCCGCAGTCGATTCTTAACGAAAAACATTCTCCGGCGACTGTATCTGCGCCGCGAAATTAAGCGGACGGCCCGCCGCGCCTTGCAAAACGCGGCGTTTGGCCCCTCAGCCTTGACTTCTCGGCTCTTGCCGTTATCATAGAAACCGCGTTTAGAGTGCCGGCGGCGGACGCTACACAAAAAATCCAAGAGACGGCGGACAGAGTCCGCTTTTTGGAGAGAAAGCTCCGCGCCGCGTTCGAACTCTCAAGGAGGTAAATATGCGGAAACTAATGAGAAAGCGGCATTTCCATCTGCCGCGGATCGCAGCTATGCTCCTGCTCCTGCTCTCCATCGTCATCCATCCGAACGCTGGAATGGGCGGCACGGAACCACAGCCGAAAACACATACCACCCTCTCGGATCAAACTGTGATAAGGCCGGCGGAAAAATCCGCCGAGACGCAGACGGCTGCGGAAAAGATACGGAGCCAGATACTCCGCATCGCGCAGGACAACGCCGCGACGAAGGCGAAAATGGAGAAGCGGCGCGAGGAGGCGCGGTCGGCCAGGTACGACCAGTCGATATACAGCGCGCTGAAGCATCAGGGGCTGACGGAGGAAGATCTCGCGAAATGGCGTCACGACCACCCGCTCAGCACGCTCAACAGGCTCGACAAGCTGCCGCCCGCGAAGCAGCGCAGCGTGGCGAACACCGCGACGTTCATCAGAAAGGTGAATCCGAAGATACCGCACGAAACCGCGTGGCGCGAAGCAAGCGCGCTCGTCTTCTACAGCATTAAGTACGGCGTACCGTCGAATCTCGCCGTGGGCATAGCGAAGGCGGAGAGCCACTTCAACCCGAACGCGAAGAGCAGCGCGGGGGCGCTCGGCGTCATGCAGGTCATGTGGAAGGTCCACAACGGAATGCTGCGCGCGAAGGGCATAGCGCCGACGCGCGACCACATGTTCGACCCCGAGCGCGGGGTCGAGGCCGGCGTGCTGATACTCTCGCGCTACATCACTGCCTACGGCACGGTGCAGAAGGCGCTCAACAGATACTACGGCGGCATCGCGACCAACTATCTGAAAAAGGTCAACAAGAACGTGGCCCAGCTCAAGAGCCACTCCGAAGCTATGGGATATTAAGAAAGACGAAAACACTCTGACGTAACCGGGAGGCCGCGCGCCTCCCGATTTTTTTATGCTCCGCCGCCTGCGTTCGCGCGGCGCGGCGATGTATAATCATGTTTATAACTCGCGCAGGGGAGGGCGTAAGATGGACGACGGAGGCCGCGCGGCGGAATTTCTCCGCGGAGCGCGCAAGAGCCTGCCCGTCATAACGGGCATGATACCGAGCGGGGCGGCGTTCGGCATACTCGCCGAGACCGCGGGCTTCTCCGTGTGGGAAAGCCTGATGATGTCGCTGATAGTCTTCGCGGGGGCCAGCCAGTTCGCGGCGCTCAACCTTCTCGCCGTGGGCGCGCCAGCGGCGGACATCGTACTCGCGACCGCGCTGCTCAACGCGCGCCACATCATGATGGGCTCGTCGCTCTCTCGGCGCATGAAGGGCGGCGGCAATCCGCTCTGCAAGGCCGCGCTCTTCTTTTTCCTGACAGACGAAAGCTTCAGCGTCGCGTCGCTGCAAGGCGGCGGCGCTGTGAGCGTTCCTTTCCTCTGGGGGCTTCAGCTCCCGATATATATCACCTGGAACGTCCTGACCGTGTGCGGCTGGCTCGGCACCTCGGCGCTGCCGCCCGCGCTGCGCGCGAGCATGGGGATAGCGATATACGCGCTCTTCATAGCGCTGATAATACCGTCGGCTCGGAAGAGCCGTGCCGCGCTCGCCGTCACGCTCGCGGCGATGGCGCTCTCGACGCTGTTTAAGTTCGCGCCCGTGCTTTCAGAGCTCAACAAGGGCGTCGCGATAATGATTTCCGCGGGCGGAGCCGCGCTCTTCGGCGCGCTGCTCTTCCCGCCTGAGAAGGAGGAAACCGCGTGAGGCCGGAGCTTATATACCTTTTCATAATGATGATGCTTGCGACCGCGCCGTCGCGCGTGCTGCCGCCCTTCCTGCTCGCGGGGCGCAGGCTGCCGCCGCTTGTCTCCGCGGTGCTCGGCTACATGCCCTTCGCCGTCATCGGCTCGATAACCTTCCCCGACTGCCTCTTCGCGACCGGCGGCTTTTACAGCTCCGCCGCTGGCACTATAGCGGCCTTCATAGCGGGCTGGTACAGCGGCAACGTCGTCGCCGTCATGGCGGCCGCCATCGCCTCGGCCTTCGTTATAGCCCAGCTCGGATTTTAGAGGAGTATTCCGGCTGCGCAGTAGACGAGCAGCAGCGCCATAATCGCGTTGAAGAGCCTGCCGTGGTTCCGCAGCGCGCGCTGGAACAGCACGCCGAAGAGCGCCCACGTCCAGTTCGCGACTGAGCCTATCGCGGCTAGCAGCACCGCGAAGGCCGCGACCGCGGCGGTCGAATCGAAGGCCGGCATGACGAACGAGGTCAGCGCCGTCACGCCGTAGAGCATAATCTTCACGTTTACGAACTCGAGCACGAAGCCGGCCCAGAAGCCGCAGTCAACGTCGCTCTCGCCGTCCGCGGCGTCCGACGAGCGCCACGTTTTCCACGCGAGCCAGAGAATATAGGCCGCCCCCGCCCACTCCATGAACGGCATAATCTTAGGCACGAGCGACGCGAGCGCGACCGAGAAGAGCGCGCAGAGCAGCATGACTATTATGAAGCCCGCGAATACGCCGACGAGCACGCGCCACGCGCGCGCGATGCCGTAGCGCCCCGCCGCCGACATCGAAAGTATATTGTTCGGCCCGGGCGTGAAGGCCGAGGCGAAAACGTAAAGCGCAAAGCCTACAAGGTTGAACTCTTCCATAGCGTACTCTCCGGAAATTTTTTTTCATATTTTATCACCGCGAAGCGCGAAACGGCGCAGCCTTCGGAAAAACGCGCGGCGTGCGCCGGCGCGGAAATTTCACGCGCGCGCCGCGAATCGCCGCGGCGTCCGTAATCCGGCGAAACGGCGGCGCGGCATCCGTCGCGGCACGCGCTTCTTGACAAGCGTGCATATGCACACTATTATATGCGCGAAAGGGCGGAGGCGATGGATTTGGCCGGAATCACAAAATGCCGCCGCGTCTGCTGCGACACGCGGGCGCGGAGATTTTCGACCGAGGGCGCGGATGGGGCCGTGAGCCTCACCGTCGAGGAGCTCGAGAGCCTGCGGCTCTGCGACCTCGAGGGCGCGGACCAGAGCGCCGCGGCGCAGTCGATGGGCGTCTCGCGCGGCACGCTCCAGCGCATAGTCTACTCGGCGCGGCGCAAGGTCGCGGACGCGCTCTGCTCCGGCAAGGCGATACATATAGGCGGAGGCAATTTCAGCCCCGCGGAGCGTATATGCGGCGGGCGCGCGAGATGCTCGCGCTGCCGCTTCGCGCGCGGAGGCTGCGGAATTTCGGATACAGAGGCAAATTCGGAAACGGAGGATGCAACGATGATGAAAGACGGAATAATAGCGGTAACGATGGAAGACGGGCAGATTTTCCAGCATTTCGGACACACGCGCTGGTTCGAGCTCTACGAGATAAAGGGCGGCGCGGTCGCCTCGCACAGGACGCTCGACGCGGAGGGCAGCGGCCACTCGGCGCTCGGCGGCCTGCTGCGCGCCAACGGCGTGAACCTGCTCATCTGCGGCGGCATCGGCGGCGGCGCGAAGAACGTCCTCGCGGCTGCCGGCATTGAGCTCATATCGGGCGTCAGCGGCCCCGTCGACGAAGCCGTAAAGCTCTACCTCGAAGGCAAGCTGCACGACGACCCGTCGGCCGAGTGCCACCACCACGACCACGGAGCGCACGAGTGCGGACATCACGACGGCGCGCCGCAGGGCGAATGCCGCGGCTGCGGCCACGAACCGCACGGCTGCAACTAAACCAATATAAACGCGCAGAAAAGCGGCGGGCCTTAGCGAGGCCCGCCGCTTTTGCGTATCTTATTCCGTTTCGTCTTCTTTTGCGTCGTTTCCCGTCTCTGCCATCAGCTCTATGACGTTGGCGAAGTCGACGGCGTTTTTCTGCGTCAGCACTGGACGGCCCGATTTCGCTTCGATTTCTTTTCTGGCGTTTCCCGCTACGCTGCCGCCCTGGCGCGCCACTCCGGCGTTTTCTTCAAACGTCTTCGGCCTGACCGTTTTTGATATCTCCGTCGTCGTCGCCTCGGCGAGCATATTGAGCACAAGCTCGAGGTCGCTCATGTTGTCGCGCAGGTTTTCCTTTTTCAAACCTTTGTAGCTCTTGTACTGGCGCGTAGTCATGCCAGTCCACGCCTTCGTTATCTCGTCGGTGAGCATGGCGTACTCGACGCCCTTCTTTACGCCGCGGCTCTCCCATTCGGCGGTCAGGTCGTTGTGTATGCGGATGGACAAAAGCCTCTGGTGAATCCATTCCTTCGTGTAGCCCTTTTTGAGATAGGTCTCGAAGGCGCGGTCGATGGCGAGCTCTGGGTCTACGGTCTCCTCGATGCGCTCCGCGCCTACGCGCGCGAGCCAGAGCTTGAAGGGCTCGGCCTTGGGCGACGGTATGGATTGGATGATGCGAAGCAGCCCTTCCGTGTTCGCGGACTGGATTTTACGCCTCTTTCCGTCCGCCGCAATCATTTCAAGGGGGGTACAGATTGTACCCCAGTTGGCATTAAGCTCCGGGTCTCTGCTTCTCATCCTTTTGACATACTGTTTGGGGTCGGCGCTGTCCGTCAGCGCGCCTACTACGTCGACGACCGAGAAATACCATTCTTCCTCCGCCTCGACCCAAACGGAACGAATCTTCTTGTTTTCAAACAGAGCTGTTTTGTCCGGCATGGCTTTCTCCCGCTTTTCTAAGATGCGCTTATCATACAACAAAAAACTGAACCGCGGCGGCGGCGCGCTCGTGCGCGCTGTCTGATGTTTCACGCCGCGGCTCCGCGCGCGGAGCACGGCCCGCGCTTTCGCCGCGCTGCGGCGCGGAGGGCGGCGTCGTTGCGAAACAAATTTTTTGTTTTATTTAACTTAATATTTTTCTCGCGTTGTGCATCTGAAATATTTTTCACGTCGTCCGTAGTAATTTTAAAGACAATGCTGTATAATGCCAAAAGCGGAAAGATGTGTTCAAAACAGTCGTTGCAGGTTGACCGCGTTCAGGCGCGGAGGCCCGAATACTAAGCCGCCGGCTGAGCGGCTTTCTTTATAGAGCGGCAAAATTTATCAAATACAACGCGAAAGGGGAATTCTTTTCTTATGTCAGAATCGAACAGCGTACTCAAGTCTTACCGCTTCCCGATCATCCTGCTCGGAGCCATCGCGCTCGGCTGCGTCATCGGCGCCGTGATGGGCGAGAGGGCCCTCATCCTCAAGCCGCTCGGCGACCTCTTCATCAACGCGATGTTCATGGTCGTCGTCCCGCTCGTCTTCTCTACGATTTGCAGCGCCGTCGCCTCGATGTCGTCGATGGAGCGCCTCGGCAAGGTTATGAAGTCTCTCGTCCTCGTCTTCACGGTCACGGGCGCGATAGCGGCGCTGCTGATGCTCGTCACCGTCACGCTCTTCCCGCCGGCGGAGGGCGTCCACATTGAAATGCAGGCGGCGGGCGAAATTCAGGCGCTCAGCACGCCCGACCAGATAGTCAAGGCCGTCACGACCGACGACTTCGTCAAACTGCTTTCGCGCAACGCGATGCTGCCGCTCATCCTCTTCACGATATTCTTCGGCTTCTGTCTCCAGTCGCTCGGCGAGCGCGGGCGCGCCGTCGGACGCGGCATCGGCGTGTTCGCCGACGCGATGCTCAAGATGGTGCAGTACCTCATGTACTATGCCCCCATCGGACTCATGGCCTACTTCGCGACGCTCGTCGGCGACTACGGCCCGAAGCTCTTGGGCGCTTACTTCCGCGCGATAGTCATCTACCACATCGCAACCTTCGGATATTTCTTCGTAGCCTTCACGATTTACTCGTGGTGGGCGACGCAGGGCAAGGGCGTCCGCACCTTTTGGACGAACATAATCCCGCCCGCGCTCATGGCGCTCGGCTCGGGCAGCAGCACGGCGACGCTGCCGCTCAACCTCGAGGCGGCCTCGAAGATGGGCATACCGCGCGACATCAGCGAGATAGCGCTTCCGATAGGCGCGACGGCGCACATGGAAGGCTCCTGCCTCTCGGGAATCCTTAAAATTTCGTTCCTCTTCGGCATATTCGGCCTGCCCTTCGACGGCATAGGCACGATGGCGACCGCCGTCACCGTCGCGGTGCTCTCGGGCGTCGTCCTCTCCGGCATCCCGGGTGGCGGCCTCGTCGGAGAAATGCTCATCGTCAGCCTCTACGGCTTCCCGCCCGAGGCCTTCCCGATAATCGCGACGATCGGCTTCCTCGTAGACCCCGCGGCGACGATGGTCAACGCGACGGGCGACACCTGCTCGTCCCTCATCATCTCGCGCCTCGTCGAGGGCAAGGACTGGTTCGTCAAGGCGATGGCGGGCAAGGAAGCGGCGTAGCGTTCTCGGAAAATTACGGACTAGCGCGCGGCCTTCGGGCCGCGCTTTTCGTATGCGCGCTTCCGCGCCGTTCCGCCCGCGCCGCGGGGCGCGCGCCGCGAGAAAAGGTTTGCGCCCCCCGCGGGATTACGGAGGGCGCGCTTCGTGTGTTGGGAAGGTTATGAGACTTATAGGAGAGAGAGTGTGGTAAAACAACGAGAGCTTTCTGTCTGCCGGCCGAAGGGAAGCCTGCACGGAAATCTTTCGTCTTCGTCTCTGTGTTAGCTTTAGCTAACCGATGACGCGATTATATTAACAGCGGCGGACGGATATGTCAATCCTTTCGGTGAAGATTGCGGCGAAACTTTCCGGCGCGGCTTCAGCGTCGGGAAGCCGCCATAATTTCCCGTCCCGGCGCAGAGCGCGTGCGGCTGCGGCGTCCGCGCGGAGCGGCGGCAGAATCCGGCGCGCGGGGCGGAACGGGCCGGGGCGCGCGAAGCGGCGGAGAGCGGCGCGCGTTCTGCGGGCCGCCTTCGATTCGCGCCGCAGCGCAGTATTATCGGAACCGCCGCGATGTTATAATCGTCTTGCGTCAGTTGTGCCTAATGATATAAATTCCGCCGATTGGAGGCATTTGAATGCTCAAGGACTTATTCAAAGACAGCGGCTGCCCGCGCGGCAAGGTGGGCAAGCTGATTCTCTCGATGATGAACAGAGGCCACAGGGAGCTGCACGAGTGGGCGCTCTCGCTCGTTGAAATCGCGCCGCGCGCGCGGGCGCTCGACATAGGCTGCGGCGGCGGCTCCGCGATGGCGCTGCTGCTGCGGCGCTGCCGCGAGGGCAGGGTCTGCGGCATAGACGTTTCCGAGTGCGGCCTCGAGTGCAGCGCGCGGCGCAACGCGAAGGCGATAGCCGCGCGCCGCTGCGAGGTGCGCGCGGGAAGCGCCGAGGCGATTCCCTACCCGCCGGGATATTTCGACATCGCGACTGCTTTCGAGACGCTTTACTTCTGGCCGGACCTCGACGGCGCGTTTGCGGAGGTTCTGCGCGCGCTCAAGCCCGGCGGGACTTTCCTGATTGCGAACCACCAGGCCGACCCCGAGCGCGCGGAGTGGACCGACGTGGTGGACAACATGACCGTCCGCGGCGAGGAAGAGATAACGGCGCGCCTCGCGCGCGCCGGCTTCGCCGAAATTACCGCGCGCCGCAGCGAAAAGGGCTGGCTCTGCGTAATCGCGAAAAAGCCGGAGCTGCGCGGCTAGCCGCGGAAATTTACGCGCGCGGCGCATATACGAAACAGGCCGGGGCTTTGCGCCTCGGCCTGTCCGCATTGGAAGGGAGTTTTATGGTTTGATGCGTCGTGGTCTTTAGAAGTAAAGGTCCTGCGCGCCCTCTTCGAGTTTCTTGAGGCGCTCTTTCGTCAGTTCGCGGACGCGCTCGCTCGGTATCTGCTCGACTTCCTTCGCTATGACCTTCTCTCCGAGCTCCTTCAGATGGTCGGAGCCGTAGCCGATGAGGTATTCCTTGAAGGTGAGTATCGCGTTCGGCTGGCAGATGTTGCGTATCTGGCCCGATTTCGCAAGCGACATGAAGCGGTCGCCGGTGCGTCCCTGGCGGTAGCAGGCGGTGCAGTAGCTCGGGATGTAGCCGTCCTCGCAGAGCCACGTGAGGACTTCGTCTGGCGTGCGGTCGTCGGAGATTTTGAACTGCGCGGTGTCGGGGCTGTCGGGCTGGCCGATTTCCTTGTGGTAGCCGCCGATGCCGGTGCAGGAGCCGGCGCTGCACTGCGATATGCCGAGGTCGAGCTCCTTGCGGCGCGTCTCGGGCGTCTCGCGCGTCGAGATTATCATGCCGGTGTATGGCGTCGCCACGCGCAGCGTCGCGATGACGCGGAGGAACTGTTCGTCGGTCGGAATGTAGGGGAACGTCTTGATGTCGACGCCTTCGGCCTCGCGCAGGCGCGGGACGGAGATTGTGTGCGGCCCTACGCCGCAGACCTTTTCGAGGTTCTCGGCGAGCATGAGCTGCGCGACGGTCTCGTACTTGTAGTCGTAGAGGCCGTAGAGGACGCCGGTGCCGACGTCGTCGATGCCGCCTTCCTGCGCGCGGTGGAGCGCCGTCGTGTGCCAGTTGTAGATGCTCTTTGGCCCGCAGGGATGGAGCTTCGCGTAGGTCGGGCGGTGGAAGGTCTCCTGGAAGAGGATGTACGTGCCTATCTGCGCCGCCTTGAGACGCTTGAACTCCTCGACGGTCGTCGCGGCGATGTTGACGTTGATTCTGCGTATGGAGTCGCCGCGCGAGTTGCGGTAGGCGTAGACGCGCTCCATGCACTCGATGATGTAGTCGAGCGGCGAGTTGACGGGGTCTTCGCCGGATTCCATCGCGATGCGCTTGTGTCCGAGCGCGAGTATCGCGTCTGTCTCCTGGTCGATCTCCTCCATCGTGAGCTTCTTGCGGAACATCATCTTGTTGTCCTTGTGGAAGCCGCAGTAGGTGCAGCCGTTCACGCAGTAGTTCGAGACGTAGAGCGGCGCGAAGAGGACGATGCGGCGTCCGTAGATGCGTTCCTTTATCTCCTTCGCGAGCGAGTAGAGCTCGTCCTCGAGCTCTGGGTCGGTTATTTCGAGAAACACCGCCGCCTCGCGGTGGTCGAGGCCGTGGCACTCGCGCGCCTTTGCGATGAGCTCGCGCACCGCGCCCTTGTCGGCGGCTAATTTTTTAGCCTGTTCGAGCGTTCCGAGTATCTCGGCGTCGTCGATGAAAGAGGCGTCCTGAAACTGATTCTTGTCGTACATATTCCGCACCCTCCTGTTTTTTATGCCGCCCGCGCGCTCCCGCGCCGTCCATATAAAAAGGCCCCTCGTCCGCCGGACGAAGGGCCATAGCTATGCTTTATCTTGCGGCTCCTTCTCTCCGAACGGAACATCCGGTCAGACAGATGGTTCTTCCTCGCTGCCAAATGCCGTGCGTCCCGGAGGTTCTCCAAGCGCGCGGAAAGTGCGGGCGGCGTTTCTTTTGATATTACGCGCTTATTTTAACAATCTTAGAGGCCGATAGCAAGGAATTTTTACAAATAAGGAGCGCGCGCAAAAGGCGGCAAAAAATAGTAAGCGGCGGCTCACGCAAACCGCTTTAGGTGATATAATCGTTTGTGCGGGCTAACTTAGCCTGCGCTAATTGTTTTTTAAGGAGGTGTTTCCCTATGAAAGCGGAATGCAAAGGATGCCTGCTCATCGCCGCCGGAGTATTTCTCGGCGTAGGCGCTTACGCGCTCGTCAAGAGCGGCGCGGCTAAAAAGGCCACGGTAAAGGCGCTCGCGAAGGGCATCGAGCTGCAGGAGAAGGCCGCCTGCGCGGCCGAGAAGGCGAAGGAAGCAGTTTCCGACACCATAGCGGAGGCCAAGGCCGTCGCGGACGAGGGAAAGTGCTGCTAGTTTAGTGGACGAGTCCGCGTTTTTCGCAAAATGCGGACTCTTTATGATTGCGGGGAAGAATTTATGGAATTTAAGATAGTTCACGAACTGCCGGGGCGCGTGCGCCTGAGAACGCCCGCGGGGACGTTTACGAAGGACGAAGCCCCGTCCGTCTGCGCCGTGCTTGAGACGCTGAACGGAGTTATAAAGGTAAAGGCGTCGCACCGCACCGGCAGCGTGCTGATATATTTTGAACGAGAACGCAGGGACGAAATTTTAGCCGCCGTATCCGTAATGACGCGCGAA
This sequence comes from uncultured Cloacibacillus sp., assembly GCF_963926575.1. Classification (NCBI taxonomy): domain Bacteria; kingdom Thermotogati; phylum Synergistota; class Synergistia; order Synergistales; family Synergistaceae; genus Cloacibacillus; species uncultured Cloacibacillus sp. The sequence continues at coordinate 365,108 of NZ_CAWUXW010000001.1, read as the reverse complement.
TACTACGAGGGCGTGGAGATGCCGCGGCGCGGCGCGCCGCTCGTCCCGACGCTGCTGCGCACGGCCGCGGGCATGGCCTTCCGTATGCTTTTTCTGCCGTACAAAGTGCGCCGCGTAATATGCCTGTGGCGCGCCGCACCCTACGTCGCGCGCGGGCTGAAGGCTTTTTTCCTCCTGCGGCGGCTCAACGTAGCCGTACTTGACGCCGCCGCCATATCCAGCGCGATACTGCGCGGCGACATTACGACCGCCGGCGTTATAATGACGCTCATGTCGCTCTCCGAAGAAATGGAGGCGTGGACGCAGCACCGCTCGAAGGAAGACCTTGCTCAGAGCCTTGCGCTGCGCGTCGATAAAGTCTGGATAAAGAAGGACGGCGCGGAGGTTGAGATACCCTTCTCCGAGCTGCGCGCGGGCGACATGCTCATAGTCCGCGCAGGCTCGATAATACCGGCCGACGGCACGGTCGCCGAAGGGGAGGCGGTCGTCAACCAGTCCTCGATGACCGGCGAGCCGCTCGGCATAGTCCGCCGCGCCGGGGCGAGCGTCTACGCGGGGACCGCGGTCGAAGAAGGCGAAATCACAATAGAAGTGAAAGCCGTCGCCGGGACCACGCGGATAGACAAAATAATCAAAGTCATAGAAGAATCCGAGGGGCGCAAGGCGAGCGTCCAGAGCCAGGCCGAAAAGCTCGCCGACTCGATAGTGCCCTACAACTTCGCGCTCGCCGCGGCGGTCTATCTCTTCACGCGCAGCGCGGAGCGCGCGGCGTCGGCGATAATGGTCGACTACTCCTGCGCGATAAAGATAGCGACGCCGCTCGCGATACTCGCCGCGATGCGCGAGGGCGTCAAAAACGGCGTGCTGATAAAGGGCGGAAAGTACATCGAGGCGCTGGCGGAGGCCGACACCGCGGTATTCGACAAGACGGGCACGCTGACCGCCGCCGAGCCGCGCGTCGCGAAGGTCGTGCCCTTCGGCGGACGCAGCCGCGAAGAGGTGCTGCGCCTCGCCGCCTGCCTTGAGGAGCACTTCCCGCACCCGATAGCGCGCGCCGTCGTCCGCAAAGCCGCGGAGGAGGAGCTGCGCCACGAAGAGGAGCACGCCGAAGTCAAATATATGGTCGCGCACGGCATAGCTTCGAGCCTGCGCGGCGAAAAGACGATAATAGGCAGCCGCCACTTCGTATTCGACGACGAAGGCACTGCGTGGACGGACGAACAGAAAACCGCAGCGACGGAGGAGGCGGAGCGCTATTCCTTGCTCTATTTGGCGATAGGCGGCGAGTTGGCGGGAATAATATGCATCGAAGACCCGCTCAAGCGCGAAGCGCCATACGTCATAGCCGAACTCAAGGCCGAAGGGCTGACGAACATAGTCATGCTTACGGGCGACGGCAGGCGCGCCGCGCAGAAGACCGCAGCCGAGGCCGGAATCACCGAGACCTGCGCCGAGATGCTGCCGCAGGACAAGGCGAAATACATCAAGGAACTGCGCGAAAAGGGCCGCCGCGTCGTAATGATAGGCGACGGCATAAACGACTCGCCCGCGTTGTCGGAAGCCTCCGTTGGCGTAACGATGAAGCACGGCGCGGACATCGCGCAGGAGGTGGCCAACGTCGTCCTGCTCGACGACAGGCTCGAACGGCTCGCCGACGCTCGCCGCATAAGCTCGCGCACGATGAGCAAGATAAAGACGAACTACGCCGCGATAGTCGGCGTCAACACGCTGCTGATACTGCTCGGCCTCGCGGGCCGCGTCACGCCGCGCACCTCCGCTATACTGCACAACCTCACGACGCTGCTCGCCTGCGGCCGCGCCCTCAGCCCCGTGCTGAAAAAACAGCCGTAAGCGCCGCCGCCGCAGCTTGTATCTTCCCGCCGCCCGCCGCGCGCCGAGCGCCCGGACGGCGGGATTTTTTTATGCTCCTTCGCCGCGCGCGCAGGCTTTATAATATCCGTAAAACAGAAGGGAGCGGTATGAAATGCAGGACGAAAAAGCGATTTTGCGCAGGGCCGAGGAAATTATCGACGCGCGCGCCGCGGAGATGGCGGCCTTCAGCGACTGGCTCGCGGAGCACCCGGAGCTGTCCGGCGAGGAGTACGAGAGCAGCAGGCTCATGGCGGAAAAGCTGCGCGGGGAGGGCTTCGAGGTCGAATATCCGTTCTGCGGCATACCGACCGCCTTCATGGCGAAAAAATCCTTCGGCGCGAAAAAGCCCGCCGTAGCGATAATGGCGGAGTACGACGCGCTGCCCGGCATCGGCCACGGCTGCGGGCACAACCTGCACGGCACGATGTCGCTCTACGCGGGGCTCGCGCTCGGCGAGGCAATGGCCGGCGCGGGGCTCTGCGGCGAGCTGCGCGTAGTCGGCACGCCCGCCGAGGAGGGCGACGGCGCGAAGATAAAAATGGCGGACGACGGCGTATTCGACGACGCCGACCTCGCCGTGATGATACACTCCGACGCCGCGGAAAGCCTCGCGGACTACCGCGCGCTCGGCCTCAACGGCTTCGACTTCACCTTTACGGGGCAGACGGCGCACTCCGCCGGCTCGCCGTGGGACGGGCGCAGCGCGCAGAGCGGGGCGCTGCTCTTCATGGAGGCGATGAACATGCTGCGCCTCCACATGCGCGACGGCTGCCGCCTGCACGCGTTAATCACGCATGTCTCCGGCGCGGCGAACATAATCCCGGACAAGGCCGTCTGCCGCGTCGAGGCGCGCGCGCCGGAGAAAAACATGCTCGACGAGCTGACAGAGGGCGTCTTCCGCTGCGCGAGGGGCGCGGCCGTAGCGACCGCGACCGAGGTCTCGTGGGAGCGCTTCGAGGGGCATTTCGAGCCGGTGCTGCCGAACCCTGCCGCGGAGAAGCTTGCGGAGGATGTCATGAAGGAATACGGCGTCGAATGTACGCGGGGCCGCGGTCCTCAGGGCTCCTCAGACGTAGGCAACGTATCGTACCGCTGCCCGGCGATACAGCCGGAGCTCGCGATAACGGAGCGGAAGCTTGCTCTCCACACGCGGGAGTTCGCCGCCGCGACCATGACGGACGAAGGCCACGCGGCGCTCGTCAAAGGGACGAAAATCCTCGCCGCGATATGCCTGCGCGTCTTCGCCGACGAAAAACTGCGGCTGGCGATGCGCGGCGGCTTCGAGGCGGCGCTGAAACAGACGCTGTAAAAGACCGCCGCGCGGCGAAAACAAAAACGCCCGCAAAAAAACAAAACCTAACATAAAAGACGGGAGGGAAGAGACGCGGAGGCGCTCTTCTCTTTTTTGTGCTATACTAGCGCGTACTGCATGTATTTTAAAAAATTACATGCGTATTTTTACCTAAAAACATCAAGACAGTTTTACTTAAAAAGGAGTGAGGGCCAAACCCCATAAAAATGAACGCCCGGAGCGCGGCTGGGCCGCGGGCGGGTTTTCAAACGGATTTCATTATACGCCGCCGCAGCCCGCACGGCGCGGCGCAGGAAAATAATATCAAACGCGGCTAAGGCCGCGGACGGAGGTAAAACAATGTCCTTTGAATTCGCAGACAACATTACAAGCATCGTGCTGAACGCCGTCATGACGCTCGCGCTCGCGGGGCTGCTACTGCTGCTCGGCTACTACGTCAGGAAGAAAATCCCCGCGCTTGCGAAATACTGCATCCCCGCGCCCGTCATCGGCGGCTTCATCTTCATGTTCGTCACCTTCGCGGGCCACGTGACGGGGAGCTTCCAGGTGAAATTCACGAACATCTTCCAGGATTACTTCATGCTGGCCTTCTTCACGACGGTCGGACTCGGCGCGAGCCTCAAACTGCTCAAGAAGGGCGGCCTGCTGCTCGTCGTCTACTGGATATGCTGCGGCGTCATCTCCGTATTCCAGAACCTCATCGGAATCGGAGTCGGCTCGCTCGTCGGCGTCGAAGCGCCGTACGCGCTGCTCGCCTCGGCGATATCCATGATAGGCGGCCACGGCGCCGCGCTCAGCTACGGCGGCGACTTCGTGCGCATGGGCTATCCGCACGGCACGCTCGTAGGAGCGGCGGCGGCTACCTTCGGACTCATCTCGGCGGTCCTCGTCGGCGGGCCGCTCGGGCGCTCGCTCATTGAGAGATACCAGCTCAAGCCCGAGGAAAACCAGCACAACTACGACGACATCAAGAGCGTCAACGCGGCCACGGGCGGCGAGCTCACTGGCCTCGACATAATGACGAACGTCGTCGCGATAATCGTCTGCATGGCGATAGGCACGCAGGTCTCCGGCGCGATAGGCAAGCTCATAGGCATGAGCTTCCCGACCTACGTCGGCTCGATGTTCACGGCGGTAATCGTCCGCAACATCAACGACTCGATGCGCCTCTACAAATTCAGCTTCCCGCTCGTCGACGGCATCGGCGACGTAATGCTCAACCTCTACCTCTCGCTCGCGATGATGACGCTCGCGCTCTGGGACCTCTCGGGGCTCATCGGCGGACTTCTGCTCGTCCTCGTCTGCCAGGTGCTCTTCATGGTCTGCGCGGCCTACTTCGTAGTATTCCGCATCCTCGGCAAAAACTACGACGCCGCCGTCATGTGCGCGGGCCTCTGCGGCCACGGCCTCGGCGCTACGCCCTCCGCGATCGTCAACATGACCGCCGTCTGCGAGCGCTACGGCATGAGCAGCCGCGCCTTCATGATAGTCCCGATAGTCGGCGCCTTCCTCGTCGACATCATCTACCAGCCGCAAACGCTGACCTTCATCAAGTTCTTCGTCAAAGGCTTCGGAAACTAACGCCGCCGGCTAAACGCAGCGCGGCCTTCCTCACGTCGGGGAAGGCCGCGCTTTTTTGTGGCGCTTCGTCGTAAGCCGGGCGAACGCAAAAAATAACCCTCACGGAGATGGTGCGACGGGTCTTCCGTCACCTCCGTGAGTGATGAGATATCCATGTCATACGGACGCGCGGAAGCTCCGTCAACTTAACGCAGGCGCGCAGCGCCGCCGCCCGCGCGCAAAATTTTCGCGCGAAACATAAATTTGCCCCTTGACAGTTAGAGCTGGCTAACTTATTATATCAGCGTGGTTAGCAAAGACTAACGCAAGGATGAAAAAACGATGGCGGATAAAACGATGTCGACCGGAAGCTCTGTTGAAAAATTGCTCGCGCTTCACTGCGCGCCCGCGTTAGCCGGCGTCAAGCCGTCGAACCTCTTCACCCTCCACTTTTCGGAGGGGAAGCCCGAGGCGCGGGAGCTGCGCGAAGCGGCGGACGGACTGCGCGCCTGCGGCGTGAGGATGGAAATCCTCTGCGAGTGCGAACGCTACGCGCTCGTCTTCGTCTACCGCGAGGAGCTTCTCGCGGCGGCGATGGGGCCGGAGGCCGAAGACTTCCTTGCCGGCTGCGGCTACAGGCACGGGCTGACGCTCGCGGAGAAAATCGCGCGGCTTCGCTCGAGGCTCGGCAAATGCGGCGAGTTCCCGCACGAGATCGGAATTTTCCTCGGCTATCCCGTCGAGGACGTGCGCGGCTTCATTGCGAACGAGGGCAGAAACTTCAAGGCCTGCGGCACGTGGAAGGTTTACGGCGACGGCGAACGCGCGGCGGGGCTTTTCGAAAGCTACAGAAGATGCACGGAATATTTTTGCTCGATGGTGGAGCGCGGCGCGCGCATAGTCCAGCTTGCGGAGCTCTGCGGCGGCCCCGCGCAATAAAGGATACTCTGCTCCCGCTGCGGCGGGGATAAAATTCAGGAAAGGCGGAATATAAATGGATAAGACAGCTGTCATATACTGGAGCGCTACAGGCAACACAGAGGCTATGGCGAACGCGATAGCCGAGGGAATACGCGCGGAGGGCGCGCACGCGGACCTCTTCTCGGTCGCGGAGTTCGGCTCGCGCAGCACCGCGGACTACGCGAAGCTCGCGCTCGGCTGCCCGTCGATGGGAGCCGAGGTGCTCGAGGAATGCGAGTTCGAGCCGTTCCTCTGCTCCATAGAGCCCGAGCTCGCGGGCAAGAAGGTCGCCCTCTTCGGCTCCTTCGGCTGGGGCGACGGCGAATGGATGCGCAACTGGGAGGACCGCATGAAGGGCGACAACTGCGCGCTCTTCGAGCAGGGGCTCATCATCAACCTGACGCCCGACGACGAGGGCAAAAAGCAGTGCGAAGAGTTCGGAAAGCGCTTCGCCAAATTCTAATCACAAACTTGCAGATTACGCCCGCCGCGCGGCCGCGCGGCGCGGCGAAAGCTTAAAACTCCTCCGATAGAGTTCAACTCCACACCCCACACATCCCGGCCCGCGGCCTTCCTCCCGCGGGCCGGATCTTTTTATGCTTCGCTCCCTCGTTTCGGCAGGCGGTTCTTCTCTCCCCACTCGCACATGCCGTCGAGTATCGGTATCAGAGATTTTCCGCGATCGGTCAGGCTGTATTCGACCTTCGGCGGAATCTGCGGATATTCCTCGCGGTGGACGAGCTTGTCCGCTTCGAGCTCCTTGAGCGTCGCGCTGAGCGTCTTGTACGAAATTGCGCCGATATATTTTTTCATCTCGTTGAAGCGCACAACGCCGAACTCCATCAGCGTGTAGAGCACCACCATCTTGTATTTGCCGTTTATCAGCGAGAGCGTGTAGCTGAAGCCGGTCTCTCCGAGCGACGCCGCCGCGATGCAGCGTTTTCTGTCCTCTGTCATATACGCTTTCCTCCGGGTAAGTATTACACGCGAATGTGCGTACTTGCGCGCGCCCGCGTTAGGTATATATTTGTAGCGTGGAATTGAGACAAAGTCAACGCCGCGGGGGAAACGCGCGAAGAGCGCGGCGCGGCGCAGAACGAACGGGAGGAAGATAAAAATGGGAAAGAAGATAATCGTACTGAACGGCAGCCCGCGTAAGAACGGCAACACCTCGGCGCTGGTAAAGGCGTTCCGCGAGGGCGCGGAGAGTGCGGGCCACAGCGTGACGGAGTTCTGGCTTGAAGGCATGAAGATAAACGGCTGCCGCGGCTGCTGCGCGGGCGGCAAAAATCCCGAAAGCCCCTGCGTGCAGAAGGACGACATGGAGCAGATATACCCGGCTTATAAAGAGGCGGACGTCGTCGTGCTCGCCTCGCCGCTCTACTACTGGACTATCAGCGGCCAGCTCAAGTGCGCCTTCGACAGGCTCTTCGCCGTCGCGGAGTGCGACCCGAGCTATACGAACCCGCGCAAGGAGAGCGCGCTGCTGATGGCGGCCGAGGGCAACGGCTTCGAGGAGACCGTCTACTGGTACGACCGCCTGATGGGACACATCGGATGGAAGGACTGCGGCAAGGTGCTCTGCGGCGGCGTCATGGCCGTCGGCGACATCGAGGGCAAGCCGGAGCTTGAAGAGGCGCGCAGGCTCGGCGCGTCGATAAAGTAGAGTAAAATATACGTCGGAGGGGCGCCGCGCGGAGGAAGCCGAAAGGCGCGCGGCGCTCCGTTTTTTATAAAGGAGTTGGCGATAATGAAGGTTCTTCTCGTAAACGGCAGCCCGCACGAGCACGGCTGCACATACACGGCGCTGCGCGAGGCGGCGGACGCGATTGAAAAGCGCGGCATCGAGACGGAAATCCTCTGGCTCGGCAAGGGAGAGATACCGGGCTGCATGGGCTGCGGGGCCTGCCGCAAGCTCGGCAAATGCGTGCGGAACGACATAGTGAACGAAACGGCGGCGAAGCTCGGCGAGTATGACGCGCTCATAGCCGGCTCGCCCGTCTACTACGCCGCGCCGAACGGGCAGATATGCGCCTTCCTAGACCGCCTCTTCTACTCCGCGGGCGGGAAGCTCGCGGGCAAGCTCGGCGCGGCGGTCGTCTCCTGCCGCAGGGGCGGCGCGACGGCGGCCTTCGACAGGCTCAACAAATATTTCACGATAAACTGCATGCCAATAGTCTCGTCGAACTACTGGAACCAGATCCACGGCAACACGCCCGACGAGGCGAAGCAGGACGCCGAAGGGCTCCAGACGATGCGCGTCCTCGGCGAGAACATGGCGTGGCTGCTGAAGTGCATCGAGGCGGGCCGCAAGGCCGGAGTGCCCGCGCTAGAGCGCGAACCCAAAATCGCGACAAACTTCATAAGATAAAGCTGCGGGATATAAATTCTCAAAGGCGGCCTTCGGGCCGCTTTTGAGCACTTCCACGCCAGCCGAAAGATTATATGAAGAGTCCTCGCACGCAGGGCACAGAAGACGCCGTAACAGAAAAATTTTGGTATAATTCAAATAGATTTAGGCTTCACATAAAATTTATAGATTAGGAGGAAAGGCTGGTGGATCAAAAAATCGACATTGATAAACTGATATTTACCCCCCCCCCCCCCAGAGAAAACTCAGTTCATAAAATATAACTCCTGCCTGGTGATAACTCTTCAATCATGCCTAAAATGCGCAATAATTTTCTGCGCTGCATCTGTATTATGCCGCATTTATGCTTTTGAGTCGTGCAATTATTTAGACTCGGGATAAACTTCGTTCTTTTCAAACTTTTTGTCCGGCCTTTGCCTTTTATTTCTAGAGAAAACGAACGGAGGTATCTTAATGTCACACAACAGAACAATATTCACAATGCTAACTATAGCGTTTGTGATATTAATTTTCTCAATCCCATCTTTTGCCACGGAGGTAGCTGTCGTAAATGTCGCGCGTGTCATTGATTCTAGTGCGCCGGGTAAAGCAGGACAGCGTTATATCGATGACTTGGAGAAACGCCTTAACGCAGAACTCGAACAATACAGAAAAACCGTAGCCAAAGATAAGGAAGCGGAAGCAAAAATTACGCAGAAACGCGTTGAGCTCAATGTGCAATTTAAGAACGAGTATTTGCGCGTTACGAATCTCATTTCATCCGAGCTTAAAAAAGTTATTTCACAGTGGATAAAAAACAATAAAAAAGGCGTGACAGTCGTACTGCCCGCGCATGAGGCGTTGGGGTTCGCTGATAGCGTTGATATAAGCCGAGATATTCAGCTGCGCTTTAACTCAGTGAAAATCAATTTTTCGACTAAATAGGTGGCATGAAAGAGGTGAAGAATATGTTAAAAAAGCACATAAATGATATAAAATTTCGCCCGATGATAATTCTCATATTCTTGGGGATAATATTTGTTAAAGCAATGACGCCTACGCTTGCTGATAATGCTGAAGCATGGGGATATCCTGCTTATTATGGCAATACTCCAGGTCCTGATGACGGATACGAGGATCGTTCTAAAACTAATATGGCTCTTTCGTATGGTGCCTATACGTTTAACTTCCCTTATGGCAGCGATAATGATGCAGGTTACAATACTGCTATCGGTTATTTCGCTACTGTCGGCGACCGTAAGAATCAAGACGAACAAACGCTCAATTCGGTCGCTTTAGGTGCGCAGTCCAGCGTTACCAGGAACTACACAGTATCAATCGGCAGCACAGGGTACACGTATAACTCATTAAAAAATGGAACTAATACTGTAACAGTAGCGCCTTTTCAACGCTATCTGACGAATGTAGCGACGATCGGCGACATTGCGGAAGTCCTGACGGATGAAAACTTCACGGCATCTGACGGTATTAACTACAGATATGACGCGGTAAACGTCGAGACTCTGAAAAAAGCGCTTGACGGATACAATGCGGGGTCCGGTTCTGGTGGCTGGAATTTAAAAGTCGGAGATGCCGACAGCCAGCAAATTGCAGCGGGTGACACAGTAACGTTGAAATCAGGTGACGACGGCAATATCACAATCACGCCGGACGCCGCGGACGGCAAGGCTATAACTTTCGCGCTTTCCCCGACGCCGAATTTCACTTCGGTTACGATAGGCGGAAAGGTGCAAATCAGCGAGAGCGGCGTAAATATGGCCGGTACCTCCATAACCAATCTCGCATCTCCGGTCAATGACGGCGACGCGGCGAATAAAAGATACGTAGATACATCCGTTGATAGTGTCGTTAACTCAGTCAATTCACTCAATAACTTGGCCGTCCAGTACACTAGCGAAGCGAAGACAGAAGTAGCTTTAGCAAATAACGATGGTAACGGCACGAAACTTACAAACGTGGCGAACGGAGAAAACGCTCTCGACGCAGTGAACGTCTCTCAGCTTGATGAAGTACGGACAGAAGCGCAAAGAAAAGGGGCTTGGAACCTTAAAGTTAATAATGATAGCCCGTCGATAATCGAAAACGGCGGATCTGTAACTATCTCCGACGGCAGTAATATAGAAATTAGGCCGGACGGAAGCGGCGGGTACACTTTTAATGTCGTGTCCAATCCGAATTTCGGAAATGTTACGGCCAACAGTTTAACAGCGAATAGTATTACAGCCGGCGCGATCTCAGCAAATGCAGATGGCATCGATATGGGCGAGGCCAAAATAACAAATTTGGGAGACCCTGTTTTAGAACGCGACGCGACTAACAAAAAGTATGTAGATTCTGCCGTAAGCGGCGTATCCGGCGAAGTAAGCACGCTTAGCGAGCTTGTCGTAAAGTACGACGACTCCGGGAAAAAGACGATTTCGCTTGAAAACATTAACAGCACAGGTACCAAATTAACTAATGTAGCTAATGGTGAAAACGACCTTGACGCAGTAAACGTTTCGCAGCTGAATGCGGTCAAAGCCGCGGCGGAAGACAAGGGAAGCTGGAATCTTAAAGTCAACAGCTACGATCCAGTCTCCGTCGGCAACGGCGGAACAGTCGGCATAGCGAACGGACGGAATTTGGAAATAGAGAAAAACGCTGACGGAGCGTATGTGTTTAATGTCTCGGCCTCCCCAACGTTCGACAGTATAGGCGCTGGGACTATTACGGCGAGCACCAGCGTCAGCGTGGGCGGAAAACTGTCCCTGTCAGCCTCCGGCATCGACATGAACAATACGAGAATAGAAAACCTTGGAACGCCGGTCAACGAAAATGATGCCGTAAATAAAGGCTTCTTGACAGAGTATGTCGGCGAACAGATTGACAGCCTGGGTGATGCTGTTGCGGCCAGCGCACTTGCAGTGACATATGAAAACGAAACTAGAAAGACGGTTTCTTTAGGCGGAGAAGGCGGGACGACGATAACTAACGTCGCGGCTGGCGTGAACGACCTTGACGCAGTAAACGTTTCGCAGCTGAATGCGGTCAAAGCCGCGGCGGAAGACAAGGGAAGCTGGAATCTTAAAGTCAACAGCTACGATCCAGTCTCCGTCGGCAACGGCGGAACAGTCGGCATAGCGAACGGACGGAATTTAGAAATAGAGAAAAACGCTGACGGAGCGTATGTGTTTAATGTCTCGGCCTCCCCAACGTTCGACAGTATAGGCGCTGGGACTATTACGGCGAGCACCAGCGTCAGCGTGGGCGGAAAACTGTCCCTGTCAGCCTCCGGCATCGACATGAACAATACGAGAATAGAAAACCTTGGAACGCCGGTCAACGAAAATGATGCCGTAAATAAAGGCTTCTTGACAGAGTATGTCGGCGAACAGATTGACAGCCTGGGTGATGCTGTTGCGGCCAGCGCACTTGCAGTGACATATGAAAACGAAACTAGAAAGACGGTTTCTTTAGGCGGAGAAGGCGGGACGACGATAACTAACGTCGCGGCTGGCGTGAACGACCTTGACGCAGTAAACGTTTCGCAGCTGAATGCGGTCAAAGCCGCGGCGGAAGACAAGGGAAGCTGGAATCTTAAAGTCAACAGCTACGATCCAGTCTCCGTCGGCAACGGCGGAACAGTCGGCATATCGAACGGACGGAATTTGGAAATAGAGAAAAACACTGACGGAGCGTATGTGTTTAACGTTGCGGCCTCTCCCGCGTTCGACAGCGTAAGCGCCGGGACTATTACGGCGAGCACCAGCGTCAGCGTAGGAGGGAAGCTATCTCTGTCAGCTTCCGGTATTGATATGGACGGCGCGTCGATTACAAATTTACAGACTCCGAACGGGGCTTATGACGCGGCGAATAAACAGTATGTAGATAACGCGTTTAGCGATGTCACCACAAAAGTCGATTCTCTTAACAACCTATCGGTGCTGTATAGCGACGATACTAAGACTTCCGTGTCTTTGGAGTACAACAACGGAGCGGGTACCGAGCTTAGTAACGTGGCCGCTGGAAGGAATGCATTAGATGCCGTTAATTATTCGCAGCTTTCCGCCGTCAGCGCTGATATTGCAGAGACATCTGCGATAGTTACGGAGCTGCAAAATATCAGCGAACTTTCTGTTAGATACGATTCGGCCCGTAAAGATATAGTGACTTTAGGGGACGGGGCTCAAAACGTCATTGTAAGAAATGTCGCTACGCCGGTCGGCGATTATGATGCCGCGAATAAAAAGTACGTGGATGACAGCATAGGAGATATGAGCGCAGCAATCGGTGGACTCGATAAATACGCGATTCGTTACCACGAGACCGAAAACGCTGCGGTGTTGGATCACCCAGACCATGACGGAGCCGTGCGCGTATCCAATGTAGCTAGAGGAACGGATGAGCTTGACGCCGTGAACTTTGGACAGCTAAATGAAGTTATCGGTAATGTCGGAGATGTTCAAAATGATATTATCGATATCAAACAAAATGTAACAGACATAGACAATAGATTGGTTTCAGTTGAGGGAGACGTCTATGATATCAAGAATAATATAGCTAACCTTGAGGGCGCTGTCGAAAGCGCGGTGACATATGATGATGACTCGAAGAGCCAAGTGACGCTGAATAAGGGCGGTGACGCTGTTGCGTTGACAAATGTTAAAGACGGCGCTATTGCAGATGGAAGCAAGGATGCCGTTACTGGAGGCCAAATGTATTCTTTAGGAACATCTATCTCCGGCATATTAGGCGACAATGTGTCGTACGATGGCGATAGCTTTTCCGTTACAGAAGGATTTGGCGGCAAAGCGCAGAACCTGACGCTCAACGACGCTATCGGTGATATTTATGAGACAATGGAATCGATAAAACAAACATCGCAAGAGGGCAGCTGGATATTCCAAGCAAATGACAGTCCCGCAGATGAAATTAGCCACGGGCAAAAACTTCGTTTGGTAGACGGAGCGAACGGCAATCTAAATATAAGACAAGAGACGGACGGCTCATATTCTTTCAATGTATCGGATAATCCCCGGTTCAACAGCGTACGAGTCGGAAATATTGACATTAACAGCTCTGGTATCAATATGGCAAACACACGAATCAGCAACCTGGCTCCGGGACGGATTGCCCGGGGAAGCAGCGATGCTGTTACAGGCGATCAGCTTTGGAATGCATACCAAAGAATAGATCACTTAAATGAAGATATCCATGTCGTGGGAGCTCATGCCGCCGCGCTTTCTGCGCTGCATCCCGTACCCTATAATCCGTATGAACCGACTACGCTTTCCGCTGGAATCGGTACTTACCGTGATGAATACTCCGTTGCAGTTGGCGTATTCCACTATGTACGTGAAAATCTAATGTTCAATATAGGCGCGTCGTTAGCTTCGGATGGGGATGTTATGGGACGTGCCGGTGTGAGCTTTGCTATAGGTAAATCTATCAAAAAGAAACCTGAACTCGCTCGCGACATGGTGGGTATGCAGAGGCAGATGATGGCTATGCAGGCTATGATCATAGAGCTACAAGAGAGAAATGAACGCAACGAAGAAACCATTAAGAAGCTAACGCTGCGACTTGAGGAGAATGACAACTAACGATTGTTAAAGTTAACTAGAAGGCGGCCTTCGGGCCGCTTTTTTCGTGCCGTTTGGCGCGAATCGTAACGTTTTGCGGCGTATCATTTTATTTTTTATCGCGGTATGCTAGAATTGCGCTGTGTCAATGACAGAAACGAAAGGAGCGCGGAAAATTGCACGAAGTACAGAAGCCCAAAAAGCCTCTCTATTATTACTACGGCGTGGCGATGCTCATACTGATGTGCTTCAACTTGCTCGCGATGCCGTACATGGCGGAAAAGCAGGTCAAGAACATCGACTACGGCACGTTCATGACGATGACTGAGAACAAGGAAATCGGCCGCGTCGAAATCCAGAGCAATCAGATAATATTCACCGACAAGGACGAAAAGAACATCTACAAGACAGGCCCGCTTAACGACCCCGGGCTGGTCGTCCGCCTGCACGAGGCCGGCGCGAAATTCGAAGGGCAGATAATCAAGCAGATGTCGCCGCTGCTCAACATCCTGCTGAGCTGGATAATCCCGATAGGCATATTCTTCCTCATCGGGCAGTACATGTCGAAAAAGATGATGGACAGAAACGGCAACTTCATGTCCTTCGGCATGGGAAAGTCGAACGCGAAAATCTACGTGAAATCCTCCGAGGGCATAAAGTTCAGCGACGTGGCTGGCGAGGACGAGGCGAAAGAAAACCTCTCCGAGATAGTCGACTACCTGCACGACCCGAGCAAATATAAGGAAATCGGCGCTTCGATGCCGAAGGGCATACTGCTCGTCGGCCCTCCGGGTACGGGCAAAACGATGCTCGCGAAGGCCGTCGCGGGCGAGGCGAACGTGCCCTTCTTCTCGATATCGGGCTCCGAATTCGTAGAAATGTTCGTCGGCATGGGCGCCGCGAAGGTGCGCGACCTCTTCAAGCAGGCGAAGGAGAAAGCGCCCTGCATCGTATTCATCGACGAAATAGACGCGATAGGCCAGCGCCGCGACGCGCGCGCGATGGGCAACGACGAGCGCGAGCAGACGCTGAACCAGCTCCTGACCGAGATGGACGGCTTCGAAGGCAACAACGGCGTCATGATACTCGCCGCGACCAACAGGCCCGAGTCGCTCGACCCCGCGCTGACGCGCCCGGGCAGATTCGACCGCCGCGTCCCCGTCGAGCTGCCCGACCTTAAGGGCCGCGAGGCGATACTGCGCGTACACGCGAAGCACGTCAAGACGGACGGGAGCGTCGATTTCAACAGGATAGCGAGAATGTCCTCCGGCGCGTCTGGCGCGGAGCTCGCGAACATCGTCAACGAAGCGGCGCTGCGCGCAGTCCGCGCCGGACGCTCCGCCGCGACCGAGGCGGACATGGAGGAAAGCATCGAGGTCGTCATCGCGGGCTACCAGAAGAAAAACGCGATACTGACCGAGAGCGAGCGCCGCACCGTCGCCTACCATGAAATAGGCCACGCGATTGTAGCCGCGGAGCAGAGCGGCTCCGCCCCCGTCGAAAAGATAACGATAATCCCGCGCACCTCGGGCGCGCTCGGCTACACGATGCAGGTCGAGGAGGCTGACCGCTACATCGTCACGCGCGAGGAGCTCGAAAACAAAATAGCGACGCTGACGGGCGGACGCGCGGCGGAGGAGACGGCCTTCGGCACGATGTCCACGGGAGCCGCGAACGACATAGAGCAGGCGACGAAGCTCGCGCGCGCGATGGTCGCGCGCTACGGCATGAGCGACGAGTTCGGCATGGTCGCGCTCGAAACGGAAGGCGCGCGCTACCTGGGCGGCGAGACCTATTCGCAGTGCTCGCCCGAGACGCAGACGCAGATAGACCGCCAAGTCTCCGCGATAGTCAAGACGCAGCACGAAAAAGCGCTGAAAATCCTGTCAGACCGCCGCGCCAAGCTCGACGAGCTCGCGCAGTACCTCTACGAAAAAGAGACGATAACGGGCGAGGAGTTTATGAAGATCCTAAAAGGATAAGCGCGGAATAAAGCTTCCGATAAAACAAAAGAGCCGCCGCCGTTCCCGCGAAATCCGCGGAGCGGCGGCGGCTTCGCCGTGCCTGCCAAGGCTGTGCCGTGCCGGCAATTTCAGCCGCATGAATATACAAGCAAAGAACGGCCCGCGCCGTGCGCCCGGGCCGTTCTCGCCGCCGCTTCCGTAATTTTTACTTATTCAGATACTTCGTAAAGAACTCCGTAATCTTGTCGAACGGTATCACGTCGAGGTTGTCGTAGAGGTCGGTGTGCGACGCGCCGGGGATTATCAGCAGCTCTTTGTTGTCCGCGTAGGGGTTGTCCTTTATCATCGCGGCATAGGCGTCGCGGCTGAAGTAGCAGGAGTGCGCCTTCTCTCCGTGCATGACGAGCACGGCGCTGCGGATTTCGTTGCTGTAGCGCAGTATCGGCTGGTTGAGGAACGACTCGCAGCCCGTGACGTTCCAGCCGCCGTTGGAGTTCAGCGAGCGCGGGTGATAGCCGCGCTCCGTCTTGTAGTAGGCGTAGTAGTCCTTGACGAACTGCGGCGCGTCCTCGGGCAGCTTGTCGGGCAGGCCGCCCGCGAGCTTGTACGTTCCGCTCCTGTAGTCCTCGATGCGCTGGGCGTTCATCGCCTGCTTCTTCGCGTAGCGCGCGTCGGCGCTGTCCTCGGCGTCGAAGTAGCCGTTCGCGTTGACGCGCGTCATGTCGTACATCGTCGAGGCGAGCGTCGCCTTCACGCGCGTGTCGAGCGCCGCGGCGTTGAGCGCCATGCCGCCCCAGCCGCAGATGCCTATGATTCCTATCTTATCGGGGTCCACGTCGTCGCGCACGGAGAGATAGTCCACCGCCGCCATGAAGTCCTCCGTGTTGATGTCGGGCGACGCCATGTAGCGCGGCTCGCCGCCGCTCTCGCCCGTGAACGACGGGTCGAAGGCTATCGTCAGGAATCCGCGCTCCGCCATCGTCTGCGCGTAAAGCCCCGCCGCCTGCTCCTTCACCGCGCCGAACGGGCCGCAGACCGCGATCGCCGCGAGCCGGCCCTGCGCGCCCTTCGGCTTGTAGAGGTCGGCCTTCAGCGTGATGCCGTAGCGGTTGCGGAAGGTCACCTTGCTGTGCTCGACCTTGCCGCTCTTCGGGAAGGTCTTGTCCCATTCCTCGGTCTCCGCGGCGTAAGCCGCCCCCGCCGTAAGCAGCGCGGCGCAGAAAATCGCCGCCGCCTTGAATTTTGCCGTAAATCCTTTTTTCATCGTTCGTCCTCCTATTTTATGGTTTTTTGTAAATCTTTGCTTCTTCCGCGGAATTTACGCGCCGCCCCTGCGCCGCATGTAAATCAGATAGTCGAGGCAGTCGATGCGCTTCTGGCTCTCGTGCAGCTCGTCGAGCAGCTCCGCCCTGCGCTTTGCGAGCAGCCGCCGTTGTTCTGCCTCTCTGCCGCCGCGTCCGAGCTCCGTGAATTCGCGGATAAATTCATCGCAGCAGCCCGCGTCGCGAAGGTTGCGCTCCGCCGCGGCTTCGCCGCTCTGTTCAGGATTTTTCATCGCCTCACATCCTTTAAGCGCATTATATGGAAGCGCAACGGCTATATCAAATGCTTAAATTAAAGGCTAATCCATGCCTCCGAGGTATATAATAAGAGCCGGAGGTGGTCGTATGGAGCTTCGTGTGCTTCAGTATTTTCTCGCAATCGCGCGCGAGGAGAGCATATCGCGCGCGGCGGAGTATCTGCATATAACGCAGCCGACGCTTTCGCGCCAGATCAAGGAGCTTGAGGACGAGCTCGGGCGGCGGCTCTTCGTGCGCGGCAGCCGCAAGATTACGCTGACCGAGGAGGGGATGCTGCTGCGCAAGCGCGCCGAGGAAATCACGGCGCTGCTCGACAAGACGGAGAGCGAGATAACGGCGGCGGGCGAGGCTGTGAGCGGCGACGTCTTCATCGGCTGCGCCGAGACGGACAGAATGCGCTTCCTACTGCGCGAGATGAAGCGCATGGGCGGCGATTACCCCGGCGTGCGCTTTCACCTTTTCAGCGGCCACGAGGAGGCGGTCGCCGAACGGCTAGACAAGGGGCTGATAGATTTCGCGCTCTTCGTCGGGCAGGTGAATCTCGATAAATACAACTATCTGACGTTTCCGCGGGAGGACGAGTGGGGCTTCCTGATGCGCGGCGACTGCCCGCTCGCCGCGAAGGACGTCGTGCGCCCCGCGGATTTGGAGGGCGTGCCGCTGATATGCTCTCGTCAGATGCTCGACAACAACGAGATGTCGGGCTGGCTCGGCCGCGACTTCCGCGAGCTGAACATCGTGGCGACCTACAATCTCGTATTCAACGCCGCGCTGATGGCCGAGGAGGGAATCGGCGCGGTGCTGACGATTGAGGGCGTCGGCGGCCTCTACGCGAACGGCGGCCTCTGCTTCCGTCCGCTCGAGCCGCGCGTGACGGCGGGGCTCGTCCTCGCGTGGAAGAAATATCAGGTGTTCTCGCGCGCCGCGGAAAAATTCCTGGAATACGTACAGGCCGCGGCGGCGGCGGAAACGGAGCGCGGCGAAGATGCCGAAAGTGAGGGAAAAGACGATGAATAAAACTCCGGCAAGCATTTTCAACGACGTTATAGGCCCCGTGATGCGCGGGCCGTCGAGCTCGCACACGGCGGCCTCGGCGCGCATTGCGGAGATTGTGCGCATGTCTCTCGGCGCGACGCCCGCGCGCGCAGTCGTAGACTTCGACGTGAACGGCTCGCTCGCGGTCGTCCACGAGGGGCAGGGCACGGACTTGGGGCTCGTCTGCGGATTTCTCGGCACGCCGCTGACGGCGGAGGGCGTCGATAAATATTGGGACAACGCGAAGGCCGCGGGGCTCGAGCTGAAATTCCGCGAATACGACTACGGCGCGGAGCATCCGAACACCTACCGCATAACGGCGGAGACGCGCGGCGGGACGGCGCGCCGCTGGGAGGCGATATCGACCGGCGGCGGCATGATAGAGATGACGCGCTTCGAGGATTTCCCCGTCTCGATACGCGGCGATTTCTACGAGCTGCTCGCGCTCTTTACGGGGCAAAACGCGGCGGCCTCCGTGGGCTTCATCCCCGCGCCGGATTTTATGAGCGTGGAGGAGCGCGGCGGCAAAGCTCTGCTCTCCGCGAAATTCCATGAAAAGCCCGACGAGGCGGCGATTCGTGCCGCGCTCGAAATGGCCGGGGCTTCGGACGTGATTTTCCTCAACCCCGTGCTCCCGACGCTCTCGCGCGCGAACGTAGCCGTGCCTTTTTCTTCTGCGGAAGATATGCTCGCGTGGAACGAGGGTAAAAATCTCGAAATGTGGCAGCTCGCCGCGGAGTACGAAGCCGCGCGCGGCGGCACCTCTCGCGAAGAGGTTTTCGATAAAATGTCCGCGCTCGTCGAAATCATGGAGCGAGCGCTCGACGGCGGCCTTGCGGGAACTGACTACGCCGACCGCATACTCGGCTCGCAGGCATATATGATTGATGCCGCGCGCGGACGCGGCGCGCTGCTGCCCTGCGACGTGCTCAACTCGATGATAAAGTCGATAACGGCGATAATGGAGACGAAAAGCTCGATGGGCGTGATTGTCGCCGCGCCGACCGCGGGCTCCTGCGGCTGCCTGCCCGGCTCCGTAATCGGCGCGGCGCGCGCGCTCGGCATGGGCCGCGCGGAAATCACGCGCGCGATGCTCGCGGCGGGGCTCGTCGGAATATTCATAGCCGAGGGCGCGACCTTCGCCGCCGAGGTCGGAGGCTGCCAGGTCGAGTGCGGCGCGGGCTCCGGCATGGCCGCGGCGGCGCTCGTCCAGCTCGCTGGCGGGACGGCGCGCCGGTGCGTTGACGCCGCCTCGATGGCGCTCCAGAACATCACGGGCTTAGCCTGCGACCCCGTAGCGAACCGCGTCGAAGTGCCCTGCCTCGGCAAAAACGTCATGGGCGGCTCGAACGCCCTCTCCTGCGCCAACATGGCGCTCGCGGGCTACGACAAAGTCATCCCCCTCGACGAGACGATAGCCGCGATGTACGACGTCGGCACGAAGCTACCGCCCGAGCTGCGCTGTACCTACGGCGGCCTGGGCAAAGCGCCCACGGCCGCGAAAATCGCCGAACGCCTCGCGCGCTTGTCCAAATGAGCCGTCGTTAAGCCCATAATATAAAATCACGGGCCGTCCGCACAGGGGCGGCCCGTTTCGTAATTTTGCGCCGCCGTGTAAATTTCACGCGCCGCGGCGCAGCTCTTCAAATTCCCCTTTGGCTCTGAAAATCCTAAATGCCTTTTGCTTTGCCGTTGCGCTTCCGTTACTTTGGCAAAAGCTTGCCTTTACCTAATATTCCTATAATGAAACCGCTTTGAATGAGCGAAGTATAAAACATTGGAGGAGATTGGGTTTGAACAAGAAAGTTTTGATGATTGCCGCGATAGTCGTAGTGATAGCGGCGGCCGCGTTTACGATGATGAGCGGCGGAAGCAAGGAAGGCGCGGAGGTCGCGGGCAAGGTAGACCTCAACTCGCTGACGGTCGAGCAGCTTCTCGCGAAAGCGAAGGAAGAGGGCCGCGTCGACTCCGTCGGCATGCCGGACTCGTGGGCGAACTGGGTCCAGACGTGGACGGACCTTAAGGATAAATATGGAATAGAGCATACGGACGTGGACATGTCCTCTGCCGAGGAACTTGCGATATTCGAGGCTGAGAAAGATAACGCGACCAAGGACATAGGCGACGTCGGCCAGTCCTTCGGACCGCTCGCCGAGAGCAAGGGGCTGACGCTTCCCTATAAGACGAGCTACTGGGACGAAATCCCGGCGTGGGCGAAGGACGACGACGGCGACTGGGTGATAGGCTACTACGGCACGATTGCGATAATCACGAACAGAAAGCTCGTCCCGAACCCGCCGAAGTCGTTCGCCGACGTACTCGAAGGCGACTACATGGTGACGCCGGGCAACGTGGCGCAGGCGACGCAGGCGCAGAACGCCCTTCTCGCCGCGGCTATAGCTAACGGCGGCTCCGAGACGAACCTCCAGCCGGGCTTCGACTTCTTCCGCAAGCTCGCGGAGCAGGGACGCATCGACAAGGGCGAGCCGAACGTCGCGCGCCTTGAAAAGGGCGAGATAGCCTGCTACTTCATCTGGGACTACAATGCTCTCGGCTACCGCGACCAGTTTAAGGCGAACAACCCTGACGCCGAGTACGACGTCTGCATCCCCGCCGACGGCTCGGTGCAGAGCGGATACGCGACGATTATCAACGCCTACACGAAGCGCCCGCACGCCGCAGCCTTCGCGCGTGAGTACATACTGAGCGACGAAGGGCAGATAAACCTCGCCCGCGGCTACGCAACGCCGATACGTTCGAGCGTCGTCCTCCCCGACGACGTAAAGGCGAAGATGCTGCCGAAGGAACAGTACGCGAAGGCGCGCCCGATACAGGACTTCGCGGCCTGGGAAGAAGCTGCAAAGACTCTCGGCACGAAATGGCAGGAAGAGGTAATGGCCTACGCGAAATAGAGCGATGGTCTGCGGAGCCCGCTTCTATTTCGCGGGCTCCGTTTTTCTCGTCACGATAGGAGATATTCTTTTGAAAAACAGCAAACGACTTTATCTCGCGGCGCTTCTGCCGTTCGCCATCATCGCGCTGCTATTTGAGCTTCTGCCGGTGGCGGCGACGGTCATGCGCAGCTTTTCCGTGGAGGGCGGCGGCGGATTCACGCTCGCGCACTATACGGACATCTTCACGAAGCGGCTCTACCGCACGGCGCTCGTCAACAGCCTCTGGGTCTCGATACTGTCGTCCTTCATCGGGCTGTTCGTCGCCTTCTGGGGCGCGAAAGCCTATAAATCTGCGGACTCGAAGCTGCGCAACATATTCCTCAGCGTGCTCAACATGACTTCTAACTTCTCCGGCATCCCGCTGGCGTTTTCCTACATCATCCTGCTCGGCAACGTCGGCGTGCTCGTAATGCTCGGCAAGCACCACGGCATAGAAGCGCTCGCTTCGTTCAATATCTACAGCATCTGGGGGCTGCTGCTCTGCTACATATATTTCCAGATACCGCTCGCGACGCTGCTGCTCATCCCGGCCTTCGACGGGCTGCGCAAAGAATGGCGCGAAGCGGTCGCGCTCCTCGGCGGCAGCGAAACCGTCTACTGGCTCCGCGTCGGCCTGCCGAACCTTCTCCCGAGCATACTCGGCACATTCAGCGTACTTTTCGCTAACGCGGTGGCTGCTTACGCGACGGCCTACGCGCTGATGCAGAACAACTTCGCGCTGCTGCCGATCAAGATAACGGAACAGTTCGTCGGCGACGTTGTGCAGCGCAGGGAATTCGGCTCGGCGCTCGCCGTCGTGCTGATGCTTCTTATGACGGCGACGATAGCGATAAATGACAGGATACTCAAGATGAGGACGAAAAAGGCGAAGTGAGGCGCGAAAGATGAGAAAAAAATCTGGCGGGAAATTCGTTATAGGGCTTATTATCGCCTATCTTCTGCTGCCGCTTTTCCTGACGCTCGTCTATTCGCTCTTTACGGAGTGGATGGACATACTTCCGGAAGGCTTCACGCTGCGCTACTACGCCGAGATATTCGGCGACCGGATATTCTGGGCGTCGCTCGCGCGCACTGTGGTGATTTCGTTCATCCCGGTGTTCATCACGGCGGCGGTGCTGCTGCTCGCGATGTACGCGGTAGTGCTCTACATGCCGGGGCTCGATAAATATCTTCAGATGATATGCACGATTCCATACGCGATCCAGGGCGTCATACTTCCAGTCAGCGTCCTCTCTCTCTACGCGGGCGCGCCGTGGCCTTTCTCGAACCGCATAGTGATGCTCGTGCTCACCTACTGCGTAGTCATACTTCCGTACATGTATCAGGGGATAAAGAACAGCCTCATCAGCGTCGACGCGCTGCGTCTCGTCGAGGCGGCGGAGATGCTAGGCGCGGACAAGTTCTATGCGTTCTTCAGGATAATCGTCCCCTGCATGCTCTCCGGCGTCGTAATCGCTTCGATGCTCTCGATAGCTCTGATTTTCGGTGATTTCGTCATCGTCAACACGATAGGCGGAAGCTACTACTCGACGGCGCAGATGTATCTTCTGAAAAAGATGTTTATCTCCGGCCAGCTCACGAGCGCGGTGATAATGGTGCTCTTTGTGGTCACGCTGCTGATTTCCGCGGCGGTGTTCTGTTTCAAGTCAAAGGCGGAGGCTTCCGCCGGGGAGGTTAAAAAGTAATGAGTTATATAAAATTTGAGAACGTAGTCAAAAAATTCGGAGACAACATGGTCCTGAAGGGGATAGACCTTGATATAGAGCGCGGCGACTTCGTCACGCTTCTTGGCCCGTCTGGCTGCGGCAAGAGCACTCTGCTGCGCTGCCTCTCCGGTCTTGAAGACGTCAGCGGAGGAAAGATATTCCTCGACGGCAAGGACATCACCTACACCGAGCCGAGCAAGCGCGAGATAGGCATGGTCTTCCAGCAGTACAGCCTCTTCCCGAACATGAACGTCTTCGACAACATCGCCTTCGGCCTCCGCATGAAAAAGACGCCGCAGGACGAGATAGCCGCGAAGGTCAAACGCGCGGTCGAGATGGTCGCGCTCGAAGGCCGCGAGAAGGCGATGCCGTCCGAGCTCTCCGGCGGGCAGCAGCAGCGCGTCGCGCTCGCGCGTTCGATAGTGACGGAGCCGAAAGTGCTCCTCCTCGATGAGCCGCTCTCCGCGATAGACGCGAAGCTGCGCAAATCGCTTCAGAAAGAGATTCGCCGCATACAGCGCGACATGGGGATAACGACCGTATTCGTCACGCACGACCAGGACGAGGCCATGGTCATGTCCGACGTCATACACCTTTTCAACGCAGGCCGCATAGAGCAGTCCGGAACGCCAATACAGATGTACACCTCGCCGACGAGCACCTTCGCCGCGAGCTTCATCGGCAATTACAATATACTTTCGGACCGTGCATTCTCCGAACTGACCGGCAGGCCTTACGCGGAGTCCAACGAAGTCGCGGTGCGCCCTGAGACTGTCGAACTGTCGCAGGATTTCGCTCCGGTAGACGGCGCGTACCAGTTCGACGGGAAGATAGTCGACCAGACGCCGCGCGGCAACGTGCTGCGCTACAAGATACTTGCGAACGGGCAGGAGATACTATCCGACACGCTCTTCCGCAGCAAGGCGCTCTTCGCCAACGGCGATACGGTGCACATCACGATAATGGACAGAAACTGCATAAGGCTGTAGCGCAATGGAAGATATACGCGGCTTTTCTGCAAAGGGAAACTGGTACAAGGGCAACCTGCACAGCCATACGACCAACTCCGACGGGCATCTAACGCCGGCGGAGTCGGTCCGCATGTTCCGCGACCACGGCTACAGCTTCCTCGCCATAACGGACCACGACAGATACAGCGACTACCGCACCGACTTCGACGGCGACGACTTCATCATCATACCGGGCTACGAAGCCTCGGCGGTGCTCTATAAAGACTTCGGCCTCAAGAAGCGCGTAAAGGTCCACCACGTCAACGCGCTGCTCGGCACATCCAGCATGGTGCGCGAAGCGCCGGAGCCGCTGCCGGAACATTTGGAGTTCCTGCCGCAGCGCGTCTACTTCAAGGAGTGGAACGGAGCCGCGGTGCTGCGCGACATGGTGGAGCGCATGCGCCGCATGGGTTTCATCGCGATGTACAACCATCCCGTCTGGTCGCGCGTCTCGGAGTACGAGTTCGCGGGCGAAGAGGGAGTATTTGCGCTTGAGATTTTCAACTACGACACGGAAAACGAAAGCGGCACCGGCTTTGATACCGTGCACTGGGACGTGATGCTGCGCGCAGGACGCCGCGTCTGGGGCACTGCGACGGACGACAACCACAACGAAGGAATATTCGACGACTCATGCGGCGGCTGGGTGACGGTGCGCGCGCCGGAACTCTCGCACGACGCGATAATAGAAAATCTGCTCGTCGGCAATTTCTACTCGTCTGCGGGGCCTGAAATATACGACTGGTGCGTGCGCGACGGGCGCGCCTGCGTCGAATGTTCCAAAGTCAGCAGAATAAACTTCATCGCAGGCGGCGACGTCGGCGACGGGATAACCGTCATGGGCTCTCCGTTTGAAGACGAGCTTACGGGCGGCGAATACAAGCTGAAAGGACGTGAAACTTATGTCCGCGCAGAGTGCGTGGACAAATATGGAAGAAAGGCGTGGACGAATCCGATATTTCTGAAAAAGTAGGCAAAAGAGCAGAAAAATACTGAGATCCCCGTACAGAGGGGCCGCTTCGGCGGCATCGAAAGGAAACACAAAGAAACACAATGAGTTATTTTACAGAGCAGATCTGCGAATTCTGCAAAAACTACGGGGAAAAAGAACTTCCTTTGAAGATGGAAGATATCGCGGCGGATCTCTTCGCCGACAGCATGGGGTGCATGAAGGCCGGGCTTTATGAAAACTCAGCCCGGTCGATAACGAAATACCTAAGCGCGAAAAAAAGGACGGACGTCGAGGAGCCGGAGCGTCTGCTGGAAAAGCTCGACGCCGAGGAAAAAGCCCTCTTCTACGGCTTCGTCTCACACAACTTCGACTTCGACAACTCTTCAAATATCATCGGACACAATTCGGCGGTGCTCTTTCCGGCGATGCTCGCCCTCTCCGACGAGACGGCGGTCTCTGGACGCGACTTCATCCGCGCATACCTACTCGGCACCGAGGTCAGCTTCAAGGCGGCGAGCTTCATGATACCCGGCATGAACTTCCGCGGCTTCCACATCACGCCTGTCTTCGGCGTCATTGGGGCCGCCGCGGCGTGCGCGTGGCTGCTGAAGCTAGGCGAAACCGAGTTCGTCAACGCCGTCTCGATAGCCGTCTCGCAGTGCAGCGGCCTCATGGCGCAGTTCGGCTCTATGATGAAATTCTGCCACTGCGGGCTCGCGGCCTCGGCGGCTGTGCGCTCCGTGTATATGGCCAGCGCCGGAGTGACGGGCAAGCCCGACGTGCTTGAAGGCAAAAGCGGATTTTTCCAGGCCTATTATCAGCCGACGGCAGCGAAGAGCATGAACCTTGGAGAACCGTGGAGCATGCTGCGCGAAAGCTTCCTTATCAAAGCCTATCCGTGCTGCAGCGCCTCGCACTCCGCGATATACGGAATGCAGAGCTTCCTGCGCGAGACCGGGATCGACCCGCGCGCCGTGAAATCGGTGAAGGTCCTCGTGCCGAAATACACCACCAACAACTTGATCTACAGCCGCCCGCGCAACGAAACCGAGGCGAAATTCTCGATGAACTTCGCAGTCGCGAACGTCATGAAAAATTGCGATTATGACTTCGGCGCATTCGCGCGCGACAACATTGAAAGCCCGGAGCTCCTCGGCTACATGGAAAAGGTAGAGATGAGCGTCACGGACAAATTCCCGGACTTCGTGGAGGCCGAGCCCTGCGTCCTGAAAATAGAGACCTACGGCAAAACCTACGAAAAAGAGATACCCTTCGGCCTCGGACGCACGCTCGACTCGCCGCTCAGCCGCGAGCAGCTTCTCAAAAAATTCACGATGTGCACGCAGGGCCGTTTCGCCTCGCCGGAAGAGACGTTCGACAAAATGCATAAGGCGGCCTCCGTCCCAAGAATACGCTTCAACATCTTCAAAGGAGAAATACAGTAATGAAAATGAATCTTTCAATGCAAATGCTCGTCGCGACCGTGCTCGGCGCGGCGGCGGGGCTCGTCTTACAGACTGCCGGCGCGGCGGACATGGCGCGCGTCTACATCGCCCCGATAGGCACGCTCTTCCTCAACCTCATCCAGATGATAATAATTCCGCTTATTTTCAGCACGCTCGTCACAGGCGTCTACGAGATAGACAACATCAAAAAATACGGAAGCATCGGCGTAAAGACGATCGCCGCATTCTTCATAATGACGCTCATATCGACCGCCATAGGCCTCGGAGTCGCGGAAATCTTCGGCGTCGGCAAAGGCGTATCCTACGAGGCTGCGGGCGGCGTCACGGTCCCGCCGGCGGTCAGCGTCATAAAGACGATAATAAACTTCGTCCCGTCCAACATATATAAGGCGCTCAGCTCCGGCGACATGGTCGCGATAGTCGTCTTCGGAGTGTTCCTCGGCATAGGCATGATATGCAGCAAAGAGGCCGCGTGTCCGCTCTACGATGTCCTTACGGCCGTCAAAACTGCGATATCGAATATCACCTCATTCATAATGAAGCTTGCTCCCATAGGCATATTCGCAATAGTCACAGAAACGATGGCCGTCAACGGCATAGACATGCTGCTCTCGATGGCCGGACTGATAATAGTCGTCTACATAGGATTCCTGCTCAACAACCTGCTTGTCTACGGCGGATGCGCGGCGCTCTCAGGCACCGGAATAGGAAACTTCTACAAAGCGACCTTCGGCGCGCTCGTCTTCGCCTTCACCTCGCAGACTTCGGCTGCGGCGATACCTTTTGAAAACGAAGCGCTCGACAGACTCAAAGTTTCCGAGACGGTAAAAAGTTTTGTCATACCGCTCGGCAACGCGATGCATAAGAACGGCACCGCGCTCTACCAGTGCGTCTTCACTGTATTCCTCGCAAACTACTACGGCATAGAGATAAGCCCGTCGTTGTTCATCTCCGTCATGATAGCTGCGACGGTCTCCGCTATGGGCACCGCCGGCATCCCGCAGGGCGGCATGGTCACGCTGGGCATGGTCCTCGCCGCGGCGGGCGTCCCGGTGGAAGGCGTCTCGCTCGTAGCGGGGCTCATCGCCATCATAGGCATGGGCAGCACAGCCAACAACGTCGGCGGCGACATGGCCGCGGCCGTCGTCGTCGACAAACACAAATAAGCCTAAGTCCCCTTTCATCTCCTCAAAACGAGAAGCGCGGCGTAAAATTGCGCCGCGCTTCTCGCTGTATCTCCGTTTCTGCCTGCACGGCGATTTCAGATAAATTTAATGCTTCTATGCCGTCGGGAATATTTTTAAACATTATATGAAAAAATTATAAAATATACATTTGACTTAATTTAGCCCTCATACTAGAATGTGGCGCGAGCTTTTCGGCTCCGTGAATGTTTTTCATGAGATTTTTATTGTAAGGAAGGTTCTTGAGAATGTCGGATGCAGCAGAGAAAAAATCAAGGATACCGCACGTGCTGGTCGTCTTCGTGTCGATAATAATCGTCACGGCGCTTTTGACCTACGTCATACCCGCGGGCAAGTTTGACACGGCGGTGAACGCGAGCGGACGCACGGTGGTCGTAGCCGGTTCGTATCATCTTATCGAAGAAAATCCGTGCACGCTGAGCGGTTTCTTTGAGTCGTTCATCAAAGGTATGCAGTATAACGCGTCGGTCATCTTCTTCGTTTTGATAATCGGCGGCGCTTTCCAGATAATCACGGCGACGGGCGTCATTACGAAAATCTCCGTCGGAGCGGCGCGGCGTTTCGCCGGCAACGAGGTTTGGGTCATACCTATCTTCGTCTGCCTATTCGCCACGTTCGGTACGACGATGGCGATGTCGCAGGAGCTTGTGCTCTTCGTGCCGCTCGGCGTCGCTATTGCCCGAAGCATGGGATTCGACGCTCTGACAGGTACTGGCATGATAGGGCTCGGCGCGGTAGCCGGTTACTCGTGCGGACTGACCAGCCCGTTCAACACAGGCGTCGCGCAGACGATAGCCGAGCTGCCGCTCTATTCCGGTATGACCTTCAGAGCAGTGCTTCTTGCGATTCTTCTTGTCGCGACCTGCGCCTATCTGATGCTCTACGCTCATAAGGTAAAGAAAAATCCTGAGTTAAGCATCGTCGCTGATCTTGAGCGCGATGAAAAAGGCAAGAATCAGCTCAACTTCGACGAAGTGGAGAAATTTACGGCGAGCGACTGGGTCGTCGTAGTCATACTCATAGGCGGCTTGGCGTGGCTCGTCTACAGCGTAGGCAACGGCGGCTGGTGGTTTGCCGAAATGTCTGCGCTTTTCATCGTCATCGGCTTCCTTTCCGGCGTCGTCAAACGTTTCAGCATGAACAAGATAGCGAAGGAATTCACGGCCGGAGCCGAAATGCTGGTCCTCGGCGCGCTCGTCGTCGGCTGTGCCGGCTCGGTCTCCGTCATCATGAACGACTCGGGCATCCGCGACTCGATAATCAACGCCTGCGCGACTGCGATCGGCGGACTGCCGAACCAGCTCTCTGCGATAGGCATGTATATCACGCAGACTCTCATCAACTTCCCGATACAGTCCGGCTCCGGACAGGCGAGCGTGACGATGCCGATAATGGTGCCGCTCGGCGACCTCGTAGGCGTTTCGCGCCAGACGACGGTGCTTGCATTCCTGCTCGGCGACGGATTCACCAATATCATCTACCCGACCGGCGCAAGCATGATGACGTATATCGCAATGGTCAAGATACCCTATGCGAAATGGGTCAAGTTCGTCTTCCCGATAGTAGCGATATGGTTCGTAATCGGTCTCGTCGCAGTCTACATCGCCGCGAGCATAGGCTATTAACTCGTGAAGGCGGCGTAATATGGCGAGAATGACTAAGACGGAGAGAGTGCGCGCCGCGATTGACTTCGAGGCCGTTGACAGGATACCGGTCGGCCTTTGGCCCCACTTCACGCCGGTCGACCAGGACACGGACGCGCTCGTCGCCGCGCATTACAAGTTCTACGACGAGATGGATCTCGACTTTGTGAAGCTCATGCCCTACGGACTGTACGGAGTCGAAGACTACGGCGTAAAAATAAAAAAATTCAACCTGCCGGATCAGTGGGCGAAGGTCGACGAAGAATTTATAAAAACGCCGGATGACTGGGAAAAGATACGCCCGCTCGACGTGACGCAGGGAACATACGGCAAACAGCTCCGCTACGCGCAGATGATGCTTGACGAAATGCGCGCGCACAGAGACGAAGCTCCTGTGATACACACGATATTCAGCCCGCTCACGACGCTCTATAAACTCGTCGGCTGGGACGCGCTGAAAAGATTTATGTCGGAATGTCCGGCGCGCGTCCATAGTGCGCTCGCGATGATCACGGAGACTACGGCGGCTTTCGTACGCGCGAACCTGGACGCCGGCGTCAGCGGCTTCTTCTTCGCAAGCCAGCTCGCCAACTATAAATTTATGGACGACGCTGCATACGACGAATTCGGCGAGAAATATGACCGCGAGGTGTTCGGCGCGATGGACGGGCGCAGCTGGTTCAACGTCGTCCACATCCACAGCTTCACGCCGGAACCGGCAAAATCTATGTTCCGCCGTCTCGCGGACTATCCGGCGAACTGCATAAACTGGCACGACAGATGGTGCGGTCCGACGCTTGCGGAGGCGAGAAAGCTGACGCATAAGTGTCTCATCGGCGGCATAAACGAAGAGCAGTTCCTCAACAAAGTTGAGTATTCCGTACTCTACGCGCATGTCCACGAAGCTGTGAAAAGCTCCGGCGGCCGCGGCTTTATGCTTGGGCCGGGCTGCACGATATACGAAGACACGCCGCTCGAAAATTATTTTGCGGTGCGTATGGCTGCGGAGAAATACGGCTGGCTCTAAAATGGCTGAAAAAGCTGCAATAAAAGAGGCGTTCGCGCGCGTCCTCAAAGACGAGGGCGTGCGCGGCGCGCTCCGCTTCATTAAGGAAAATGACGGCGCAACGCTGGAGCTTCAAAAGAAGATAGCGCTCGCTGAAAGCCCGACGTTTCACGAAGAGGGCCGCGCCGAGCTGATTTTGGCGCATTTTACGAAACTGGGTTTAAAAGATATAACGCGCGACGAAATGGGAAACGTATCCGCAGCGCTGCCAGGGAACGGCGGCGGATGCGTCGCAGTCGAGGCGCACATGGATACCGTATTTCCGTTCGGCACAGCAAAAGAAGTGACGGAAAAAGACGGGCTTCTGTACTGCCCAGGGATATCAGACGACGCGCGCGGACTTGCCGCGCTTCTGACGATTGCGGAAGCCTTTGTAAAATGCGGCGTAAGAACTCAAAAAGACATTGTCTTCCTGGCAACGGTTCGTGAAGAGGGGATAGGCGGATGCGCTGGGATTTCATATTTCCTTGAAAGACATCCGGCTGTCGAAAGCTGTCTGTCTATAGACGGTCCCGACTCAAACGTGGTCGTCTGCGGCGGGCCGGGCATAAGGACGAGGCGGTTCATATTCAAAGGGCGCGGCGGACACGCATACGTCGCCTACGGAAGAAACGGAAATCCCGTGCATGCCGCGATATGCGCTATGTCTGCGCTGGCGGAGCTAAAACTGCCGGAAAAACCGAAGACGACCTTCTCAGTTACAAATTTCCACGCGGGTACGGAGGCAGGCGTCCATGCCATGCCGCAAGAAGCCGAACTTATCGCGACCTATCGTTCTGAAAGCGCCGCGGAGCTGCGAAAGCTAGATCACGCCGTAGACGAGGCGCTCGCGCGCGGAGTCGAAGAAGAAAACGCGCGCTGTGAAGCTCGCGATATAACATACGAAACGGCGGAGTTGGTCGACATCCCAGCCGCCGTCATGCCGGAAGACGCTGAAATAGTACTCAGTATGTCGGAAGCGATAAAAGCGCTCGGCATGACGCCCGCCATAGACCGCAGCTGTCCGACCAACGCAAGCGCCGCTATGGGATGCGGCATACCCGCGATATGCGTCGGAGGCGGCGGCAGAGCCGGGGCGAATCACAGCATAAACGAATGGTTCGACCCTAAGGAGGCCTATCTCGGCGTACAGGCGGCTTTCCTGCAAATGGCGGCGTCGGCCGAAATCGCGCGCTGAAAATATACGCGCCCGGCGATATTACAGAAAAACAGATTTTTCAAAAAACACGGAGCGACGGCGTCCTCGGCCGCAGCTCCGTGTTTTTTCGCTGTACTTTACATTTTGAGATATCGCTGAGTTAACGTGCCGCGTATTCCCTGAATGCTTCCGCGAGCCGCCTCACCCCTTCGTCGGCCGTCTCCGGCGCGACCTTTGCGAACGAGAGGCGGAAAGAGTGCCGGTCGTTCTTTGCCTCGTCTATCGTGTAGAATGCGCTGCCTGGGATGATTCCGACTTTTTTCTGTTCTACGGCAAAGCGTGCAAACGAAGCCATGTCGTCGATGAAGTCAGCCTCTCCCCAGATGAAAAAGCCGCCTTTCGGGAAGTTTGTGCGCACGCCGAGCGGCGAGAGATGTTTTTCTATCGCGCGCATCATGCCGTCGCGACGTTCGCGGTATGCCGCGCGCAGAAATTCGACGCGCTTGCCGAAATCCGTCGACGAAAGGTACGCGTGCAGACCTTTTTGCAGAATTGCTGGGCGAGTCAGTCCGGCGCTGACGCGGAATGCGTTTAGGTGCGGGATTATTGCGTCCGGCACGACGAGCCAGCCGCAGCGCACGCCAGGCGCGACCAGCTTCGAGAAACTGTTGGAGTGCAGCACGCGTCTGTCGTCTCCAGCGAGCTTTATATAGGTTGCCGGCGGCTCGCCGTCGTAGCTCAAATAATGGTATGGGTCGTCCTCAAATATGGGGATGTCGTATTTGCGCGCTATGTCGAGTATAGCTTCGCGGCGCTCCAGCGGCGAGGTGCGTCCGCTTGGGTTCTGGAAGTTCGGTATCGTATAGAGGAAGCGCACACTGCGCGTTTTTAGTATTTTTTCGAATTCCTCCGGAATGATCCCGTCGTCATCCGACGGTACGCCGACGCAGTTCGCGCCCTGTTTGCGGAACGTGAGCAACGTCTCCGTAAACGTCGGGGCTTCGACCAGTACGGTACAACCGGGGTCGATGAGCGTCTCGGCGACCAGTTCTATAGCTTCGCCGGCGCCGTTCGTGAGCAGGATGTTGTCGCTCGTCACCCAGTCGGGTATCATGCCGTCGGCGCGCATTCTGTCCGTTATCCAGTCGCGCAGCTCGCGCAGGCCGTAGTCTTCCTTAGCGTATCCGAGCAGCGACAGATCGTCGAACATAGTTGCGAACGCGCTTTTCAGTTCATCGGTAGGGTAGAGGTCTGCCGACGGCTCGCCAGCGGTCAGCGATATTGCGTTGTGCTTTATCGCGAGTTTTATCATGATTCCTATTTCGGTAGGGTCGAGCCTTTCTTTCGCCATTGTGCTGAGCTGGTATCTGAAATCAAAGTCATGAACCATATTGTAAAATCCTCCATAAAATATTCCCTTGCTTCATACATGTTGTATGCAACGAAAGCATAGCAGGAATCGGCTATGTAAGATATTTAGAAATTAAAATTCAAGTTCCTGCCTTTTTCTTTTTTTATAACGTCAAAGATACGTTTTTCGACATTCTCAATGTGGCTGCTCATTGCGTCTGCGGCTTTGTCCGGCAGTCCCAGCTTGAATGCGTTCAATATTGCTTTATGCTCTTCCAAAGCATAGTTGATTTCATCTGTCAATGTATTGCTCAATGCAAGGTAAAGCGCCGCCTTATATCCGAGAATTTCGACAAATTCAGCATATATCTTGTTCTTAGATGTTTGTGCGATAAAGTTATGGAAGAGGCTGTCCATAGTAAGAATCACAAAATTATCATGCACCAGCCACGCTTCGCGTTCGTCGTCGATAATATGCTCAAGACGGGATATATCGTCGTTGCTGCAATTTTTGCATGCCTCTGCCGCAGCTGCAGTTTCAAGAAGTTTTCGCGCCTTCATCGTGTCCTGGAGTTCTGAGACGGTTATATACGGCACACGCAACGTGCGGTCTCGTCCTTTGATTAAAAAGCCTTCCGCCAGAAGCTGCGTTAATGCCTTTCTGAGCGGCGTCCGGCTGATGCTGAACATCTCGGACAAGTGTTCTTCTCTCAGCGGGAAGCCGGGCTGAAGCTCGCCGCGCAAAATTTTATTTTTGATGGAGAAATATGCCTTATCTGCCAGGCTTACTACAGGACACATAGCGCTTCAAGCTCCTTTTTATTGTTTTAGCGGAAGGATAAACGGCGCCTGATGGAGTACAGCGACGTCTTTTATGTCAGGCGTAAGCATGTTTCCAAGAGCTTCATCTATTCGCTCAAAAGTTCTTATGCCTGTTGTTTTTTGTATTTCTTCCGCATACTCTGATGACGTCAGCAAAAATACATTGGCCTTCTCCATAACATTCCGCGTCACATAGGCCGCCGCTGCCTCAACTGAAAGCATTGTATCACTACAGCCATTATATTCGAGTGTTTTCCTGCGGCCCAGCTTGATTAAATCTGCGAAACGGGTATGCGTTCCTACGCCTTCACGCAATCCGGCGACAAGAAGAATTTTCCCTCCCTTCCGCACAATGTTCTCGGCGCTGTAAAGCGCTTTCCCCGCCTGCCACAAATCAATATCCTCCGGCCACGCCGACGCGATTATTAAATCGGATTCGCAGACGTGGACTCCGCTGTTTTCTTCAGCTTTTGCTATCGCTTGACGATGCGCTTCTTCCGGCGTTCCTGCCACGATGTCGCTTACAGCGCCGTCGCCGCTGCAAATGCTTTGTATCAGGAACGAAAGCCCGGCTGTTATTGCCGCGTCCATAATTTCTGTTAGCGCCGTGTTCGACTTACTGCCTAAATATATACCGCCATCGCGCGAAGGCAGCCAATGTGTCGCGGCCACACTTTCAGCGCTGCTGATCCCAGGCAGAATTATTTTGCCTCCTCCGGACCATCCGCAGTAACGGTGCGGAAAAACGCTGCCAATTCCTATTATACATTGAAACCTGCCCAGCATAGCGTTTACTCGTATCGGTATGCCGCCCTTGGTCGCTCCAAGGTCGGTAATCTCTGCGTCCTGGCTGTGGCATGACCATGCGATTTTCCCGTAAAGTCGTCCGAGCTTCACTTCGGCCTCTTTATCGGTGACGGCCCTGTGCGTCCCGGTAGCGAATAAAACATGCTGCGCGCACAGTTTAATCCCGAGCTCTTCCAGATATGCCGAGAGAGCAGGCATGATGCTGCATACAGGCGTCGGCCTTGTAATATCGTCGCATATTATAAGCGTCCGCCCTCTGTGCTTAGCAAGGACATCTGACAGATTAGAAGCACGCAGCCTTTCACTTGTCAGTTTTTCTATATTTTGAATTGAAGAACGATTTTGCCGCGGAGCCGCGCTGTGGACTTTGACCCAATCCGGGAAGGCGGCGCTGAGTGTGCAGTCTCCGCAGCGTATGGATATCGGGCTGTGCATTATGGCAGCCGGGCCGTCATCTTAACAGCCAGACAAGCGCCATGCTGATCTGCGGTACATAGGTAAACAGGCACAGACACAGCACCATCACTATAATCATAGGCACTATGGCTTTGGACAGATCGACCATATTGACGCCAGAAACTGCCGAAGCTACGAACAAATTCGCTCCGTACGGCGGCGTTACGAAACCTGTGGCAAGTGCTACAGTCATTACCAGACCGAAATGTACAGGGTCTATTCCTATTTGATTCGTTATCGGAAGCAGTATCGGGGTCAAAATTATCATAGAAGAAATATTGTCGACGAAACATCCTACGATAAGGA
This sequence comes from uncultured Cloacibacillus sp., assembly GCF_963926575.1. NCBI lineage: Bacteria > Thermotogati > Synergistota > Synergistia > Synergistales > Synergistaceae > Cloacibacillus > uncultured Cloacibacillus sp. The sequence goes on along the minus strand of NZ_CAWUXW010000001.1, from coordinate 330,012 downwards.
GGAATATATTTATTATCAGCAATATCACGACAGGGCTCGACGAGAGAGACAGCATCCAGCTACAGATTTTCGCCGGTATCTGCTCCATCGTCAAAAAGGCTGCGAAAGACATGGAGAGCCCGATCATAAACGTTGTGGCTCCGTTTACAAGAACGGCATCCTTAAAAGCGTCGTATGTAGTCTTGAAATCGAGTTCCTTATAAACAAATTTCCCTATGATGATGGCGTAGACGGAAGCGCAAACCGCCGCCTCTGTAGGCGTAAATATGCCGCAGTATATGCCGCCGAGAATAATCACCGGCACGAGAAGCGCCCACAACGCTTCGCGAAGAGCCTGGGAAACTGGCATACGGTTGTGTGAGATTGGATAACCACGCTTCTTCGCTACACGGCTTGAAAGCGCCATCAGAGAGAATCCGATTATGATGCCTGGGATGATACCCGCTATAAAAAGCTCGCCGACAGATACGCCGGAGACTACTCCGTAAATAACAAACGGAATGGACGGCGGGATGATAACCCCGATAGATCCTGCCGCAGCCGTAAGCGCGGCTGCGAAATCATGGTCGTATTTCTTTTCATTCATGGCCGGAATCATAAATGAGCCAATGGCGGATACTGTCGCAGGTCCTGAACCGGAAATTGCAGCGAAGAACATACATGCAGTGACAGTTACCATCGCGAGCCCGCCCTGGACTGCTCCAACCATCGCCTCGGCAAGACATACAAGCCTCTTGGAAATACCGCCGTAGCTCATAAGCGAGCCTGCCAGCATAAAAAACGGTATCGCGAGCAGCGGGAACGAGTCGAGCGCCGCAAACGCATTCTGCGCTATCATTATCAAGGGTATGGAGTTTGTGTAGACGAGGGCGATAGCGGTGGACATCCCGAGCGCTATGCCTATCGGAAGCGAAAGGGCGAGGAAAATCGTCATAGAACCGAAAAGCACCAATATGGCCATTACTTTGTTCCTCCTTCTGATAATGAATATTCCTTAAACATAGTCATGATTTCCGCTATCAGCCGTACTGACATAAGGAGGCAGCCGACAGGTACGGACGCGTAGGCGTACGCCATAGGAACACGCATGGCTGGAGATACTTGACCGCGAATGAATAAAAGCTTTACAAGCTCTCCTCCTTTATAAACCATAAAGATACTGAAAACCAGCCATAGAAATAACGCGACCAGTTCGAAACGGATTTTTCCGCTGGCGGATTTGATCATACTCTGAACCGCCTCGATACGCAGGTGCTTGCGTTCTTTCACTGCGTAGCTAGCGCCGAGCCATATTTGCCATAAGAACAAGTACCTTGCCAGTTCTTCGCTCCATGACAATGAACTGCTGAAAACGTAACGCATTATGACTTGAAGGAAAACAAGCGCGACAGAGAACATCATGCTGTAGACAAGAATATATTCTTCCAAATGATCCCATAATTTCTTTAATGTCACGACTCACGCACTCCTCTCACCTTCTTATAAAAAATGAGGCCCGCCTTTATTTTTCCCTTTTTTATGAAATTTAGGCTCGGCCTCATTTTATATGAATTTGAATTATTTAGATTCGATAGCTTTGCGCGCTAAATCTATGAGATCCTGTCCTCCAGGCACGGATTCAGCGAATTCGCTGTACACTGATGAAGCTGAATCCGCAAAAGCCTTCTTCTGCTCCGGCGTCAGCTCGTTGATCTGCATGCCTGTCTTTTTCAGTTCTTCAATCATTTCGATGTCCTGCTGTGCCGATATTTTTCTCTGTTCGGTACGATATATCGCAGCCGCTTCCATCAAGACCTTTTGATGCTCGGGCGACAAACCGTTGAACCAAGCGTCGTTTACTAGAAGCAATGTCGCGGCGTATACATGACCGGTCAGCGAACAATATTTCTGTACTTCGTTGAATTTTGATGTATATATAAGCGGAATCGGGTTTTCTTCTGCGTCCACCGTTTTCTGCTGAAGCGCGGTATAAAGCTCGCCGAAGCTGATTGGCGTCGGGTTTGCCCCCCATGCCTTAAATGTCGCTATGTGTATCGGATTTTCCATCGTGCGTATTTTCAGACCGGCTAAATCCTCTGGCTTCGCCACGGGGCCTCTGTTGTTCGTTACCATTCTGAAACCGTTTTCCGCATAAGCGAGATTTTTCAGACCGATAGGCGGAAGCAGGGCATTGAGCTTTTCGCCAAGTTCGCCGTCAAGCGCCTTGTAAGCTTCTTCTCTGGAATTAAATAAGAACGGAAGGTCGAAAACCTGGAAATGTTCATCGAAGCCGGACAATACCGCGACGGCAGGAATTGTCATATGTATCGTTCCCAGGCCGACGGCTTCAATTACCTGCCGGTCGCCTCCAAGCTGTCCGTTCGGATATAGCTCGACAATAATCTCTCCGTTTGTGTGTTCTTCAACGTATGGTTTGAAAAATTCCACCGCGGCTACGTGCGTGGATTGCGCTTCCGGAACGACATACGCGACCTTCATTTTGATTGCGGCGGATGCGTGCTGTGTGCAAAGACAGATAGACAAGACCGCAAGCGCAAAAACTGATAAAAATTGCCGATTCTTTACCATGTCACTCTCTCCTTTGACAATTGGATTTAGGTATGACACCGCCTGTAACGGCAGTGAAAAACACTGATTGCAATTTTCTTGGAGTCCTGGCGTCAATTCCAATATAGTAACTTTTGCTGCATAAAATCTACGTCAAATATAATAACAGTGTCGAGAGACAATTACAAGAGTTTGGATACAAAAATATACATAAAAATTTTTTGATTATAGTTGTAAATTCATGAGAAATCGGCTATTATATTTTTGGATACAAATTATAAACCCCTATATTTTTTAGGTTGATGTATTAAGTTTTAGTACATCGTGGAGAATTTCAATATTATCAAGAAAAGGGTGAGCGTCAGTGAAGCTAGCCGTTCTTATCAAGCAGGTGCCGGACTCGGACGACGTTAAAATGGATCCTGTAAAGGGGACCATGATACGAGATGGCGCAAACAGCATTGTGAATCCTCTTGACCTTAATGCTTTGGAGGCGGCGTTTGCGCTCCGCGATGATTTCGGCGGCGAAGTCACCGTCATCTCAATGGGGCCGCCGTCTGCCGAATGGGCTTTGAGAGAAACTCTGTCTTTAGGCGCCGACAGCGCCGTATTGCTTTCCGACCGTTTGTTCGCCGGTGCTGACAGTTGGGCGACGTCTCTTACGCTTACCAAAGCACTCAAAAAATTTGGGCCTTTCGACGTCGTGTTGGCCGGGGAGAAAGCGACCGACGGGGAGACCGGGCAGGTCGGGCCTGAGGTTGCTGCGCTCTTAAATATACCGTGCGCCACTTATGTAAGTTCTATAAAATTTACGGGCTCGCATATTATTGCTGAACGCAGTATAGAAGACGGGAGACAAACGCAGAAAATACAGCTTCCGTGTCTTCTTACGGTACTAAACAACATAAACGAGCCGCAGATGCCGACGCTTAGCGGGAAAAAGCGCGCTCGAAGGATGCCGGTCGCCGTTCTGAGTGCGGAAGATCTTGAAATCCGCAAAGAAGAAGCGGGGCTTACAGGCTCGCCTACCAGAGTTGTGAAGATCGAGCATCCTAAATTATTCCGTCAAACCGAGTTTTACAGAGGGAAAGAACTCAGCGCCGGCGTTGAGAAGGTAGTCGAAACGCTGCGCGGAATGTCGGTCATATAGCTGGGAGGATGGGCCAATGCTGAGAAACGACACAATCGCATCCGGGGTGCTGGTCTGCGGAGAGGTTAGGGGAAATAAAATTCATTCCGTAACATTGGAGCTTATAGGCAAGGCCAGGGAGCTTGCCGATAAAAAGAACACCGAAGTATCATGCCTGCTGTGTTATTGCACTTTAGGCGACGATGTCAACAAACTTTTTAAATACGGAGCGGATAAGGTCATAGTCGTTCAAAATCCTTCTCTTGAATTTTTCAATCAAGAAATTTTTGCAAAGGCTGTCTCCCATGTTATAACTTCATTTGTTCCAGAAATAGTGCTTGCGCCCGCGACGACTGCCGGGCGTACCTATCTGCCCGCTGTGGCTGCGATGGTGCATACGGGACTGACGGCGGACTGCACGGAACTTGATATAGATGAGGCCTCGGGACTTTTGCTGCAGACGCGGCCGGCGATAGGCGGCAACGTCATGGCGACGATAAAAACGCCGGACCATGTGCCTCAGATGGCGACAGTCCGTCCCAAAACGTTCCGCGTGCCGGCCGCGGCGGAACGATGCGGCGAAGTCATATATTACGACGCGCCGGCCGATGTATTTTCAAGCCGCATAGAAAATTTATCGATGGAGTCAAGCGGGGCGGACGATGTGAATATACAAGACAGAGACGTGGTTGTTGCAGGAGGCAAGGGACTGCGCCGTCCTGAAAATTTCAAGATACTTGAGGAACTAGCCCAACTGCTTGACGGAGGAATCGGAGCTTCTCGTCCGACCGTTGAGGCTAAATGGATGCCGTATCGGCATCAGGTCGGCCTTTCTGGCAAGGTAGTCTCTCCCAAGCTGTACTTTGCAATCGGCATATCCGGTGCCGTGCAGCATCTTGCCGGTATGCAGACGTCGCAGAAAATAGTAGCCGTTAATAAAGATCCGGACGCTCCGATATTTAAGGTCTCCGACGTGGCTCTTTGCGGCGATCTTATGGACATTGTTCCCATGCTTATCGACCGTATTAAAAGGGAGGAAAGGATATGACGGCATATAATTTTAATTTCTCGAAGGTAACGTCGCAGACTGTCGAGGATTTGACTGCAATATTCGGTGTCTCCGGCGTTTCTGCCGATGCAGAGAAGGTTGAGGCTTATTCCAGAGACGAGGTCGCTCCGCATCTTCTTGATAAAAAGTACACGGCCGACGTCGTCTGTTTTGCTGAAAATACAGAACAGATATCAGCCCTGATGAAATACGCCTGCTCCCATAGAATACCAGTAACTCCGCGCGGCGCAGGCACGGGGCTTTCCGGAGGCGCTGTCCCCGCGTACAGAGGCATAGAATTATCCTTAGAGCGCATGAATCGAATCCTCGATCTGGACTTGGATAATTTGACTATTACGGTCGAGCCCGGCGTCGTCACTTCTGAGATAAATAAAGCCGCGGCTGAAAAGCATCTTCTCTATGCCGGCGACCCGTGCAGCGGAGATGTCTCTTTTATCGGAGGCAACGTCGCTGAAAACGCGGGCGGTAATAAGGTCATAAAGTATGGAGCGACTGGCAGTCATGTTCTGGGCCTTGAGGTCGTACTTCCTGACGGAAGAGTTACCCAGTTTGGAGGAAAAAGGCGCAAGGATGTCACAGGGTATGATTTCGTGCATCTTATGGTGGGCTCTGAGGGGACGCTTGGCATAATAACTAAAATTATCCTGAGGCTTATGCCGAGCCCTTCATTCATTGTTGATTTGCTTGTACCGTTCGGGACCGTGCAGCAGGCGATCAAGGCCGTCCCTGAAATTATGACGCGCGGTAAGGCTGTGCCAAGTTCCATTGAATTTATAGATAAACAGTCTATGTTGCTGACTGAACAATATTTACAGACTAAATTCCCATTTTCGCATGAGGCTGACGCCCATTTGATTCTTCAGTTTGAAGGCAACGATAGGGAAAGTTTATCGGATGAAATTGAAAAAATAGGCGACATTTGTATGGAAAACGGCGCTCTGGAAATTTACGTCGCGGACAACAGAACCACGAAGGATAAATTATGGAAGGGGCGCAAGAGCATCGCGGAAGCGGTATGGTCTTACGCCCCTGTACAGATAGCGAACGAAGATATAGTCGTGCCGACCAGCCGCTGCGCGGAGCTCATGGAGGGGCTGCAGCGGATTTGCGGCGAGTGCGGCGTTAAATATGCCGCATACGGCCACTTGGGAGACGGCAATATGCATGTTTCCCTTTATCTTGAAGACGAAACTCCGCAGTGGAAGGATATTATCAACAACGCTAAGTACGCTTTGTACGACCTTGTGGCGCAGCTCGGCGGCACGCTTACAGGCGAACACGGAGTCGGGCTGAAACGCGCGCATGACGTTGCTCGTTTTCTTGATTCAACACAGATAGATTTGATAAAACGTGTGAAGATTGCCTTTGACCCGGATAATATACTGAATCCGGGAAAAATCGTTCCGTGGTAAAATTGCACATTCCAATAATCTCAAGCCGGCCGCTTTGTGGATGCACCCCGCATTGCTGGCCCGGTACAGTTCGGGCGGCATTATATAGCCGCCCTCTTTTCTTGTCTTATTATTTTTTAAAAACCTCCGTCACTCTGTCGAGGATGCCGTTGAGCTGCGCTATCGCTACGCCGTAGTTCGTTATCGGCACGCCGGCTTCGCGGGCTTCGATTATGCGCGACATGAGCTGTTTGCGTGTGAACATGCAGCCGCCGCAGTGGAGGATGAGCGCGTAGTCTTTCAGGTTTTTGGGGAAGTCCTGCCCTGCGTTTATATCTACGGAGAGCGTTTCTCCGGCTTTTTTGCGCAGCCAGCGCGGGAGTTTTTCGCGGCCGATGTCCTCGTTGAGCGGCGCGTGGGTGCAAGCTTCGGCTATCAGCACTTTGTCGTGCGGGCCGAGTTTTTCTATCGCCTTCGCGCCTTCGATGAAGACGGAGAGCTCGCCCTTGGCGCGCGCCATGATTATCGAGAACGAGGTGAGCGGCACTTCGCGCGGCAGGATTTTATCGACCTGCGCAAAGACCTGCGAGTCTGTGATGACGAGCGCGGGCGGTTCTCTGAGCGCGTCGAGGGTTTCGCGGAAGCGGTCGGCGGTGCAGACGAAGGCGCTGCCGCCGTTGTCGAGGATGTCGCGGATTACCTGCACCTGCGGCAGTATGAGGCGGCCTTTCGGGGCCTGTATGTCCTGCGGCGCTACGAGGACGATTTTCGCGCCGGGGGCGTAGAGGTCGCCCGTGAGCGCGGGGGCCTCGAAGTCCGACGGCGCGTGTTTGACTATCGCGGAGAGCAGGGCGGCGCGGCATGTTTTGTCGTTCGCGGATACTGCCGCGAAGGGCACGCCGAGCTCGGCTTCGAGCTTCGCGCGCAGCGCTTCGGCTTCGTCTTCCGCGAGTTTGTCAGTTTTGTTGAGCGCGCCTATTACGGCGGTTTTGCGCGCGCGCAGCTCGGCGAGCCATTCGCGTTCGCGCGTTGTGTCGCCTGCGGTGTCGGCGGCTATGACGAGGACGGCGAGGTCGGTCCTGTCCATCATCTCTTTCGAGCGGCCTATGCGCAGCGCGCCGAGGTCGCCTTCGTCGTCGAGGCCCGCGGTGTCGATTACCGCTATCGGGCCGAGCGGCAACAGCTCCATGCTTTTTATGACGGGGTCGGTGGTCGTGCCAGCGTGCTCGGAGACGAGCGCGGTCTGCTGGCCCGTGACGAGGTTTATGAGGCTCGACTTCCCGGCGTTGCGCCGTCCGTAGAAGGCTATGTGCAGGCGGTTGGAGCGCGGCGTGTCGGTGAGCGCCATTTTTGCCCCACCTCCTTTACTTTTTCGAGACGGCGGCCTTTACGGTGACGCCGCTGATTTTCCCGAGTTTGCCCGTGAGCGCGCTGATGTCGTCGGTCGTGCCGTCGAGGACGACGGAGATGACGGCGACGCCGCGTTCGCGGTATGGGATGCCGAGGCGGCCGATTATGAGGCGGCTGAATTTGTGGAGCGCTTCGTTGACTTCCTGCACGCTGTCGGGGTTGTCGATGATTATGGCGGCGACGCCGATTCTGTTTTCCTCCATGAGTTCATCCCTCCGTATATAAAAAGGGCCTTTTCTTCCAGAGAAAAGGCCCGTCTGTTTCTGTGCCGTGCTTTTCCCTGCCCGCGGAAGCTTCCCCGGGAACGGAATGACGTTTCGTAAATTATACCGCGCCGCGCGCTTTTACGCCGCGCCGCGCTCGGGCAGCGGGTGCTTCGCCTTGTCTGCCGCGTCCTGCTCTTTGTAGAATTCCTCGATTTTATCGAGGATGTAGCGGCGCTTTTCTTTTTCGTTCAGCCCTTCGGGGAGCTGCGCGGGGTCTATCGGGTCGCCGAAGGTGACGGTGAGCTTGCAGGGGCGCGGGAAGCGCATGTGCGGCGCGAGCGCGCGCCACGTGCCCGCCGCGTATGTCGGGACGACTGGCGCGCCGGTCTTGAGCGCCATTATCGCGACGCCGCCCTCGAGCGGCTGGAGCCGTCCGTCCTCGGTGCGGTGCCCCTCGGGGCAGATGAATACGTTGAAGCCCTCTTTGATGAAGCCCATGACGAGGCGCAGCAGCGCCGCGGAGCTGTTCTTGTCCTGCTGCGAGACGGGGACGGAGCCCATCGCGCGCAGGAAGGCGCCGAAGGGCCGGAAGCTGAACAGCTTATCCCACGCAATGAATTTGAGGTAGCCGGGGAAGAATGCGTAGCCGACGACCGGCGGGTCGAGGTAGCTCGCGTGGTTCGAGGCGATTATCACGGGGCGGTCGCGCGGTATCTTTTCCTTCCCGTATACCGAGAGGCGGTGGTAGAGTGTAAAATATATCGTGACGATGATTCGGGTGATGAAATACACCCAGTTTCTGTCGGACTTCATCTCTGCTTCCTCCTAAAGCGTTTCTCCCGATAGGATAACGCGCGCGGGGGCGGTTGACAAGCATCGGAGGCGCGTCATGGCGGACGAAGGGAAAAATACGAAAAAGGGCGGAGAGGCGGGCTTCCTGCGGACGCTGGGGCGCGACTTTTTTCTCGGCTGCGTCGCTCTGCTGCCGCTCGCGCTCTTCGTATTCGTCTTTTACTATCTTATCTATCTATGCGAGATGTTCGGCGCGCTCATCTTCGGCTTCACGCAGTCGCGCCGCTCGACGGCGCTCATCATCGTCTTCCTCGTATGCCTGCTCGTCTACATCGGGCGCAAGCTGCGGCGGCGCGAGCGTTCGCTGCTTAGCCTGCTGGAGCAGCTCGTCATCACGAAGATTCCCGTAATCGGCGGCTGGTACGCTACGTTCCGCGACATTTTGCAGACCTTCACGGCGAGCGGCGGTTCTAGCTACCTCGGCACGGTGAAGATACCGGTCGGCAAGGGCTACGTCATAGCGTTCGTCTCGAAGCGCGAGGAGATGCCCGACGGCACGGCGCGCGTCACGGTCTTCGTGCCGACCTCGCCGAACCCGACGACGGGCTTCGTCCTCTTCTTCGACGAGCGCGACATAGAGTATCTCGACATCCCGCCCGAGAAGGCCTTCACGCTGATAATTTCGCTCGGAGTAAAATCCTAGGAAATTGCGTAAAAAGACGCGGCAACTCGAAAATTCCGTGTATAATTGCAGAGGGAAACAGATAAACGAAGGCCCCGGCGGGGCCGCAAAACCACAGGGAGGTCATTATCGATATGGAACAGATTCGCAATCTTGATCAGCTTCTCGAGTACGCGAGGGCGGTAGGACCGAAGAAGATCAGCGTCGCGCGCGCCGAAGACGCCGAGGTCATGGAGGCCGTCGAAAGCGCCCGCAAGGCCGGAATAGCCAACGCGGTCCTCGTAGGCGACGAGGACAAGATTAAGGAAGTCGCCGCTTCGCTCGGCGTAGACCTCGCCAACTATGAAATAGTCGACGAGAAGGGCGGAGAAGCCGCCGCGGCGCTCAAGGCCGTCGAGCTCGTCTCGACAGGTCAGGCCCAGATAGTCATGAAGGGCATGGTCGCCACCGCGAACTTCCTGCGCGGCGTCCTCAACAAGGAAAAGGGCCTCCGCAGCGGAAAGACCCTCTCCCACGTCTACATCCACCAGGTCAAGGGCTACGACCGCATATTCTTCGTCTCCGACCCCGCCTTCAACATGTATCCCGACATCAAGGTCAAGGTCGACATCGTCAAGAACGTCGTCGAGCTCGCGCACGCCTTCGGCGTCGCCTGCCCGAAGGTCGCCGCTCTCGCCGCCGTCGAGGTAGTCAACCCCGACATGCCGCCGACCATCGACGCCGCGCTGCTCACGCAGATGAACCGCCGCGGACAGATCAAGGGCTGCGTCATCGACGGCCCGCTCGCGCTCGACAACGCCGTCTCGCCGCACTCGGCCGAGCACAAGGGCATCAAGTCCGAAGTCGCGGGCTACGCGGACATCCTCCACGTGCCGAACATCGAGGCCGGAAACATCCTCGCGAAGTCGATAGTCTACTTCGCGGAGAACAAGACTGCGGCCATCGTCCTCGGAGCCAAGGCGCCCGTCATCCTCACGAGCCGCGCCGACTCGCCCGAGACGAAGCTCCTCTCGATCGCCACTGCCTGCGCCCTCGCCGCGCACCAGGGCAAATAACGGAGACACGCGCTCGAAGAAGGGGGCTTTCCTCCTTCTTCGTTTTTTTATTATGGACTGCGGATTCAAAGACGAAATAACCGTACTACCCTCGGCCTTCGGCGACACCGGCGTGCGCGTAAGCCGCCTCTTCCCCGACAGCCCCGACGGCACGCACGCGCTGCTGCTCCACGGCGTACACAGCAGCGCAAACCTCGGACACCGGAACAAATTCCGCCACCTCGCGGAAATCCTCGCCGCGCGCGGCGTCACGCCGTGGCTCTGCGAGACCGGCCGCGTCTCCGTCAGCCGCGAGGAATGCGACGAGCCGCTCGCCTGGATAGAAGAATCCTTCGGCGGCAAAACCTTCGGCGAAGAGCACGACGACTGCCTCGCCGCGCTCAACCTGGTGCTCGCGCAGAAGCCCGCGAAACTCTGGATATGGGGCTTCTCGCTCGGCGGCATCATCGCGCTGCTGCTCGCCTGCCTGCCCGACGTGCGCGCCGACAGAATCATACTCTCAGGCACCGGCCTCACAGCGACGCCCGAGGCCGAACGCGTAATGATGCCGATGCCCATACTCTCGACCCTGCGCTCCACGGTTGCGCCCGACATGGTCGACCACGTCCGCGCGGGCGAAGTATTCGCCTTCCGCGGCACCGAAGACGCCGTATTCACCGAGGAAGCCTGCCGCTCGCTCCTCGGCTCGATAAAAATACCCGACGAGCGCAAAAAATTCTACGCGATAGAGGGAGCCGACCATTCGCTCAAAACGCGTCGCGGAAAACACGACCCGCAGATAATGGACGAAATGCTCTCCCTGATGGATAAGCTATGAAGCTGAAAATATTCGCCGCCGCGCTGATGCTGACGGCGGCTGTCGCTTCGGCGGCCTGCGCCGCCGACATAGACTACCAGGAATTCCAGGAAGACCCGCTCGAGACGGCCATCCGCAAGCTCGCCTCGCCCGAGGGCGGCGCGTGGGACCGCGAGGTCATGCTCTCCGGCGGCGCGCCCGACATCGTCCAGGAGGTAATATGGCCCCTGCGCGAAGGCTACCTCGGGCGCGGCATCAAGCGCAAAGGACGCCGCCACGACGGCGTGGACATGAGCGCGCCGCGCGGCACGCCGATATACGCCGTGCTGGACGGCGTCGTCGAAGTAGTCTCCAACAACGGCCCGGGCTTCCGCGGCTACGGCCGCGTCATCGTGATAAACCACGGAGGCCGCCTCTGGTCGCTCTACTCGCATAATTCCGCGAACTACGTAAAAGTAGGCCAGCACGTCAAACAGGGCGACAAAATCGCCGCCGTGGGCCGCACGGGACGCGCGACGGGCAACCACCTTCACTTCGAGCTGCGCAACGCGAAAGGGACTCCGCTCGACCCGATGAAATACCTGCCCGAGGAGGGGCGCCTGCCAAGGCGCTAGGGCGGGACTTTTTGAATAACGCAAAAGACGGGCCGGCGCGCAAAACGCCGGCCTTTTCGCTCGCGGCGCAAATCGCAGCATACCGCCCTGCGCAGCGGAAAACCCCGTATAGTCAATTAACCGCATAAACAAGATAAACAATATCTAGTCATGCCGCGCTCCGACGCGGCATCCAGCGGCTTGTGTATACACGACGCATGGAACAAAAGTCGCTAGGTCCCGCGTCAAGCGCGGGACGACAAATTATGTCGTTTTTCTTGTAAAGTTAAACCACTATAAATCCACTCCGTCGCGCCGCGCGGTAAAAAAATATATAATGATCGAAAATCAAAAGATTGCCGAACCGTATCAAAAACTTGGCGTACACTCCAACTGACGGAAAGGAACGTGACTCAATGGGCAGGCTTTTTACAAAGGAAAAACTCAAAAACTGCTGCCTCTCTCTGCTGCTTGCGGCGCTCGTCGCGGCGGCTGGCGGCTGCGGCGGAGGCTCCGACGGCACGGCGCGCGAGAAGCTCTACGTCGCGGGCGAGCTGCACGGCGGCTTAGCGGACGCGCTCTACACGCTCGCCTGCTGCGCGCCGTACGGCGGGCAGACCGACGCGCCGCTCCTCATTTCATACGAGGACGGCGAGGGCATAGACGACCAGACCGCGGACGACGCTCGCCGCGTATTCGAAGCGGGCTACGCCGTCGGCATAGAGCACGCGACCGCGGACGAAGTCAACGAATTCCTTGAGGCAATGGGGTTCGAGCCGAACTTCGTCATGCCCGAGAGCGGCGAAAGCGAAGACGGCACGCAGCTGCCGGCCTACGACTACGTAGAATTCTTCGGCATCAAGAACATCGACGGCGACGTGCTGAGCTACACGACCCTCGCCGCCGAAGAGCCCGAGCCGCTGGACATAGAGCCGGATACGATATACATATCAGTGCCGAAGGACGAACTGGAAGAACTGGAAAAGATAGGTTACGAGATACCGACGAGCGCGGATATCGACGATGTAACAAGCGGCGACATCTGCGTCGAAGTGAGCGTGGACGAATATCTCGAAATCGCCGGCAACCCCGAGCCGACGGCCGAAGACCGCGAAGAGATGACGGCGCTGGAACATGAGCTTGATGAGTACGGATGGAGACTGAAAGAGAACGGCGACGGCACGTTCACGGTCATAGATAAAGATTGGAAGCCGGTGACCAAAGAAGAATTAAAGAACAAAGGCGTTGACTTCCCGACGGATACAATCGACAACGATATACTTTTTGAAGACTTGATAACCGTCGAGGACGAAGCCGAGCTCGACCGCGTGATGGCGGAAAGCATAATCGAGTGGCTCTTCTCGACCGACATACAGGCCGCGGAAACGGCGGCGGAAAAACAGGCCGTCGCCAAAGCGCTCAACGCCTCCAACGCTGCGGGAGACGACCTCAAAAAAATATCGCGGATGTACCGCAAGACCTTCGACGCATCTACGGTACACGGACATATCTTTAAGATTTTTGTCGACGTTTACGCCTGCCATACGTACAACGCGGCGGGCGGCGATGAAGAGCGCGACACGGACTGGTACTTTGTGAAGCAGTCCGCGCAGCTCAACCCCTCCGGCGTTTACGGCATAAGCAACAGCCCGACGGACAGTTATCCGGCGCTCGTATGGGGATATACCGTCTCCTACTCCTTCGACAACTGGCTCGTCGACGAAAAAGGTGCGGAAATTACAAACAACGCGGAGCTCCTCGTGCCGAAGCCCGACAGCTCAATAGGCTCGACCTCGGAAAGCGAGGGCGCTTCGTTCAGCTTCGGAGGAAACTTTGGCTTCTCCGGCTTGGCTGCGTCGGGCGGGCTCAGCGCGGGCGGCGGCTTCAGCTATGAAAAAAGCTCCACCGTCTCCGACTGCCAGGTGGAAAACCGCTCGCAGGGGCTGGGCGGCGCAAAGCGCGCGGCGTGGACGTATTCCTTCTCGCGCCCGCAGACCACGGGACATCCCTTCATGTCCTACAACAAGTTCAAAGAGCCGCCCATCGCCTCCAGAAGCCTCTTCTCGCCAGTGAACCAGTGGACGTGGCAGATTGCGCCGGGTGCGCGCGACGCCGTCACGGGCTTCAAATTCAGCTTCAAGTGGATAAGCGGACAGTCCTCCAGCGAACGCTACGCCTTCTGGATAAGGACTGACGCCGCCTCTCACTGGGATTACATGACCGACACGACGACCTTCTACGTCCCCTTCGACGCGATAAAGCCGCCGCTCATAGCGGCGAACAGCGTCGATGTCAACGCCGCGGAGCAAACTGTGACTGTAGACGTAGGCACATGCTATAAATGGGAAGCGAAAGTCACCGAGGGCGGAACGTGGTGCGCCATCGACAGCGTCAAGGTAGATACGAACGGCGGCGACAACTACATGCACCTCGACGTCGACCGCAACGACACGGGCAAAAGCCGCACTGCGAAGATAAAGCTCTCGACGACGGACAACACAAACGCGAGCTGCGAAATAACCGTCTACCAGTCGAGATATTAAAAACAGCCGATTAAATAAAGACGGCGGCGCGGGACGAACCTCGCGCCGCCGTCTCTTGTGTCCGCCGCGGAGATTCCGGCCAGAAGACTGCCGGAATGACGTAGTCTATGTCGCCCCGGCGATTTCCAGGCCGGGGCCTCCCGCATAGAACGTGAGGCTGCGCCGGAGCGTTTAAGCGCTCTGCCGTCTCTAACGTTTACCGCGGAGATTCCGGCCAAAGGACTGCTGGAATGACATAGACCCTATGTCGCCCCGGCGATTTCCAGGCCGGGGCCTCCCGCATGAAACGTGAGTCTGCGCCGGAGCGTTTAAGCGCTCTGCCGTCTCTAACGTTTATCGCGGAGATTCCGGCCAAAGGATTGCCGGAATGACATAGTCTATACCTATGCGCCGCCGCTAAATCCCCATGACCGCCATGCAGGCGGTCATCGCTATCACGCTTATGACGATGGAGATGGAGCCCGCGAAGCCCGCCATGCCTGTGTCGCCGCCGCATTTTTCGGTGAAGATGGGGCAGAGCGCCGAGACCGGCGAGAATACGACCAGCGCGAGAATCTGGCGCGTGACGAGCGGGAACGGCGTGTAGAAGTAGAAAAGCAGCGCGAGCGCGGCGGATGCGGCGTAGCGCACCGCGAGCGTGGAGAACACCGTCCACAGCTCCGCGCCCTTCGTCTTAATCTCTATCATAAGGCCTATCATGAACATCGCGGCGAACGAGTTCGCCGCGCCAATCGGCTCCGCGAGCGCGACTATGCAGCGCGGCACGCCGCTGATGAAGGTCACCCATACGAGCGCGACGATGTAGACGACGAACGGCACCGTCGAAAAAACGCGCTTCACGAACTCTTTCATCGTCGGCCGCGCCTCGCTGCCGAGCGACGGCATCGCGGAGACGAGCGCGTAAGTCCCGCCGCATGCGAAGAGCGCGTTCCCCATGTCGAACATGCAGGTGACGAGGATGCCGTAGGGGCCGAGCGCGCCGCCGATGTACGGCAGAGTGAAGGTCCCTATCTGATAGCCCGGCAGCGCGAACATGTGGAAAATCTTGTCGCGCCGCGTCGAGCGCACCGACATGAACCATGACACGCCGAGCACGACGGCGTTGCAGAACGCGCCGAGCGCGATCACGGCGAAGAGAGAAAAATCCTGCTTATAGCTGCCGAAGCCCGTGATGATCGCGGCGGGCAGCGTGATATTCAGACAGAGCTTCGCGACCGTGTCCGCGTCGCTCTTTGAAAAAAATCCCGCGCGTTTCAGCGCGTAACCCAGCAAAATCATAAAGACGGAGGCCGCGGCCCTCTCAAGCGGCGTTCCCATCGCCTCATCCCCTTACGCAGATATCAAAAAATTCGCCGCGCGTCCGCGCGCGTCTAAAAAATTATATACCATAAGGGCGCGAACGGCGCGCCGCAGAATATGGCGGCTCAACTTCATAAGAAAAAACGACACTTCGTCGCCCCGCGTTCCGACGCGAGGGCCGGCGGCTCCGGATTTCGCTGCTTGACGGTATTCAAAGACGCTGGATGCCGGGTCAAGCCCGGCATGACGATGCGGCCGTATTTCTTTGTGAGTCACTATAAAACCGGAGCGGCGATAAAGCCGCTCCGGCACCGTAAAGCGCTTGCGTGCAACATAAGCGTTTCAACTCACGCGCCCGCGCGGGGCGCGACAAAAATATCCGGTGCTTCAAACTACAGGTTCACGCCGTCCGCGCTTACGGAAATCGAAGCGGCGGGGCGGGGATTCCGCCTCCGCCGCCTGTTTTTCGAAAAGGCCGCCCGCCCGCGGGACGGACGGCCTGGAGGTTGGTGCGCCGTGAGTTACAGAGCTTCTTCGTGAACCATGCCGCCCTCGTGGAAATATATCTCCGCCTTGCGCTCGCGGAAATTCCGCTCGCGGTCGCCGCCGCGGTGCAGCCAGTGCAGGTAGCCGGCGTTGTGCTCGAAGAGCGGTACGATGCTGTACCTCACGTCGATGTCGTAGCCGAGGTTGTTCGGGTTGAAGAGCGCGCCCTCGCCGCTCGCCGCAATCTGCGTGGAGTAGAAGGCGAGATAGTCCTCGCCGAGCTCCGTATTCGCGAGCGCCACGAGCAGGGCGTTTGCTTTGTAGTAGGCTATCAGGTTGTCGCCAGCGACGACGTAGCCCTTGATGGGCAGGCTCATCGGATAGCCGGTCTGCACGAGCTCCGTGTCCGCGCTGTATCCGGCCTGAGTCAGGAACACCTTCAGCATCGGCGTCGACCAGCCGTCGTAGTTCTTCCACGCCGAGCCGAAACCGAAGCCGCTGTAGAAGCGGCTGAACATTCTCTCGGCCTCGGAGACGAACCGCGCGCTTCCGTCGCCCGCCGCGAAGGTGTAGACGTTCGACGCCGTGCCTTTGTTGATGTCTATCAGCCTGCCGGTCGTGTTCGTCGCGTAGACTCTGCTTATAACGCCCGTGTTCGTGCCGACCGCGTTGCCGCCGCCCGACACGCCCGTCGTGTTGTAGCCGTCGGTCAGCGTACCCGCGTTGAATCCGACGAGGCCGCCGGCGTTCGACGCGCCGGTGACTTCGCCGTAGACGGTCGCGCCGTTCTCGAACGCCGTCATTATCGTGTTGAAGACGCTGCTGACGCTTCCGTCGTTCTGTCCCGCGATGCCGCCTGCGTTATTTCCCGTCGCCGTGACAGCTCCGGTGTTGTAGCCCGCGTAGAGCGCGCCGCCTTCGGCGTTATGGCCGATAAGCCCGCCGACGTTGTCTGTGCCGCTGACCGCGCCGTTGTTGTAAATCTGATACTTATAGAGCGTCATGCCGTTCTCGCCGGTCCCGCGCCCGCCGGTTAGCGTACCGGTGTTGTATCCTATCAGGCCGCCGGTGTTCGCGCCGCCGTTGACTTCGCCGCTGTTGGCGAGCGTGGAGTTAGCGATATTACCGCTGTTGTAACCGAAGAGGCCGCCTGTGTTCTCGTTCTCGCCCGTTGCGATAATCGTTCCGTTATTCGTCAGCACGGCGTATTCGATGTCTCCCGTGTTGGTGTGGAAGATGCCGCCCGCGCCGCCGTCCGTCGCCGTTATCGTGCCGTTGTTCGTGACGCGGAGCGGGTTGTCCGCGCTGCCCTTGAGCAGGCTGCTGTTGTTGTTCTCACCCGCGAGGCCGCCGACGTTGCTCAGTCCCGTCACGTCGCCGTTGTTGACGAGGCTGCCTGTCAGCCATCCTGTCTCTGTGTTCTCCCCGGCGATGCCGCCGACGTATGTCGCGTCCTTGGCTTCTACGTTGCTTTCGTTCGTCGCGTCGGTTATTATGCCTTTGTTTTGTCCCGCGATGCCGCCGAAGTACTGTGCGTTCGTTCCGTCTGCCGTCTTTAGGACGAGCGTTTCGCTTGTGACTTTCTCTATAACGCCGTCCTGCTCGTTGACGCCCGCGATGCCGCCGACGTACTGATTGCCGTAGACCGTACCCTCGTTGACGAGGTTGTTGTCGCTCGTTATCGTCCCGGAGTTCGTCCCCGCGATGCCGCCGACGTTGGCGCTGCCGAATATAGCCGCGGTGACGGCGTTCGAGAGATTTTCAAGCATACCGCCTTTCTTATTCGCGCCTACCATGCCGCCGACGTAGTCCTTGCCGTTGATGGTGCCGGTGTTGCGGCCGCTGTCTATCGTGCCGCTGTTGACGCCAGCGAGGCCTCCGGCGTAATCGCCCGTCGCGGTTATGCCGGTCGTGTTGACGGCGTTGGTTATATTGCCGCTGTTGGTTCCCGCCACGCCGCCGACGTTATCTTTTCCCGTCACGACGCTTTCGTTGTAGAGGCTGTACATCTCGCCGCTGTTGTCGCCCGCGATGCCGCCGACCTTATCGACGCCTTCGCCGTTCGTTACGCCGAGGCTGTTGGCGAGGTATACTTTTCCGCTATTTTCGTTTTTGCCGACAACGCCGCCGATCGCTGTCGCATTGCCGTTAGTGTCGGACGTTACCGCGCTTTCGGCTGTGACGAAGGTGCCTTCCATCGCGCCGATTGTGCCGGTGCCGGTGTTCGTCCCCGCGATGCCGCCCGCCGTGCCGCCGTTCGTTATGACGGAGTCGGAGGCCGCGCTCGATTCAATCGTTCCCGCGTTCGTTCCCGCGATGCCGCCCGCGTGCTCGGCTTCGACGCGGTTGCCGAAGGTCGTGACGCCGGTTATCGTGCCTTTATTGTTCGCGGCTATTACTCCGGCGTTGTCGCCGCCGAAGAACTTCGAGGCGTAGACGCGGAGGTCCTTGACCGTCCCGCTGAGCGTGCTGAATATGCCGGAGCTCGCGCTGTCCGCGTCCGTCGCCGAAGCGTTCAGCCCGATGATGCGGAAGCCGCGCCCGTCGAACGTGCCGGAGAAGCCGTCATCTCCGCCTATCTCTTTGTAGTCCGTCAGAGCCGTCGCGTCGATGTTGTCCTTGAGCGCGAAGTTGTAGCCGAGAATGTCAGTCTGTCCTGAGTGCGCTTCCGCATATTCCTGTATGCCTTTGAGCTGGTCTGCGTCGCTTATCCAGATGTGCGTCTTTGACGCGATGTCTCCGAGGCCGAGGATAGCTTTGTCGAACGTGTTATCAGTGGTATATTTGTCATCATACTGTTTGAGGTCGAACGCGCTGCCATTCCACATATCAATAGCGATTATCGCGTCGTCGTTCGCACTGTTGAGGGTTATCTTATGAACGCCGCCCTTTTTATAGTTGGCTAGGAACGCGTGCAGTTCTTCTGTACCGTTGTCAAACAGCCCGTCGCTGTTCGCCTTCGCTATATTCGTGATGTCGAGCAGAACTTCGCCGCCGGCGCTCAGATTGATGTCGCCCGTCGTGCCGGTCAGGTCGCTGTCGACGTAGACGCTGCCGCCGTTCAGCGTACCGTCTTCCTGTACGCCGCCCTTTACGGTGAATTCGCCCGCGGTGCTGACGCTTCCCGTGCCGAGGTTGCCGTAGAGCACCTCAGCCGCGCCGGAGGCGTTGACGGTGATGTTGCCATCGTCTTTGGCTTTGTCTGTCGTGTATGTAAACATATCGGAGACGGATTTCATAGGCTTGTTGGGGTCGTTGAGGCCTGTTGTGTCCATTCTTCCTCTCGACGCGCCGCTGATGCCGTCTATCTCGGTTGTCTCGCCCTGCGCCTTCGCGGTGAGGCTGCCTATTATCTCAACGTTTTTGCCCGTGATTTCGATACCGCCGTTCGTCGAGGTAATTTCGCCGTAGGCCGATATGTCTCCGCCGTTTGTGAGCGTCACCGACGAGCCGTAGAGCTTCGAGGCCGAGCCGAGGTTGAAGTTCGTGCCTGTGCCGTTCATTGCGAGCGCGTGGTCGCTGAATATCGTGCCGCCGAAGTAGCGTCCGTCGCCCGCCGACTCGAAGTTGTTAATCGTCAGGCCGCCGCCGTAGACGGCAAGGCCGCCCGCGCCGTAGAGCCCGAGGTCGCCCCAGTTGAATGTAACCCCGTCTATATTGTTGGCGTCTTCCAGATTGAGTATAGTGAGCATCGGATTATAGGCGGTGCCGTACTGCACCGTCGCGCCGGTATCTTTAAGCTGCGCTTTCCATGCGTCTGTAGCGGCCATGTTTGGTGTGAAGACGTTCAGTATCGGCGTACCGTCTTCGTAGAGACGCCATGCGCCGGAGTTGACGGTCCAGTCATTAGTTTTATCAAGATTATTCACAAGAGTATTATCGTTGGCATCTTTGAGTTCGTATTTGTCGGCATTGCTCTTGTCTTCGTATTTAACGACGTTGATACCTTGTAGACGTGCCTGTACGCTGAGGTCTTCGAACTTAGACTGTGCTGTGTTTTCCAGATTCTCCGGCGTTATGTAGTTGGCGTTGGTAATATTATTTGGATCTCCTCCGCTTCCGTATATTGCGCCGAGCGTTTCGGTTGTGCTTTTGTATTCATTGCCGTCAGCGGCTGTTAATGAAGCTGCGTAGAGGTTGCCAAGAGTATATACATTGTCAATCTTTAGATTGTTTGTAATTCTTCCTGCGATACCTCCGACATGGTGCGAATACGCATTCCCGCCTGTTTTGGAATCATAGAGATATTGCGCGAAACTTCTTATCGTGCCGAGGTTGTAGGCATAGGAGAGACTTTCCGCACCCGCTCCGGCGTCGCCGACGATGCCGCCGACCTGCGACCTCTTGTTTTCCGCGTCGAAGTTCTTCACGGTTATGTTGCCGGTGTTGAAAACATTGGATATTTTCCCTGCGAACCACCATCCGGCAATCCCGCCGACGGTGCTGTAGCCGTTGTAGATGTCTCCGGTGTTGTAGGCTTTATCGACAAAACCGGAGAGACGGCCTGCGATGCCGCCGACATGGCGGCCGCGGAAATAGAAGTTTTCATCGCCTATCTGCCCCGCGTTGTATACGTCATAGATTATGGCGCGCGCTTCGGATTCTTCCGACGTATCGCCGACGATTCCGCCCATATTGAGCGATTCTTTTTTCTTGCTGTTCTCATCCACCGTTCGCGTTGCTTTCAACGTGCCCAGATTGTAAGAACCGGAGACGGACCCGTTGAACATCTGCCCGATAACTCCGCCGACCCCCGTATATCCGCGCACGTCGCCCGTGTTGTATGAATTGGAGACTGTCGCAGTTTCTTCGCCGTCTTTTATTTTTTGAAGCATTTCAGGCGTGCCGTTGGTCTCACTGCTGATTTTCCCGATGACGCCGCCGACGTTCGCGGCCTGCGCGGTGAGCGGTATGCTGTTCCCGGTAATTTCGGCAGAATGTACCGTGCCGCGGTTGCCGGAGTTTTCTATTTTCGCATTATCGCCGAAGATGTAGCCGACGACGCCCCCAATGTTGCCGATGATGAAATTTTCATTGCCGTCGCCTGATACACCTCTGACCGTTTCTCTTGCAAAGTTGTCGTCTATGCGCGCTCCGGTTGCCGTTATGTCGCCGCCGTTGTTCACGCCGATGCTTACAGTCGAGTCCCCTGTCAGGAAGCCCGCGACGCCGCCGACGTTGTGCGCGCCCGCGACGGTGTTTTCTTTGTTTTCGGCGTTAGTTATCCTCGTGTCCTCAGCGCGCCCGACGATGCCGCCGACGTTGCCGGCATTGTAGTAAGTGCCGGTAGCAATATCGCCAGGAGTCTTTAATGTCGTAACGTCGCCGGTGTTCTCCGTATCGGATATTGCAGAATTACTTGCATTACCAACAATACCGCCGGTGTTTGCTGTGTATATGTCATCTACAAATCCCATGGTGTTTTCATATACTTCTAATTGCTTCTGACCATTAGGTTGCTCTATCCATGCAGCGTCGCCTTTGTGGTACTGGTAAGTCTCTGTCGTGTGCCCTTCCGCCGTGACGTTTCCGTGGTTCGCGGCGTTGGTTATCGTGCCGCCGGAGAGCGTGCCAGCGATGCCGCCGACGTTGTAGTCGCCGGTGACGTTGAGCTGGTTGAATATCTGGAAGGAATCGCCGCCGATATGCGCGCCGTTCGTCGCCTGTCCGGCGATGCCGCCGACGTTATGTCCGCCCGTGACGCCGCCGAGGTTGTAGCTCTCGCCGGAGAGCGAGCCGCCCATCATGTAGCCGACGATGCCGCCGACGTTTGTGGAATTTACTTCACCTTTTATAGTCCCAATGTTTTTAAGGCCTGACATTGTCGTATCGCCAGCATAGCCGACGATGCCGCCAGTTCCGCCCTCGCCTGTCCCGCTGACGGATGCGGTGTTTGTGATGTTTTCTATGATGCCGCCGCTTGCTGAACCGACCGCGGCGCCAACGTATTTCCCACCGGATATCGAACCGCCGTTGAGCGTGAAGTTTCTGATATTCGCTTTATATGTTGAACTGAAAAGCCCTGCATAATCGTCTGGATTATTAGTTGTATCGATATGCAGTCCGAAAATGCTGTAGCCAAGACCGTCAAAATTCCCATAAAATGTATCGATAGGTTCAAAACGGTTTGTTGCTTCCGCCGTCGCGTTTGCGTCAATGGAGTTGCGGAGGGCGTAGTTACTGTGTGTGTCAGTGTCCATTGCTTGCAGCTCGTCAAGGTCATGCACCCACATGTAGCCGTCGACAGTTTCAGACTTGCCTTCTTTATTTGTAACGGAGAATTTTTTAGCTTCGGCGTTGTTGTAGCCTGTCCCCTCCTGATACGCGTCGTAGCCGAGGACGACGTTGTTCGTATCGGTCGTTTTTATGTTAAGTATCTCTGATAGGTTTTCGACCTTCTGCATTTCGCCGTCCTGCTCGGCGTATATTCTCTCTGTGTCGAGGACTATTCTGCCGCCGTCGAAGGTGACGTTCTTCGCGTTGACTATCGCGCCGAGGCTCATGAGCTCGGCGTTGGTCGCCGCGACGGATGGCCCTTGTATCGCGTCTATTATCTGTTCTTTCGTTGACCCTTCATCTATACCGTCAAGGGCGCTTCCTATATCCTTGTTCGTCACGTAGAGGCTTCCGACGTTGATCTGCGCGGAGTTGCCTATCTGGACGCCCGCGGGGTTGGCTATGAATATGTTGCCGCCGAGCGCCGTGAGCTGTCCGTAGATTTCGGATATCGGGCCTCCGTTAGCTACGTAGTTGAGGGAGTTGAAGCCGTTGGGTAAGTTTTGCGGCCCAGTGAAGATGACTGATGCGTCAGCGCCGATGGAAAAGTTCTCCCATCGATTGACTGCGGTCTGTGTTTGCTGATTAATTGTCATTGTATTGCCTGGGCCATATACAGGATTATCAACTGTGCCAATAACACCGAGTTCCCCCGGTGTCGGCAGCTGCGTGTTCGCCGGTATGGCGTACAGCGGCTGCGCGCCGGTGAGCGAGGTGAAGCACAGCAGTATCGCGTATGCTATCGCTTTAAGGATTTTGCGCTGGTGTATCATTTATGTTTTTCTCCTCTCTTACGATTTTGTATGTTCCCCGCCGGTGCGGGGCGGCTTATGTATCGCGGTTTCCCGCCCGTGGTTGGTGCCGTCTCGCGTGTCTCTGCCTGCCTTACGGTTCTCTGCCGGAGGCCCCGTACAGAAAATTTACGGGGCGACATGAGATGCTCACGATTCCCTGCGGGAGGCCCCAGACAGGTGCATTCTGGGGCGACATAGAGAGTGGGGCGATATGGCGGCGGCGTCGCGGTGGCGCGGCTTCCCGACTCCCGTGAGCTTCGGCGTTTGAAGCCGCTGGATTCCGCGTCGAAGCGCGGAATGACGGAAGACGGCTAGAAAATCTTGTAGACCTGGAACCAGAGGCGGTAGTCGTCGTCGCCGCCGTCGCGGTCGGGCAGGCCGTTGATTTTTCTCGCGAAGTCGAACTGCGCGTACCAGTCGTTCTGCTTTGAGTAGCGCAGGCCGAGGCCCCATCCGGCGAGGTGGTATATGTCGCCGGCGTAGAGGTCTTTCGCCGCGCCTACGTCTATGAAGGCCGCGAGCTCGAGGCCCGGGACGCCGAGCGCGTAGCGCAGCTCGCCGGTGGCGGTGTAGGCGGAGTCGCCGTAGTAGTCGCCGTTGGCGTATGCGCGGACGCCGTTGATGCCGCCGAGGAAGAACTGTTCGCTGCCGTCAAGCGGGCCGCTCGCGAGCTGGCCTCTGGCTCTGACGCGCGCGTTGAATTTGCCCCAGTACCATATCTTTAATATGTCCGCGGTGAATTTGTGGTAGCCGCCGTCGTAGTACGCCCCGCCGTCGGTCGATATGTCGCCGTACCAGTAGATGAGGCTGTACTGGAGGAACTGGTTGACGGAGTAGCGGCTGCCGCTGAGGCCGACGTGCCAGACGTCCGCGTCTTTGTCGCGGTCGTAGAGCTTGAGGTCGTATCTGCGCCAGCGCAGTTCTTCTTCTATGTCGCGGCGGTCGTAGCCGTAGATGAGGGTGAGGCGGTCGGATTTGCTGCGGTAGAGCGGCGTGAGGCCGTAGACGCTGACGCCTTTGGATTTTCCGACGTTGTCGAGGTTGATTATGCCGGAGTTGTAGCTGTTGAAGTCGTAGTTGGTCTCGCTGTAGGCTATGCCGAGGCGTGTGCCGCGCGCGCCTATCGGCATTTCGTAGCGGACGCTGTAGTTTTTGGTCTCTTCGTCCGTTATCATGCCGCTGACGATGATTTTATCGCCGGTGCGCGATGGGTTGTTTATCTCGGTGTTGAAGCCGAAGCGGTAGCGGCCCGAGTATTCGCTGCCGCCGTTGTCCGCGAAGATGTAGTTGTTCCACATCTTGCGCTTCTGCACTTCGATGTCTATTTTCGTCGTGCCGGGCTCGGAGCCGGGGCGGAGTATCGCGCGCGCCCGGACGCCGGGGAGGTCGTTGAGGTTGTTCATCGCGGTTTCGAGGCGGCGGTCGGTGATGACGTCGCCGTGCTTGAGGTAGCTAATGTAGCGGTTCAGCGTCTTGTCGTAGATGTCCGACGAATTGACGGTTATCTCGACGTCGTCGTATTCCGCGACGTATATGCGCACTTCGAGCTCGCCGTCTTTAATCTCCTGTTCGGGGACGACGGCGAGGGGTATGGTGTAGCCGCGCTCGCGGCAGTAGTTTATGATTTCGTCGGTAAGTGATGAAAGCTCGCGGACTTTTACGCTGCGCCCGCAGTATTTCGCTGTTATCGCTCGCAGCTCGCCCTTTTCGTCAAGCACGGGATATCCGGTAAGCTTGATCGTCTTGATGAAGAATGCGGGGTCTTCCTCCGTCCCCGTGTTGCCTTCGCGGTATTCCTCGTGCGTCTTGACTTCCTTCTGCTCGACTTCGATGTCGGGCGTCCCCGTGCGCATGTACGGGTATACGCGGACGGCGTCTTCGTCGAAGGTCGGCAAAGGAGAATCCCCGAACGCCGGCGGTACGACGCTCAGGGTGAAGAGGATAATGACACAGCACAACAGTCTCTTCACTGTCTGACACCTTCCCTTTATGTAATTTTTTGTTACATATCCGCGACGCCCCGGCTTCGGAGCCGTCAGCCACGGCTTCGCGGCTTGCTGCATTAACGGTGGTACAGGAACAGAGGCAACTGAGCTGTTGTGACATAATTTTGCTTATGTATACTCTCAGGCGAGAGCCTTTACATAATTTTGCTTACGTTGCTCTTTAAATTTTTGTAACGGTATTGTAATATAAATGAGAAGCGTGCGCAATATAGATAATAGCATTTTTTTAGCTTTTGTGAAGGCTTTAAAGGCTGCACGCATCCGTTTTCCGCGGTCTCGCGTCCTCTGTGCGGTTATCGAAAAAGCGTCGGGGGATTTTGATTTACAAATTCCATAGGGGAGCTTTCCCGTTTTTTCTTAAAAAAGCCTGCATATTCCGCTTTTCTATCTGTTTTTCATAAAAAATACGTATTTTCGCCTACCCGATCACCTCACATATCAATCTTATTCAACATAAGCAAAATTATATTACCAGCTTCATTTTGTCGAGCTGGCGCAGATGTTCGACGCCCGCGGTGATTATGTATAGGCGCGTCGTCTCTACGCTGCTGTGGCCGAGCAGGTCTGCGAGCTTTGAAAGGTCGCGCTCGAGCGCGTAGTAGGTGCGCGCGAAGAGGTGGCGCAGGTTGTGCGGGAACACCTTGCTCGCCGCCACGCCGGCGCGCGCGCCGAGCTTTTTCATCTCGTACCATACGCGGTGGCGGCTGACTGGGCTGCCGGTCTTGTCGGTGAATATCGGGCCGCGCGCTATGCGCCGCTCCGCCGCGTAGCGCGAGAGCTTGCGTACAAGCGCCGCCGGGAAGAGTATTCGGCGGCATTTGCCCTTGAGCATGAGCTCGGCGCGCCCCGCGCGGACGGCCTCGACTGTGACGAAGGCGAGCTCCGATACGCGGATGCCGGTCGAGCATATCGTCTCCATCATGAGCGTGAGGCGCGTCTTTTTTTCGCGGCGCGCTGTCGCGACGAGCTTCTCGTACTCCGCGCGGCGCAACTCGCGCCGTTCGTCGCAGAAGGCCGCGCGCTGGCGTTTGAGAAACTTCGCGCGCCACTCGGGACGGCCCGCGAAGGTGAGCAGGCCGTTGACCGAGGCGAGCATGACGTTGACGGAGGAGCTCGCGTACTTGCGCGCGACGAGCTGCTCCTTCCAGCTCAGCACGACGGCTTTGTCGACGGCCTTGTCCGGCGGCAGAAATTCGTAAAAGCGCAGCAGGTCGCGGCGGTATTTGTCAATGGTAGCCGCGCCGCGCTCGTCCTCAGCGAGACGGCGAAGATAGTCTTCAATAAGCTGCGGCGTTAGTGTCATGTGGATCATCCTTTCTTTGTTGTAATGTGTGTTTTATATATTACCTGCTCCGCCGCAAAGTTTGCAGCGGGCGGCTGCGTATAATATAATCTATGGTGAATAAGAAGCAAGAAAGGAGGCGGCGTCATGAGCTGGAGGTTTACTACGAACGTTGAGATACTGGACGAAGCGGATTCGCGCCGCTTCGCGGAGAAAGTGAAGAGCCCCCGCCCTCTGGGCAAAGAACAGAGCCGCCGGCTCAGAGAAGCTGAGGAGCGCCTCGCCCGGTGTAAGTTTATACATATAAAAAATGGCCAATAATCGGGATTTCGAAGTATATAAAATCGGGGATGTCATCCCCGATTTTCTCGTATCGCCCGTTGGTTCGTTTTCCTGCGGCAACGAGGAGCTTGACCGTTTCCTTAAAGAGAGAGCGTGTCTTTATTGCCGTGAATCGCTCGCCGCTACGTTCTTGTTTTTAGCCGAGAGAAACGGCGCAAGGACGGCGGCGGGATATGTGAGCATATGCAACGGCTCAGTATCACGGAAAATATTCCATAATGCGCATTGCAACAACAATCCGGTTTCAAACAGAAGATTTCAAAGAACCGTCCTCGCGCTGATAGACGAATCCAAATATATGCAGGAGTATCCTGCGACAAAAATCGCGCGTCTTGCGATAGATGAATCGTTTCAGCGCTCGGGGCTCGGCTCTGTCATCGTCGCCTATGTGCGCAGAATCGCGCTTGAAAACGAATGCGCCTCGCGTTTTATTACCGTGGACGCAAAAACCGAGACCGGCGCGTATAAGTTTTATCGTAAGCTTGGCTTTGAATATTTCGTGGAGGCGCACGAAAAAGAGGATTTCGGCGACAGGGAAACCGTGCCGATGTATCTTGATCTTTTGAGAGAATCAATTCAATAAAACATTTATTTAATCTTATATTTCCGCATATTACAGCCTCCGCTTCGTCATGTCCTTGAGCTCCTGGAGTTCTTCCGGCGTTATGTCGCGCGAGAAGTAGGAGCAGTAGACGGAGTTGTTTTGAAGCAGCGGCTCTGTGCGCAGCTCGGGGAGTTTTTGCGCGGCGGCTTCGAAGAGCGGCGTGCCCGGGATGGGGGAGAACTCCGCGAGCTTTGGCACTCCGCCGTTGTCCCAGACGAAATTTATCGTGTCTTTCACCGATCGTATGTCCTGTCCAGGAAGTCCCGCGATGATGTATGTTTCGCAGTCCTCGGGCGCGTAGCCGGCGGCGCGGAGGTTTTTGACCGCGGCTGCGTATTCGCCGCGGGCGACTTTGTCGGAGCTTTCCCGCGCTATCTCCGGGTCAATGCTTTCCAGAGAGAGGCGTATCGTTTTGAAATCGCTTTCGGCGAGCGTCTGCGCGCAGCGTTCGTCTATCTGGCGCACGTGCAGGCCGTTCGGTGTATGCAGGCGCAGCCCGCCGCCGTACCTTGCGCGGAGCTCCCGGCATAACGGGTAGAAGAATTCTTCTTTTCCGAGCAGCAGCGCGTCGTCGTAGAATGCGATGTCGCGCGCGCCGAGCGCCGTCTGATATTCGATTTCGGCGAGCGTTTCGGAAAGGGAGCGGCGTCTGTAGCGCGGCCACAGAATACCGGAGGCGCAGTAGGCGCATGAGAAAGGGCAGCCGAACGACGTCATCGATACGCCGTACTCTATCGCGCCGTATAGATCCATCGCGGGGTATGGCGCGCCCGGCTCGGCGCGCCCGCGCACGAGGCAGTCCGCGCCGAGCGCAGCCGCGTGCGCGGGGCAGAGCGACGCGTAGACGCCGCCGAGGACGATTTTCGCCGCAGGGAAAATTTCGCGCAGCAGCTCTATAATCCACCTCACGCCCAAATACCAGTAGGTCATCACCGACGTTACGAGGATAACGTCGGGCGTTTCCATGCCCGCGAGCTTCGCGGCGATTTCCTCGCGCGCCGGGCCGAAGTGGAAGTAACGGCGGCGCACCGCGGCGTATGGCGCGGGCTTTTCTATTTCGTGCTTGGCCGTTTTCTGCCGCCCGTAGGTTTTCAGCCCCGCGCGCGCCTCCCATACGCAGTCGAGCAACGCGACGGAGTTTTCCGCGCGCAGGCTCTGGAGCAGGTAGAGCAGGCCGAGCGGCTTCGACCAGAGGTCCATGAAGGCGAAGTCGCGCACTGGCGGATTGACGCCGAGTACACGCGCGCCGCGCAGCGCGAGCAAGTCTTCCTGCGTGACGAAGGCCGGCGTCCCGGCCGTAAATTTATTGGTACGGACATAAATGTTCATCGTCGTCCCGTTCCCTTCCTTATTAAGAGCGGCGCGCGGAAGCTCCCGCGCTCCGCCGCCGCTTCATGGTACACCGCGCGCGGCGCTAAATCCAGCGCCCGCGCCCGAAATCGCGGAAGGCGCGCAAAATTTAAGACCGGTCTGACAATATGTGAAAGAGTGTGCATTAGCGCGCACCGCATAAACCGCGCGCCCTCCCGCCGCGTCCGGCAAGGCGCGGCAATTTTTGCGAAAGTATGATAAAATCGGACGCAGAGCGAATATGCGGCGCGTTCACAAATCGTAGGATTTATTGTTCGCGTGAAGCGCCGTTAAATTTTCGGATAATTTAGAGTTTTAATATTCGCTTGCAAAGCCGCTTGTAAAGTGGTATATAGTAGACTGGGCAACCCAGTTAGGAGGTTTGTTCACAATGATGGAATCACCAGTTAAGACTACGAGAATTTATGAAAAGGTTGTGGAGAAGCTCAAGGAGGAGATCGCCGACGGGCGTCTGCTCCCGGGCGACCCGCTGCCCTCGGAGCGCCAGCTCATGGAGACCTTCGGCGTGAGCCGCAGCTCGCTGCGCGAGGCGTTCCGCGTCATGGAGCTGCTCGGGCTCATAGAGTCGATAGCGGGCAAAGGGCGTTTCGTGCGCCAGCCGCGCGAGATCGCCGAGGACCAGCGCAAGGGGATTCAGCTCGAGGACTCGGCTATTCTCGAGCTGATGGAGGCGCGGCGCATTCTCGACCCGGCCATCGCCGGCGAGAGCGCGATGCGCGCGACGCCGTCGGACCTCATGCGTCTGCTGCGCGTCATCACGGCGACGGAGGAGCATCTCGCGCTCCCGCGCGACCGCGCTCAGGCGGACTTCGACTTCCACCTCGTGCTCGCGGAGGCGACGCACAACTTCGTATTCGTCAACATCACGCGCATGAATTTCGACTTGATACTCGCGACGCACGAGAGGATTTACAACCTGCTCGACGACAAGGGCGCGTTCCTCAACGAGCACCGCGAGATGTACGACGCCATCCTCGACCACGACGCGGAGCGCGCGCGCGAGGCGGCCTCGCGCCACATAGACAGGATTTACCGCACGCTGCACAGAGGCATCGCGGCGGGCATATAAATAACAAAAGAGACTGAACGGGAGGAAGAAGGCATGAAAGAGAAGATCAGGGAGTTGTTCCCCGAAATCGAATGGATTCACGACGAGGCCATGCGCGACAAGGTCGTCGCGGCTATCGAGGACGGACTGAGAAGCGGCGGCTGGGAGCCTGAGGATATGGACAAGATCCCGTTCACTCTCCTCATCCCGAACTGCCCGTTCAGCTACCTCGCGCACGTCCGCGGCGTTACGCGCATAGCGAAGCTCGCGATGGACGAGTTCAACGCCATCTACGCGGCGAAGGACGAAAAATTCCGCATGGACAACGATCTGCTCGTCGCGGGAGCTCTGCTGCACGACGTCGGCAAGCTCGTCGAGTACGAGAAGAACGGCGCGGGCGAGACTGTGAAATCGCGCTGCGGGAAGAACCTGCGTCACCCGTTCTCCGGCACGGTCATCGCGCTGCGCAACGGACTGCCTGACGAGGTGGGGCACATCATCGCGAACCACGCGCACGAGGGCGACGGCACGCTGCGCAGCCCCGAGGCGGTCGTGGTGAACAAGGCGGATTTCATCAATTTCGAGTCGATCAAGTCGTTCCTCGGTATGAAATAAGAATCTTCGCGGACTGCGAAAGGGGATAAACGCAATGGGCAAGACGTCGATAATGAAGATTATGGAGCGCGCCTCGGGCCATCCCGTGAAGGTCGGAGACCGCGTATGGTGCAGGATAGACTGGGCGACATGCCGCGACTTCGGCGGCGCGAACGTCGTGCTCCAGTTTGAGAAGGAGATGGGCAAGGATGCGAAGGTCTGGGATCCCGACAAGCTCGCTTTCACCTTCGACCTCCAGGCCCCCGCGCATTCCGAGAAGGTCGCGGCCAACCAGAAGATCATCCGCGAGTTCTGCAAACGGCAGGGCGTAACGCGCCTCTTCGACATAAACCACGGCATCGGGCAGCACGTCATGCTCGAAGCCGGAATGATAAAGCCCGGCGACGTCGTGCTCGGCACGGACAGCCACATGAACCTCTTGGGCGCGGTCGGAGCCTTCGCGACCGGCGTCGGCAACTCGGACATAGCCGCATCCTATATCGCGGGCATCAACTGGTTCCGCGTTCCCGAGACGATGAAGATCGAAGTTACGGGAAAGTTCAAAAAAGGCGTCTGCATGAGAGACCTGCTCACCAAGATAGTCGGCGACCTCGGAGCGGGCGGCATGGACTTCCTCGCGGTCGAGTTCACCGGAGACACGATCGAAAACGCGACGCTGGCCGAGCGCATCACGCTCTGCTCGATGGTCACCGAGATGAGCGGCAAGGTCCCGCTCATAATGCCGAACGGCGAAGTGCTCAAATGGCTCGCCGAGCGCGCAGGCCCGGAAGTCGAAACTCTCGCCAGGGAGCTTGCGGCCGACCCCGACGCCGAATATTGCCGCGTGCTGCATTACGACGTGAACGAGCTCGAACCGATGGCCTCATGTCCCGACGCTCCTGACAACGTGAAGCCCGTGCGCGAGATAGCGGGCACGCACGTCGACCAGGTTCATATCGGCTCCTGCTCGAACGGGCGCTACGAGGACATCAAGGCGGCGCACGACGTGCTCATGGCGGGCGGCGGCAAGGTCTGCCCGTCGGTGCGCACGATAATCACGCCCGCGACGACGGAGGTCCAGCTCCGCTGCGTCGAGGAGGGCATGGCGGCGGACTTCCTGCGCGCGGGCATAGTCTTCACGAACCCGACATGCTCGCTCTGCACCGCGGAGCACTACGGGGCTATGCCGTCGGGCGACGTCGGCTGTTCGACGACGAACCGCAACTTCATCGGCAAGGTCGGCAAGGGCAGCCACACCTACCTCATGAGCCCGATGACGGCGATGGCGACGGCGGTGCGCGGCTGCATCGCCGACCCGAGAGAGATATTGAAGTAGAGGAGGAAGAGCGTTATGGGCGAAATTTTGAAAGGCAGAGCGTGGGTCTTCGGCGACGACGTTGACACGGACCTCATCTATCACAATAAATATCTCGCGGAGACCGACCCGAAGAACATGCCGCAGTACGCCTTCGAATATTATCCCGGAAAGGAAAGCTTCGCGAAGGAGGTCAGGCCCGGAGACTTCGTCGTCGCGGGCAAGAACTTCGGCTGCGGCTCGAGCCGCGAGCACGCCGTCTACTGTCTCGAGTACGCGGGCGTCCCGTGCGTCCTCGCCGAGACGTGCAGCCGCATCTACTACAGGAACGCGATAAACAACGGCTATCCCGTGCTCTTCGTCAAGGGGCTCTCCGAGGCGATAAAGGCCGGAAAGATAAAGGACGGCGACGAGCTCGAGGTCGAGCTCTCGACCGGCACGATAAAGGACGTTACGAACGGCGAAACCTTCCACGGCGACGCCGTCAGTAACCTCGAAAACGACATAATGCAGGCGGGCGGCCTCATGAACTACATGAAGGCCAAGGTGGCGGCGGAGAAGTAAGCCGCGGACTGAAGGAGGATAAGCCTATGGGGAAGACATTCGCTGAAAAGGTTCTCGGCAGAGCCGCGGGCTACGAGGTCAGGGCGAACGAGGTCGTCACGGTCGAGCCGGACGTCTGCATGAGCCACGACAACGGCGGCCCGATATCGCGCGCTTTTAAGAAGATAGGCGTCGAGAAGGTCAAGTACCCCGAGCGCATCTGCTTCGTGCTCGACCACGCGATACCGGCACCGTCGAGCGCGCACGCGGTGAACCATAAGGAAGTGCGCGAGTTCGCGGCGGAGCAGGGCATTCCGCACCTCTACGACATAACGAGCGGCGGCGGCGTCTGCCATCAGAAAATCTGCGAAGAGGGCTACGCGCTCCCGGGCCTCGTGATGGTCGGCAGCGACAGCCACACCTGCACCTACGGCGCGTACGGGGCCTTCTCGACCGGCATCGGCCGCACGGAGATGGCGGCGGTCTGGGCGACGGGGAAAATCTGGTTCAAGGTGCCGGAGAGCATGAAGGTGACCGTCACGGGAAAATTCAACCCCGGCGTCTCAACGAAGGACTTCATCCTAAAGCTCATCGGCGACGTGAAGGCCGACGGCGCGGACTACATGAGCGTCGAGTTCCACGGGCAGGGCATCGCTGACATGAGCATAGCCGAGCGCATGACGATATGCAACATGGGCGTCGAGTTCGGCGCGAAGAACGCCGTCTGCAAGCCCGACCAGAAGGTGCTCGACGCGATAAAGGGCAAGGAAAAATATTCAAACTGGGAATGCGTCTGGGCCGACGACGACGCGGTCTACGCGAAGGAAGTCAGCTATGACTTGGGCGGCATCGTGCCCTGCGTCGCGAAGCCGCACACGGTAGACAACTGGGCCCCCGTCACGGAGGTCAAGGGGACGAAGATACACGAGGCATTCCTCGGCTCCTGCACCAACGGGCGCATCGAGGACCTGCGCCTCGCGGCGGGAATACTCAAAGGACACAAGGTCGCGGTGCGCACCGTCGTCATCCCCGCTTCGTGGATAGTCTACCGCCAGGCGATGCGCGAGGGAATTTTGGACACTCTGCTCGACGCGGGCTGCGTGATATGCAACCCGGGCTGCGGCCCCTGCATGGGCAACCACGAGGGAATCCTCGCGCCCGGCGAGACTGCGATAAGCACGGCGAACAGAAACTTCAAGGGACGCATGGGAGACAAAGAGAGCTTCATCTACCTCGCCAGCCCGATGACAGTCGCGGCTTCCGCGATAAGAGGCGAAATCACAGACCCGAGGGAGGCGCTATAGTTATGGGCAAAGTTTGGAAATACGGCGACGACGTAAACACCGACGTAATATTCCCCGGCAAATATACATATACGATAAAGGACCGCGCCGAGATGGCGGCGCACGCCTGCGAGGACCTCGACCCCGAGTTCACGAAAAACGCGCAGCCCGGCGACGTTATAGTCGCCGGCAAAAACTGGGGCTGCGGCTCCAGCCGCGAGCAGGCGGCTACATGCCTTAAAGAGCGCGGCATAAAGGCGATAGTCGCTAAGAGCTTCGCTCGCATCCACTACCGCAACTGCCTCAACGAAGGGCTCGCGACGATAGTCTGCCCCGAGGCCTGCGACGAGCTCAAAATGGGCGACGAGGCCGATGTCGACTTCGAGCGCGGCGTTATCATCGCAAACGGAAAAGAATACCCCTTCCCTCCCTATCCTGAATTCGTACAGGGACTCATAAACGACGGCGGGCTCATCCCGCACGTGAAGAAAGAACTGGGGCTGGCGTAAAAGCGGCGCGCGCCGCCGTCGCGTGCGGCGCGCTTACAAAAAGTAAAAGTACAGGAGGAACAGACATGGCAGAGAACATTATGAAGGTTAAGGCAAAGAAAGACCGCTACGACGTAACCTACATGGCGGGCGACGACTCCGGCTTCGACATGATGGAGGGCGCTCTGCTCGTCCTCGAATCCCTAGACCTGCCCATCAACTGGCGCCGCGCCGACCTCGGCTGGTGCATGTGGGAAAAGTCGAACAAGAAATTCGGCGAAGGCGACCCGCGCTGCAACACCGTTCCCCCGGAGACGATAAAATCTATTGAAGAGACCGACGCGACGATAATGGCCGCCATCACCTCGAAGGCCGGCGTCAAGGGCTTCAAGTCCGCGATACTCCAGATGCGCCAGCTCTTCGACCTCTACATCAACCTGCGCCCGGCAAAGACCCTGCCCGGCATCGGCACGCCGCTCGCGAAGAACCCCGACATCGACATCGTGATGTTCCGTGAGAACACCGAGGACCTCTACGCCGCCGTGGAATTCTTCCCGTTGCCCGAAGAGATGTTCTCCCTGCACAAGGGCATGGAGCGCTTCCGCGAGGGCAAGGGCGAGATAGCCGTCTCATGGCGCGTATTCTCCGAAGAGGGCTGCACGCGCATCATCCGCGCCGCCTTCGAGTACGCGAAGGCCACGGGCCGCAAGACAGTCCACTGCTGCAACAAGGCGAACGTCATCCGCCAGACCGACGGCATGATGAAGCGCATCTTCCTTGAAATCGCGAAGGAGTACGAGCAGTACGGCATCAAGGGAATCGAGGAAAACGCCGACGCGACCGCGATGTGGCTCATCAAGAACCCGCAGGACTACAGCGTAATCGTCGCCTCGAACGTCTTCGGCGACATCCTCTCCGACGAAGCCTCGCAGCTCACCGGCGGCCTCGGCTTCGCGCCCTCCGGCAACATCGGGCGCAACACGGCGCTCTTCGAGCCGTCGAGCGGCTCCGTGCCGAAGTACGCGCACCAGTACAAGGTCAACCCGAGCGCGATGATCCTCACCTGCAAAATGATGCTCGAATACCTCGGCCTCGACGAGGCGGCGCAGAAGATAGAAAAGGCGCTCGGCGAGGTCCTCGTCGAAAGCAGGCCCGGCACGCTCACCTACGACGTGCTGCGCGACTTCCGCGGAGACCCCGACTGGGAGAAGAACGCGGCCTCGACCATCGACATGGCCGCGGCGATAGCTCAGAAGATAAATCCGGAGTTCACCGGCGAAAAGCTCGAAGCGGCGAAGAAAAAAGTCCACGAGATGTGCGCGTGGGACGAAGCGTCGCTCGTAGGCTTCGATGACTAGCGTACAAAAGTACCGAGAATTAGAGTAGAATAAACGAAGCGGCGCGCCTTCCGTGAATCCGGGACGGGCGGGCCGCTTTTACATCGTAAGGAGGAATGGCGAAATGAAGACATCGCAGGCGGGGACGCTTGAATCGATGGACTGCCTCGTGACGCTCGAAGAAGCGCCAGGGGCCGGAGTGAAAATAGAAATCACGGGCGCGAGCGCCGCGCGCTTCAAAAGCGCGATGGAAAAGAAAATAAACGAAACGCTCGCGTCGCTCGGCGCGACGGACCTCGCCGTCACGGTGCAGGACAACGGCGCGCTCGACATAGTGCTCGGCGCGCGCGTCGAGGCCGCCTACAAAAGATTGAAGGGGGCGAAATAAATGCGCCGCACGATGCTCTACCTTCCCGGCAACAACCCGAACATGCTCACGCGCGGCTGGCTCTTCGGCTCCGACGGCGTGATACTCGACCTTGAAGACGCCGTCGCGATGTCCGAAAAGGACACCGCGCGCATCCTTGTGTCGAGATACCTCGAGCAGGGCGAATTCGGAAACTGCGAGGTGACCGTAAGAATCAACGGCGTCGACACCGAATACTGGCGCGAGGACCTCGCCGCGATAGTCCCGATGAAGCGCCTCGACGGCGTCCGCGCGCCGAAGGTTGACGGCCCCGAGACGGTAAAGATACTCGACGAGGAGCTCTCCATACTCGAAGACAAAAACGGCATCCCGCAGGGCAAGCTCAAGCTCTTCTGCCTGCTCGAGACCGCGAAGGGAATCTGGAACGCCTACGACATCGCGACCGCCTCTCCGCGCGTCGCCGCGATAATCCCCGGCGGCGAGGACCTTCGCGCCGACCTGCGCACCGAGCGCTCCGACAGCGGCACAGAGCTCGAATGGGCGCGCCGCATGCTCGTCTTTGCCGCGCGCGCCGCGGGCGTCGACCCGCTCGACACAGTCTACGCGCGCGTAACCGACGACGAAGGGCTGCGCCGCGAGGCGGAATTCATCAAGCAGCTCGGCTTCGCGGGAAAATCCGTAATCCACCCGAACCAGATAGCGATAGTCCACGACGTGTTCAACCCGACCGAAGCCGAAATAGCCAAGGCCCAGAAGATAATCGCGGCGGCCAAGGAAGCCGCGGCGCGCGGACAGGGAGCCGTCTCCGTCGACGGCAAAATGGTCGACGTCCCCGTAGTTAAGAGAGCGGAGTACACGCTCATCCGCGCGGGACTGCTCGCATAGGAGGTTTGCAGCAATGACCGTCAACGCAGTAAAACGCGAGATACCCGACTACATAGAGGGCTACGGCAAAGTCCGCCGCTTCGATGGAGCCTTCGCGAGAAAGCCCGAAGGCCGCATCGCCGGCGCGAAGCTCCGCTGCTTCAACAACGACCGCGCCAACAAGGTCGCGCCCTCGCTCAAGGACGCGATTCGCGCCAGCGGCCTCAAAAGCGGAATGACGATATCGTTCCACCACCATCTCAGAAACGGCGACTACGTAGTAAACATGGTGCTCGACGCCTGCGCCGAGCTCGGAATCAAAGATTTGACGCTCTTCCCGACGGCGCTCTTCGGTGTCCACAAAAAGGTCATCGACCACATAAAGAGCGGCGTCGTCACGAAAATCATGGGCTCCGTCAACGGCCCGATAGGCCAGCTCGTCTCCGAGGGCGGCATGGGCGTGCCCGTCGTCCTGCGCAGCCACGGCGGACGCCCGCGCGCCGTCATGGCGGGCGACGTACACATCGACGTCGCCTTCATCGCCGCGCCCACAGCCGACTGCTGCGGCAACATCTGCGGCACGATAGGCAAATCCGCCTGCGGCTCGCTCGGCTACGCCTACACCGACGCCGACTACGCCGACACCGTGATAGCCGTCACCGACAACCTCGTCGCCTACCCCGCCGCGCCCGTCTCCATACCGCAGACAAAGGCCGACATCGTCGTCGAAGTCCCGTCGATAGGCGACCCAGCCGGAATCGTATCAGGCACGACGAAAGTCACGCGCGACCCTCTGCGCCTGCTCATCTCAAAATACGCGGCCCAGCTCATAGAAGCGAGCCCGTACTTCAAAGACGGCATTTCGTTCCAGACCGGCGCCGGCGGAATCCCGCTCGCAGTCACCGCCTTCATGAAAGAGGCCATGATACGCAAAGGCATAAAAGGCGGCTTCGGCCTCGGAGGGATAACGGGCTACTTCGTCGAACTCCTCAAAGAAGGACTCGTTTCCAAACTTATGGACGTGCAGTCCTTCGACCTCGACGCCGTACGCTCGATAGCCGAGAACCCTAACCACATAGAGATCTCCGCAGACTGGTACGCCAACCCGTGGAACTGCGGCGCGGCGGTCAACATGCTCGACGTCGTCATACTCGGCGCGACCGAGGTCGACACAGACTTCAACGCGAACGTCAACACGGAAGCCGACGGCGCGCTGCTCCACGGCACAGGCGGACACCAGGACACCGCGGCCGGCGCGAAACTCACGATAATAGCGCAGCCGCTTCTTCGCGGACGCATCCCCTGCGTCACCGACAAAGTCTACAGCGTAACGACGCCCGGCGAAGTCATCGACGCCATCGTGACGGAATACGGCATAACGATAAATCCGCGCCGCAAAGACCTGCTCGACGCCGTCGGCGAAGTCAAGGGACTCCCGATAGTCCCGATGGACGAGCTCGCCGCGCGCGCCAGAAAAATGTCCGGCCCCACCGACCCAGTAGCCACCACCGACAGAATAGTAGGCGTAGTGGAATGGCGCGACGGCACCGTGATAGACGTCGTAAGACAGCTGAAAAAATAACGCCGCCAAATAAACGCAGCGTCACACAAAAGCGCCCCGAAAGGGGCGCTTTTGCCTTACTTCATTAAATCGTCCATCGAGAAGAGCATCAGGCGTTCGTCCGCGCGCGCCGCCTCCTTGACGGCGTCCGTGAAGCCGGACTTCGAGAAAAGCGCGCAGCGCGCGTTCTCGGAGCGTTCGCCGAACAGCGCGGCTTTGTCTTTCAGATTTTGCAGCATGCCGAGATCCAGCTTCTCATTCCTCCATTTGCATTCGCAGAAAATATAATCCTTTCCGTCGCTTGCCACAAGATCAATCTCGGCCTGCTTCCGCGTGCGCGGGTCGGTTCCCCACCATCGGCCTATGTCCGTGAAAAGAAACGGCAGACGCCCGACCGCGTTCTCCCGCAGCATAAAATCGCGGCAGACGGTCTCAAAGACGCGCCCCATATATACGCTCAAATCCGGCTGTACGCGAAGCCGCCACACCGCGCCGCCAGCGCCGGTCTCGATAAGCGTCCTGTTTTTCGCAACGTAACGGAACCAGAAACGGAACATAAAATCCGACAGCGCATAAATCGTTTTCCGCGAGCCGGATTTTTCTCCGAACGGAATTTCTTTGTGAAGAATCCCCAGCTCGCAGAGCGTGTTGATATACTTCAGACATTTCGCCGCCTCTTCCCCGGCTTTTGCGGCGATCTCACCCGAGCGCGACGCGCCCCCGGCTATCGCCTCTATCACGGCGTTGTATACGCCCGGCTCCTGCACCTCCTGCCGGAGAAGAAGCTGCGGCTCCTCATACAGGTAGCCCGTCGGTTTCAGAAACATATCCTCAATATTTTCTGCGAGCGTCTTATCCCGGTTCACCAGTCCCAGGTACATCGCGGTTCCGCCCGCGGCTCCGTAAAGCGTCAGCTTTTCCTCGTTTGAAAAGCCTGGCATAAACTCCGCGCTCGTCAGATAATCAAACGGCTTCATGTGCAACTGTCCCGTTCTGCGCCCGAAGAGCGGGCTCTTGGCGCTCAGCACCTCTTTTTCCATGAAGCCCATATAGCTCCCGCAGAGCACGATGAACAGCTTCCCGTCTTTAAGCGTGTGATCGACAAGGTGCTGAAGCACCGACAGCACGGACGGGCTGACAGCCGCAAGATAAGGGAATTCGTCGAAAACGAGGACGAGCCGCTCTGCGCTCTGGCGGCGGTGTATATAGAGCAGAGCCTTCTCCCAGCTTGCGAACGGCTCTAAATCTGTCTCGCCGTAATGGCTGAATACGCGCGCCGAAAATTTTTCGAGATTCAGCTTGTCGTTGCTCTGCTCGGCCGAATAAAAGATGCACGGCTTATCCTTGCAGAACTCGCGCAGGAAGGTCGTCTTGCCGACGCGCCTGCGCCCGTAAAGCACAAACAGCTGAAACCGGTCCTGCCGGTACAGCGCGTCAAATTCTGACAGCTCTCTCTCTCGTCCTATAAACACGCACGTTTCCCCCTTTGCAAACAATTAACTTTCACGTAAATTACTTATGCGTTAATTATGAAAAAAGGAGAAGAAAAAATCAAGCGTGCGGGCGCGCGGCGGGCAAAGCCGCGGCGGCATCTCAGAAAATGATGGGAATATAACGCGCAAATTTGTATGAATGAAACATAAGAATTTGTATGAATGGAGGATTGCGGCGAACTGCTGAAATCCAAAGCGGCGTATCTCCGTTATGGCGATTAACATAAAAATCACATCAGCCGCCGCAAGTCCCCGAACGTCACAAAAAAGCGCCCCTTTAGGGGCGCTTTTGCGTATCCATGAAAAGTTCCGCTTAATCGGGAATTACTTCCTTGTGGAAGACGGCCGTCAGATTTTCGTTGACTCTGAGGACGAAGCCCATTCTCTTGTACGGGTTGTGCGTCTTCGGGTCTATCGTCAGCGGTGATATCGCGAGCTGGAGGTCTTTGGTGTTTTCGAGGGCTTTGGCTATCGCGGTGCCGTCGGTCGAGCCGGCCTCGTCTATCGCGTAGCAGAGCCAGTCCATCGCGTCGTAGGCGAGCGAGACGTTGCCGAACTCCTGCGGCTCGTCCTTGTAGGTGTCTCTGTAGAGCTGGAATATCGGCTGGAGCGATGGCTTCGTGAGGTAGCCGGAGCCGAGGATGAAGTAGCAG
This sequence comes from uncultured Cloacibacillus sp., assembly GCF_963926575.1. Taxonomy (NCBI): domain Bacteria; kingdom Thermotogati; phylum Synergistota; class Synergistia; order Synergistales; family Synergistaceae; genus Cloacibacillus; species uncultured Cloacibacillus sp. The sequence goes on along the minus strand of NZ_CAWUXW010000001.1, from coordinate 289,793 downwards.
CCTTCGATGGCGGGGCCCGCTATCTCTCCCATGAACTCGCCGTAGCCGTCGCCGCCGAGGATTGCGATGTCGCTCATGCCGAGCTCGCGGGCCTGCTTGATGATGAGCGCCATGTCCTTACCCATGCCGGGCATGAAGAGGACGTCGGGGTCTCTCGATTTGATCTTCGTTAGCTGGGCTCTGAAGTCGACGTCGTCGGGACGGTAGGATTCGTCGGCTATCACCATTCCGCCGTGCTCTTCGAAGTAGTTGATGAAATACTCGCGCAGCCCGTGGGCGTAGTCGGAGCCGACGTTGTAGATGACGGCGGCCGTTTTAGCTCCGAGATCCTTGAGCGCGAAGTCCGCGCCGAGGAATCCCTGGTACGGGTCGTCGAAGGTAAGGCGGAATGAGTACGGGCGGACGTTGCCCTTAGGGTCTACCGTCACGAGCGGGTTGGTGGTCGCAGTGCCTATCTGCGGTACCTTCGCCTCGTTGACGAGCGCCGCCGTCGCTATGTTGATGCCGCTCGTGTTCGAGCCGACTATCGCGACGACGTGGTCGCTCTCTATCATGCGCCGCACGGCGTTGACCGCGTCTTCGGGACGCGACTTCGAGTCGTAGACGACGAGCTCTATCGGACGCCCGAGGACGCCGCCTTCGTTGTTGCGCTTCGTAACGTACATCTGAGCGGACTGGACCTCCGCGACTCCGTAGGCTGCGTCGTTGCCGGTGAGCGCGGCGAGATAACCGATCTTAACAGGCTCAGCCGCGAAGGCCGAAGCCGCTGACAATAATCCAACAAGTACGCCGAGTATTAACGTTTTACGCACCGTCTGTTCCCTCCTAAACTTAAATTACGGAAATAATGATAGAATTATATTATATATTATATTATGCGTCAATTTTGTGAAAAGATAATAAAAGTATCTGTGCGTCGGGCGCTTAATGGGCGTTTTTGAGCCATATTTATGAACTTATATATTTATTAAGTTTATTACGTGAATTGTAATAATAAAGCGCACGCTTTATGTCGCGTGCGCTTCCGAAAAGCCGAGTGGTGAAAAGCGCGGAGGACACGTCCCTCCGCGCCGGGCTTCGTCAGGCGAGATAGCTGTGCGTGAAGCCGCGGTAGACGCGGCCTACGGCGTCGATGGAGGAGACGACGACGTATTCGTTTGCCTGGTGGTTGCCGTGGCCGTCCGCGCCGAACATTATGACGGGGATGCCGGCCTCGCCCGAGAGGCAGTTCGAGTCGCTGACGCTCGGCTCGATGGCGTAGGGCGGTACGCAGCCGAGCTCTTTTTTGCAGACCTCTTCGAAGAGCTTGAATTCCGCGCTCGTCTCGTCGACGCGGTAGGGCATGTAGAAGGGCTTCGACAGCTCGAAGGTGATGCTGCCCTGTATGTTCAGCCCGCGGACGGCTTCCTCGAGGTTGGCGAAAACCTCTTCCTTCGTCTCGCCAGGCACTAGCTGTTTGCTGATGAAGCAGTAACAGTCCTGCGGGACGGAGAGCGAGTAGTGGTCCGGGCCGCCCTTTATAGAGAACGGGACGTACTGCTGCGGCCCCATCTCGCCGTCGTCGCGCAGCGGGATCTTGTCTAGCACGGCGATGAGCTTTGCCAGTTCGACGACGGCGTTGATCCCCTCCTCCGGCCTCGCGCCGTGGCATGCCTTGCCCTTGGCTACGGCCTTGACGAGCATCTTGCCCGGGCCGCCGACGTATATCTGTCCGAAGCCCGGCTCAGTCATGACGGAGACGTCGGCCTTGACGCCGTGCTTTATGAGCGTGCGCGCGCCGACGGAATAGGCCTCTTCATCGGGGAGGAAGGCCATCGAGAGCACGCCGGAGAAAGCGTCGGGCCCCTTGCCGCCCATGTACTCGGCGAGCGCAAGCATCAGCGCTATTCCGGATTTCATGTCGCTCGAGCCGAGGCCGTAGAGCCGCTCCTCGCCGCCGACCGTTTTGAGGACCGCGGTGTGCGGGTCCGTGTCCCAGCCGCCGACCACCGGCACCGTGTCGATGTGCCCGGAGAAGAGCAGCGTCTTGCCCAGTCTGCCGCCGCGCATCTCGGCGTAGACGACGAAGCGTCCGTCGTCGGTCGGAATTTTCTCGGCGCGGAAGCCCGCGGCTTCCACAGTCCGATAACAATACTCCGCGACCTCGTTTTCGTTGCCCGAGGCCGACGGGATTGAAACAAGCTTTTTGAGGTGTTCCAGGGCGCGCATAGCAAATTCGTCCATTCTCAGACCTTCTTTCGTAAATAAGTAGAAGCGACAATGGTATTATATAATATATTTTTTAGAGAGAGGAATAATAATTCAGATTTTTATGAAATAGACAGAAAACGGCGCGGCTTACGCTAGAACACCAACTGCACCAGCGCCATATAGCAGAGCGTGCCGCCGAGTATAGACAGCAGCATGCGGCGCTTCCAGAGGTGGAGGGCGACGGTCGCGGCGATCGAGATTAATTCCGGCAGGCCGTGCGCGCCGGAGGCGAAGTCCACGTTTTTGAGGCAGTAGACCACGAGCATCGCGAATATCGCGGAGGGCAGGGCTTTTCCCAGATACTGCACGTAGGGCGGCACGGGACGGCCCTCGCGGAAAATCAGGAACGGCAGGAAGCGCGTCGCCATCGTCCCGGCGACGCATATCGCTATCGTCATTATCTCCTGCGCCTGCGTCATTTCGCCCAGCCTCCCGCTTTTTCAATCGGCCCGCCGAATGCCGAGAGGCAGAAAAGTATGCAGAGCATGCTAGGAATGAGGAAGGAGTCCGCGCCGAAGAGCGCGAGGCACAGTGCGGAGGCGGCGAGGCCGATGAGCCCCGTCCAGTGCTTTTTCTCCTTCAGCCACTGTTCCAGGAAGATGACTACGAACATGGCCGTCATGACGAATTCTATGCCCTCGGTGTCGAAGGTCAGCATCGAGCTCAAAATTCCGCCGAGCGTAGCGCCCGAGACCCAGTAGAGCTGGTTCAGCAGCGTCACGAAGAACATGAACCATCCGCGGTCCACGCCCTCGGGGATCTCCGCCGTGTAGTTTATCGAGAAGGTCTCGTCGCACATGCCGAATATCAGGTATGGGCGCATCCAGCCGAGCCCCTTGAATCTTTCGAGCATCGACACGCCGTAGAAGAGGTGGCGCGCCTGTATCATCAGCGCCGCCATGAGCGTCTGGAGCGGCGCGAAGGGCGAGAGCAGCATCGAGACGGCGACGAATTCGAGCGAGCCGCCAAAGATGACGGCGCTCATGACCATCGGGTAGACGAAACTGAAGCCCGAGACGTTCATGTATATTCCGTATGCGAGGCCGATGAACCAGAAGCCCGCGAAAATAGGCAGAGTGTAGGGGAAGGCCGCCCTGAACGCCCTGAGCTTTACGTTTTCGCCGTCTTTCAAAATTTCCGCCTCCGTTTCCGCGCGATGTCCCGACCGGCAATTATACCCCGCGCCGCGCGCCGCGGGAAGCCGCCCGCTATTATATGACAGTCTCGTAAAGCGCTATCACGAGCGGCATCGTGACGATGGAGAGCAGCGTCGTCAGAACGTAGAGCACGCCGGTGCGGTCTCCGATGTCGCCGTAGAGCTGCGCCATCGAGGTGACGGTCGCGCAGGCGGGCGTCACGCCCGCGAGGTAGACGACGAGCAGGATATTTTTGCCGTCTGGAATCATTTGCGCCGCGCCGCAGATTTTGAAGGCGATGAGCAGGATTACCGGCGCGGCGACGAGGCGCAGCGCCGAGGCGAGGTAGCGCCGCCTGTCGCCGAAGATGCGGCGCGCCGGCACGTCGGCGATGACCATGCCCGCGAGCAGCATGCCGAGCGGCCCTATCATCGAGCCGGTCATCTTGAGCGTGCCGTCGACGATTTCGGGCAGCCGCACGCCGAGCAGGAACATAGCGCCGCCTATGAATATCGATATGACGTTGAGGTTGAACAGTATCTTCCTCCAGCCTATCCCGGCGCTGCCGCTCAGCACGCAGCGGCAGTGCGTCCAGAGCAGAATGAGCTGGACGACGATGAAGGCGCAGGAGTAGACGAGATATTCGCCGCCGAGCATCGCCTGCACGAGCGGCAGCACGAGTATGCCCGCGTTGGTGTAGACGACGGTCAGCTTCTCGGCCGTGTCGAGGCGCAGCGCGCGTCCGAAAACGGCAGCGAGCAGCAGGAAGAGCGCGTGCGCGAAGAGCGCGGCGGCAAAGGAGAAGAGGAGGCCGCTGACGACCTGCCGCGAGTGCTCTATCTGGAACGAGCTTATGATTATGCACGGCGCGACGAGGTAGACTATTATCGCGGATATGACGCGGCTGTCCTCCGTTTTGAGCACGCGCGCCCTGACGAGCGCCCAGCCCATCGCCATTATGATGAAGAGCTTCGTTATCTCTTCCGCGAGTATCAGGCTTATCTCCATTATTTTTCTCCTCCCGCGCGGATATCCGCGCCGCGGTATATTATATCGCCGCTTCGCGGAACGGCGGATATGCGGGCGTTGCCTCGCGCGGAGATTTTTATTACACTATCGGCGGAGCTTCAAAGAATTTTATAAAGAGTGGTGTTTCTGTTGAATTTCGACCCTTTCTCCTATAAATATCCCTCGCGCCGCACTCTCGTCTACGGCTCCCGCGGCATGGTCTGCGCGACGCAGCCGCTCGCGGCGCAGGCGGGGCTCGACATGATAAAGAAGGGCGGCAGCGCCGTCGACGCCGCCGTCGCGACCGCCGCGTGCCTGACGGTCGTCGAGCCGACGAGCAACGGCATCGGCGGCGACGGCTTCGCGCTCGTATGGAGCGGCGGCAGGCTGCACGGGCTGAACTCGAGCGGCTTCGCGCCGGCGCTCGCGGACGCGGAGGCCCTGCGCGCGCGCGGCTGTGATAAAATGCCGCTCTACGGCTGGGAGGCGGTCACCGTCCCCGGCGCGCCCGCCGCGTGGGCGGAGCTGAACCGCCGCTTCGGACGCCTGCCGCTCGAGGAGGTCCTCGCGCCCGCCGCGTGGTACGCCGAGAACGGCTTCCCCGTATCGCCGACCGTCAGCGCGCTTTGGAAGCGCGCCTTCGCGAAGTTTGCGAAAAATCTCGACGGCGCGCATTTCGCGCACATCTTCGAGAGCTTCACGCTCGGAGGCTGCGCGCCCGAGCCTGGCGAAATCTGGCGCAATCCCGCGCAGGCCGCGACGCTGCGCAAAATCGCGGAGAGCGCCGCGCGCGCCTTCTACGAGGGCGAGATAGCCGAGGCGATAGACGCTTTCTCGAAGTCCTGCGGCGGCTGGCTGCGTCTCGAAGATTTGGCGGCCTTCAGCCCCGAGTGGGTGGAGCCGATACACGCGAACTACAAAGGGTACGACGTCTGGGAGATACCGCCGAACGGACAGGGCATAACGGCGCTGATGGCGCTCAACATTCTGAACAATTTCGACTTTGCGGAACGCGAGTGCGCGCGCAGCTATCATCTGCAAATCGAGGCGATGAAGCTCGCCTTTGCGGAGTCGCTCGCCGAGGTCGCAGACCCGCGCTATATGCGCCGCAGCGTCGAAGAGCTGCTCTCGGACGGATTCGCGAAGCGCCGCGCCGCGCTGATAGACCCGGAGCGCGCGGGGCTGCCTACGTCGGAGCGCCAGAGCTCCGGCGGCACCGTCTACCTAGCGGCCGCGGACGGCGATGGAAATATGATTTCTATGATACAGAGCAACTATCAGGGCTTCGGCTCCGGCCTCTGCGTGCCGGGCACTGGCGTGACGCTGCACAACCGCGGCAACAACTTTTCGCTCGACCCCGAGTCGCCGAACTGCCTCGCGCCGCGCAAAAAGCCCTACCACACGATAATCCCGGGCTTCATCACGCGCGGCGGCGAGCCCGTCGGCCCGTTCGGCGTGATGGGGGCCTTCATGCAGCCGCAGGGACACGTGCAGATGGCGGTCAACATGATAGACTTCGCGCTCAACCCGCAGGAGTCGCTCGACGCTCCGCGCTGGCAGTGGTTCCGCGACAGCACGGTCGGCCTCGAGCAGGGCGTGCCGAACCACGTCGCGGCGAAGCTCGCGGCGATGGGCCACGACGTGCGCATTGACTTCGACCGCATCGACTATGGCCGCGGACAGATAATACAGCGCACGGAGTCCGGCGCGCTCGTCGGCGCGACCGAGCCGCGCGCCGACGGATACGTCGCCGCGTGGTAGGCGAAGGGACGATAAATCGACGCAGGCTCTCCCGCGCGCGGCGGGAGAGCTTTTTGTATGGCCGCCGCGCTGGAATTTTCCGCGCGCGCATATTAAAATAAACCGTTGACTTGGAGTCCGCTCCCGCGTTTATGCTGAATACGGCTTTCGCGCGAAGGAAGCGCGAAGCGCGCAGGCTCCGGCACGCGCCCGCACGGACGGGCCGCCGCCGCAGAAGCGGCTTTTTGCGGCGCTCGCCGCGTTTTTTCACAGAATACTTTTCGCGCCACGAAGGCGTCATATCCGCGGGCCGTCGCGTCCGCGCGGAGGTGTTGCGATGCGCTTTTTGCCGGCGTCCGCCATCGGAGGACTTGAAAAATTTTTCGCGGAAAACCCGCGCGCCGCGCTCGCCTTTTCGGGCGGCGTCGACTCCGCGTACCTGATGTACGCGGCCTCGCGCTGCGGCGCTGATTTCCGCGCCTATTACGTAAAGAGCGAATTTCAGCCGCAGTTCGAGCTCGACGACGCGCGGCGGCTCGCTGACCGGCTTTCTGCGCCGATGACGGTGATTCCGCTCTCGGTGCTGTCGTGCGCGGAAATCGCCGCGAACCCGCCCGAGCGCTGCTATTTATGCAAGAAACGGATATTCGGCGCGATAGCGAGCGAGGCGGAGCGCGACGGATTCAGCCTGATAATAGACGGCACGAACGCGTCGGACGACGAGGGCGACCGCCCGGGCATGAAGGCGCTGCGCGAGATGTGCGTGCGCTCGCCGCTGCGCGAATGCGGCCTCACGAAGGCTGAGATACGCCGCCTCTCAGCCGAGGCGGGGCTCTTCACGTGGGATAAGCCCGCATACGCATGCCTCGCGACGCGCGTCCCGACCGGAACGCAGATCGACGCCGCGGCGCTGCGGCGCGTCGAGGGGGCGGAGGCGGCGCTCGCCGCGCTCGGCTTCACGGATCTGCGCGTGCGTCTCTTCCACGGCGCTGCGCGCGTGCAGCTTCCCGAATCGCAGATAATGGGCGCCGCGGCGCGCCACTTTGAGATAAAATCGGCGCTCGCGCCGTACTTCGAAACGGTGCTTCTCGACATGGAGGGCAGATAAAAAATGGACAAGAAAAATATAAGGGAGCTCCTCGTCCGTCTTGCGGCGGGAGCCGCCACGGTAGACGAAGTCATGGAGGAGCTGCGCGAAGAGCCCTTCCGCGACCTCGGCTTCGCGAAGATAGACAGCCACCGCTCGCTGCGCCAGGGCATAGCCGAGGTCATCTACGGCGCTGGCAAGCGCCCGGAGCAAATCGCGGAAATAGCGAAGACGATGCTCGACGGCGGGCAGAAAACCGTGCTCATCACGCGCATGGGCGCGGAGGCGGCGCGCGCCGTCGCGCTCTCCGTCCCGCTCGCCTACCATGAAATCGGGCGCGTCGGCATAGCGGGCGAAATGCCCGAGCCGGACGGACGCGGCACGATAGTAGTCGCCACGGGCGGGACGAGCGACATGCCCGTAGCGGAGGAGGCGGCGCTCACCGCCGAGGCGCTCGGCAACAAAGTCACTCGCCTCTACGACGTCGGCGTCGCGGGGCTGCACCGCCTGCTCGCGCACACAGACGACATAATGGGCGCGTCCGCGATAGTCGCGATAGCGGGCATGGAAGGGGCGCTCGCGAGCGTCATAGGCGGCCTCGCCGACTGTCCCGTCATAGCCGTCCCGACCAGCGTCGGCTACGGCGCGTCGTTCGGCGGCCTCTCGGCGCTGCTCTCGATGCTCAACTCCTGCGCGAGCGGCGTCTCCGTCGTCAACATCGACAACGGCTTCGGCGCGGGCTACCTCGCGAGCATGATAAACCACATAGGGGTGAAATAGAATGAAGGCCTTATACATAGACTGCGGAATGGGCGCGGCGGGCGACATGCTCACGGCGGCGCTGCTCGAGCTCATGCCCGAGCCCGAAAAATTCGTCGAGCGGCTCAACGCGCTCGGAATCCCCGGCGTCGAATACCGCGCCGTCCCATGCGTCAAATGCGGCATAAAGGGCACGCGCATGGAAGTCTTGGTAAACGGCGAAGAAGAGTGCGCGGACGAGCACGGGCATCATCACGAGCATGCTCACGACGACGCGCACATACACGAACACCGCAGCGCGCATCCTCACGAAGAGCTGCGCGGGCACTGCCATGAAGAACGTACTCACGACGAAGCTTGCGAGCGCATCCATGAGCACGAACATACGCACGAGCATGCTTGCGACGGCCATCACCACCACGCGGGCATGGCGGACATCGAAGCGATATTCGCGCGCCTCGACATGCCCGAAGCGGCGAAAGCCGGTGCGCTCGCCGTATATAAAATAATCGCCGAAGCCGAAAGCGCCGTCCACGGCGTGCCAGTGATGGAGATACACTTCCATGAGGTCGGCGCGATGGACGCCGTCGCCGACGTCGCGGCCGTCTCGCTGCTCATGCACGAGCTCGCGCCCGCGCGCGTGACCGCATCACCGGTACACGTAGGCAGCGGCACGGTGCGCTGCGCCCACGGCGTCCTGCCCGTCCCCGCGCCCGCGACGGCGCGCATCCTCGAGGGCGTCCCGATATACGGCGGAGAAGTGCGCGGCGAGCTCTGCACGCCGACCGGCGCGGCGCTGCTGAAGCACTTCGCAACCGGCTTCGGCCCGATGCCGCTCATGCGCCTCGAAAAAACCGGCTACGGCATGGGCAAAAAAGACTTCGGCGACCGAGCCAACTGCGTCCGCGCGATGATGGGCGAAGCCTAGCGGCGCGCGAAGTCATAAAATCAAAACGACAGCCAACCGGCGGCGCGGGGAAAATATCCACGCGCCGCCGGTTTTGATTATTGTGATAGACATCTAATAATATCTGATTATAATAATTATCAGCTATTATTAGATATCAGCAGATATTATCAAATAGTCAGGGACGGTGCGAATGCAGACGGAGAATAAAACCACCGAATTAAAGCGAGAATATGTCGACGATATCAAAAATACGGTAGTGGCCTTCGCGAACTGTGACGGCGGCACTATATACATTGGAATCAACGACGACGGAAGCATACGCGGCGTGGACGACGCAGATGAAACGATGCTGCGCGTGACCAACGCAATACGCGACGCGGTCAGGCCGGACGTTACGATGTTCGTAGACTGCGGCGGCGAGGATATAGACGGGAAGCAGGTCGTCCGCGTCACCGTGAGGCGCGGAACGGCGCGCCCATATTACCTGCGCGGCAAAGGCATACGCCCCGAAGGCGTCTATGTGCGTCAGGGCGCGTCGACCGTACCCGCGAGCGAAACGGCGATACTGGACATGATTAAGGAAACGGGCGGCGACAGTTACGAAGCGGCGCGCTCGTTGATACAGCAGCTCACCTTCGACAAAGCTGCGGAATTCTTCAAACGCAGAGGCGTTTCCTTCGGCGCGGCTCAGATGCGTACGCTGCGCATGATAGGCGAAGACGGGATGTACACCAATCTTGCGTTCCTGCTTTCCGACCAGTGCGCGCACTCCCTCAAAATGGCCGTTTTCGAGGGCGGCAGGAAGAGCGTATTCAAAGACAGGCTGGAGCTGTCCGGCTCGCTTCTCGCGCAGCTCGACGGAGCATACGAATTCATCGACCGGTTCAACCGCACGCGCGCCGAATTTGACGGGCTTGACCGCATAGACCGGCGCGATTATCCGCCAGAGGCGGTACGGGAAGCTTTGCTGAACGCGCTTGTGCATAGGGACTACTCATTCAGCGCTCCGACCCTGATAAGCGTTTTCGACGACCGCATTGAATTCGTCTCAGTCGGCGGACTTGTGAAAGGGCTCTCGATGGACGACCTGCGCCTTGGAGTTTCGATTCTGCGCAATCCCAACCTGGCCAACATTTTTTACAGGCTGCGGCTCATCGAGGCGTACGGTACGGGGATGCTGAAAATAAACGAGTGTTACGAGGAAGCGCTTCAAAAGCCGAAGATAGAGGCTTCGAGCCACGCATTCAAGGTGACGCTGCCGAACGTCAATTTCGGCGCAGGCGCGGAGGCAGTCGCGGAAAAGGTGCCTGCGCGTAGGGAAAGAGCAAAAGAAGAGCGTGTTCGCGTAATTGAGGAGCTGTGCCGAGAAAACGGATATGTTACGCGCAAGGATTTGGAAAAAGCGTTTGAGATATCACAGGCGACCGCGGTGCTGCTGTTAAGGAAGCTCACCGGCGACGGCCTGCTCGTCAAAGAGGGAAGCGGCAGCAATGTGCGTTATTATATAAATTCGGGCGCGTCGAAATAATTAAAGGGCGGCGCCGCGGCGAAGCTGGCCTTTTACTGCTTCTGATTGCTTGTAATCTATCTGATAATTATCTGATTATATTTGATAATCAGATAATCAGCATAATCAGGAGATATAATCAGCGACGGTGCGGCGAACGTGAAAAGCCCCGCCGCTGTTGCCGGCGGCGGGGCGCTTTGAGGGAAGAACGGAACTATTGGAGAAAGGCTGCGGCGTATCCCGCCGTGACTGCGAAGGTTAGAGAGAAGGCTATGTATAGCGCGAAGCTGCGCGCGCCGAGAACCGTCTTCAGCGCGCCGAGGTTCGTCAGCTTTGTCGCGGGGCCGGAGAGCATGAAGGCGACGGCGGGGCCGAGGCCCATGCCGCGGCCCATCCATTCGGCGAGCAGCGGTATCGTGCCGCCGCCGCAGAAGTATAGCGGCACGCCCGCGAGAGCCGCGGCGGCTATGCCGAAGCCGCTTTCGCCGAACGCTCCCGCTATCGCGCGCGACGGGACGAGGCGCATGAGCGCGGCGGTCAGCGCGACGCCGCCGAGGAAGCCCGGGGCCGTGGCGCGGACGTTGCGGCCTATGTTTTTCAGCAGGCGCGCGGCGAGGTTCGGATCTGTGTCGCGGTTCTCCGCGCGCGCGAAGCCGTCGAAATTGAAGAAGCCGCCGCGAAAGAAGCGCCGGACGAGAAATCCAGCCGCCGCGCCGCATAGGAACGCCGCAGCCGTGCGCGCGGCGAGCGCCTCCGCGCCGAGCGCCGCGGTGTAAATCATCAGCTGCGGGTTGAGCAGTACGGAGCTCATCATAAACGCGGCGAGCACGCCGTCGTCCATGCCCTTTTCCGAGAACGAGGCCGCGAGCGGCACAGTGCCGTACATGCAGAGCGGCGATGCGACGCCTATCGCGCTCGCCGCGAATATCGAGAAGCGCCCGCGCGATATGCGCGCGAAGAGCGCGTTGAGCCGTTCCTTCGCGAATACGGAGACGACGGAGCCGCCGACGATTCCCGCCGCCCAGAAGGGCGCGATGTCGCGGAGCACGATCCAGAAATGGCGGCAGAAATATACGAATTCTTTTTCCATGCGTCTCTCTCCTTTCGCGCGAGGTCCCGGCGGTTACTTTATATCTCTTTGAGCAAGGTTGAAGTCAAGCGCCGCGGCGCGCGCGGCAGTGGTAAACTTAGCGCCGGCGAATAAAAATTTCCGGAGGCGCGCGATGATTACGAAATACGAGCTTGGGCTGATTGCCGAAAAATTGTCAGAGGAAAATTTTTGCGAGTCCGACGCGGCTTCCGCGGGAGAGATAACGTCCGTCGTCTATCGCTGCGACGCGCTCGACTGCGGCGGAGCCTCCGCCTGCGTCAGATATATAGACGTCGAGTTCTCGTCGGGCGAGTTTTATGAAATTCACGAAAGCTCGCCGCTCTTCCGCTTCGTCTGCGGGCTGAGCGGCTGTCCGCCGCTTGTCGGAGAGTGGGAAGTCCCGCTCTTCCGCGCGTGATTTTGCGCTACGCCGCCGCGCCCGTGCGCGTCTCCCGCGCGGCCCAGCCGCTCACGGCGAGCTCCGTCTCGGGCGTCACTGTGCTCTCGTAGTGCGCGAGCTGATCGTCGGCGCGGCGCAGGCAGGCGAGCAGGCCGTCTATCTTTTTCATTATATTTTCGCGTGTTTCGAGGAGGAGCTCGCGGCGCTCTTCGCGCGTGGAGCTGCCGAGCATGGCGAGCCGCAGGTAGGCCTGTATCGTTTCGAGCTGCATTCCGGTCTCCTTGAGCCGCTGTATGAGCGCGACGAGCTTTATCGTCTCCGCGCCGTAGTCGCGCAGGCCGTTCTCCCTTCTCGGGACGGGCGGTATGAGTCCGATTTTCTCGTAATATCTCAGTGTGTCCGCGCTCAGTCCGGTCTTTTCAGAAGCTTCGCCTATCGTCATTTTTTAACGCCTCCCCGTTGATTTGAAGTGCGCGGCCCGTTTCGTCCGGGCCGCGCTGCGTTTCAGTTCTTTTTCAGAAAATGTTCGTCGAGGAACATATCCATCAGCTTGTGGTGGTCCGCCGTCTCGGGCGCGTCGGGGACCAGGTAGTACTGCGCGTGCGAGAGCGCCTCGTAGACCAGCAGCTCCGCCTCCGCGCCGTTCATCAGCAGCAGCTTGTGCATACGGGCCGTGTTGCTGAGGAAGAGGTCGCGCGTGCCGGTGACGAGCAGCGTCGGCGGGAACTGCGCAAGCTCTTCGCCCTTCGCGTATATGGGCGAGACGAGCGGGTCTTTGAGATCCGCGCCGTCCGCGTAGACCTCGGCCGAGGCCTTTATCAGATGGTCGTAGGTGCCGAGGATGTTGTCCACGCCTTCGTTCGTCACGTAGCTGTCGCCTATCTTGTCCATCTCGCTCCACGGCGTGCCCGATATGAGCGCGCCGGGGACGGGGACGCCGCCCTCTATGCACTGGAGCGCGAGTATCAGCGTCATCGCGCCGCCGGTCGATGTGCCGAGCACCGCGATATTCTGCGCGCCGTATTTTTTCACGAGCTCCTTATAAACTGCGAAGGCGTCGTCGATAGCGGCGGGATAGGGATGCTGCGGCGCGAGGCGGTAGTCGACCGCGACGACCCTGTAGTTGTTGCTGGCCGCCATCAGCGTGCCTTCGAGCGTGCCCGCGACGCCGTCGCCGAAGACGTAGCCGCCGCCGTGGATGTAGTAGATTATTTTATCCTTCTTGTCCTCGTCTATCGTTTTCGGCGTCAGAGTGCGCACTGTGACGCCCGCGATTTTTTCCTCCGTTATCGTCACGCCGAGCTGCTTCGCGGTTTCGACGGCGTGCGGCGCGGCCCATTCCGTGTAGCCGCCCGTTATTTTGTTCCATTCTTCGACGCTCTTCGGCTCGCTGTACCAGAGCTCGCCCGCCTTCTTGTCCACCGCCGCCGCCATCTCGGGGCTGACCGTCGAGGGCGCGGGGAAGTGTCTCGCTTCGTCCGCTCCCGCCGCGGAGGCCGCGCAGATCGCCGCGATTGCGGCAAACGTCAGGATAAATCTCTTCATCTTCATCTCAAAGCCTCTCCTTTGCTTCAGCGGCAGATGCAGCCGCCGCTTTTGATTTTCCTTATTATACAGTCGAGGCAGTCGAGCGCCTGCTGTTTTGCGTGCAGCTCGTCGAGCAGGCGGAAGCGCTCTTTTTTCATAATCCTTACGCGCTCGTCGAGCGTCGCCGCGCTTTCGTCGAGAAGCACCGGGTTCTCCGCGAGCCTCTCGGGCGCGAGCCCCGCCTTCGCGAACGAGCTTATCCCGCCGAGGCGGCGCAGCGTCTCGTCCTCGCCCGCGTCGGGCAGAAGGCCGAGCTCCCTGTAATGCTCGAGCGTCGCCGCGCTTATTCCGCAGATTCCGCTCATTTTGTCGATAGTCATTTTCTACGCCCTTTCGGTGAAGTCGTAAGCGCGCCGCTCCGCTTCTTGCGCGGCGGGCACTCCGTCCCCGGCGCGCTTACAATATAAAAGCTTTGCGCCTTCGCGTCTAATACCTGTCGTATATCGCTTCGCCATGCCCTTGGGGCATTGCGCGCGTCTTATGCGCGCGCCGCACGCGCGGGCCGTTCTTCCGCAATCTCCGCGCTTTCCGCGTTTTTCCGTTCAATCCGCCTCGCCGCGAAAAGTCCGAGCTCGAAGAGCAGCCACGTAGGCACGGCCATGACGAGCTGGCTTATCACGTCGGGCGGCGTCAGTATGCCTGCGGCGACGAGTATCAGCGTCATCACATAGGGGCGTCTGCGTCCGAGGCTTTCCGCCGAGACGACGCCGAAGCGCACCGCGAGCAGCGCTATGACGGGCGTCTGGAACATGAGGCCGAAGGCGAGCGTGAGCCAGCCCGCGAGGCTTGCGAAGTTCGCAAGGCCGATGCTCGCTTCGAGCGCGTCGTGCGCGAAGCCGCCAGAAAATTTCATCACGGCGGGCAGCACGAGCCCCGCGCAGAAGGCCGCGCCGCAGGCGAAAAGCAGCGTCGAGGCGAACACGGCGCGCGATAGCGCGCGGCGTTCGTCCTTGTAGAGCGCGGGCAGGACGAAGCGCCATATCTGCGCCGCGTTCCACGGATAGGCGAGGACGAGCGCGATTACGAGCGCGAGCCGCAGCTGCACGAAGAAGACCTCCATCGGCGCGAAGTAGTGCAGCGCCGCGCCGTCGGGGAAGCACCAGGCCGTCAGCGCGGAGATGACGCGCGGCGCGAGAGCGTAGCCCACGGGAAAGAGCGCCGCCGTGACGGTTACGCAGCGCAGCAGCGCGCCGCGCAGGGCTTCGAGGTGGCTTATGAAGCTCTCCTCTCCGTCGTTCACGCCGCCGTCCCCCGCTTCGCTTCCTCGGCCTCCGCCGCCTTCTCCGCGGCGTTCATGAAGTCGCGGCTCTCCGCTTCGAGGTCGGCCTTCGCCTTCTTGAACTCGTAGGACGCGCGCCCCATCGCGCGCGCAAGCTCCGGTATGCGCTTCGCGCCGAAGACTATGAGGATGAAGAGCGCTATCAGAAGTATTTCAGTGAATCCGAGAGACATGTTTTCCAGCTCCTTTGCGTGATTTTTATATATTCCTGCCGAGGCGGTAGGCCTCGTCCATGAAGCGCGTGCCGTTCACCGCGCCTGCGGGCCAGAGCCCCGTGCCTACGACGTGGCCCGCGTACTCCCAGCCGAGATAGTCGTAGAGCCCCTTGCGGAAGTAGTCGATTATCGGCTGCACGCGCTCCATGTCGCTGTTCGCGAGCGTCAGGATGAAGGCCGAGCGTTTGCGGTCGTGGATCGTGCCGTTGATCGCGTAGAAGCGGTCGATGACGGCCTTGAGCTGCGCGGAAATCGTGTAATAATAGACCGGCGAGACGAAGAGCACCGCCTGCGAGGTCGCGATGTGCTCGCGCACGAACGGGAAATCGTCGTCGTCGAGTATGCACTCGCCCTGCATTCCGCAGTGGTTGCAGGCCGTGCAGGGGCGGACGTTCTTCAGTCCCGCGTCGAAGCGCACCACCTCGTGGCCCGCCTCGCGCGCGCCGCGCGTGAACTCGTCGGCGAGCGCGTTGGAGTTGCCGTGCGCGCGCGGGCTGCCCGTGATTATCAAAATCTTCTTCTTCACGCCGTCTCCCGACGGAGCCGCCTCCGCGGCGCGCGCGCCCGTAAGCCGCAGCCCGCCGAACATAGCTCCGCCCGCGGCGGCCGCGAGCGTCGTTTTCAGAAAATCGCGTCTGTTCATAAAAATTCCCCCCGGCGATAAATTTGCGCGCGCGCCGCGATTCCGCGCAGCCGCGCGCAACATACGATTAAGCGCCCCGTTCCGCGGAGCTTCCTGCTCTCGTGCCGGGGCGCTTACACTATAAATTTTGCTGTGCGTTTATGTCTAATGCTTTGATTTTATTGCTTTTCGATGCCCGGGAAGCATTTTACGAACTCGATGAACTTCGTCACCGCGGGGGAGAAGGGCTGCTCGCGCTTCCACGCGAGCACGGAAGTAGAGGTGAAGCCGTCGAGCGGACGGACCGCCAGCTCGTTATGGTCGATGTAGGGCAGGCTGCCCTCGACCGCGAGCGCGCAGCCGAAGCCGTGCTTCGCCATAACGGCGGAATTTGTGCTCATGTTGCTGACGCACATGACGCAGTCCGCGTCGTAGGCGTCGCCGAGCCAGTTGATAAGCTCGCTCTGCACGTTGGGGCGGAAGGGGATTATCAGCCGCCGCCCGCGAAGGTCGCCGGGGCGTATCGTTTCGAGCGTCGCGAGCGGGTCGTCGGGCGGCATGATGGCGGCCCAGCGCTCTGTGACGCCGAGGCGGATGAACTCATATTTTGAAATGTCCGCCGGCTCGAGCAGAAGGCCGACGTCGAGCAGGCCGCGGTCAATCTGCGTCTTCGTGTGGTCGGCGTTCGCGCTGTAGAGGCGGTAGCGCACGAGCGGATATTTTTCGCTGAAGGCGCGAAGCATCGAGGCGACGAACTTCACCGACTCCAGTTCGCCCCAGCCTATCGAGACCGTGCCGTCGACCAGCTCTTCCTGCTCCGCGAGCTCGCGCTCCGTCTTGTCCATCAGCTCGACGATCTCCTCCGCGCGCCGGCGCAGCAGAAGCCCCTCGCTCGTCAGCGTCGTCCGCCGCGTACCGCGCTCGAAGAGATGCACGCCGAGCTCCTCCTCGAGCTGCGCGAGCTGGCGCGAAAGCGTCGGCTGCGTGATGTGCAGCTGCTCCGCCGCCTTCGTTATGTTCTCCTCGCGCGCCACTGCGAGAAAGTACTTCAGCACCCGCGTCTCCATAAAGCCGCCCCCTTTTCCCAAATTGCAGATTCGTCCGAAAAATTCTCCGACTTTTATTATAACAGCGCGCCGCCGCGCAATCCATACGCCGAAGGCATGAGAAAGTAATTCAACGCAGGTATTAGACATCGAGGCGCGCGGCAAAATAGAATACGCGCATCAGGGCCGCGCGGAGGTACGGCGCGGCGAAACGGAAGGAGCGAACGAAAATGAAAATTTTGACTGCGGTCTGCGTCATGGCGCTGCTGGTAATCGCGAGCGCCGCGTGGGCCGATGCGCCGAAGCGCGTGAAATTCACGTGGAGCGGCGGCGAGGCGGTCGCGGAGCTCAACGGCAGCCCGTCGGCGGAAAGTTTGTGGGCGATGCTGCCCGTCACTGTCGATTTCAAAGATTTCAACGGCGTCGAGCGCATCGGCTACACGGAGAAAGAGCTCTCGACGGAGGGCGCGCCCGAAAGCTGCACGCCGGACGCCGGAACCCTCGCGCTTTACGCGCCGTGGGGCAACCTCTCGGTATTCTACAAGCCGTTCCGCGAGTCTCGCGGACTTGTGCCGCTCGGGCGCTTCGTCGAAGGCGCGGACAAAGTCTCGACGCTCGGCGAAGCCGTGCGCATCGAGCGCATGGAGTAGCGCGCGGCGCTTGACTTCGAGCGCGCTCTATACTGTAAGGTAAAAAGGAAGCTCGCGCCCCGCGCGCGAAACGGGGCGCAGAAATTAAAATCAACGGAGGCTGACGAAGGATGACACTGATGATGAAAATTTTCAAGGCGGGGATGCTGCCCGCGCTCGCGATGGCGCTCATGCTCTCGCTCGCGTGCGGCAGGAGCGAGGCGGCCGGCAAAGCGCTCGTCGTATATTTCTCGTGGAGCGGCAACACCGAGGCGCTCGCGCAGGAGATACAGGCGCAGACAGGCGCGGACATCTTCCGCATAGAGACCGCGACGCCCTACCCCGAGAACTACAACGCGACGGTCGACCAGGGACGCGCCGAGCTGCGCGAGAACGCGCGCCCCGCGCTGAAGCAGGCGAAGGTCGAGAACCTCGCGGAATACGACACCGTCTTCATCGGCGCGCCGAACTGGTGGAGCTCGATACCGATGGCGGTCGCGACCTTCCTCGAAGCGAACGACCTGAGCGGCAAGACCGTCGCGCAGTTCGTGACGCACGGAGGCGGCGGAGCAGCCAACTGCGGCCGCGACCTTCAGCGGCTCTGCCCCGGCGCGAAATTCACCGAAGTCCTCTCCGTCGGCGGCAGCTCCGCGCGCGGCGCGAAGGAGGAGGTGACGGAGTGGCTCGCCGCGATAGGCTTCGCGAAGTAGCCGCGCGGCGGTAAATCAAAAATTTCATACGTCATACGCACAAGGCCGGAGCGAAAGCTCCGGCCTGTTTCATATATTCCAGCGCTGCGGCGCAGATTCGCGGCGTGTACGAAACGCGGCGGCCGCTTCACGCGTTTGCGGCGCGCGGCGTGAACTGCGCGCAGCGCTCACGCTTGGCCGCCGGAGAGAAAAAATCCGCCGGGGCTTTGCGCTCCGGCGGATTGGTTTTTTATTTCTTTTTTCGCGCGATTAACGGCAGGCCGACGAGCGCGAGCAGCGCCGCCGCGCCGGAGACTGCGGAGCAGCCGCCGCCTGAGCTGCCGTGCGTTTCGGCCTTTTTGAACGATACGATCGCGGTCGGGTCGACTATGCTTCCCGTGTTCTTATCGAGGTCGTATGAGCCGTTGTCTTCGATGTAGAGCGTGATTATGTAGTTTTTGCCGGCGTCGAATGGGCCTGCGAGCGCTCCGCCGTCGGCTTCGGTTACGGTGAAGGTCCCGTCTGACGGTTCTTCTCCGGCTTCTTTGTATTCGAGAGCCGTACCGTCGGGGAATAGCTTGCATATAGCCAAGTCTGCCAGCGCGGCGCCGTCGCCGAAGGCGTCTCCGCCCACTTCAAAGGCGACCGCGCCGAGGCTGGTTTGCGAAAGTTCTTCGCTCTGCGCCGTAAAGACGGGGAAGAGCGCGATGTCCTCGACGGTTTTATCAGCGCGGACATTCATCGCGGCCTTCTTGGCTATTCCGGCGTCGAGGTAGAGGCAGTCTCCGTACTCTCGCAGGTCGCCTTCTGAGAAAATGTCGCTTAAGGCTGTCTCGTCCTTAGCAATCTGCGCGTATATCGGAGTGACGCTTTCATGCTCTTCGTCGGGTTCCACAGTATCCACTTGTTCAGCGAAGCCGTTCCACGCCTCGTATACGTCGAGCGCGCCGTAGCGCGAGAAGCCCTCGCGCGCCGTGCCTCCGTCGGCTCCGTCGAGTATCATCTGCTTTATCTCTGACGCGCTTTTTCCCGGCATCAGCGAGGCGAGCAGCGCCGCCGCGCCCGTTACGTGAGGCGCCGCCATCGAGGTGCCGCTCGCCGAGATGTAGCCCGACTCGTCGAACGTCTGGCGGTTGAGAAGATACGTCGTGCGGCAGGTGGAGTATATAGCTGTGCCCGGCGCGAATATGTCGACCCATTCGCCGCTCGAACTGTAGTCGCTGTAGCCGATGCCGCCGTTTCCCGGCGTGTCCGGCGCGAGCGTGCCGTCCGCGTTCCGCATCAGCGCGCCTACCGACAGAGTGTTTTCGTGGCGGAATGAGGCGGGGTAGAAGCGCTGCCCGCGCGCCATCCCGTCCGTCGGAGCGTCGATGTCCTGCCCGTCGTTGCCGGCCGCCATGCAGACCAATATGCCGGCGTCGCTGAGTTCCTTGATTTTATAGTCGTAGGCGCTGCCCTCCATCTCCGACGGGCTGAACCAACCGCCGAGCGATATGTTGGCGGCGCGGATGTTGACGCCCGCGCGCTTCGCGGCGACTACGAAGTCTATGCCGCGTATTATGTCGCTCGTCTCGGCCCTGCCGCCGAAAATGCTGGACGAAAAGACGTTGACCGCCATTATGCGCACCTTCCAGTTTATCCCGGCGACGCCCCGTGCGTTGTTTCCAACCGCGCCGATTATGCCAGCCACGTGCGTGCCGTGTCCCTCCACGTCGCCGATGCAGCTCATCTCCTGCATCGTGCCGGAATCTATGTACCACTGTTCGTCCTCGTCGCCCTGCATCGTAGGCTGCGGGCCGATGGGCACTCCCGTGTGCGGCGTGCCGAGTCCCAGTAGGCTTATCTCGCTGTGGAACCACGCGCCGTGGCTTCCCGCGAGCGGCACCTCGTCGGTGAGCATGTCGGGATTTTTGGAAATTATGGCGTTCGCCGCCGCATCGTCGAAGGTGTATATGTTGCCGGCGAGGTCCGGATGGTCGTATATTACGCCGCTGTCTATCACCGCGACTACTACTTCTTCGGAGCCAGTGCCGCGCTCCCAGAGTTCCGGCGCGCGTATCGCCTCGGGGCCCCATTGTTCGCCCCAATGCTCGTCGTCCGGCGTGACCGACTGCGCCTGCATTATGTAGTTCGGCATGGCGCTTACGACGTTCGGTTCCGCGCGCAGCTTTTCTATAAATTCTTCGGTCGTCATGCCCTCGGGGGCGCGCATGTGGACGACGGTCAGCGTCTCGCTTTTCGCGGAAGCGGCGCGGGCGGCGGCGTTCGCGGGCGCTTGTCGCTCTTCTATCGGATTGAAGTACTGTATGACGGAGCCTTCGGCGAGTCCCAGGCTTTGCCCCGCCGCATTTTTAGCCGATGCAGCGGCGGGCGCGCCGGATTCGCCGCGCATCACGACGATCGCCTCGCCTTCCGCGTATCTCGGAGCCTCTTCCGCTGACGCCGCAGGAACGAGCTGTGCCAACGCGAGCGCCAGGACGGCTAGAAGGATTTTCAGTTTCATGTGTTGTGCCTCCAAATAAAAACTAAGCGGTCCGCGTGTATCCGCGAATCCGCTTGTAAATTAGCATTATTTTTGAATTTGTGTCAAGCCGCGCACGCGCGTTATTCGTCAGCAAATATTTCGGGGTAGAAGCCCGCCGCGAAGCGCTCTACCGCGTAGGCCATGCGGCTGCCGGGGAGGACGCTTTCGAGCGCTATCGTGACGAAGCGCTCGTTCTTGACGCATTCGAGCTGCGAGAGCGCGCTGTTCGCCTTTATCTCGGCTATCTTCGCCTCGACGGAGGGGGAGTCGTAGTCGTGTATCACGATGACCTGCGGCTCGCGCGCGACGGCCTCCTCGTAGCTGACCGTTACCCACTGCTTGCCCGTTAAGCCGCCGAAGACGTTTTCGCCGCCCGCGCGCTCGATGAGCAGGCTTTCAAAGTTTTCGCCGGAGCAGGTGAATACGCCGCTGCTGCCGCTGTCGTAGACGAGGACGCGCAGCGGCTCGCGGCCCTTGATTTTGTCCGCGACGGCCTTCATGCGCCGCTCCTGTTCTTTTATGAACTCTTCGGCGCGCGCTTCGATTTTGAAAATTTTGCCGAGGCTGCGGATTTCGTCGTACGCCTCGTCGAAGCTCGACGCGCGCTCGACGAGGACGTTCATGCCGTTCGCTTCGAGCTCCGCTATGTCGAGGCCGCCTCCGCCGAACTCCCAGTCGATGCCGAAGACGAAGTCCGCGCCGCTCGTGAGCGCTGCCTCGCGCGTCGCGCTGCCGTAGTTCAGCTCGGGCACTCTCGCGTACTCGGCGGCGTACTCTGGCAGCGGGCCGCGGCTGTGGTTGTCGAGCGTGTTGCCGGCGATTTTGTCTCCGAGGCCGAGCGCGATGAAGAGCTCCGTGCAGTTCGGCCCGAGCGTCAGAACGCGCTGCGGCGTCTCGGTAACGGTCACTTTGCGTCCGTAGTTGTCCACCGTGACCGGCGCGGCGTCCGAAGCGCCCGCGCCCTGCTGCGCGGCGAAGGTTAAGGCGAGCGCCGCAAGCGCGGCGAAGATTTGTTTTTTCATCGAGGATTCCTCCGTTTGCGGAAATTATTTATTTTTATCGAGCGCCCATTCGGGCAGGTATGTGACGGCGGGCCTGTGCGTCGCGGGGTGCAGCTCCGCCTCGGCGGTCACGCCGTAGACCTCGCGTATCAGCTCGGGCGTCAGCAGCTCCGCGGGCGTCCCCTCGCGGAATACGCGCCCCGCCTTCATCACGTAGAGCCTGTCGCAGTAGAGCGAGGCCATGTTGAGGTCGTGAATCGCGGCTATGACGGTGAGGTTCAGCCGCTTGATGAAGTCGAAGATGTCGAGCTGGCAGCTCACGTCGAGGTGGTTCGTCGGCTCGTCGAGTATCAGGAAATCCGTCTGCTGCGCAATCGCGCGCGCTATCAGCACGCGCTGCTTCTCGCCGCCCGAGAGGCAGGAATAGCGGCGGTGCGCCTCCCCGGCCATGCCGACGTGCTCCAGCGCGTGCGCGACTATGCGCTCGTCCTCGGCGGTGTCCCTGTCGAAAAATCTCTTGTACGGGCTGCGCCCCATCGCTACGATGTCGCGGACGCTGAACTCGAAGAGTACGTCGTTCTCCTGCCCGACGACCGCCGTGCGCCGCGCCGTCTCGCGGTAGCTCAGCCTTGAAACGTCCTCGCCGTCGAAGAGTATCGTACCGCGCTGCGGCTTTATCGCGCGGTAGAGGCATTTCAGCAGCGTCGACTTGCCGCTGCCGTTCGGCCCGATGATTCCGACGAACTCGCCGCGCTCCGCGCAGAGCGAAACGTCCTCGACCGCCTGCCCGCGCCCGTAGGAGTAGCAGAGGCCGCGCGCCTCGACGCGCTTCATCTCGCGCGCCCCCCGCCGCGCCGCCGCAGCATCCATATAAAGACGGGGCCTCCGGCAACCGCCGTCAGTATGCCGACCGGCAGCTCCTCGGGCGCGATGACCATGCGCGCCGCGACGTCCGTCCAGACGACTAGCACGCCGCCGAGCAGCGCCGCGACCGGCAGCACCTTCTTATGGTCAGAGCCGACCAAGAGCCGCGTGAAGTGCGGCACCATGAGGCCGACGAAGCCTATCGTGCCGCTGACCGCAATCGTCGTCCCAGCCATCAGCGAGGCGAGCAGCACGAGCAGCTTGTGCGTCCGCCGCACGTCCACGCCGAGCGTCGCGGCGCTCTCCTCGCCGAGCAGCAGCAGGTTCAGCGCCCTGTGGTTCAGCATCAGCGCCGCCATGCAGAGGACGAGCACCGCGAAGGGCAGCGTCAGATAGCTCCAGCGCGCGCCCGCGAGGCTGCCCGCCATCCAGAACGACGCGTTGTGCAGGCCGAGCGCGTTCGGCGCGCTCAGCGTGATGATGCGCGTCACGCCGTCCATAATCATCGCGACGGCGACGCCCGAGAGCAGAAGCTGCGGAATGTTGATGCGCCCGTTGACGCGCGAGAGCGCGTAGACCGCCGTGATGGTCGCGGCGGAGCCGAGGAAGGCGCTTATCGAAAGCGAGTACGCGCCGAGGAACGAAAAAACGCCGAAGAGCATCCCGAGCGTCGCGGCCGCCGCCGCGCCCGACGAGACGCCGAGGATGAACGGGTCGGCGAGCTGGTTGCGCACGAGCGCCTGCATCGTCACGCCCGTCACGGCGAGCGACGCGCCGACCGTCATGCCGAGCAGCACGCGCGGCAGCC
Organism: uncultured Cloacibacillus sp.; assembly: GCF_963926575.1. NCBI lineage: Bacteria > Thermotogati > Synergistota > Synergistia > Synergistales > Synergistaceae > Cloacibacillus > uncultured Cloacibacillus sp. The sequence continues at coordinate 266,642 of NZ_CAWUXW010000001.1, read as the reverse complement.
GCAGGCTCACGACGATGCGCTCGTCTACCGCGCGCCACGAATGTTCTATTAAATCCCCGGCGAAGGGCAGGCGCGAGGCGAGTATCCTCAGCGTATCGCCGGGCGAGACCGACACGGGGCCGAGCCCCGCGGCGAGAGCGGCGGATAGAACCGCTGCCGCGGCGAGAACCGCGAGCAGCAGCGGCACCGCGCGCCCGTCTATCAGAAAGCTTTTTCCGTCGTCCATATTTACCGCCTTTCCGCAAATCCGGCCCGCGCCGGACAAAAAAATCACGAAGACCTCTTCGAGAGAAAATCAGAGACCTTCGTGATCCGTTCGTACTTTTTTCGTAAAGCTCCCGCGCTGCGCGACTGCCGGACGGATGCCCCGCCCTTCCGCGCCTTCGTGGCGCGGAGATATTTTCGCGAACGCGAGTCAAAAATAGCGCACGCCGCCTCTTTTGTCAACGCGGCGCGGAACGCGCGGAGGCACGAAAAAACGCCGCCCCGCGCCTATGCGGAGCGGCGTAAATTTACTGCCGCGTCGGAATCGCTGCGCGCGCCCTAACAGGGCTCGCCGCCGACCTCTTCGTCCTTTTCGTTCTCCTTCATCACGGAGACGGAGGCCTTCTCTATTCTGTGGTCGACGATATCAGTGACGTTGATGGCCAGCCTCTCGGCCTCTATCTCGAAGGTCGTGCCGTCGTCGGGGACGGAGCCGTAGTTCGCGAAGACGAAGCCGCCGAAGGTGTCGTACTCGTCCACCGGAAGCGTCACGCCGAGCTCCTCCGCCACCTCTTCGAGCGGCGCGCTGCCCTTAATCTCCCACTTGTTCTCGTCTACCTTTTCAATCTCCGGCGTCTCCTGCGGCTGCGCGTTCTCGTCGTCGAGGTCGCCGACGAGTTGCTCGAGCAGGTCGTTCATCGTCACGATGCCGGCCATTCCGCCCTGTTCGTCGAGCACTATCGCGAAGTGGTCGCGCGTCTGCTTCATGCGCTTGAAGAGCACGTCCGCGCGCACGCCCTCGGGGACGAAGCAGGGCTGCACGACGGCGTTCTTCATCACGTTCTCGCGCGTCTTGTCGCGCAGGCGGAAGTACTCCTTCGCCTTCAGCACGCCGATGACGTTGTCGACGCTCTCGTCGCATATCGGGTAGTTCGAGAAGCGCGTCTCGTTGATCGTCTTCTTCCACGCCTCGGCGCTGTCCTCCATCCAGAGCATCGCCACGTCGCGGCGGTGCGTCGCGAACTCGCCGACCGGCAGGTCGTCGAACTCGAAGATGTTTTGAATCATCTCCTTGTCCTCTTCGTCTATCGTGCCGCTGCGGCTGCCCGCGTCGACCATGAGGCGGATGTCCTCCTCGCCGACCTCTTCGTCGTCGGCCTTCGGGTCGATGCCGATGAGGCGCAGCACGCCGTTCGTCGAGACGGTGAGCAGCCAGACGAGCGGGGCGCAGAGCTTCGCGATGAAGGAAATCATCGCCGACATCGCGAGCGCGAGCTGCTCCGCCTTCTTCATAGCGACGCGCTTAGGCACGAGCTCGCCGAAGATGAGCGTGATGTAGGAAAGAATGAGCGTGATTATGACGACCGAGATAGTGCCGAGCGTCTTCTCGGGGAGCGGCACTCCGAGCGCGACGAAGACCGCGACGAGGCGGCTCGAGAAGTTGTCAGCGGCGAAGGCGCTCGCGAGGAAGCCCGACAGCGTTATCGCGACCTGTATCGTTGCGAGGAAGGTCGCGGGGTTATCCGTGAGCTTCTTGAGCCTTCCCGCGCGCGCGTCGCCCTGCGCCGTGAGCTGGTCGAGCTTAGCGCCGTTGACCGAGATGACCGCTATCTCCGCGCACGCGAAAATCGCGTTCGAGATGATGAGCACTACCTGCAAAATGATCTGCCACAATATGCTTTCTTCCAAGATGATTCCTCCCAGATTTCAAACCGCTCTGCGCGGCGGATAAAAAAACAAAAAAAGGGACAGGCCCCTACCATAGAAATGCAGGTACAGGCTTGTCCCGTCTTCGCGTATTTATCGTTATTGGTTGTTCACATGATCGGCTGCTGTCAGAGCAACTGTCCGCGTCGTCCATACGGCGTATTCTTCCCCTTTGTAAAAACTTCTCATATTGTAGGATAAAATCTGATTTTTGTATATACGGCGAAAAATACTGATTCTTCGTCAGCCCAGCGGCGCGAAGAGAAATTCCGGAAGCTTCTCGCAGCTCAGCGCGCGCCCGTCCGCGCCGCACTCGAGCGCGTAGACGCCGCCGTTCGGTATCTTCCAGTCCCAGTGGCCGACCGCCGGGTCGGCGAAGCGGTGCAGCGCCGCGCGCATAACGTCGCCGTGCATCACCGCGGCCGCGCTCTCGGCCCCGCGTTCGCGGCAGATTTCCAAAATCCGCAGGAAGCCCCGCTCCGCGCGGCGGCGGAAATCTCCGAAGCTCTCGCCCTTCCACGGCGGCGTCTCCTCGGGCTTTCCTATCCACGCGAAATAGTTCGGGTCGTCGTCGAGGCTCGTGTAGGGCACGCCCGCGAGCTCGCCCATGTCGCATTCCGCGAGCTCCGCAAGCTCGAAGTCCGCGGCGCGGCCGTAGATAATCTCCATCGATTCGGTGCAGCGGCGCAGAGGCGAGGAAAAGTACAAATCACACCTCGGGTAGTCGTAGCGCGCGCATATCGCGCGCAGCGCGGCGGCCCCCTCGTCGGAAAGTCCGGCGTTCGTCTGTCCCGTCCAGACCTTCATGGAGTTCGCCGTCGATTGGGCGTGGCGTATCATATATATCCTCATCGTCATACCTCCGTGCCGCCCCCGCGGGAGCGCGGAAGCCCTAAGATCATAGCGCCCGCCGCCGCCTTTGTCTATCTCGCGGCGCGCGCGGCTGTTAAAATAGCCTTGGGGTGATTCTATATGCTGAAGATAAGCGTGCTCGTAGACAACAACGCGCTGATCGGGCGCTATTTTCTCGCGGAGCCGGGCTTCTCGCTCTGGATTGAGTGCGGCGGCAGAAAAATTCTTTTCGACGCCGGCTACTCGGGGATTTTCCTGCGCAACGCGCGGCTGATGGGGATAGACGCCGCCGCGCCTGATACGGTCGTGCTCTCGCACGGACACAGCGACCACACGTGGGGGCTTTCCGCGCTGATTTCCGAGCGCACGGCGCGCGGCATGAAGGACAGGCCCGCGCTCGTCTGCCATCCCGGCGCGCTCGCGCGCAAGAAGCTTCGCGGCGCGGACGCTGGAATGATAATCGCGCCCGAGGTTCTCGGAAGCTTCTTCAATTTGCGCCCGTCGCGCGAGGTTATGGAAATCGCGGAGAATTTATACTGGCTCGGAGAGATTGAGCCGCTCGTCACGCCGCGCGGAACTCTCGGCGAAGCGATGGACGAGGGCGGAGATTGGCGGCCCGACGCCTGCTTCGACGACTCGGCGCTCGTCTACGACGGAGCGGACGGCCTCGTGATAATCACGGGCTGTTCGCACTCGGGGATATGCAACATCGTCGAGCAGGCGAAGCGCGCGACGGGGCGTGAAAGGATAGCCGACGTCATAGGCGGCTTCCATCTGCGCAGCGGTTCGGAGGAAGAAATGCGGCCCGTCCTCTCCTATTTCGAGAAGGCCGCGCCGCATAACGTACACGCCTGTCACTGCACCTGCTTCGCCGCGCGCGCCGCGCTGGCGGCAAAGTTTGAGGCGGACGAGCTCGGCGTGAGCTCCGTCTTTGAATTTAAGTAGCCGCGCGCGCTACAGCTCCGCCTGCATGTGGCAGCCGCCGAGCTGGTAGTAGAGGCACTTTTTGCCCGCGCAGGGCTTGCATGGCTCGGACTTGAAGACGGCCTCGTGCTCGGCCGAGCCGAGCGCGACGAAGGAGCACTGCGATTTTCTCGGGCGCAGCAGCGAAAGGCCGCTCGCGCCCACTCCTATTATATTTTCCGTCTCGCCGAGGGTCACGACCTTTTCCATTAGGTCCTGCCTCATGCTGCCCATGCCGGGGTAAAATTCGCCGTTGACGAATTTCCCGAGCTTCGCGGCGGGGTTTTCCTTGACCCAGCGGTCGAGCGCCGCGTGCATGTCGTAGAGCGCTATCGAGCCCGCGACGTCGAGCAGGAAGCCCGTCATGAGGCTGCCGCGCGAGTTCATCAGCTCGGTGCATTCGCGCTCGAGCTCCGGCCCCGTCGTCCAGACGGTCATGACGACCTCGCTGACGGAGTCGTTGACGCGCAGCAGCTCCGCGCCGAAATTCTCCTCGGCGACGGCTACCGGCATCGTCACGACGCGCGCCGCGGGGTTGAAGAGCTTTTCGAAGCCCTCCTCCTCCCAGTAGGCCGCGAACTTGTCGAACTGCTTTTTGTGGCGCTCGCCCATCTCGTCGTAGAATTTTTCGAGCGCCGCGAGGTTCACGCCGACGGGCGCGCTCTCATGCTCTTCCACGCGCGAGAGCGCGCCGTATTCGGAATAATATATCTTTATTTTCTTTTCCATGCCGTCAGCCCGCTAAAAGGCCATCGCCTTTACGAAGCGCTTCTGGAAGTCCGGCAGCGACGACAGCTCGACGTACTTCATCTTCTCCGAAACGTCCTTCGTCCGCTCGTAGAACTCCGCCGATGCGAGCGCGAGGCTCGCGCCGAGGCCCGAGGAGTTTTTCACGCCGCGTATCCTCGCGCGGTCGATGTCGGGGATGAGCCCCGCCGCTATCGCGCTCTCAATGTCGATGTTGTTGCCGAAGGCGCCCGCGAGGTAGACCTCGGATATCCCGTCCTTCGTTATGCCCGCGCGCTCGAGCATGACCTCGGTGCCGACCTTGACGGCGCCCGCCGCGAGCTGCACCTCGCGGATGTCCTTCTGCGTGAGGTATATCGGGTTTTCCTCGTCGGTGAGCAGCAGCTGCACCATGCCATTCGCGTTCCGGCAGAGGCGTTTGGCGAAGCGCGGGTCTTCGCACTTCTCGGGCGCGGTGAAGCGCCCGCTCGGCTCTATGACGCCCTCGCGCAGCACGACCATAATCGCGTCGATAAGCCCGGAGCCGCAGAGGCCGACGGGCTTCGCGTCCCCGATGGTCTTGTACCGGAGCTCGCCGTCCTGCATGTAGATTTTTTCAATCGCGCCGACGCTCGCGCGCATCCCGTACTGTATGCGCGCGCCTTCGAAGGCCGGCCCCGCCGCCGTAGCGCAGCAGAAGAGCCCCTCGCGGCTACCGATGACTATTTCGTTGTTCGTGCCGATGTCTACGAGCAGCTTTACGCCCTCGGCCTTCTCCATAGAAAGCGCCGCGACGCCCGCGACGATGTCCGCGCCGACGTAGCCCGCGACGTTCGGCAGCATTTTTATGACGCCGTTCTCGTTTATATGGATTCCTATTTCGGAGGCCTTGAAGGGCGGATAGAGCAGGAACTGCGGATTGTACGGGCTGCGCCCTATGCTCTCGGGCGAGACGCCCGCGAAGAGGTGCTCCATGACTGTGTTGCCCGCGATGACGATTTCTGTGATGCCGCTCTTTTTTATGTTATTGCGCTCGGCGAGCGTGCCGAGGCTCTTGTCCATCTCCTCGGTGAGGACGCTCTGAATTTTCGCAAGCGCCTCGGGCGAGGCAGACGAGTAGGCGATGCGCGAAATTACGTCGTCGCCGTATGCGACCTGCGGGTTGAGGAAGGATATCTTGTCGAGCTCGCAGCGTTCCTCGAGGTCGAACAGATAGCAGACGACCGTAGTCGTGCCGATGTCCACCGAGACGCCGTAGCCGTGCGCGTCGGGCGACCAGTCGGATATTTCGTCGGAGAAGCCTTCGAGTATGCTGTGCCCCTTCGATTCGACGCGGTCGACGACCGTCACGGAGCCGCTGCGCACGACGCGCGCGCAGCACGAAAGGCGCATCCCGGCCTTGACGTCCGCCTCGCTGAGCACGTTCTTCTCCGTCTCGCCGATGGGCGAGAGCGGGTTGTCCGCGCCCGTTTTTACGCGGCATTTGCCGCAGACGCCAGCGCCGCCGCAGTGGCGGCCTATCCTCACGTCCGCCGCGTCGGCGGCCTCGGTGAGCGGCGTCCCCGCCGCGACGCGCGCCGTGACGCCGTCCGGCAGGAATTTTACCTCGCACATTGTTTCATCCATTAAGCCCATCCCCTTGCAAATTCGAGAACTTCGTCGCCTATCAGGCCGTTTCTGTAGTCTTCGATGGATTCGCGCAGTATTTCGAGCGCGCGCTCCGTCTCCTCGTCCGTGATGACGAGCGGCGGCTGTATCCGCAGCACGTTGTCGCTGAGGAAGGTGATTATCAGCCCGCGCTCCCAGCAGCGGTAGCATATCTTCGCGCACGCGCCGCGGTCCGGCTCGCCGTTTTCGTCGACGATCTCCTGCGCTATCGTGAGGCCGAGGCCCCGCGTCTCGCCGAGAAGCGGCAGAGCTTTCTTCATCTCCGCGAGCTTCGCCTTTATATTCTCGCCCGTGCGGACGCTTTTTTCAATTAAATTTTCATCTTCGATGATTTTTATGGTTTCGAGCGCGGCGCGGCAGCAGACGGCGTTCGCCGCGAGCGTTATGCAGTGCCCCGGGTCGCGCAGCGAGTCCGCTATCTCCGCGCGCATGACGACGGCGGAGAGCGGCATGCCGGAGGCGAGCGACTTGGCTATCGCTATGATGTCCGGGACGACGCCGAAATGCTCTATCGCGAACCATTTGCCCGTGCGTCCCATGCCCTGCTGCACCTCGTCCGATACGAAGAGGATGCCGTGCTCGCGGCAGAGCGCGGCGAGCTCGCGCACCCAGCGCGCGGGCGGCACGACGAGGCCGATGTCTCCGCCTATCGGCTCGATGATGACCGCCGCGACCTCGTCGGGCGGAAGGTAGAGCGAAAAGGCCGTCTTTATCTCCTCGAGGCAGGCGAGCGAGCAGCTCTCAGGCTTCTCGTGCCACGGGCATTTCGCGCACTGCGGATAGCTGAAGTGGTGGAAGCCCGGCAGCATCGGACCGATGCCGCGCCTCATGTTGAGCGATATCGCGGAGGCCGATAGCGCGCCGTAGGTCGCGCCGTGGTAGGCCGTCTTGAAGGTTATGACGCCGCTGCGCCCCGTGTACTTGCGCGCGAACTTTATCGCGCCGTCTATCGCGTCGGAGCCGGAGAGGCCGTATGCTGTCTTCTTCGGAAAATCTCCGGGCGTTATCTGCGCGAGCTTCTCGGCGAGCTCGACGGACGATTCCTCGTACATGTAGCCGATGGTGTAGCAGAGCAGACGCTCCGCCTGCTCCTTTATCGCGGCGACGATTCTCGGATGGCAGGTGCCCGTGTTGAGCGAGGCCGCGCCCGCCGCGAAGTCTATATATTCGTTGCCGTCGGCGTCGCGCAGAGTCGAGCCTGAGCCGGACGCGACGGCGAAGGGGTAGTAGGGCGAGCGCGACGACGGCGCTATGAACCTCTCGTCGCGCGCCACGATATCAAGCGATTTGCTTACGTCTCTCATCTGTGCGGCCCTCCGTTTCCGTTACTTAAAGAGAGGACGAAGCTCTTCTCTCAAAGACTTCGTCCTCGTTTGCTGCGTTATGTTTTCTTCATCGCGCCGCGGAAACGGCGCAGCGTAGGCTAGGCTTCCCTCGCGAAGGTGAGCGCGGTGCGCTTCTCGACCTTGTCGTGCTTGTCGGAACCCCAGTAGATTCCGATGCCGAGGTAGGAGATGATTACCGCGAATATCGGGTTGATGATGTTCAGGAAGCAGTAGGGCGCGTATTCGAGCGTAGGCACGCCGAGCGCGTTCGACTGGAAGGCTCCGCAGCCCGTCCACGGGATGAGGACCGCCGTCAGTGTTCCGCTGTCTTCAAGCGAGCGGGAGAGCATACGCGGCGAGAGGTCGCTCTTTTCGACGGCTTCGCGGAACATGCGTCCCGGGACGACGATTCCGAGGTACTGGTCGCCGAGGAAGAAGTTGCTGACGAAGCAGGAGATTACGACGAGGAGGATGAAGTCGCCGACGCGGCGGACCTTGTAGAGCAGCGGGTTGAGCATGACGCTCAGGTAGCCGCAGCGCTCCATGATGCCGCCGAGGACGAGCGCTATCATGATCATCGAGAGCGACCACATCATGCTGTCGATGCCGCCGCGGTTCAGAAGCTCGGCGACCATGCCGCCGACCTCGTGGGCCAGCTCGGGATTGACGCCGGTGATGCCGTGCTCGGCGAGTATCGCGGGAACGGCGGCTGCGTCGGCGTTGCCGAGCGCGGTCGCGACCGTCGATTCATATCCGTAGTGGATCGCGGTCATAGCGTCGTGGAGGCTTACGCCGTGGCACATTGCTATGACGGAGGCCGAAAGCGTACCGGCGACCATGCCCGGTATCGCGGGGCACTTAAGAAGGACGAGGCCGATGACGACGATAGGCGGTATAGCTACGAGCAGCGGGTTGAGGTCGAACTCGGCCGCGATTATCTGCTGGAAGGCTACGATGCGGCTTGCGTCGAAGTTCTCTCCGCCGCCGGAGTACTGCATGCCGAGCACTACGGCGATGATGCAGACGATGATGTACGACGGCCCGGTCGTCCACATCATTGCGCGGATGTGGTCGAAGAGGTTCGAGCCCGAAACTGCGGGCGCGAGGTTCGTCGTGTCGGAGAGCGGAGACATTTTGTCTCCGAGGTAGGCTCCGGAGATGATGAATCCCGCGGTCAGCGGAGCGGGGATGTCAAGGCCGGCGGCGATGCCTATGAGGGCGACGCCGACCGTCGCGCCGACGCCCCACGAGGCGCCTATCGCGATGCCTATTATCGAGCAGATGAGCAGCGAGGCGAGAAGGAAAATGCCCGGCGAAAGAAGATTAAAGCCGTAATAGATAAGTCCGGGGACGACGCCGGCCTGCACCCAGGCTCCGACGAGCATGCCTATCGTTATCAGTATCAGAAGCGCGCCGAGAGAAGATGTGATGGCGTTGAATACGGCGATTTCCATATCCTCCCACGAAACTCCGACGACGAACTTGCCTATGAGCGCCGCGGCGGTCGCCGCCATCGCGATAGGCACGTGAGCGTCCATTCCGAGTCCGAGAAGTCCGTAAGCGATAATCGCCGCGATGATGACGAACGTTCCGAGCGCTACCCCAAAGCTGGGTTTTTTGTCAGTTGTTGCCATTTCTGTTCCTCCGCTTCTTTATTTGGATTTCATAATAATAAACTAAACAAGCCCGCGAGGCAAACCCCTCAGAATGCCGGCGGGGTGGGGAAACGAAAGCGCGCCCCATGACGGGGCGCGCGGGCATACTACTTGAGTCTCTTGTCTATCTCTTTCATCAGGGCTTCGGCGGTCGGCGTGATGTTGTCGAAGACGACCTCGTTGTTGATGAGGAGCGTCGGCAGCGTGGAGACGCCGAGAGCCTGCGTGCGCTTGATTCCGGCAGCGCTCTTGATGAGCGATTCGCGCCACGTGAGCTTGTCGCCGTAGTGCGGCGCGACGTTCTTGACCGCTTCGCACATGTACTGGCACGGGGCGCAGCCTTCCGAGTCGAGCGTTACGATTTCGACGAAGACCTTGCCGGGCTCGATTTTCACGTCTTCGAATACGTCGCCGGCCTCTTCGGCGTTCTGCAGCGCTTCTTCAAGCGACATGAAGCCGGAGGTGTCGGATGGCTCTTCGCCGGTTGCGGCGTACTTGCCGACGGCCTCGAGGTTGTAGAACGGCGTGTCGTAGGGCAGGTCGCATCCCGGCGAGAGGATGTAGCCGCGCTTGCCGCCGATCTCGATGCGCTTCTTGACGTCAGCGACGCACTCGCGCGGCGAGCCGAAGAGCAGCGTCGTCGTGAGCGGGATGTTGCCCTCGAAGGCGACGTTGTACTTGTAGGCGAGGTCCTTGACGAACTGGAGGTCCACCTGCTCGTCGAAGGCGACTGCGTCGGGCTTGCTCTGCATCATGAGCTCGATGTTCTTCGTCGCGTTGCCGCAGCAGAAGAGGGTCACGATGCCGCCCTTGCCGCGCACCTCGTCGATGACGGGCTTGACGTAGGGCGAAACGAAGGCCTCGAAGTGCTTCGGAGCGATCTGGCTGGTCATCGGGTCGACGACCGCGACGACGTGCGCGCCGGTCTCCATGTACCACTCGCCCATACGGCGCGTGATTTCGGCGCAGAAGGCGAGAACCTTATGAGCCTCGTCGGGCTTCCTCATCATGTCCATGATGAAGGCCGAGCCGCGGAGGTGCAGAGCGAGCGTGAAGGGGCCGCAGCAGAGGCCGAAGACGGCGACCTCGTCGCCTATTCTCTCGACGAGCTTCTTCGTCGCGTCGAAGAACATCGGGAGGCGTCCCTTGTCCTTCGTGAACTCGGGAAGGTCTTCGAGCGTCTTGCCCTGGGCGAGCACGTGGCCAGTTACCGCGGGCGGGTTGTTCTTGCTCCAGTGGAGGCCGCAGCCGAGAACCTCTGCTTCGGCCTGGAGGTCGAAGGCCGAGCAGACGCCGTCGGCGTAATAGCGCTTCGCGGCGGTCTCTACGGCGTTGACGAGGATGTCTCCGTTTTTAAGCATTTCTTCGGCGTCGGAGCCGACGAGCTTCGCGACGTGTACGCCGGTGAAGGGGACCCACGGTACGCGGTCGACTTCTTCAAAACGCAGGGCTTTGAGGACTCTTTCTTTACCGTTCATAAGTTCACCTCATTATGTATTGTGTTGTCGTAAAGTCAGTAAAAATGCCTATTTATTACAAAGAGGCGCATGAGCGCCTCTTTGCTGTAAATATCCGGTTTGATTCGTAGGGATTAGTAAGCGTACTCCACGCCGAGCTTGTTGAGTTCGTCGCGCATACGGTTGTACTGGTCGAGGTATTCCTGACGCGGTACGATGCGGTCCATATCGTAGACTTCCTGGATACGGTGGCCGTAGTTGTCGATCGGGATGAGTTTCTCGTACTTCTCCATGATCTTCTGGCAGATTTCCTCGGCCTTGGCTCTGGTGAGGCGCATCTTGAAGGAAGCCTCGGAGGTCTCGTGGAAGAAGCGGGACTCAAGCGGCGTCGCCATGTCGGTGAACTTGTTGCGGCAGGTCGCGGCTCCCCACGGGTTGCCGCCGGAGCACTCGAGCGCGAGGGCGTGGTTGGCGCACTCCCAGTAGAGCTGGTCGGTGCCGGGGCCGGCGTTCGCGAAGAGGTTGTTGAGGAAGATGAGGTTCGAGTTGCGCGACATAGCCTGGCTGAGTACGCTCTGGAGCCAGAGGAGCTCTCTCGTCGTCGTCGACTGCCACTTGAGGTGGAACGGGAAGTTAAGAGCCCAGCAGGATCCGTAGAGGCACGCGCCTTCGATGTTGTAAGCCGTCTGGAGGACGAGGGTTCCCTCGGTGCCGCCCGCGTGTCCGCCGAAGATGGCGCCGCAGAGGTTACCGAAGACGTTTCCGTAGGAACGATAGTGGAGCGACTTGTTGAGCATCGCGTTGTTGGTCGTCATCTCGGTGAGGATGGAGACCATGCGGCCGTCGAGGTGCGACTGGCGGACGCCCCAGACCGGGTTTCCGGCGGCTATCTGAGCCTGCGCGGATTCGGCGGTTCCGACGGAGACGGTCCAGACGTCGGGCTTTCCGACGAGGCGCTGCGCGTCGCGGAGGTTCATCGCGTGCTCCATAGCGGCGGCGACTTCGGTCGGGTTCTGCGAGGTCGCCTTGCGGCCCATGAAGTCCTCAAGCAGAGGAGCGCAGAGACCGTCGAGGAGCGGTTCCTTCAGGTAGGCCATGCAGGCCTTCTTGTGGATGTCGGTGCTGAAGTTCGCGTCGGGGCTGAAGAGGTGGAACGGACGGCGCTCCTTGTCTTCTACCGCGCGGACGCGGAGCCAGCGCTGGTCGTGGCCGGCGCCGATGAGGTACTTCGGGCGCTTCGTGTAGAGCACCTCGTTGACCTCGCGCTCGGTGAACTGCATTACGCGGTGGGTGTCCTGGTTGTAGACGCCGGTCGAAACGAAGAAGTCCTTCGCGGCGGCCCATACTCTGTCAGCGAGGTCGTCGTCCTGGTTGACGATCGTGTGTCCGTCGTACTTGATGTTGTATTCCTTAACGACTCTTCTGATGTTGGGGATGAAGGATTTGAGCATCCACTCTCCCTGGTCTTTATAGAAGGGGCCTTCGTCTGCCTTCGCGAATACTTCCCACATTCTGAACGTTGACATGTTATTTTTCCTCCAATCCTATATTTGTAGTACCGGTCTTAATTACGCAAGGAGCTTCTTGAGTTTCGCGGCGCACTCGAAAGCGTCGAACGACCATACGTCGGCGCCGATGCGCTCGGCCCATTCGACGGAGGTCGGGGCTCCGCCTACGCAGACGAGGTACTTGCCCTTGTCGCCGGCGTCGGCTACGAGCTTGATGAACTCTTCCTGTCCGGGCATCGTGGTGGTCATAAGGGCGGAGAGTCCGACTACGTCGGCCTTCTCTTTGCGGGCCGCTTCGAGGTAGGCGACCGGGTCGACGTCCGCGCCGAGGTCTACCACGTTGAATCCGTTGGCCTGGAGGACTATGCCGACGATGTTCTTACCGATATCGTGGTAGTCGCCCTTGACCGTTCCGATGATGACGGTCTTCGCTTCGCCTTCGCTGGCGGTGACGAGGTGCTCCTTAAGCACGGACATGATCTGCATGAAAGCGTCGCCGGCGATCATGAGGTCGGGGAGGAAGACTTCGAAGTTCTCGAACTTCTGTCCGAGGACGCCCATCTCTTCCGTAAGTCCGGCCATTATATCCTTCGCGGGGGTTCCCTTCTCGATGAGCTCTTTTACGAGAGCTACCGCCGCGTCTCCGTCGCCTTCTACCATGTACTGACGAACCTGCGCTATTGACATCTGTTGTTACCTCCGTTTTGTATTATTTTAAAAATTGTGGTGTTGCATTGCCTGACGCGTATAAGGTTAACAGCCGTCTGCAAAAGGTATGCAAAAATCGCGGGGGCCGCTCGCCCGGGTTCCGCGGCGGTTACAAAAAAGTCATTATTTTTTTTACGATTCTTTTGTTTGCGGAACTATAATTAAGGATGTCTTTACAGCCGTACAGGGCGGCAGCCCAATTCAGAGGAAAAGGATATGAGTGTCATGCCGGTTTTATTTAAAAAATTTTTGCTGGAAGCCCTTTCGATAGCCGTCAGCGCGGGAGTCGCGCTGTCGCCGCCGCCCGCGGGGCTCGAGACGGAGGCGATGTGGGTCGCCGGGCTGCTCGTCTGGACGCTGCTGAACCTCATACTGCGCTTCATCCCGGACTTCGTCGTCCTTATGATGATGAGCTGCATGTGGGTCATACTGCACATCATGCCCTTCCAGCAGGCCTTCGAGTCGTTCACCGGCACGACCGTCTGGCTGCTTGTCGGCGCGCTCGGCATCGGAACGGCGGTCACTAAGTCCGGCCTTCTGACGCGCGTCGCCCTCTGCACGATGAAGCTCTGCTCCCCGACCTTCAGCGGGCAGGTCTTCGCCATGCTCGCCTCGGGCGTCGTGCTCTCGCCGTTCATCCCTTCGACGACGGCGAAGGTCGCCGTCGCGGGCGCGCTCGCGACCGACGTCGGCGAGCGCCTCGGCCTCGAGGACCGCTCGTGGGGCATGAGCGGCATCTGGTGCGCGATGTACACGAGCTACTCGCTCATGTCGCCGATACTTATGAGCGCCTCGTACTTCTCCTACGTTATACTGAACCTCATGCCCGAGCATATACGCGGCGACCTGACGCTCGTGCGCTGGTCCGTGGCGATGCTGCCGTGGGGCGTCGTCACCTTCCTCGGCGCCTTCGCCGCCATCTCGATACTCTACAAGCCGAAGCATAAAATCGAGATAAGCCGCGAGGATATAAACGAAATGCTCCACGACCTCGGCCCGGTCACGCGCGACGAGAAAATCACCATCGCCGTCGTCGGCGTCTGCATGGTCTGCTGGGTCTTCGAGCGCCAGCTCGACATCCCCTCCGTCGTCCCGGCGCTCATGGGCATGGGGCTGCTCATGTCCTTCGGCGTCATCAACAAAGTCGACTACAACACGCACATTTCATGGAGCCTCATCGCCTTCGTCGGCTGCGCGATAAACATGACGCACGCCATCAGCGTGGTCGGAATAGACAAATGGATAGGCGACAACTTCGCCTCGTCGCTCGCGGGCGTAATCTCCAACCCGTACCTGTTCCTTACGGCCGTCGCGGGCGCGATGGTCGCGACGCGCTTCATCATCATCGACCCGCTGACCTGCTTCACGCTCTACATCGTCGTGCTATCGCCCTTCTGCGAGGCCGGCGGCATCAGCCCGTGGATACTCGCGATGTGTACCTACATCTTCTGCCAGCCGTGGTTCGCGCGCTATCAGAACGTCAACTACCTCGCGGGCTTCGCCTCGGCGGGCGGCGACGACAAGCTCGATTTTGCGAAGAGCGTGCGCTACTGCTTCGCCTACAACCTCGTCGCGCTGACTGGCGTGCTCATAAGCGTTCCGTACTGGAAGCTGCTCGGCTTTATAAAATAACCGGAAGCGCGCGGCGGCGTTTTTTTGATAATTTTGCAAGTGTATAAAAACAAGCCTCCGCGCTCGCGGAGGCTTGTGCCGTATCTTTGACGGTAAGGGAACGGCGTGATAAAATCCTCTTAGGTAGTCCTGCTACCGGAGGTACTTGAATATAAATTCAAGCATCCTCAGCAGTAAGCTGAACAGAGGGACGTAACGGAGCACCTGGGCGGTGAAGTTGCGTCCCTCTCGCTTTTTCAAATGTCGCCATTTGCTTCGGCGTTTCCGAGAGGATTTCCCATAGCTTATAGCCACGGTATTCACCTCCCTTTTGGGAGAAACTTCATACTTCGAGGCCCCATACCTCAAGAGTCCGTCGGAGAACATTATACAGCCTGTTGATGGCCGGCTGCGCCTGATGCTCCTAAATCAATACGATTTTGTGGTTGGTGTTATTTACCCGTTTACTAAATATGCATAAACGAACAGAGGCGGCGGAAAAATTCCGCCGCCTCTGCCCGGCTGATGGGAAACAGAGAGAGTATTAGTCTTTGCTGAAATCGGCTTTTATGTCGTCGAGCAGCTTCGGCTCGGCGAGGATGTCCGCGCCGACCTCGGCCATGCACTGCGCGAAGAGGTACATGCGCTCTATCGCGAAGGGCTTGTCGACGTCCTCGAGGAATTCGAGCGTGTGCTCGTCGGAGTCGGGGCGCACCATCGCCATGCTCGGGTGTATCGCGGGCATCTCCTGGCTGACGTTGCCCATGTCGCTGCATCCGCCGCTCTTGAAATTCTCGATATACTGCGTTATGCCGTGCTCGTGCAGATGCTTCTTGTAGAGCTCGACGAGCACCTTGTTGTTCTTCATGCAGGCGATCGGCGGCTCGAACATTTCCACGTCGACGGTGCAGCCCGCCGCCTTTGCCGCGTATTCCGCGATGCCGAGCACCTTGTCGACGAGCTCGCGGAAATATTTCACGTCCTCGTGGCGTATCTCGACGCGAAGCTGCGTCTTGTCTGGGATTATGTTGACCGCCGCGCCGCCGTTGGTGATTATCATGTGGATGCGCGAGCAGTCGCGCAGCTGCTGGCGGAGCATCGCGACGGAGCTGTAGAAAATCATCGCCGCGTCGAGCGCGTTGACGCCGTTCTCCGGCGCGCCTGCCGCGTGCGAGGCGCGTCCGTGGAAGGTTATGTCGTAGCCCTCGAGGTTTATCATGCCGGAGGTGACGATGTTTTCCTTCGACGGGTGCGTCATCATCGCGACGTCGGCCTTTTTGAACCAGCCGGTCTCAAGCAGCCCCGGCTTGCCGCGTCCCGTTTCCTCGGCGGGCGTGCCGAAGAGGTAGACGCTTCCCTTGTAATCGGAATTCAGCAGCCACTCGGCGAGCGTCACCGCCGCGCCGTAGCCCATCGCGCCGATTAGGTTGTGGCCGCAGGCGTGGCCTATCCCGGGCAGGGCGTCGTACTCGGAGCATATTCCTATGCTCGGACCTTCGCCGTTGCTCTTGTGCGCGACGAAGGCGGTCGGCAGCCCTTCGATCTCTTTTTCTATCTCGAAGCCCTCTTTTTCAAGCAGCTCGATGAATTTCTCCTTCGCCTTGAATTCCTCCATCTCGATCTCTGGATTGTCGTAGAGGAATTTTTCAAGCTCGCGCATGTCGGCCTTCTTGGTCTCCAGAATTTCGGCTATCGTCTTCATTGTTCAAATTCCTTCTTTCTATTTTTCTTATGTGAGAGGATTTCTATGAATTAGCTATGCGCTAGAACGGTCCGTAATTAATAATTACAGCAAGCGCTAACAACGCAAAGGATGCAAGTGTCATCCATAGCGTGTATGGTGCGAAAAACTTGAACCAACGGTTAAACGGAACACCGGATATCGCACATACTGTAATGCATCCAGTTGGCCAGAAAAGGTTGGAAAAACCGTCTCCAAACTGGAACGCAAGAACGGCTATTTGACGATTAATGTCTAATAAGTCAGCAAGCGGTACCATCAGCGGCATGACTATGACTGCCAGCCCGCTGCTTGAAGATATAAGGAAATTCATTAACGTCTGGAATATGAACATCGCCCACACAGTTACAATCGTAGACATGCCTCCCATGTGAGAAGCAAAGAAATTACAGATCGTATCGATTATCTGTCCGTCCTGCAGGACGATAAGTATGCCTCTTGCAAGCCCGATAGCAAATGCGGCAATCAATATTTCTTTTGAGATACTTACGAAGGCATCGCAAGTTTCTCCAACGCTCATGCCGTTGACTGCGCCGATAACAAGTGTCATTACTATAAATATTGCAGAAAGCTCTGAGAAATACCAGCCTCGTGTTATTGCTCCCCATGCAAAAAATATTACAGTAAATCCGCATAACGCGAGCGATATCTTATGCTTTTTTGTAAAATCAAGGGCAACGAGTTCATCGTGAGACTTTTTCTCTGACAAGAACGGAAAGTGAACTCCGTAAACATAGCTTTTTGTCGGGTCTGCCTTGACCATTCGTCCATAACGACACATTTGAATGAGAAATATCGAAAGGAAAACAATATAGCAGAAACAGCGAAATGCTATGCCGGAAAAAAGCGGCAGCTCTGCTATGCTTTGTGCGATGGCGACTGTGTACGGATTGATAGCAGCTGGAGCGTATCCTGTCGACATCCCGCCGATTACAGCTATAACCCCGTAGAATGGATCGTATCCGAGCGCTACTGATATTGCCATGCAAACGGGAATAAAGCCATAAACTTCTTCCCAAAGCCCAAACGCGAAACCTGTGAATGAGAAAGCGATTGCAATAAGCGGCATTGCCCAATGTACTTTCGTCTCAAGTTTACGAAGCAATGCGCCTACCCCGGAATCAAATGCGCCAATTTTGATGAGCAGTACCATGAATCCATATGAGAAGAACGTAAAGAAAACGATGTCTGCTGCATTGACCATTCCATCATATATGGCCATGAGCATTCTAGGGATACCGACCGGTGTATGTTCAACAAGGTGGAATGTCCCGGGAACTACGAGCGTTCGCCCGACTGCCTCATTATAAACACGATCAAAAGAGCCAGATGGAATAATCCAAGTCATCGCAGTTATAAGCGCGATAAGCCCAAATATGACTATGTACGGGTGCGGCATAGACTTCTTCCACTTTTTGTCCTGAGCGAGTTCTTTACTGACTTCATTATTGTTGATGTTATCATCCATTGCTTCGTTCACTCCTTTTTATTCTTATTTTTTTGATGGTAACTCCATCATTAGATTAAATGAAAATTTATTAATATAATACCATATAAATAATTATATATAAGGGTGACTTCTTGATTTGAAAATCAGCCGCGCGGAGGAAGGCGTTCCGCGCGGCTGCGGTCGTTTGTGCTAGTCTTCCGCGGTGAACGCGGCTTTGATGCCGTCGAGCAGCTTCGGATCGGCGAGGATGTCCGCGCCGGTTTCCGCGAGGCAGCCGATTACCTTGTACATCTGTTCTATCGCGTAGGGCGAGTCGGCGTCTTCGAGGAACTCGAGCGTGTGTCCGTCGGAGGTCGGGCGCGCCATCTTCATCCACGGGTGGATGGAGGGCACCTCCTGGCTGACGTTGCCCATGTCGGTGCATCCGCCGCACGTCGCCGCCTCTTCGACGTATTCCGTTATGCCGGCGTCGAGCATGTGGCGCTTGAAGAGCTCTATCATCGGCTTGTTGTTCTTCATGCAGTATATCGGCGGCTCGAACATTTCTATATCGACGGTGCAGCCGGCGGCTTTCGCTGCCTGCTCCGCGATGGCGAGAACTTTGTTCACGAGCTCGCGGAAGTATTTGAAGTCACTGTGGCGTATCTCGACGCGCAGCGCGGCGCGCTCCGGGATTATGTTGACCGCGTCGCCGCCGTCGGTGACTATCATGTGTACGCGAGAGCCGTCGCGCAGCTGCTGGCGGAGCATCGCGACCGCGTTGTAGAAGACCGCCGCCGCGTCGAGCGCGTTGACGCCGTTCCACGGAGCTTCTGCCGCGTGCATCGCGCGTCCGTGGAAGGTGATGTCGTAGCCCTCGAGGTTGACGAGCTTCGACATCAGCGTCGTGGACTTCATCGGGTGCGCCATCATCGCGACGTCGACGTTTTTGAAGCAGCCGGCCTTGAGCATTCCGGGCTTGCCGCGCCCCGTCTCCTCGGCGGGCGTGCCGAGCAGATAGACGCTGCCCTTGTGTCCCGACTGCATGAGCCATTCGGCGAGCACCGCCGCCGCGCCGTAGCTCATGGCTCCGATGAGGTTGTGGCCGCAGGCGTGGCCGAGGCCGGGCAAGGCGTCGTACTCGGCGCATATCCCTATGCTCGGCCCTTCGCCGTTGGATTTATGCGCGACGAAGGCGGTCGGCAGCCCTTCGATATCCTTTTCGACCTCGAAGCCCTCTTTTTCGAGAAGCTCGATGAACTTCTCCTTCGCCTTGTATTCCTCCATCTCTATCTCGGGGTTGGCGTAGAGGAATTTTTCAAGCTCGAGGATCGAGTCTTTCTTTTCTTCCAGAATTTCTTGGATTGTCTTCATATTTCTCCGCCGCAGCTGAATTTTAGAACGGGCCGTAGTTTATCATGACGGCTATCGCGAGCATGATGAACGACACGAGCGTCATCCAGAATGTGTACGGCGCGAAGAACTTCCACCAGCGGCTGAGCGGCACGCCCGCTATGGCGCAGATGGTGATGCTCGTCGTCGGCCAGAAAAGGTTGGAGAAACCGTCGCCGAACTGGAAGGCGAGGACCGCTATCTGGCGGTTGATTTCAAGCAGGTCCGCGAGCGGCACCATCAGCGGCATGACGATGACCGCGAGGCCGGAGCTCGAGGAGATGAGGAAGTTCATCATCGTCTGGAAGAAGAACATCGCCCAGACCGTCACTATCTTCGGCATGCCGTCCATGTGCGTCGCGAAGAAGTTGCATATCGTGTCTATTATCTGGCCGTCCTGAAGGACGATGAGGATTCCGCGCGAAAGCCCTATAGCGAAGGCTGCGAAGAGTATTTCCTTGGAGATGTTGACGAAGGCGTCGCAGGTCTGCCCGACGGACATTTTGTTGACGAAGCCGACAACGAGCATCATGACGATGAATATCGCGGAGAGCTCGGAGAAGTACCAGCCGCGCGTAATCGCGCCCCACGCGAAGAATAGGACCGTGAAAGCGCAGAGGACCAGAGAGATTTTGTGGCGCTTCGTGAATTCGAGCTTAAGAAGGTCGTCGTGCGAGGTGTCGGAGATGAATGGGAACTTTACGCCGTAGACGTAGCTTTTCTTCGGATCGGCCTTGACCATCCTGCCGTAACGGCACATCTGAATGAGGAAGACGGTGAGGAAGACTATGTAGCAGATGATGCGGAAGGCAGAGCCGGAGAAGAGCGGCAGCTCCGCGATGCTCTGCGCGATGGCGACAGTGTACGGGTTGATTGCCGCTGGGGCGTAACCCGTCGACATGCCGCCGATGACCGCGATGAGGCCGTAGAGCGGGTCGTAGCCGAGCGCGACCGAGATTGCCATGCAGACCGGTATGAAGCCGTAGACCTCTTCCCAGAGACCGAAGGCGAAGCCGGTGAGCGAGAAGGCGATCGCTATGAGCGGCATGGCCCAGTGGACCTTCGTCTCAAGCTTGCGCAGCATAGCGCCGACGCCAGCGTCGAAGGCTCCGACCTTTATGAGCAGTACCATAAAGCCGTAGGAGAAGAACGTGAAGAAGACGATGTCGGCCGCGTGAACCATACCGTCGTAGATAGCCATGAACATTCTCGGAATGCTGACCGGCGTGTGCTCGACTATTTTGAAGGTGTCGGGTACGACGAGCGTCCTTCCGACAGACTCGTTGAAGGCGCGCTCGAAGGTTCCGGACGGAATCAGCCACGTCAGCAAGGTGGCGAAGGCTATGATCGCGAAGATTACGATGTACGTGTGCGGCATCTTCAGCCATTTTTTGTCCTGATTCAGTTCATTGCTTATCTCGTTATTATTAAGCTCACTCACAGATATCACTCCTTATCGTCGATAAAAGGGAAACGGCCGACGGAAAAGCCGCCGAAAAACGCACGCAAAGCGCCCTCGCCCTTACAATACGGGCCGAATGACGCGCCGGTTCACCTCGATTCTTTTCAAAAATTATTTCATTTTATGCGCACTTAAAAAAGCGTTGCAGAAACATGGATTATACTAACAGCATATCACAAAACTTGTGCAAAAAATCCAAAAAAATATTTTTACGAAGCCTATGCGGGGGAGGCGGCGAATTGCGTTTTTTGCAGATTTTTTATCGCTACTCTGAAATCACAACTGGCGCTGTAGTGCTGTAAATCGTAAAATATATTGCATAACGATGTATATCGAAGGTAAGGACGGGATAAGATGAAATACAAGGCGCGGCTCCTAGGAAGGCCGGAACTGTTTGTGGACGGGACGCCGTACATCTTCACCTTCAAAAAAGCGCAGATACTCGCGCTCATGCTCATAGAGGAAAAGAGCATGTCGAAGGATAAAATATGCGAATATCTGTGGTCTGACAAGACTCTCGAAAAAGCGCGGCGCAACCTCAGCAACGCTGTAAGCTGTATAAAAAAAGTCCTGCCGGTGAATATCGCGGGCGGCGTGATCTCGCTCGGCGACAACGTCAAGATAGAGCGCGACGTGGACCTCATACCGCGCATAGACTCACTCGGATGGCCGGAAATCTCCGAGCTGTGCCGCCCGTTCATGGACTCGGCGGACGTGGACGACTGGGGCGCGTTCAGCGACTGGCTGCTGCCGAAGCGCCAGCACTATCACAACCTGCTCGTCAAGAATTTGAAGAAGCGCGCGCAGGCGCAGCTCGCCGGCTTCGCGCAGAACCGCTTCGAGGACGCGCTGCTCTGCTACGAAAGGCTCTCCGAGTGCGAGCCCTACGACGAGAAGATACACGGCGAGCTCGTGCGCCTCTACATCAAGACGAATCAGAAAATAAAGGCCGTCGACGCGGCGCGCGCCTTCTCGAGCAGAATAGAGAGCGACTTCGGCATCGAGGCCGACCTCTCGGACATTTCGACGCTGATGCGGCGCAAGAGCGAGGGGCCCGCGATACGTCCGTCGTCGCCCGGCGGCGAGGACAACCCGCTCGCGCGCAACGACGAGATAATGAAGATGCTCGACTTCTTTTCCGGCTCCGTCGAGGGGCGTTCGCTCTGCGGCATGGTCTGGGGCGAGCAGGGCATAGGCAAGACTGTGTTCATAAACGAGATAACCTCGTGCCTCGCGGAGCGCGGCTGGGAATGCTTCTCGGTCGCCTGCTGGCAGGAGGAGAAGTCCTACCCGCTCGCGCCTATTATGCGCCTTTTGAAATCTCTGCACATCTCGCTTTCGCAGCAGGAAAATATAAAATCCCTTTCCGATTTGAGCTACTCGTATATAGCCGAGCTGATCCATCAGAGCGTATCCGAGCCGTCGGGCGACATCAAGCGGCTGCTCGTAATTGAGGACCTTCAGTGGATGGACGACGCCTCGTGGAACATCATCGAGTCGATCATGTGCGACGGCAGCGCGCCGCTCAACATGCTCGTCACGGGCTTCGAGGAAATCCGCCCCGCTTTCATGCTGCGGACGGCGCTCGCCGACGAGCCCTTTGAAAAGTTCGAGGTGACGCTGCGCCGCTTCAACCTCGAAGAGACGGGGCGCATCTGTCACGAGATGGCCCCCGGCGAGGACTGGACCGACGAGCGAATACACGACGTCTACATGCAGACGGAGGGCAACCCTTACTTCATCCGCGAGCTGCTCAAATACAAGTCGGACGGTATGATCGGCGACGGCTCACCCTATAAAAACGCCTACGTTTCCATGATTGAGCTGCTCGACGACGACGAGCGCCTTTTCCTCGAAGCTATAGCCGTCTGCCCCGAGTGCGCCTCGATGAAGGAGATAGCGCAGGTGCTCGCGATGTCGCCGCTGCGCGTCTCGAAGCTCTACAACGACCTGCGGCTCCACGGCTTCCTGCGCGAGCAGGAGGCGGACGAGGGCGACGTGCTCTACTACTTCACGCATACGAAGATTCGCGAGGCGCTGCTCGAGGGCATGTCCGTCTCGCGCAGGACGGCGCTGCACACGAAGAACGTCGAGATACTCGAGGCAGCCGCGCCCGCGCGCCTTCAGTACCGCCACAGAAAGACCTGCGCGCGCCTCTACTACCACTGCCACGAGGCGCGGATGCACCTCAAGGAGCTCTACTGGCGCGTGCGCGAGCTCGACCTGTACTTCATGGCGGTCCACGAGGTCTTCCCGACGCTCGTAGACCAGGACCTCATGTATTACATCCCGACCATCGACGACTCGAACTACACGAAGAAGGCGATGGCCGACGCCTGGGCGATAATGGACCGCCTCTTCCGCACCGAGGGCGGCAGCCCGGAGCTGCTGCGGCTCGAACGCGACCTCTATATCCTGAAGGGCGGCTATCTCTGGTGGAGCTGCCGCTACGACGACGCGGAGTACATGCTGCGTGCCGCGGTGCGCAAGGCGCTCGCGATAGGCGAGCCGGAGCCTGTGATCAAGGCCGGTGTGCAGATGTGCTACCTCGCTATACAGTGCGACGACGCGAAGCACCTCGCCTTCTGCGCGCAGAAGCTCTGGGACTACACGAAAAAGGCCGGCATGCGCAAGTGGGAGGGGACGGCGCTGCGCTTCATGGGGATATCGCGCATCCTGCTCGCGCAGTACGACGAGGCCGATAGGTATCTGCTGATGTCCACCTCGGTGTTCGAGAAGCTCGAGGAAAAGGGCTGCAACTACACCGTCTGCCTCATAGCGGCCGAGCATTTCCGCGGCGATGCGCTGCTCGCGCAGAAAAAGATAAAGGAGGCGCTCGCGCTCTTCGAGAACTGCGTCAACATCGGCGAGTCCGTTTCGCTCTTCCGCGGCCTCGGCCTCGCGCTCGCGAAGGCGGCCTTCTGCCTCATGCTGCTCGGACGCTACAAGGAGGCCGAGGTGCATTTGCAGCGCATGGGCAAGATATACAACATCATGCACACCGAGTGGGAGGACGGCCTTCAGGGCGGCGGCCTCGCCTTCAGCATCATGGGCGTACTCAACTGCCGCAAGAAGGACTGGTATCACGCGGGGATATGCTTCAACGTCGCGAAGCGCCTCGTCAACGAGGCGAAGCGCCCGCTCTGGCAGGCGCTGCTCTACTGGGCGAAGCTCGAGCTCTACAAGATGGGCGACGAGCTGCCGAAGGAGTTCGCCGAGGGCGTGCTGAAGCATCCGCGCGAATGGTACGAGGAGCAGCTCCAGCTGCTCAAGCACAAGGTCGGCTGGATATAGCGGCGCGCGGCGCTCCGTTGCGAATCGCGCCGCTGTGTGCTAGTCTTTGAAAAAACTGACGGAAGGGACGAACAGCCAATGGACGAGAATAAATGCAAGGTTTATCTTTTGTCGGGATTTCTGGGAAGCGGCAAGACGACGCTGCTGAAGCATCTGCTTGAGACGCACCCCGAGAACGAGCGCGTAGCCGTCCTCATGAACGAATTCGGCAAGGCCGGCGTCGACGGCGACGTTGTGCGCAAGAACGGCCTCGAGATAATAGAAATAAGCCGCGGCTCGATTTTCTGCGCCTGCGCGAAGGGAGACTTCCTGCGCGGACTTTACACGATACTCAAGGACTACAGGCCGACGGTGCTGCTCGTCGAGGCGAGCGGCGTCGCGGACACGACGGACATGAAGAAGGACCTCGGTCACGGTATGCTGCACGACTATTACCGTTTCGCGGGCAACATCTGCGTGATAGACGCGGAGCATTTCGAGGACTGGCTCGACCTCTTCAACGCCGTCATCAAGCAGACGGAGGCGGCGACGCAGCTCATCATCAACAAGACGGACCTCGTGACGCAGGAGGAGGCCGACGCGCTCGAAAAGCACCTACACGAGCTGAACCCGACGGCGCAGATAACGCGCGCGTCGTTCGGCAACGTGCCGTGGAGCCTCTTCCGCTCCGACGAAGCCGACGAAAAAATGGCGGAGATACCGGAGGCGGAGGCCTGGGAAAAATTCATCGACGACGTGCTCGCCAACGCGACGCCGCACATGGCCCCGCCGGACAACCTCGCCTCGCTCAGCGTCTTCTGGGAGGGCGACCCGGAAAAATTCAAGGAGATACTGGACAAGCTGCCCGAGGACGTTGTGCGCTCGAAGGGCTACTTTGTCGACACCGACGGCAAATGGAAGGTCTTCGACATAGTCGGTAGCAAAAACCCCGTCTACACCGACGCTTCGCCGGAGTTCAGCCAGCCGCGCAACCTCGCGATATTCATCCGCAAGGTGCGCGCGCGCCGCGAAATCCCGGGACTTTTCCAGGACGCGGGGCTGAAGCTGCTCGAGCTGAGGTTCTAGCGAAGCCGCGCGCGGCGGCGCAGATTTGAAGAAAGAACGCAAAAAAGCCGGAGCTATCGGAAGCTCCGGCTTTTCTCGTACTGTTTGCGGATTGTCTACGCGTTTTCCTCGGCGGCGAGCTTCGCCTTGATTTTCTCTGCGAGGCGCTTGATGTAGGCCGCGTTCGTGCCGCAGCAGCCGCCTATGTAGGTCGCGCCCATGTCCACCGCGGGCAGAACGTCGTCGGCGAAGGTCTCGATGTCGAAGGCGGCGTTGAAGGTGCCGTCGTCCTGCGCCATCGGCGCTCCGGCGTTGGGCTTGAAGATTATCGGAAGGTCCGTGACGGCCTTGAAGTCTGCGATGACCGGCAGCGCGTCGACGGGGCCGAGCGAGCAGTTGAGGCCGACCGCGACGGGATTGTAGGGCTTGAGCCCCTCGACGATGTCCTTCGGCGTGTTGCCCATCATCGTGCGCGAAATCTTCGCGCGCACGCCGTTCTTGTTCGCGCCCATGAAGCTCATGGAGCAGAGCAGCGGCACGTCGTAGTGCGAGGCGGCCTCGGCGGCTATCTTGAGCATCTCGAGGTCCATGAAGGTCAGCAGGTAGATGAGGTCTGGCTTCTCCTGCATTCCCGCGCCGATAAGCTCCTCGTACATGTCCTTGGCCTCTTCGCGCGATATCTTGCCGAAGGGCTTGAGCAGCCCCGTCAGCGGCCCCGCCGCGAGTCCGACCTTCGCGCGGCCGTTCGAGGCGTCCTGCGCGATTTTCATAGCCGTCCTGACGACCTGCTCGACCGTGTAGGAGCTAGAGCGCGCGACCTCAGCGCCGTTCGCGGCGAAGGTGTTCGCCAGTATGATGTCCGCGCCCGCCTCGACGTACTCTTCGTTAAGCTCGCGCACTATCCTCGGGTTCTCGATGTTGTAGCGCCATACGGGGACTTTATCAGTCGCCTTTTCCCACAGGCTGGTCCCGGCCGCGCCGTCGAGCATAACAACTTTTTTCATTGTTCCATACCGCCTTTCATTCCGGTTTTTATTTATTTCCTTCGAAAGCCCGCGCGCCTCATTCCTTCCAGCGCACGAGTTTCTTCTCCGAGTAGCTCAGCAGGGCGTTCAGCAGGCTGACGACGATGCCGATGAGTATTATCCCGGCTATGACGTTGGTGTAGTTCGCGTAGTCGGAGTAATTTTTTATAAAGTAGCCGAGGCCGCTCGACGCGCCCATCATCTCCGCCATCGTGAGCAGCAGGAACGAGGTCGAGAGCGTCACGTGCAGGCCGGCCATTATGCCGGGGAAGAGGTAGGGCATCATTATCTGGAAAATCATCTCGGAGCGCGTCAGGCCGAGCGCCCGCGCCGAATTTATTATCCGCCTGTCCATCGACGCCGCGCGGTTGATTATCCCCATGAAGGTCGGCCAGAATATGCCGAGGATGATTATCGCGGCGGCGGCGCTGCGGAAGGTCGGCATCAGCGCCACTGCGTAGGGGCTGTATATCACTGGCGGTATCGGGCTTAGCACCTTCGCGATGGGCAGGAATACGCCGCGCAGGAACGGCGACATCCCCGTGAAGAGGCCGAGCGTCACGCCCGCCGCGAGCGCGATCGCCATGCTGGCGCAGAGCAGCGCGAGCGACGAGAATATCCCGCGCGCCATCAGCCCGCGGCAGTCCCAGAAGGCCTGGAAGACGTCGCGCGGCGGCGGCAGAAGTATCGGGTTCGCTATCTTCAGGTTCACGGCGGAGAGCTCCCACGCGGCGAGCGCGAAAATCGCGGCGCAGGCTATCGCGGAGCACTGGGCCGCAGCCTCGCGCCGGCGCAGCACGTGAGCGGCGTAGAAGCACTCTATCAGCGCTAGCGCGGCGACGTACATCGCGCAGCCGGAGAGCGCCCCGCGGCTGTTGTAAAGCACGAGCGCCAGCAGCGCGGCGAGGGCCGACTGCGTTATGAGGACGGAGCGCTTCACTGTCTCGCCTCCTCAGCGCGCCCCGCGTCGCAGAAGCGCTCCGCGAGGCGGCTGACGAGCGAGAAATACTCCTGCGTGCCCGCTATCTCCTCCGGTACGCGCGGGTAGCCGAAGGGCACCTCGAAGTCCCCGCTTATCACGCCGCCGTTCATGAAGAGTATCCTCTCGCCTAGCGTCACGGCCTCGTCGACGTTGTGCGTGACGAAGAGCACCGTGCGCGGCCTTCCGCACTTCGCGAGGCCGGAGACGAGCGACTGGAGCGAGCGGCGCATCTGCGGGTCGAGCGCGCTGAACGGCTCGTCGAAAAGCCATATCTCGGAGTCCATCGCGAGCGCGCGCGCTATCGCGACGCGCTGCTTCATGCCGCCGGAGAGCTGGTTCGGATATTTGCCGCGGCTCTCGTAAAGGCCGACCTGCGACAGAAAATCCGCCGCGAGCGCCGCCGAGGCCTGCTTCGTAATTTTACGCGCGTGACGTATCGCGAAGGCGACGTTCTCCTGCGCCGTCATCCACGGGAAAAGCGAGCAGTCCTGAAAAACTATCGCCCTGTCCGTCCCGGGCCCTTCGGCCTCCGCGCCGTTGATTTTTACGACGCCGGACGACGGGCGCGAAAGCCCCATGACGAGATTCAGCAGCGTGCTCTTGCCGCATCCGCTGTGGCCCAGCACGCAGGCGAAGCAGCCGCGCTCGACGCGCATGGCCGGAGCACGGGAAGCTCAGAGGCGTAGCTGAAAAATATATTTTCCGCTTCGACGGCGAAGGGCGCATCCATGACGCTAAAGATTGTTGGCGGCGAACTCCGCGTCCATTTTCTTGAAATATTCGCAGTCGGGCCAGCGCTTCATCGCCTCGTCGAGCGCCTCTCTGTAGACGCCAGAATCGACGTTGTCCGAAACGTCCGCCTTATAGCCCTTCGGCAGGTCGCCGTTGGCCTCCATGACCTTGTAGAAATCCTTAATCCTGTTCACCGCGGGGTCCATCGTTATCACCATGACCTCGGAGTAGAGGCAGTATCTGACGTAGTCCTTCGGCTGGCCTGAGAAAGCCATGAGCTTCGCCACGGCAGTATCGGGGGCGTCACGCATCAGCTTGTAGGCGCGCAGGTTGGCGATCTGGAACTTGACCAGCGCGCCGCGCTTCTTCTCGAAAACCTCGCGCGCCGCGGTCTGACGGCAGCAGACTGCGTTCGGTGCGACCTCCTTGATGTTGAAGGCTATCGCGAGGCCGCGCTTCTCGGCGATGAGGCCGAAGCCGCTGTTCACGAAGCCTATGTCGGCCATGCCCTTCGAGACGGCCTCTATAATCGCCTGAAAGCCGTCGAGCTGTATTATCTCCACGTCCTTCTCAAGGTCGAGGCCGGCCTCACGCATCTTCGCGCGCATTATCATCTGCCCCGTCTCGGGACGGTGGACAGCGACCCTCTTGCCCTTGAAATTTTTTATGTCGCGGTACTTGTCCTTGTTCTCCGGCAGAGTGACCCCCTGGCAGCCCTCGGCTATCGTACCGCCGTAGACGACGAGCTCCGCGCCCTTCGCGGCGTATGTCAGCGATGGGATGACCCCGAGCGGCAGTATGTCGAGCTTGCCGAGCTGAAGCGCAGTCACGCCCTCGTTGAGGTTCGAAATCTGCATGAGCTTTACGTCGAGCCCTTCGTCCTTATAGTAGCCCATCTCGTGCGCGAGCACGACCATCGCGGGCTTGATGCTGCTGCCCATGTTGCCGACGCGCAGCTCCGTCTCCCCGGCCCGCGCGGCGGCGGGCAAAAATATCAGCAGCGCGAGCGCCGCGGCGTAAAATATATTTTTCATCGCTGTAGTCTCCGTTCTGTGCAGCTTATGCGCGCGGCTCCGGGGCCGCGCAGTCCTCCGCCTCGTAGAAGGGGCATTTCTCCTTCAAGCATTCGTTGTTGAATTTGCTGTAGCGGCACAGTATGCCGTCAGAGACGCCGACGACCGTGCCGAGATGCTGCGCTATGTATTTCTTCATGAAGAGCAGCGCCGCGAAGGTGTTGCGCTTGCAGCAGCGCGGGCCGCCGAGCTTCGCCATTTCGGAGAGCGCGCCCGCCGTCGCGTAGTTGCAGAGGCTCCACGTATCCTTCGAAAGCGGCGTCGTCCCCGTATAGACGCTCATGAAGATGCCGCAGCCGACCGCCGCGCCGCAGGCCCCGTAGAGGCCGCAGAACGCGGGCAGCACGTTGTGCGCGCGCCGGCGCACCTCGTCGAGCTTCTTCCCGAACTCCGCCTCCGGCGTTCCGTCCCTGAGGCAGACCTCCGCCAACAGCACCGCCGGCACGAGATAATGATGCGCGAAGTTGTGCATAGGGAAGCTCGCGTCGTCCATGACCTCGCGGACTATGTCCATAGGCCCGCGTCCCTTCGGCGCGCGGTAATATTCGAGACACCGCGCCGTTATTACGTCAAAACTCCTGTCGTTTCCGCAGTCAGCCGCCATTTTAATTCCTCCCTCCGGTTCCGCCGCGCGCGCAGGGCGAGCGGCGTCAGCATAAATGTAAAAATTCCGCCGCCGTTACATGCCGTCGTCTATAGTTTCCGGAATCGCCCGCGCGAGGCGGTCTATCCTGTCGCGATAGTCGAGCAGCGTCGCGCGCCAGAAGACGAGGCAGACGCGCCCCTCGTCGGTGATTTCGTAGACGCGCTTCGCCTGGAGGCCGCCGTCCGTTTCGATGCGCGAGGTGAGAAGCCCCGACTCCTCCATCTTTTTGAGGGTCCGGTAGAGCCCCGTCGGGTCTATGCTGCTGTAGTCCATCACGTCGCTTTTGTAGAGCTTTTTGAGAATGGAGAAGCCGTGCATAGGCTCCTCGTTGAGAAGCAGAAGTATTGAAGGCTGTATGAATCTTTCGAGAAACGAACCGCGGCACGCGCATTTCTTCATTTTATTCACCTCGGCGTATATTGGATTTCGTCTAGTATATTAGCAGAGGCGCATAAAAATATAAAGCGCGCGCAAAAGGCGTTTTTGCACTGTCGGGGGACGTTTTTGCACGTATGCAAAAAAACGCCGCGCCGCGCCGGCACAAAAAAAGGAAGGGCGCGCGCCCTTCCTTCCGCCGCAAAGCTTACGCGGCTAGAAACATTCGTAGAAATTCCGCAAGGTCCAGTAGAAGATGTTCGGCTGTTCGAGGTACGAGGTCTGCGAGGCGTCCGGGATTATCGCCATGCGCGAGCCCGGAATCAGAGAGCGGTAGTATTCGCATGTCGGCTGGCGCACCTGGTCGAACTCGCCGCAGATGAAGAGGACGGCTATCCTTATGCCGCGCACCGCCTCCGTGATGTCGAGGTCCTTCAGAACGCCGTCGCAGGTAAATTCGCTCGGCCCCCACATGTAATGGTAGACGTTCATGCCCGAGCCGCTCTTCGGCTTCAGCGGCGTGGACATGTGCCCCGGACGCTCGACGGTCTTGAGACGGTAGCGGAAGTTCGCGTCATACTCCGCCATTATCTCGCGGTAGCGGTAGCCGTCGAAGTGGTGCTCGTGCTCGCAGATTTCAACCTCTGTGAGGCGGCCCTCGCCGAGCTCCGCGAGCCTCTGCTTCGCGTCCGCTATCCAGATTTTTGTGCTGAAGAGCGGGCTTATCATCGTCGCGGAGATCGCCGGGCTGTCCGGCGTTTCGAGCAGATGGCGCGCCGCGAGGTAAGCGCCCCACGAACGTCCGATGAGATGTATCTTCGGCGCGCCTATCGCCGCGATCACCGCGTTCAG
Source organism: uncultured Cloacibacillus sp. (assembly GCF_963926575.1). NCBI lineage: Bacteria > Thermotogati > Synergistota > Synergistia > Synergistales > Synergistaceae > Cloacibacillus > uncultured Cloacibacillus sp. Next base: position 236,211 of record NZ_CAWUXW010000001.1, on the reverse strand, counting down.
CTCCTCGACGTATCTCTCGGGAACCCACAGAGACTCTTCGCCGGTGTGCGACTTGTCGTCGCATCCTATCTGGTCGTAGAGGTATACCGTCCTGTCATCCGCGATACGCTCCGCCATCGGCTGGAAAGATTTCTTGTTGCCGCCCGGCCCGCCGTGGATGTAGAGCGCCGGGATGCCTCCCTCGCCCTCTTGGCCGTAAACGTCGAGCGTGACGAAGCCTCCCGGTACGTTTATGAGATGATGCTTCGTTAGTTTCGTTGCCGCCATCGCCCTCGCCTCCTTATTTATCTTTGTTTTAGTTGGTAGAATAATTATATCATACCGTGGCAAGTCGTTTATTTTAGAAGAAATTATTTTGTGATATTTTACGAATCGGCGAAGAGCGGAGCGCGCATACGAAAATGGCCGGAGGCTTCGCGCCTCCGGCCCTCTTGTGCCGTTTTCTTAAATTTTGCGGTGCGCTTATTTCATTGCCTCTTCGACCGCGACTGCGACGGCGACGGAGGCTCCGACCATTGGGTTGTTGCCCATGCCGATGAGGCCCATCATGTCGACGTGCGCGGGGACCGAAGAGCTTCCCGCGAACTGCGCGTCGCTGTGCATGCGGCCCATCGTGTCGGTCATTCCGTAGCTTGCGGGGCCCGCGGCCATGTTGTCGGGGTGCAGCGTGCGGCCCGTGCCGCCGCCCGAGGCGACGGAGAAGTATTTCTTTCCGTGCTCGTTGGCCCATTTCTTGTAGGTTCCGGCGACGGGGTGCTGGAAGCGCGTCGGGTTCGTCGAGTTGCCGGTGATGGATACGTCGACGCCCTCGTGGATCATTATCGCGACGCCTTCGCTGACGTCGTCCGCGCCGTAGCATTTGACCTTCGCCTTGTCGCCGTCGGAGAAGGCGCGCTCGCTGACTATCTTAAGCTCGCCCGTGAAGTAGTCGTACTTCGTCTCGACGGAGGTGAATCCGTTGATGCGCGAGATGATGTAGGCCGCGTCCTTGCCGAGGCCGTTCAGGATTACGCGGAGCGGCTCTTTGCGGACTTTGTTCGCGGTGCGCGCGATGCCTATCGCGCCTTCCGCCGCCGCGAAGGACTCGTGTCCGGCGAGGAAGCAGAAGCATTTCGTCTCTTCGCGCAGCAGCATCGCAGCGAGGTTGCCGTGGCCGAGGCCGACTTTGCGCTGGTCCGCGACGGAGCCGGGGACGCAGAAGGCCTGGAGGCCCTCGCCTATCTTTTCTGCGGCTTCGGCGGCGGTTTTGACGCCGCTCTTTATCGCGTTCGCCGCGCCGAGCGTGTAGGCCCAGACGGCGTTTTCAAACGCGATGGGCTGTATGCCGCGCACTATCGCGGATACGTCCACGCCCTTGCCGAGGCAGATGTCGCGCGCCTCGTCGAGGTCCTTGATGCCTTTTTCGGCGAGGAATGCGTTTATCTTGTCTATCCTGCGTTCGTAACCTTCAAAGTTTGCCATTTCGTTTCCCTCCTACTGCCTGCGCGGGTCGATGATCTGCGCCGCTTCGGCGTAGCGTCCGTAAGTCCCGACGTTCTTCTCGAAGGCTTCCTTCGGGTCGACGCCCTTGCGTATCGCCTCCATCATCTTGCCGAGCGAGACGTAGCGGTAGCCGATTATCTCGCCGTTCGCGTCGAGCGCCTGGTCGAGCACGTAGCCCTCGGCCATCTCGAGGTAGCGCGGCCCCTTCGGCAGCGTGCCGTACATCGTGCCTATCTGCGAGCGCAGCCCTTTGCCCAAATCCTCGAGCCCCGCGCCGACGGGCAGGCCGTTCTCAGAGAAGGCGCTCTGCGTGCGTCCGTAGGCTATCTGAAGGAACAGCTCGCGCATCGCGGTGTTGATGGCGTCGCAGACGAGGTCGGTGTTGAGCGCCTCGAGCAGCGTCTTGCCGGGCAGTATCTCCGCCGCCATAGCGGCCGAGTGCGTCATGCCCGAGCAGCCTATCGTCTCGACGAGGGCCTCCTGTATCACGCCGTCCTTAACGTTGAGCGAGAGCTTGCACGCGCCCTGCTGCGGCGCGCACCAGCCCACTCCGTGAGTAAATCCGGAAATGTCTCCGATCTGTTTCGACTCTACCCATTTTCCCTCTTCCGGTATCGGGGCCGGGCCGTGGTGTACGCCCTTCGCCACGCATACCATTTCTTCAACTTCGCGGGAACACTGCATAATACTTCCTCCTTGTCCCTTTCGGTTTTTCAACCCTCTAATTATAAACCAACAGCGGCGCTAATAGCCCCATTCGAAGTCCGGGCTTCCCGCTTCGAGCAGCCGTTTTTTCATATCTTTTACGATTTCCGCTAGCGCCTCCTGCGTGCGCCCCTCGCATCTCGCGACGAGCACCGGCTGCGTGTTCGAGGCACGCACGAGGCCCCAGCCGTCGGGGTAGATTATGCGCACGCCGTCGACCGTTATCGTGTCGAGGCGCTCCGCGAGCGCGCGCTCCTTCACGCGCTCGACGACGGCGAATTTCAGCTCGTCTGGACAGTCGTAGCGCGTCTCTATCGTCGACGGATAAATCGGGATTTCTTCCATTATCTCGGACAGTTTGCGCCCGTCGTTCGAGAATATGCGCGCGAGGCGGCCCGCGGCGTAGAACGAGTCGTCGTAGCCGTAGTACTCGTCTGCGAAGAACATGTGTCCAGACACCTCGCCCGAGAAGAGCGCATGCTCCTCGCGCATCTTCGCCTTGACGAGCGAATGTCCCGCCTTCCACCAGAGCGGCCTGCCGCCGTACCTTTCTATCGTCTCGGGCAGAGCCATCGAGCTCTTGACCTCGCATATCGCGACCGCGCCCGGGTGCTTCGGCAGTATCTCGGTCCAGAAGAGCGCCATAAGCCTGTCGCCCCATATCACCTCGCCGCGCTCGTCGACGACTCCTATCCTGTCCGCGTCGCCGTCGAAGCCGACGCCGAAATCCGCGCCCGTTGCGCGCACCGTCTCGATGAGCTTCGGAAGGTTCTCGCGCTTCGTCGGGTCGGGGTGGTGGTTCGGGAAATTGCCGTCCGGCTCGCTGTAGAGCTCGGTCACCGCGCAGCCGATGCGGCGCAGGAACTCCGGCGCGTAGAGGCCGCCCGCGCCGTTGCCGCAGTCGCAGACGACCTTCGGCTTTCTCGGCCCGAGCGTGATTTTAGAGACGAGCATGTCGAGGTACTCCGCGTTGATGTCCGCGTGCGAGAGCGTCCCTTCGCGCGGCGCGGCGGCGAATTCGTCCGCTTCGATGATTTTGAGGATTTGCTGTATCTCTTCGCCCCATATCGTCGCCTTGTCGAAGGCGAGCTTGAGGCCGTTGAACTCCTTCGGGTTGTGGCTGCCCGTCACCATTATGCCGCCGCCCACCGGCAGGCGGTAGAGGCTCCAGTAGAACGTAGGCGTCGATACCATGCCTATGTCGGTCACGTCTATGCCCGCGGCGCATAGTCCGCGCGCGGCCGCGGCCTTTATGCGCGGCGTCGAAAGGCGCGCGTCGCCGCCGAGCGAGGCCGCCGTCACGCCGCGCGCGGCGAGCCACGAGCCGTAGGCGCGCCCGATGAGATAGACGTTTTCGTCGGTGAGCTCGCGGTCTGCGATGCCCCTTATGTCGTATTCGCGGAAAATGTGCGCCGGAACCTGACTCATGACGATACCTCCCAGCCTTTGGTCAAGGACTTATTTTCTGAAAAGAATATAGCTTTTTCGCAGTTTTTGCAATTATGGAAAACGCCGGCGCGTTACTGCCGTCCGACCGCGAGCACGCCCATGACGTTCATCACGGGGCCGAGGTTCAGCGTCTCCTCGATGGCGGAGCGGTTGAACGAGGTCGTGAAGCGCGCGTCGAGGCCGAGCGCCTGCGCCGCGAGCGCCGCGTTCTGCGACATCGCGCCCGTCGCGAGCGCGGCTATGTCTTTCATGTTGATCACGCCGCGGTCGACGAAAATCAGAAGGCAGGGCGCGCTCTTCGCGTAGTCCTCGTTGACCGTGCGGCGCAGCGCGCGCTTGTCGTTGTTGATTTCCATCAGCGCGTTCTTCTCCCAGTTGTAGAGATAGCCGCCGTCCTTGAGCATCACGTAGACGCTGACGTTAGGGTCGCGTCCCATGATGACCGGCACCGTCCAGCTCTCAGTTCCGTTCTGTCCCGTAGCGGCCCAGAGTATCGTCGAAAGCTCGTCGAGCGTCAGCTCCTCCTTCGTGAAATCCTGCTCCGGAGCGGAAACGCGCGCCGCGAAGGTGTCGAATACGCCGGGGCCGCCGCTCTTCTGCGGCTCGGTGAGCACGAGGGGAAGCGCGAAAGCGCAGGACGATGCGGCGAGCGCGAGCGCCGCCGCGAGAACGAGAATCTTTTTCATGGAAAATTCCTCCTTAATAAATTTATTCCTTATTGCGTCATCCCGTGAAGCTTCTGCGCCCGATAAAACGGGGCGGGCCCCACGGGATCTTCGTCCTAAAAGTTAGGCACAGCCGCGAATTTCGGCATGTAATCTAAACCGCCCACGGCCACGGAACCGTGAAGCCGAAGTATTCCGTCAGCTTTCCTCCGAACAGCATCGCCGCGGCGCACCCCGCGCAGAGGAACGGCCCCAGCGGCACGGCGGACTTGCGCGTAACCTTCTTCGCCGCGAGCAGGACGAGCGCCGTAACGCCGCCCGTCATAAAGCCGATATAGAGCGCGGCGGCGGCGAGCTTCAGGCCCGTAAAAGCGCCGATGCCGAGCATCAGCACCGCGTCGCCAGTCCCCATGCGCCCGCGGCTCAAAAAAATAATCGCGTATATAAAGGCGAAGCCCGCCGCCGCGCCAGCCGCGCCGTCGAGCGCCGCGGGCAGACCGCCCGCGAGCCGAAGCAGCAGCGCCGCGCCCGCCATTGCGAAGGCCCACGAGTCGTAGATATAGCCCGTGTCCGCGTCGGTAATCGTGTGGAAGGCGAGGAAGGGCAGCGAGGCCGACGAAAAAACAAAGGAGTACGACGCGCCGAAGCGCCAGAGGAACATCGCGCAGAGAGCGCCGCAGGCTAGCTCGGCGGCCAGGCACGAGCGCGGGATGCGCGCGCCGCAGAAACGGCAGCGCCCGCGCAGCGCGAGGAACGAGAGCACCGGCACGAGGTCGCGCGGCGCGAGCGCCGTCCCGCAGCAGTCGCAGCGAGAGCGCTCGAGCCCCCACCATTTTTCGCCCGCCGCGGTGCGCGAGGCCGCGGCGCATGCGAAAGAGCCGGACGACGCTCCGAGAAAGAAGGCTAAAATAAAGAAAAGCGGGCCGAGCTCAACCATGTAGACACCTCGCAGAACGAAAGGCTAAAATACAGCCTGAGCTATATTTTACACGAATACCGAAGATAAAGGAGAGAGCGAAATGCCGATAGTAGTCGTCAACATCAAGGAAGGGCGCACCGTCGAGCAGAAGCGCGCGATGGTCGAGCGCATGACGCAGGTTATATGCGATACGATGGAGGTCAAGCCCGCCGCCGTTCGCATAATCATCAACGACATGAAGAACGAAAACTTCGCGATAGGCGGCACGCTCGTCTGCGACGACCCGTCCATGCAGGTCAGGCCGAAGGGCCAGGCGTAGAGATGCCGGCGGCGGAGCAGGGCGGCATACGCATACGCGCGGCCTCGCCGGGCGACGCGGCGGAGCTGCTTGAGATATACGCGCCATACGTGCGCGAGACGGCGATCAGCTTCGAATACGAGGTACCGGCGCTCGAGGAGTTCCGCGCGCGCATAACGGCGATGCTTGCGCGCTATCCGTACCTCGCGGCGGAACGCGGCGGCGCGCTGCTCGGCTACGCCTACTGCGGCGCGTTCTCGGGCCGCGCCGCCTACGCGCTCTCCGCCGAGACCTCGATATACGTCCGCCGCGGCGGGCACGGCCGCGGAATCGGGCGAAGGCTCTACGAAGCGCTTTTCGCCGCCGCGAAGGCGCAGAACCTCCGCAACCTCTACGCCGACGCGGCATACCCGGACGCCGAGGACGAATATCTGACCTTCGGCAGCATACGCTTCCACGAGCGCATGGGCTACAGAATCGCCGGAGAATTCCGCAACTGCGGCTGCAAATTCGGGCGCTGGTACAGCGTCGCCCGTCTCGAAAAAATCATCGGCGCGCACGAGCCGGCCCCCGCGCCCTTCGTACCGTTCCCGGAGCTCGGCGCGGAGACGCTGCGGAGAATCGGGATAGAATAAAAAAATCGCGCGCGCATAAAACAAGCGGAGCGGGGAAAACTTCTCCCCGCTCCGCTGCGTTACGGATGCTTTCGAAATTAAACGACGTTCGGCTCGACGATTCTCTCGCCGCGCTCGAAGCGGCGGTAGTCCATAATCGTCGGGTCGATGGGCGGCTTGTCCCCGTTGAGGAGCGCCGTCATAATCTGTCCCGCGACCGGGCCGAGCATGAAGCCGTGGCCCGAGAAGCCCGTGGCGTGCCAGAAGTGCTTGACGTCGGTCTCGCCGAGAATCGGCGCGGCGTCGGGCGTCATGTCGTAGTGTCCGGCCCACTGGCGGACGACGCGGATGTTCTTCGCGCGCGGCAGCATCTTGAGGACGACGCGCGCGATGCTCGCGATGGAATGCACCGTCGAAGTGTAGCCGATGAGCGGCTCATGCGACGGGCTTTCTCCGGCGATTATCGAGCCGTGCGGGCGCTGCTGGATGTAGTAGTTTCCGCTGAAGCTCATGAGCATCGGCGGGCAGACGCCGGGGTCTACCGGTTCGGTGATGAGTATCTCGTGGCGCTCCGCCCAGTTCGGCAGCTTGATGCCGGCCATGGCGGCTATGTCCTGAGCCCACGAGCCGGCGCAGTTGATTACCTCGCCGCACTCTATCGTACCCTTGTTCGTCTCGACGGCCTTTATCTCGCCGCTCTCGACGCGGAGGCCCGTGACCTCGGTGAACTTGCAGAATTTAACGCCGAGGCGCTTAGCCGCCTCCTGGAAGGCGAAGGTCGTGAGGAACGGGTCGGCGTGTCCGTCGCGGTTGTAGTAGGTGAAGCCGAGCGCGTCGTCGACGGCGACGCCGGGGCAGATTTCCTGCGCGCGCTTCACGTCGGTGAATATCTCGGTCTTGATGCCGAGGCTGTGCTGGAGCTCGACGTTCTTCTTGAACTGCTCCCACTCCTTCTCCTTGTAGGCGATGAGCAGGTAGCCGCCCTGGTTGAGCCCCGTCGGGAGGCCGAGCTCTTCATCGAGCTGCTCGAAGGTGTCGAGGCAGGCGAGCGCCATGCGGCAGTTGAGCTCGAGCCCCCACTGAGCGCGTATGCCCGCGCCGCAGCGTCCGGTCGAGCCGGAGCAGACGGTGTTCTTCTCAACGAGCACGACGTTCTTGCGGCCCGACTTGGCGAGGTAGTAGGCCGTAGCCGTTCCGACGACGCCTCCTCCTATTACGACTATATCGGCTGTTTTCGGGAAATCCATACTTCGCACCTCCTAATCGCAGTCCTCGGCAAGGAGGCTGATCTTTATCGGCTTCACGGGCGGCCTGATGGTGCCGGGCGCTATGTCGGCGACGTTGCGTCCCGTCGCCTTCGCGAGCTCGCGGAGTATGATGTCGCGGCAGCCGCGCCCTTGGCAGGGGCCCATCCCGACGCGGAGCATCCTCTTGAGCTCGTCGAACTCCGTGTAGCCCGCGGCGATCCACTTGCGTATTTCGTCTATCTCAATTTCTTCGCAGCGGCATATTACGTTTGCCTTCGCCATATCAGCACACCACCTTTATCGCGCGTATCTCGTCGTATTTATCCTTCGGGATTACGACGCTTACGACGTATGTCTTGTCCTTAGACGGCTCCGCCACGGCGAGCACCTCGCCGTCCGCGAGCTCCGAGCCGTCGCGCCCGAGGCACTTGACCGTCTGTCCCTTTTCGGGAAGCGGCAGGAGCTCGTAGGGAAGCTTTATAACGGCCTTGTCCTCCGCGTAGGTCATGTCGATGACGAAGCAGGCGAGGCCCGGGCATCTCGATACGCAGATGCCGCAGCCGGTGCATTTCGAGTAATCTATCTTCGGCGTGTCGTTGATGTCCTCAAAGGGAAGCACCGCGCCCGTCGGGCAGCTCGTGTAGCACGGGTTGCACGGTATGCGCTTCGGGCATTCTATTACGACGTAGCCGCCTTTTTTCTTTTCCCACTGCTCCTTCGGGGGAAGCACGGCCCCTTCGCAGTGTTCCACGAGTATTCCGCTGTTGAAGAGTTTTTCCTTATCGCAGCAGCCCATCGTCTACGCCTCCCATCCGTCTACCATTACCTGGCCGATGCCGGCGAGTATTTTTTCTCCTACCTCGCCCGCGCGGAGGTGGTCGAGCCTCGTCCAGTATTCGGAGAATTTATTGCAGTCCACCGTGAGGCCGAGCGCCTTCGCGGCTCCGTGGCCCGCTATGCGTCCCTCGACCATCGCGGCGGAGGCTTCCTCTATGCCGGAGGCGTCGCCCGCGACCCAGATGTCGGGGTTGCTTGTGCGCATGTTCCTGTCTCTGAACGGGACGTATCCGCAGAGCTGCGGTACGTAGCGCATTTTGCAGCCGGCCTGCCAGAAGAGCTCCGTCGTCGGCGTGAGGCCGACGGCCATGCAGATTATGTCGCAGTCTATCTTGCGCGGCTCGCCCTTGAGCTGGAACTTGTCGTCGAGCTCCTGTATCATCGCGCCCTCGAGCACCCTGTCGCCGAGCGCTTCGGTGACCGTGTGCTGAAGCAGGATGGGGATGCCGAGCCTGCGTATCTTCGCGGCGTGTACCCAGTAGCCGCCGACCTTCGGCATCGCCTCGACTACCGCGGCGACCTCTACGCCCGCCTGCGCGAGCTGGTAGCTGACTATGAGCCCTATGTTGCCCGCGCCGACCATGAGGACGCGCTTGCCGGGAACTACGCCGTAGACGTTCATCAGCGTCTGGACCGCGCCCGCGCCGTAGACGCCGGGGAGGTCGTTGTTCGGGAAGGGGATCATGCGCTCCTGCGCGCCCGTCGCGATGACGGCCTTCTTGGCCTTGACGCGGTAGTAGTTTTCCTCGCCTTCCATTACGGTGTAGACGCCGTCCTCGGGATAGTAGCCCGTGACGGTGGAGTTGCATTTTATCGTAACCTTGTCTCCGAGCGACGCTATTTCGTCGAGGAGGATTCCCGCTATCTTGTAGCCTCTCGTTCCCGCGTATTCGTCGCGCGAGCCGAAGAATTTATGCGTCTGCTTGACGAGCTGTCCGCCGGGGTGGAGGTCGCTCTCAATGACGGTGACCTGCGCTCCCGCTCCCGCGGCTTCCGCCGCGGCGCAGAGCCCTGCGGCTCCTCCGCCTACCACAAGGAGGTCGGTCTCATATACCTTCTTCATAATCTCTTCCCCCTCCGCCTAAACTTCCATAGGCACGCGGCCCTTGTCCTTCTGCGTCTCGACCTTCATCCCCTCGGCGAGAGGCGTGACGCAGGTGCGGACGTTGGGGACGCCGTCGACGACCATGAAGCACGAGCTGCACTTGCCTATGGCGCAGAAAAATCCCCTCGTCCTCTTCATCTCCGGCGTGATTCTGTAAACCTGCACGCCGTTAGCATGAAGCGCCATTGCTATAGGCTCTCCCTCGAAGCCCTTCAGCTCCTTACCGTCGAAGGTGAACGTCACCTCGCGCCCGTGACTGAATTCCAGTATCGGGTGTCTCTCGATTAGCTCCATACCCCTGCTCCCTCCTTACGGATACGCTCGGCGCGTAGGCCGGGCGGTTGGATATTGACGAATTGCTGCGAAATTGCGGTGAGCGCGGTATATCAAAAAAATGATTTTTCATATCAATTTTTTGTTATCCACATAGAATATTTTGAGCTATTTATAAAACTTTGTCAAGCGCAGGAACGGTAATTTATTTATCGGGCACGAATTCACAAGCTTTGCCGCTCGCGGGAGTTTCGGCGGCGAAGCTTAGAGATGAAAGGCGAAAGGGCGGCTAGTCCTTTTTTTGTATCTCTCTGATGTAGGAATAGATTGTAAATTTCGTATTGCCCATCTCGGCGGCGAGTATGTCGACCGAGCCCTTGAGCAGAAAGAAGCCCTTGTCGTGCAGCTCGCGCACGACCTCTTTTTTCTCGGGCTTCGTGAGATATTTGAAGGGCTTGCCTATGCGGCGCTTGACCTGCGCGAGCGAGTCTCCTACGACCTCGTCGATGTCCTGTGCGAAGGACTCGCGCACAGGCTCGGGGAAGCGCGCGCCCGGCTCTTCGGCGGGCTCGACGCCCGCGCCGCTCATCTCGACGCGCAGCAGCCCTTCGATAAGCTCCTGCGCCGCCACGGCTTTTTTCAGGTCGTAGTTGATGCAGAGGAAGCCGATAATCTTGTCGTTTTCGTCGCGGATGAAGATGCAGCTGCATTTGATGAGCTCGCCGCGGTTGTTCTTCGCGAGGTAGTTGAATACGCCCTCGCGGCTCTGATATTCCTCCGACTGGAGCATGAGCAGGCCGAAGTCGGTCATCGGGCCGCCCTCGCTGCGTCCCGTGACGTAGCCGTTCTCGCAGAGCACGAGCGAGCGCTCCGGTATCGAAACGTCGTGAAGGTTCACCTCGTAATCCTTGCCGAGTATCTTTGCAAGGCCGCGGACGACCGGTATCAGGATTCTTAGCTTGGGGTTCATGTTCTGAGCGGCTGTCATGCTTCGCACCTCCGACGCTTCCTATTGTACACGAAATAGCGCCGGCGGACAAAATTTTGACGCGCGCGAAACTTCGCCGAAGCCGCCGCCGTTTGCCGCGGCTTTACTGCGCCGCGCTCCCGCGCCTCCATTCGCGCGCTTCGGAGAGAAGCTCCGCTATGAGGGCGGCTTTCCCAGCGGTGTAGCTTTTTCTGTCCGCCGGGAAACGCCGCGCGAGCTCACTCTTCAGCGCGCCGTAGCGCGCGGCCTCGCGCGGGAAGGCGTTCAGATAGTCGCACAGGCCGATATAGTCCCGCCACGTCGCGCCGCCGGCCTCGACTATGTGTATGTGGTGCGTCACGACGCCGCGGGCCTCGTCCTCGATTATGAAAAGAAGCTGCTCCGGAACGTCCTCGCCCCTGAATATGAAGCCGTATCGTCCGAGCAGCGCCGCCTTTGACTTTATCTCATCAAGCGAACGCGCGGCGACGGCTATGTCGATTATCGGCTTCGCCTCGATTCCGCGCACCGCCGTGCTGCCCACGTGCTCCGCGCCGGCGGCTGACGCGCCGAGCAATTTCTGCAGGAGTTCCGCAGTGCGCGCCGCCTCCGCCTCCCACGCCTCTTCGTGCGGCGCGAGCGCGACGCAGCCTCTTTTTAGCCCGAGCATCGAATCTCCCTTCCTTTCGTCATTTATGAAAAAGCCCCGCGCTTTGCGGCGCGGGGCGTGAGCTTCGGACTTTTCCGCGTTTTATTAACGCTCGCGGCTCGCCATCGATTCCTTGATGACTTCGCCGAGGCGCTTTATTCCCTCGCGGATGACCTCGTCGGTCGAGTTCGTGTAGTTGAGGCGGAAGGTGTTGACGTCGCTCTTGCCGACGTAGAACGGGTCGCCGGGGACGAAAGCGACCTTCTTTTCCATTGCCTTGTGGAAGAGCTTGAGCGCCGACATTCCTTCGGGAAGCGTGACCCAGATGAACATGCCGCCCTCGGGCTCCGTGTACTTGACGTTCGCGGGGAAGTATTCCTTTATCGCCGCGAGCATTGCGTCGGACTGCTCCTTGTAGAGCGCGACTATCTTGTCGACGTGCTGCTGGTACTCGTTGTGCGCGAGGTAGTCGTAGATCATGTACTGCGAGAAGATGTTCGTGTGCAGGTCGCTCGACTGCTTCGCCGTGATGAGGTGCTGCATGAGCTCGTCGTCCTGCGTGAGCATGAAGCCGAGGCGCATGCCGGGCGTGACGGTCTTGGAGAAGGAGCCGTGGATGACGCTGTGGGCGAGCTTGCCCGCGCCGATGTAGGGGAGCTTGCTGCCCTTGAAGCGCAGCTCTCCGTAGGGGTCGTCCTCGATGAGTACGGTGTCGTACTTGTTGAAGAGCTCGCATATCGCGTCGCGGCGCTCCTGCGTGTAGGTGAGGCCCGTCGGGTTCTGGAAGTTCGGCACGGTGTAGGCGAACTTGACGCCCTTCTTGAGCGCCGCCTCGAGCTCGTCGAGCTTGAGCCCCTCGTGCTCGAGCGTGACGGGGTAGAACTCCGGCTCGAACATCATAAAGGCCTGTATCGCGCCGAGGTAGCCTGGCTCTTCGATGATTACGCCGTCGCCCTTGTTGAGCAGGATTTTCGCCATGAGGTCGAGCGCCTGCTGCGAGCCGGTCGTGATGAGGACGTTGTCGGCGGTGTAGTTGAGGCCGAAGTTCTTGTTGTACTTGTCCGCGATGTACTGGCGCAGCGGCGCGTAGCCGTTGGTCGTCGAGTACTGGAAGACCTTGCCGTGGAACTCGTCTATTATCCTGCACGCGGACTCCTTGAGAGCCTCCTGCGGGAACGATATCGGGTTCGGAAGTCCGCCCGCGAACGAGATGACCGACGGGTCTTCTGTGACCTTGAGTATGTCTCTGATGAAGGACGAGGGCGTCTTCAAAATTCTGTCTGAATAGCGCATAGTTGCATCACTCCTGATTTGATTTCCTTTTTTATATAAGTCTTATAACGCGCGCGGGCGTCCGCGCGGCGTTAATTTTTGCCTGTCGCTTCGTTCTGTACTTCTTCCGCGAGTTCCGCGAATACGGCGAGCGCCTCCTTGAAGTCGAGGCGGCCGAGGCCGACGCGGAAGTGGTTCGTGTCGAGGCCGAAGGCGCGCTCTCCTATTATAAGAAGCTGCTTCTCGGCCATGGCGCGCTCGCACATCTCCGTAACGTCGTAGGGCGGCAGAAGCCTCGGGAAGGCCGTCGCGCCTCCGTTCGGCTGTATCCACTGGAAGAGGTCGCGGTGCTTGCGGAAGAAGGACTCCGCTATCGCGAGATTTTCAAGAACTATGTCGTGGTTGCGCTTCAGGAGGTCGGGCGCGTTGCGCATCGCTATCGTGGCGAGCACCTCGCCGGGCGCGTTGTTGCAGAGCGTCGTGTAGTCCTTGAAGGCGGCGCAGTCGTTGAGTATCTGGCGGTTCTTCGTCGCGAGCCAGCCGATGCGCGTGCCGGGCAGCCCGTATTTGTTGAGGCCGCCGACGACGGTCGCGCGCGGATATATGTCGGCGAGCGACGGAAGCGCCGCGCCGGGGTCGTGTTCCATGCCGCGGTAGGTCTCTTCGTTGAATATCCACGTCCCGTTGCGGTCCGCGATGTTCAGTATCCTGTCGAGCTCTGCGCGGACGGGAATGAAGCCCGTCGGGTTGTTCGGAATGTTCATGATGAGGAGCTTCGTCTTCGGCGAGATGTTCTCGACCAGGAAGTTCACGTCGAGCCGCCAGCCCCAGCTCGTAACCTCGAGCGGCCATTTGATTACCGTGCAGCCTAGCGCGCGCGGAAGCTCGTAGAGCGATGGGAGCGTCGGGTGCATGACGATGACCTCGTCGCCGGGCTCGAGCATGTTGTTCATAAAGATGAAGATACCCTCCTCGGGCGCGAGCTCGAGAATGTCGGAGGGACGTATCGACGAGTAGCGCGCCGAGATGGCCTCGCGCAGCGGGAGGAAGCCTTCGGGCTTCGTGTAGCCGAGGCTGAGATTGTCCCAGAGCTGCCGGCATTCGGCGTCGGCCATGTCGAGGATCTCCTGCATCGAGCATCCTTCGCACGAAGTCTGGCTCAGCATGTACTTGGCCTTGGCCTTGTAGAGCGCGAACTGTCTTTCGAGTTTGAACGTCTGTATTCTCATCGGAATTCCCCTTTCATGGTCTTTCGGTCGACGTCCCTGCGAAGGAACGGAATTTTCCCCGATTTGTAAAGTATAACCTTTTTTCGCAAAGCTGTAATCCCTTTCTTTGAGATGTTTCCGCGCCTTTGGTATTAGAATTATAATAGGCGCACGGAATTTGCGCCGTTTTACAAAGGCCGGAGAGAATTATTAGAAAAATATCACGGCGCAGAAGGCACAAAAGCTAAAAAACGCTTGATATTACAGAGTTGGCAGATGTCCGAGGCGCGAGCATCGCGCAGTGAACCGCGGACAGATTGGCAAACTGATATATCTGTGCTACAATTATAATGCGAGAGGGGAAGAATTTTATGACGTGCGAATCGCACTTCACGCTAAAATCGCTGAAGGAACAGGTCTACGACTATCTTCGCGTACAGATGAACGAAGGCAGGCTGCGGCCGGGGGCTTTTCTCAACCTCAACGACATCAGCCGCGAGCTCGGCATGAGCCGCACGCCTCTGCGCGACGCGCTCTTTCAGCTCGAGTCCGAGGGGTTCGTCACCATTTTCCCGCGCCGGGGGGTCGTTGTGAACTCGCTGACGCTGGAGAAGATACGCAATATTTACGAAATCCTCGGCGCGCTCGAGTCGGCGGCGCTGCTGCTCGTAGCCGTGAGGTTCCGCGACGGCGACGCCGACATGATGGAGAAATACAACCAGCAGATGAGGAAGGCTCTGGACCACAACAATTTCTCCGTCTTCTACGAGGCGAACCTGCGGTTCCACAACGTCTATCTCGACATGCTCGACAACGCGGAGATGCTCCACGCGATAAAGATACGCAAGGAGCGCCTCTACGACTTCCCGAGGAACAAGACCTTCGTGAAGGAGTGGGAGGTACATTCGCTCGACGAGCACGCGGCGATGATAAAGCTGCTGCGCGACCACGACTTCAACGGAGCGGCGGACTACGTCCGCGACGTACACTGGTCCTTCTCGGTGCAGGAACGCTTCATACGCCGCTACTACTTCGCGAAGCATGTGGAGCTGGACATTTCGGAGGAGGGGAACGTGAGCTTTGAGTAACCACGGAATCATATTCGACATCAAGAAATATTCCATCCACGACGGGCCGGGGACGCGCACGACGGTGCATCTTAAGGGCTGCCCGCTCGCCTGCTGGTGGTGTCACAACCCGGAGAGCCAGTCCGTCAGGCCGACGGTGCTCTTCCGTTCGGAGAAGTGCATAGCCTGCGGGACCTGCGTCAAGGTCTGCCCGCAGGGCGCGATTTCCGTCAGCGGCGGCGCGCTCGTCACCGACGAGGCGCTCTGCACCGGCTGCGGAAAATGCTGCGAGGCCTGCCCGCCCGAGGCGCGCGAGCTCTGCGGAAAGCCCTACACGGTAGAGGAGCTTATGACTGAGCTCAAGAAGGACGAGATCTTCTTCCGCACCGGCGGCGTGACGTTCTCGGGCGGAGAGCCGCTTATGCAGCCTGAGTTCCTCATCGAGGCGCTTGACGCCTGCGGCGCGCAGGGCTATCACCGCTGCGTCGACACCTGCGGCTTCACGCAGAAGCGCGTCATCGTCGACGCCGCGAAGCGCACCGACCTTTTCCTTTACGACATCAAGCACATGGACCCCGAGGAACATAAAAAATACACCGGCGTCGACAACGTCGTGATTCTCGAAAACCTCGCCGCTATTTCCGAAGCCGGCGCGAACATCAACGTACGCATCCCGTTCATGCCGGGGCTCAACAGCTCCGACGAAAATATGCGCGCGATAGGAAAGTTCGTCGCGCCGCTGCGCGGCGTCGTCGGCGTCAACATCCTGCCCTATCACACCGTCGCGAAGGGCAAGCACGAGCGTTGGCATATGGAGTACAAGCTCAACGACCTCATGCCGCCGACGGAAAACCAGACGCGTCACGCGGCGGAGATACTCGAAAGCTACGGGCTGAAGGTACACATCGGCGGATAGGCCGCCGGAAGTCCCATAAAATTTAGAAACAAATCCAAAGAACTGAAATTCTGCGAGGAGGTAACAACAATGGCTGAAAACATCAAAACACCCTGCTGCTGCGGTCAGATGAGCGACGAGGTCCAGAAGGCCGCCGCTCCGTCGAGCGAGCGCGTGAAGAGGCTTCGCGACGCCAGCTTCGACCAGCATCCCTGCATTTCCATCGAAAGAGCTCTGCTCGAGACCGAGTTCTACCGCGAGAACGAAGGCAAGCTTCCGATGCCCGTACTGCGCGGCGCGAACTTCAAGCACCTCTGTGAGAACAAGACGCTCTACATCGGCAAGGACGAGCTCATCGTCGGAGAGCGCGGCCCCTTCCCGAAGGCCGTATCGACATTCCCCGAGCTCACCTGCCACTCGCGCCACGACTTTGAAGTGCTCACGACGCGCGCGCAGCAGAACTACACCGTTTCGAGCGCCGACATGGACATCTACGAGAAGGAAGTCGAGCCCTACTGGCGCGGACGCTGCATGAGAGACAAGCTCTTCGAGCGTATGCCTGAGGCATGGAACCTCCTTTATGAGGCGGGCACCTTCACCGAATTCGGCGAACAGCGCGCGCTCGGCCACACCTCGCTGGACAACCTCATCTATCAGAAGGGCGCTCTCGACATGAAGAAGGACATCGCCGAAGCCCGCGCGAAGCTCGACTTCATCAACGACCCCGAAGCGACTGCCAAGGACGAGCAGCTCCAGGGCATGGACATCTCCTGCGACGCGGTCATCATCTTCGCCGAGCGTCACGCCGACCTCGCCGAGAAGATGGCGGCCGAAGAGAAGGACGAGACCCGCAAGGCCGAGCTTCTCAAGATAGCCGACGTCTGCCGCTGGGTCCCCGCACACGCGCCGCGCGACTTCTGGGAGGCCGTCCAGATGTACTGGTTCGTACACCTCGCGACCATCACGGAACTCAACGGCTGGGACGCCATGAGCCCCGGACACCTCGACCAGCACCTCGCGCCGTTCTACGCGAAGGGACTGGCAGACGGCACGCTCACGCGCGACCAGGCTAAAGAACTGCTCGCCTGCCTCTTCATCAAGGTCAACAACACGCCGGCCCCGCCGAAAGTCGGAGTAACGGCGAAGGAAAGCGGCACCTATAACGACTTCACGAACATCAACCTCGCGGGACTGAAGCGCGACGGCACCGACGGCTCCAACGAAGTCACCTACATCTGCCTCGAACTCTTCAACGAGCTGCGCCTGCTCCAGCCGCAGGGCAACATCCAGGTCAGCGAGCGCACGCCCGACAACGTCATCCGCGCCGCGGCGAGAGTCTTCCGCAACGGCATGGGCTATCCGTCGGTCTTCAACGCCGACATGGTAATCCAGGAACAGATGCGCGTAGGCAAGACGCTTGAAGACGCGCGCGAAGGCGGCACCAGCGGCTGCATCGAAACCGGCTGCTCCGGCAAGGAAGCCTACCTGCTCCACGGCTACCTCAACACGCCGAAGCTCCTCGAATACGCTCTCACGAACGGCGTAGACATGCTCACCGGCAAACAGGTCAGCATCAAGACCGGCGAGCTCTCCGAGTTCAAGACGTTCGACGACCTCTACGCGGCCTTCGAGAAACAGATGGCCTACGTCGTCGACACGAAAATCGGCGTCGACAACTACCTCCGCTACCAGTACGCGACCAACATGGCGGCGACCTACCTCTCCTGCGTCATCCGCGACTGCATCGAGAAGGGTAAGGACTACTACAACGGCGGCCCGCGCTACAACAGCGACTACATCCAGTGCTGCGGCATCGGCACCATCACCGACAGCCTCTCCGCTATAAAGAAGCACGTCTACGACGAAGGCACATACACGCTTGTGGAACTCGTCGCCGCGATGAAGGACAACTGGGAAGGACACGAAGCCATGCGCCTCACCCTCTGGAACAAGACGCCCTTCTTCGGCAACGACGACGACTACGCCGACGACATAATGAGAAGGGTCTACGACAGCCTCTTCAAGACCATCGACGGCAAGCACAGCATCCTCGGCCCGACCTACCACCTCAACATGCTCTCGACGACCTGCCACAACTACTTCGGGCAGAAACTCG
The DNA here is from genome assembly GCF_963926575.1 of uncultured Cloacibacillus sp. Classification (NCBI taxonomy): domain Bacteria; kingdom Thermotogati; phylum Synergistota; class Synergistia; order Synergistales; family Synergistaceae; genus Cloacibacillus; species uncultured Cloacibacillus sp. Next base: position 218,443 of record NZ_CAWUXW010000001.1, on the reverse strand, counting down.
CCGCGACGCCGAACGGACGCTTCAGCGGAATGCCGGAGTCCGACGGCACCAGCCCGAGCCACGGCGCAGACCGCCACGGCCCGACCGCGGTCGTCAAGTCGCTCGGCAAGATGGACCAGGTCAAATCCGGCGGAACGCTGCTCAACCAGCGCTTCCTGCCCTCCGTCCTCGCAGGTGAAGAGGGGATCGAAGGCGTCAAGAACCTCATCCGCGCCTACTTCAAACTCGGCGGACACCACATCCAGTTCAACGTCGTCGACGAAGCGACCCTGCGCGACGCCCAGGCGCACCCCGACAACTACCGCGGCCTCCTCGTCCGCGTCGCGGGCTACAGCGACTACTTCGTAGACCTCGACAACTACCAGCAGGAAGAGATCATAGCTAGAAACGCGCAGGAAAGCTTCTAAGCCATCCGGCGATTCACGCGGAAAAGCAAAACCGAGCCCCGAGGCGAAAGCCCCGGGGCTTTTTCGTACACTCAGCGCGCCGGCTCTGCTATCATAACGCCATACAAAAGAACGGAGGCGGATAAAAATGATAATACGCGAGGCAAAAATAGAAGAACTAGACGATGTCATGGCCTTCTACGAAATGATGTGCCACGAGCTCGCGTCGAAGGACTTCCTGCCGAACGGCAACAAAGGCGGATTCCCGTCGCTCGAAATGGTGACGGAGGCGATAAAAAATTCCTGCCTGTACGTCGGTGAAGAAAACAGCGAAATCGCCGCCGCATACATAATGAACAACGAATGCGACCCCGCCTACGACGCCGTGCCGTGGCGCGCGGACGCGGACAAAGAACATGCCTCCGTGCTCCACGCGCTGCGTGTCGCGCCGAAATACTGCGGCAGGGGATACGCGGGCCGTCTCGTCGAACACGCAGCCGAAACCGCGCGCACTAGGGGACAAAAGGCGATACGCCTCGACTGCCTCGTCGAGAACACAATCGCGCACAAACTCTACCTCTCCCGCGGCTTCCAAATCGCGGGAGAAACCGAGATGTACTACGAAGATATAGGCGAGACGCGCAAATTTCTGATGTTCGAAAGAGTCATAACCGATAGACTAAACTTGTCGGAAATTTGATAAATTGAGACGGAGAAGAAAACATGAACCAGAAAGACTACTGGAACAAAGCCGCGGCCGATAAAGAATTCACGACGCCTTTTCAGCTCGAAGCCTTTGAAAAATACGTGCCGCGCGACGCTCTCGTGCTCGACGTCGGCTGCGGCTACGGGCGCACGCTCGACGAGCTGTACCGCGCGGGCTGGCGCGGCCTCATAGGCATAGACTTTTCCGAAGCGATGATAGAACGCGGGCGCGCGGCATACCCACACCTTGATTTGCGCGTGAAGCGCAGCGCGGAGCAAATAGACATGCCCGACGCAAGCGTAGACGCAGTCATCCTATTCGCCGTGCTCACCTGCGTCAGCTCAAACGCGGAGCAGGAGCGCATGATAACAGAAATCCGCCGCGTCCTCCGCCCCGGCGGAATCCTCTACGTCAACGACTTCCTGCTCAACACAGACGAACGCAACACAGCGCGCTACGAAAAATTCAAAAACAAGTACGGCGAATACGGCGTCTTCGAACTCCCGGAGGGCGCCGTCTGCCGTCACCACGACGAAAAACGGATCAAAGCGTTCCTCTGCGCCTTCGAAGAACTCGAATACAGCCGCCTGACCTTCACAACGATGAACGGGCATACGTCGAACGGCTTCTATTTCATCGGACAGGCGCAATAATGGAGAAGATGCGTAAAAAGCCGTCGCTTCCAGCAAAGCGGCGCTGAACACTCACTTAGCTGGTGGTTATGATTTCGACACTCTGCACAACGGGAAAAGAAGCGCCTCCGATACAAAGCAACTGTCGCAGTGCACACTTACTTGCTAAAGAAACGACAACTACAGTAATTTACTAGAGAATATGTTCTATCTAGATACAGGATATTTTCATCAATAACTATATTTTAGAATAAGTGTTTATATATTGTCACAATAGACTATGTTATAATACCAGAAAAAGAAATATTAGGTTTTCAAATGCAGGAGAGTATCCCTATAAACAGCATAAGCAATAAAATATAGTATAGAGGGGATCACTTCTGTCAGAGAATAGGATGTGTATGCACTATAAAAACGACTCATTCTTCTCTGCTTATTTTTCTTCCTTGATGTTTAATTTTAAATCAAATTTTTTATATTTATGCACAAAAGGAGATAAAATATTTGAAACTCGCTAGTTCTATTGCTTTTCGCATATATGACTTGAAAACACAAACAAGAGCTATTGCCTTTAACACACAAACAAGACAATTCATGTTCTTAGAGGGTTTATCAGTTGAGTTACTGCAGTTACTTGTAGGAGAGCAATATTCTGAACTTAAGCAATGGATGCTAAAAAACGAGTTGGCAGAAACTGATGTTCGTGCTTTCTCAGATAAACTCGTCAATTTTGGATTCTACAATTCCTCTAGTACACCACCTCAAAATAGGGATATTGGGAAAGAGATAAGTAACAATTTAGATACAGAACATAGACGTGACCTGGACCTTTTCTTGAAAGTGCTTCATGAACATGGACTATACTATTATTTTCATATTGATTTAACAAATCGTTGTAATGAAAGATGCATTCATTGTTACCATCCGTTTGAATGTTATGATTATTCAAATGAACTAAGTACAGAAGAAGTTAAAAGTCTCATCGATAAGGTATATGATCTTGGTGCCTTTGTGGTCACCCTAAGCGGTGGCGAATGTTTGCTCCGGGATGATTTTTTTGAAATTTTAGAATATATTTCAGACAAAAATATTTTATCAGTAATTTTTACAAATGGAATATTGTTAACGGAAGATATTGTCCAGCACCTTAGCAAGTACCGTGTAAAAACAGTTAGCATTAGCATTTACGGAGACGAACCGGAAATACATGATAAGATTACGACAGTTAAAGGTTCTTTTGCAAAAACTATGAGCGGAGTTGCTTTGCTAAAAAAATACAATATACCTTTTGAAATTAAATCTGTCCTGATGGCTGAAAATATTGAACGTACAGAGCAAATACGAGCATTGTCTAGAAAGTTAAACTATGGTCGTGATTGCAGATTGGATTTTTCCCTTTGTGGAAAGATTAATGGTGATTGTGATCCTTTGATTCACCAAGCTTCATTAGAAGCTATCAAAAAAGTTTTTTATGCCAACCCAGAGCGCTATATAGATATAGGGCATCTGAAAACATTAAATGCGGACGATTTCCCTTGTGGAGCAGGTAAATATAGATTATACTGTAGCGCAGATGGTGAAATTTATCCTTGTGTTAGTTTCCGTTTACACATATGCCATTATTCGGAATTGCCCCAAATCAGAGAGTCGCCGATTCTTCGGCAGTGGCTGCAAACCAAGATTCGCGATTTTACAGATTGCATGAAGCATGAATATTGCAAATATTGCTCAGAGATCTGTGCAGGGAATAACCTTATTGAAAACGGAAACTATTTAAATAGTAAAAATGGAAGTAGATGTGAACTAGCCAAAATCATAACAGAATGGGTGAAAAAACATCGAGAATTATGATAATATATGAGCCAAAAGGAGGTGCACACTAATGGAGAAATTGAAAATCACTGTTGTCTCTGAAGAAACCGTAACAGCCACCACCGGAGGGTGTGGGAGAAATTGGGATAACCTGTGTGGGGCAAGAAACTAAATTTGATACGTTTTTGTCATAGGACAGTTCTCTTATTTGAGGGCTGAATTTAGTGTTTAGGTCTTAGGACTCTGCGCAAGTCGGTAGTTTGTCCCAGTCCATAAGAGCATATTACCGACAGCTCTAAACGAGCTCGAAAGTCCGCCAATCGCACCACTTTCCCGGATGGCTCCTAAAGAAGCTTACCGGGAATCTTTTTATATAAAGAAAACAGCCGCCGCTTCGTGCGAAGCGGCGGCTGTGGTGTTTTCGTATCTCTCGGGCGGATTAACGCTTGGAGAACTGCTTGTTGGCGCGGGCGCCTTTGAGTCCGACCTTCTTGCGTTCGACCATGCGCGGGTCGCGCGTGAGGAAGCCGGCTTTTTTGAGCGCGGGTCGCGCGTTGGGATACATTTTGAGTATCGCGCGGGCGACGCCGAGGCGGATGGCTCCGGCCTGTCCGGTGAGTCCGCCGCCGTGGGCGTTGACGAATACGTCGATTTTGCCTTCGACGCCGGCAACCGCGAGCGGCTGGACGGCCATCGACGACCAGTAGAAGCGCGGGAGGTAGTCCTTCACTTCACGGTTGTTGATGAGGAACTGTCCCGTTCCTTCGCATATGCGGACGCGGGCTATCGCGTTCTTTCTTCTGCCTGTGCCCCAGAGGAAAGCCGATTTTTTCTCTGCCATTTTATTCCACCCCTCTCCTTAGTCTATCTGCTCGGGCTTCTGAGCCGCGTGCGGATGCGCCGGTCCGGCGTAGACCTTGAGCTTGCGGTACATGTCGCGGCCGAGCTTCGTCTTCGGGAGCATGCCCCAGACGACGCGCTCGATGAGCTGCTCGGGACGGCGCTCGAGGACTTCTTTGTAGCTGAGCGTCTTGAGGCCGCCGGGGTGTCCCGTGTGGCGGCGTATTTTGGACTGGATGAGTTTCTTGCCGGTGAGTCCGACCTTGTCCGCGTTGATGACTACGACGAAGTCGCCGGTGTCGACGTGCGGGGTGTATGTGGGCTTGTGCTTGCCCGAAAGGATGCGGGCTACCTGTACTGCGAGACGGCCAAGATGCTTGTCGGTGGCGTCGATGAGATACCACTTGCGCTCTACTTCTTCGCCCTTGGCCATGTAGGAACGAGTGCCTATCATGGATCTTCCTCCTTAGAAGACGTGGTTGTTCGTAATTATTTATCGCTCAAAGCGCTTCCGGCCCTATCCGCCCGCCGCTGCGCGCCCGCCGTAACTCAGGCCCGCCCGCTGTCGGAAACGCTCCTTCGCCGGCTGTGGGGGACGGCTTCGGAACGCGGCGCGGAGTGCGCGTTTAAGTCCGCTTTGTTATCTGACGAGGACCTGGATGATCGAGATGATCATGAAGGCCGCCATGAGGCCGGCGGTTATCTTCGTGAGGCCGCTCATGCGCTGCCAGGTTCCGCTCATATCGGCCTGCGTGCCGCCGCCGCCGAATGCTCCGGTGAATCCGCCCGTCTTTCTCTTCTGCATCATTACGACGGCTATCAGGGCGACGCAGACGAGGATGTGTATGACTCCCAAAAGGATTCTCACAAACTACACCTCCAAAAATTTTATACTCAAAGACAAAGCCTTTGCTTTGTCGTGACTTCGCGGTTACACACTGCGTACAGCATACTATTCTATCACAGCTCTGAGCATTTCGGCTATACCTTTGACGGCGAGCGCGCGGTGAGAAATTTTATTTTTTGTCTCGTCGCCGAGCTCGGCGAAGGTTTTGTCGAAGCCGTCGGGGATGAAGACGGGGTCGTAGCCGAAGCCGGACTCGCCGCGCGGCTCGCGGATTATGACGCCGGGGCAGTAGCGCGTCACGACGAGCGGCTCGCGCCCGCCGGGCATGACGACGGCTATCGCGCAGGCGAAGCGTCCGCGCATGTCCTCTTTGTCCGCAAGCTCGCCGAGCAGCCAGCGCGTTCTGTCCGCGTCGCTGCCCTCTACGATGCGCGCGGAATGTACGCCGGGCAGTCCGCCGAGAGCCTCGGCCTCGAGGCCGCTGTCGTCGGCGAGCGCGGGGAGGCCCGTCGCTTCGGCCCACGCGCGCGCCTTGATGAGCGCGTTGTCCGCGTAGGTTTCGCCTGTTTCTTCTATTTCGTGCGGCCCTTCCATGTCTCCGCCGAAGAGCAGCTCTACGCCGATCGGCTCGAGCTGCGCCTTCATCTCGCGGTATTTGCCGCGGTTGCCGCTCGCGAATACTATGCGCATGTTTCAAACAGCCTCCGCTCGTCTTCCGTCAGTTCGAGAACTTCTGTCTGCCGGCGGCGGATTTCCGCTATCCCGAGCTCCGCTAGGTCGAGCATCTGCGCGAGCTCGGCGCGCGAGAAGGTCGCGCCCTCACCCGTGCCCTGGAGCTCGACTATCTCGCCGCGCCCCGTCATGACGACGTTGGCGTCGACCTCGGCGGTGGAGTCCTCTTCGTAGCAGAGGTCGAGCAGCGGAACGCCGCGGCATTTGCCTACGCTGACGGCAGCTATCTGGTTTTTGAGCGGGATTTCGGAAATTTTGCCGTCGGCGCACATTCTGCGCAGCGCGTCGAAGAGCGCGACGAAGCCCGCGGATATCGACGCTGTCCTCGTGCCGCCGTCGGCCTGCAGAACGTCGCAGTCTATCGTTATCGTGCGCTCGCCGAGGCGCGTCATGTCTACTGCGGCGCGCAGCGAGCGGCCTATGAGCCGCTGTATCTCGCTGCCGCGCGCGTCGCGCTTTCCGCGGCTTATCTCGCGCTGCATGCGGCTCTGCGTCGAGCGCGGGAGCATCGCGTATTCCGCCGTTATCCAGCCGTTGCCCGAGCCGCGGAGGAAGGGCGGCACTTTGTCGTCTACCGACGCGGTGCAGAGGACGTGCGTATTGCCCCAGCGGATGAGGGCCGAGCCCTCGGCGTAGCGGTTGACGGCGCGTTCGAGAATTATCGGGCGCAGCATGTCGCAGGCGCGCCCGTCTGTGCGGAGCGTCTCCATGCTAGCGTCCCTCCGTCCACGCCGTCGTGAGGTCGACTGGCGTCTTTTCCGTTATTTCTTTCGAGTTGACGTAGAACTTTATTTTTTTGACGGGCGGGAAGTTGTCGCGCATCGTGTTGAGCATGCCGTTGAGCGCCTGCGCGGCTTTGTCTTTGCCGAGCTTCTTTATCGAGCTCTGGAAGGCCGCCGTCATGTCGACGTAGAGCCATTCGCCGCTCTGGAAGACGTTCGTCACGGAGACGGCGGGGTCCATCGCCTTCGTCTCCTTGAGGCTGTCTATGTACATCGACAGAACCCTCTGTATGTCGTCCTCGCGCGTCGCGCCGGGCTTGAGCTCTATGGCGCGCGTCTGGAAGGACTGGCCGTCCGGCACGTAAATGCTGTACTGCGCGTTCGACGGCGCGGGCTCCTGCTCCGCCGCGGTCTCGGCGACTTCCGCGCCGCTTCCGTAGACGCTGCCGATGCGTTCGCCGCCCTGCTTGTCCGACCATGCGAAGAAGTAGTTGGTCGCGACGTAGCCGCAGGTGAAGAGTATGACGACGAGCGCTATCCACGCGAATATGCGGACGATTTTCGGCGCGCGCGGGCGCTGCTCTTCGTCGTCCTCGTAGTCCTCTTCGTCGTCGATTTCCGCGCGCTTCATCGTTTTGCGCTTGCGGCTGCCGCGCAGCGAGCGGACCTCTTCTTCCTCTTCCATTTCGCGTTCGCGCAGCGTGCGGCGCGCGCGCGGACGGCGCGGCTTTTCTTCCTGTTCCTCGCGCTCTTCGTCTTCCTCGCGCATCAGTCCGCGGCGGCGCACCGCGGGCTGGTCGTAATTTTCTTCTTTTTTATCGCGTATCACGAAGTGGCGCTGTCTTTCTTCCGGATCTCTCATTGCTCGTCCTCCAATGACGGTGAAGCGTTTTTCTGTAATTTCGTATTATATGATAAAAACGGCCCGCGCGTCTCGTCCGCGCGGGCCGGCTTCAGCTTTCGCGTCAGCGTCCGCGGTGCGTCTCGATGAAGGTGATTATGCCCTCGGCGAGGCTGCGGCACATCTTCTCGCGGTAGGCCGCGGTGTTGAGCCGCTTCGCCTCGGCGGCGTTCGTCAGGTAGCCCATCTCGACGAGGACCGCGGGCATGCCCGCTCCGCGCAGGACGAAGAAGGGCGCCTGCGCGACCTTGCGCATCGGCAGGCCGGACTTTTTGGCGTTCGCGTGCAGGACTTCCGTCAGCTCCGTGCTCGCGCCTATCTTGTCGTTCTGCTGCATGTCGCCGAGTATTTTGAGCAGAAGCTGCGTTTTCTTGTCGGCTTTCTGGATTTCCGCGGCGCTGTGCGCGTCGCCGGAGATTTCACGGTTTTCGACGATGGCGAGGTTCATTGCGTCCTTGTCGGAGGGAAGGGCCATGATGTAGATTTCAAAGCCCGCGACGCCGCTCTTGCCCTTGGGCATGGAGTTGCAGTGGAGGCTGATGAACACGTCGGCGTTGTTCTTGTTCGCGAAGGCGGTGCGCTCCGCGAGCTTGAGGTAGACGTCCGTGCTGCGCGTGAGGCGCGCGTCGACGCCCTTTTCTTTGAGTATCTTCGCAAGCTGCGTCGCGGCTCGGAGGTTGATGTCCTTCTCGCGTATTTTGTTCGCGACGGCTCCCGGGTCGTGTCCGCCGTGGCCAGCGTCGATGACGACTATCGGCTTGCGTCCGGCGCGCGGCTTGGGCGCGGGGGCCGCGGCCTTGGCGGGCGCCTGCGCTTCCTGCTTCGGCTCCGCCTTCGGCGTCTCGGCCTTTGGCTTCGGCTTGGCGGGCTGCGCCGGCTTTTTCACGGGCGCGCTCTGTTTCGGCTGGATTTTGGGCGCGGGCTGCTTTTGGGGCGCTGGCTGAGCTGCGGCGACGGTTTTCGTGTCGCCCCAGCGGAAGGCCGCCTTCTGGCCTATCGCCTTGTAGAAGCTGTCGAAGGCGGAGAGCAACGAGCGCCCCTCGCCCCACCAGTGCCCGTCCTTCGTGACGACCGGCGTCGGGAAGCTGATTATCGTCCCGGCGGCGCGCACGATGTTCGAGCCGTTCCAGAACTCTATCTTTTTGCCGCCCATCGTGACGACGAGCGAGGTGCCGTCGTTCTTCGGCGCGAAGCCGAGCGCGGAGACCACTTCGTCCACCGCCATCTCGCGCAGCGTGCCGTTCATGCGGACGCTGACGCTGCCCTTGCGTATGTCCCCGTTCCAGAGCTCTATCTTCTCCGCCGCGAAGGCGGGGAGCGCGCAGAGCAGCAGCGCGGAGAGCGCGAGCAGGATTATCCGTTTCGTCTTATTTCCCAGCGATGACAACATTATCTACCACCAACGTCGGCGCGGCGGTCGCGTAGGAGTACGTGAGGTCGTTTCCCGCCGCCGCGATGTTTTTCATGAATTCAAGAAGGTTCGATGCGATTGTGACGCCGCTGACGGGCGTCGTGATTTCACCGTTTATTATCCTGTGGCCCTTGGCTCCTATCGAGAAGTCGCCGCTGACGGGGTCTATCGTGTGCAGCCCCATGAACTCCGTGACGTACATGCCGCTGCCGACGCGCGAGAGCAGCGACTGCGGGCTCTCCGTCCCGGGCTCGAAGATGAGGTTCGTCGTCCCCACGTCGGGCAGGGAGGACATGCCGCGCGAGCAGTTGCCTGTGGACCTCACGCCGTCCTTCGCGGCGTACTGGAGGTTGTAGAGGAAGGCCGAGGCGACGCCGCCCTTTATGAGCTCCGTGCGCGAGGTCGGCACGCCCTCGGAGTCCCACGAGGAGCTGCCGGCCTTCCACGGCACGCGCCCGTCGTCGGTGAGGTTCACGCACGGCGAGGCGACGATGTCGCCTATGCGCCCCTTCATCAGCGAGCGCCCGCGGTGGACGTCCGAGGCGCAGAAGAGGCCGCCTATCGCGTCGACGAGCGGCACCGCCGCGTCGGGGTCTATGACTATCGTGTAGGTTCCCGTTTCAAGCTGCGTGCCGCCGAGCGCGGCGACGGTCTGCTTTACCGCCGTGCGCGCGCATTTCGCCGCGTCGAGCTCGCAGAGGCGCAGCGCGTCCATTCCGTAGCCGCCCATCTCAGTGAACTCGCCGGACTGCGCTAGGACGACGACGCCGCAGTTGGCGCTGGAGCCCTGCTCCCAGCCGGAGAGCCCTTTCGTAGTCGCGAAGAACGACGCGCCCCAGCCGTCGCGCCACGCCGCCGAGCGCACGGATATTATGCGCGCGTCTGCGCTTTTCGCCACTTCCGTCATCTGCGCGCAGTATTCCATGCGCTGCTTCGGCGTTATCTCGCGTATTTTTTCGTCCTCGGCCTCGAGCTCGGGGCAGCGGACGAGCGGCCCGTCGTAGAGCATGACGCCCTCCTCGGGCTGCGAGGCGCGTGCGTTGTGGAGGCTCCATTCGATGAGCGAATCGACGGAGCCGCGGTCGAGCCTGTTGCCGTAGGCTATGCCCTGGCGGCCGTCCGCGAGTATCGTGCGCACGCCGAGGCCGGCGGAGGAGCCGCTTGTGGATTCTTCTATCTCGCCGTCCTTGAGCGTGAGGCCGTTGGCGCAGCCCTCGCTGTATAGCACGTCCGCGCCGCTCGCGCCGCCGCGCAGCGCGGCGTCCAGCGCGTGCGCGGCGAGCGCCTCTACCTCTTCGTGTGAAAGAAATCCCGTCACGCCCGGATTACCTCGGCTACAATCGCGGCGGCGCGCTCCACGTCCTCGCGGTCGACGTCCATGTGCGTCACGAAGCGCGCGCGGCGCGGCGAGACCATGTGGATGAGCATGCCCTTGTCTAGGCAGCGTTTTTCAAACTCCGCGTCGCTCACGTCGCCCTCTCCGAGCGGGAAGAATACCATGTTCGTCATGTCGGGCGTATCCTCGACGGCGATTCCGGCCCTGCGCAGCAGATCGGCGAGCAGCTTCGCGTTCTCGTGGTCCTCGGCGAGGCGCGCGATGTTGTTCTTGAGCGCGTAAAGGCCCGCCGCCGCGGCTATGCCGACCTGGCGCTGCGCGCCGCCGAGGCGCTTGCGCCATTTCTTCGCCTTTTCTATAAATTCGTGCGAGCCGCAGAGCATCGAGCCGAGCGGCGCGCCGAGCCCCTTCGAGAGGCAGAACTGCACGGAGTCGACCTCTTTCGTAAATTCGCTGACCTCGACGCCGTACTTGACCGCGGCGTTGAAGATGCGCGCGCCGTCGAGGTGGACGTGGAAGCCGAGGCGGCGGCCTTCGCGGGCCGTGCGCGCGAAGCGCTCAGGCGAGACCGCTATGCCGCCCGTGTAGTTGTGCGTGTTTTCGAGCGCGAGCATGGTCGTCTCGGGGTGGTGTATGTCGCCGTCGGCCCTGTTCGCGGGCGCGAGCTCCTCGGGCGCGGGGATGCCGCTGTCGTCGTTGAGCGGGTAGGGGCAGAGGCCAGCTATCGCGGATAGGCCTCCGACCTCGGAGCACCATACGTGCGAGCGCTTGCCCGCGAGGACGCTTTCGCCCTGGCGTCCCGCCGCGACGAAGGCGAGCAGGTTGCCCATCGTGCCGGAGCAGGCGTATATCGCCGCCTCTTTTCCGGTTATCTCCGCCGCGTATTCGCAGAGTGCGTTCGACGACGGGTCGTCCCCGTAGATGTCGTCGCCGACGGCGGCGCTCGCTATGACCTTGCGCATCTCCTCCGAGGGGCGCGTTACGGTGTCGCTTCTGAAGTCCATTATTTTATGCATCGTTTATCCTCCGTTCTTAATTTTTATATGCTTTGGATAATTTTCGTCCGTCTTATTATCTTACGCCGAGCCTCGCCCACGGCAGGAAGTCCTCGCTGACCGCCATGCCGATGTCGGCGCTGTGGTCGCCGGTGCCGTGGAAGTCGCTGCCCGCCGTCGCGTAGAGGCCGAAGCGCTGCGCGAGCGCGAGGTGGCGGAAGGTCGTCTCCGGGCTGTTAGCGCCGTAGACCGCCTCTATGCCCCAGAGACCGTAGCTCTTGAGCCGCGCCACAAGCTCCTCGAGCCCCGCGTCGTCGAGCCTGCACTGCGCGGGGTGCGCGAGCACCGCTACGCCGCCCGCCTCGCGTATGAGCGCGATGCATTCCTCCGGCTCTATCCTCTCGCGCGAAACGTAGGCCTTGGCCCCTCTGTCGAGATACTTTATGAAAGCGTCGCCTATCGAGAAGGCGTAGCCCTTGTCGACCAGAAGCTGCGCGATGTGCGGACGCGCGAGCACCTCGCCGTTCGTCAGCGCCTCCGCCTCCTCGATTCGCACGGGGATGCCGAGCTTGTTCAGCTTCTCGAAAATCCGCGCGTTTCTCTCGCTGCGCTTCCGCCGTATATCCTCGAGCCGTTTCTCAAGATTTCCGGCCCCGGGCGTGATGCGGTAGCCGAGTATGTGCAGCGTGTACGGCGCGGCGGCGGAGAGCTCTATGCCGCAGAGGCCGCGGACGCCCTCGCGCTCGCAGGCCTCCATAAAGACCGGCAGCCCCGACGTCGTGTCGTGGTCCGTAAGCGCGAGCAGCGCGAGGCCGCGCTTTTTAGCCGCCGCGGCGAGCTGCTGCGGCGTGTATCTGCCGTCGGAAAAACGGCTGTGAACGTGCATATCAATCAGAATCATAGTCATCTATTTCCTCTGTGCTTTCAATTTCAAACATATACAGCTCGTGGGCGAGTATCATCGCCGCGAGCGAAAGCTTCGCCGCGTCCTCCTGCGTGAATGCCCCCGACGAGGCCGACTCCAGCTGGAGCACGCCGAGCTTCTCGCCGTGCGCCGAGAGCGGCACGGAAACGATCGAAGCCGCGTCGCGGTCCATCGGCTGGTCGTGCGCGGTAGAGACGCGGTCTACAACCATCGGCTTGCCCGATGCGTAGACCTTCCACGGCGTGCCGCCGTTCCTCTTGAGCCGCTTCGGCGCTTCGCCGAAATGCGCCGGAATGTAGAGGCTGCCGTCCTCCTTCGCTAGGATTATAAAGACCGCCTCGTCTGGAGCCATGCTCTGAAGCTCCTCCCACGCGCGGTCGATGAACGCGCCGTAGTCCGGCGCCTGCGCGACGCCGGCGGCGAACGCCTCGAACGACGGAATGAGCCGCTTCGCCCTGTCCCTGAAATAGAACAGATACGCGCTTATCGTAAAAAAGAGCGCGAAGACCGACGCGGCCTCAAGCCACGAAAAAACTCCCGCGACCGCGACGACCACCGCAGCGCCAGCGCAGAGCACGAGATTCGTCTTGTAAGGCCAGCGGCCGGCCTCGTTCAGCCCGATGAACGCCGCGACTAAAATCGCCGTAAAAAACGGAAAGGAGTCGAAAACGCAGCTGAAGACCGAACCCGCCGCGAGAAAGAGCACCCACAGCGCGGAGGGCCAGAAACGGCGCGGCCGAAAGACCGGCGCCGTCCTGCGCTTACCATTTCTCAAAATGCAGTTCCTCTCCGCCGAGCGTCATAATCCAGATGCCCTCGTCAGTGGCGAAAGCCGCGCTCTCCGGGTCGCGTCCCTTCGGAATCGTCGTCGAGCCGGGGTTCAGGAAAATCGTCCCCTCCTCGCGCACGAGAGAACCGACGTGCGTGTGCCCCGAAATAGCGAGGTCCACCTTGTTGTAAAGCGCCATCTCGCGCAGCAGCGGGAAATTGTCGCCGTGCATCATGAGGATTTTTTTGCCGTGCCACGTCGCCGAAACAATCGGATGAAACTCCGGCTTCAGCACCATCATGTCCACCGGCGCGTCGCAGTTGCCCGTCGAGATAAGCACCCTGCCGCCGTCGAAATAAAAATCGTTGATAGCCTCGGAAAGATCCGCCGGCGTATAGCCGCCCGGGATGCTGTTGCGCGGCCCGTGATAAAGCACGTCGCCCGCGTGCAGCACCGTCTTCACCTCCGGCCCGAAAAGCTCGAGCGCGCGCTTCCACGCCGGGAAGCTGCCGTGCGTGTCGGAGAGTATGCCGATCTTGCTGTCTTCTATGACGTAAACGGACAACACAATCCATCCCTTCTCTTAGAATGACGGTTTATATTATAATTCAGAGCGGCTGGAAAGATAAACCGCAAGGGGGAACAATTTAATGGAACTCGACATAAAAAACCTCGGAGACCAGGACATGAAGCAGCTCGTCAAATCTCTCGAGCTCGTCTCGGCGCGCGTGCTCGACTCCGTCGTGCGCACGAGCCAGCTCGCGAGCGCGGCGACGCCCGAAATGCAGGCGCTCTTCGCCGAATGGGTTGGCTGCCTCGGCGGCGAGCTCACGCGCGCGGTCGAAGAGAAAGGCGCGATAAATCCCGACGAGCTCGCCAAAACCATCGGCGTTACGCCCGCGACGGTCATCTCCCTCGCGCTTGCGCTCCACCGCGAAGGCGCGATAAAAATCACAGAGCTCAAGGCCGAGCCGTCGAACGGCGTCAACACGGAAATCTGCGGCTGCCTCCGCCGGAATTGAAAATCATCGTAGACGCCGACGCCTGCCCGCGCGGCGCGCTCGCTGCCGCCGCGTCGCTCGCGGAGCGCTACGGCGCGCGGCTCGTCACCGTCGCGGGCTTCGACCACGTCATCGACTCGCCGGAGCACGTGACCGTCGGCGACGACCCGCAGGAGGCCGACATAAAAATAATCAACCTCACGCGCGCGGGCGACGCCGTCGTAACGCAGGACATCGGCCTCGCCGCCGCCGTCCTCGGCAAAAAAGCCGCCGCGATAGGTCCGTGCGGCTTCGAATACCGCGAGGAAACCATCGCCGCGGCTCTCGAAGAGCGCGAAATAAAGGCGAAATACCGCCGCGCCGGAGGCCGCACCAAAGGCCCGCCGAAACGCACCAAAGAAGACGACGAACGATTCGCGTCGCGCCTCGAACAAATTCTGCGCCGCCTCGCAAAAGACAACGCCGGGTAACAAAACGCGCGGCGCGCAGACGACCGCGCCCGCGGACCATAAGCTTACATAAAAACCCCGGAAGCCTCGCACCCCGCGCTGTGTCCGGGAAAATCAAAAAATTCAGCAGCCCTGCGCATCATGAAAAGCGCCGAAACGCAGCCTTCGCGCAAAATAGCGGAAAAGTGATATCATAGACACATCTTTTCGCACCACCGTCGCGTCCCCCGCGGACGCGTGAGTTGAAACTGAATTACTGATGCCTAAGCCTGTGCTTAATACGTCGCGTCCCCCGCGGACGCGTGAGTTGAAACAAGCTGTGGGCTCATCGCGCACCACGCGCGGAAGTCGCGTCCCCCGCGGACGCGTGAGTTGAAACATGCCACGGGAGCGAGCCGTCGTCGGGGTCGCGTCGCGTCCCCCGCGGACGCGTGAGTTGAAACGCTGCACCGCCTACGCCGTGATTGACGGCGGCGTGTCGCGTCCCCCGCGGACGCGTGAGTTGAAACGTCTGCGCGTTCTGGCTGAGCTGCGCATAGGCGGTCGCGTCCCCCGCGGACGCGTGAGTTGAAACATTAAAAACGTGGCGAATATCTCACGGACTCACTCGTCGCGTCCCCCGCGGACGCGTGAGTTGAAACTTCTTGAGGTGCACCGGCAAGGCCGCCTCAATCTGTCGCGTCCCCCGCGGACGCGTGAGTTGAAACTCTTGTCGCGCTCGCGCTCATAGCGCTGATGTTGTCGCGTCCCCCGCGGACGCGTGAGTTGAAACCCGTCAAGGATAACGGCAACGACGTGATGACCGGTCGCGTCCCCCGCGGACGCGTGAGTTGAAACTACATACTGTTCAATCACATCGTCTTCCCGCTGCGTCGCGTCCCCCGCGGACGCGTGAGTTGAAACTCCGTCAACGTCGAGGAACGCGCCCGTACCCTCGGTCGCGTCCCCCGCGGACGCGTGAGTTGAAACTCCGTCTGAGTCGTACATATCCTCCATTTTTACGTCGCGTCCCCCGCGGACGCGTGAGTTGAAACTTGAGTATCAGCTTGCACCGGTACGCGGTCTCGGTCGCGTCCCCCGCGGACGCGTGAGTTGAAACGCGAAGAACACGAGAAATTGAGCGCCGCCTACGAGTCGCGTCCCCCGCGGACGCGTGAGTTGAAACTGCTTGAAGCGCCGCAGCCATCACAGTAAACGTAAGTCGCGTCCCCCGCGGACGCGTGAGTTGAAACGAAATTAGACTCCTTGGAGACGACGTAATAGTAGGTCGCGTCCCCCGCGGACGCGTGAGTTGAAACTATAAGCCGCAGCGTAGAGGCCGCAGCAGGCAGTCGCGTCCCCCGCGGACGTGTGAGTTGAAACGTATCACCTCCGGCAGCCTGTCTCTTTGCTTCTGGTCGCGTCCCCCGCGGACGCGTGAGTTGAAACTGACCAGCCTCATATGGTGGTGCGCCGTTGCTGGTCGCGTCCCCCGCGGACGCGTGAGTTGAAACTATGCTGTCCGGTGTAGCTATCGCCTGTCCGGCTCGTCGCGTCCCCCGCGGACGCGTGAGTTGAAACGATAATCCATCTATCTCGTGGCCAGCGCGATTCGGTCGCGTCCCCCGCGGACGCGTGAGTTGAAACATTTTAAAGATGAATAGTTATTAAAAGCATATCTGTCGCGTCCCCCGCGGACGCGTGAGTTGAAACTCGAAATACCGCCGGTCAATCCCGCGACGCATGAGGTCGCGTCCCCCGCGGACGCGTGAGTTGAAACTTCTATCCGGGAGCGATGTTCGGAGATTACAACGTCGCGTCCCCCGCGGACGCGTGAGTTGAAACGAGAAAATAGGCATCTCGCCGCGCTTCTCGCAGGGTCGCGTCCCCCGCGGACGCGTGAGTTGAAACTTCTACGAGCTCTATTATCTCGTCAGATTCTTCGGGTCGCGTCCCCCGCGGACGCGTGAGTTGAAACGTCCAAAAGTTTCCTGTAGCCGCCTTCGGCCTTGGTCGCGTCCCCCGCGGACGCGTGAGTTGAAACGTCCAAAAGTTTCCTGTAGCCGCCTTCGGCCTTGGTCGCGTCCCCCGCGGACGCGTGAGTTGAAACCAGCGTGAGCGCGGCGGATTTCTTCGATACGAGGCGTCGCGTCCCCCGCGGACGCGTGAGTTGAAACTCGGGCGTCCGCGCGGTAGACCCCGGCGTCTTGTCGCGTCCCCCGCGGACGCGTGAGTTGAAACATATTGTCGTCCTTGAAGCGTACTGTCACGGCTTGTCGCGTCCCCCGCGGACGCGTGAGTTGAAACGAGCATGAGCTTATATCGGCGGCCTGTAAGCTGGTCGCGTCCCCCGCGGACGCGTGAGTTGAAACCTTCTTCGGTGTACTGCGTCGTCGTGACCAGCGCGTCGCGTCCCCCGCGGACGCGTGAGTTGAAACCGCTAGTGCCGGCCTGTTAAACGGCATCGTCTACGTCGCGTCCCCCGCGGACGCGTGAGTTGAAACATATACCCCCTATGCGACAATCGCTTCGCCCGGTATGTCGCGTCCCCCGCGGACGCGTGAGTTGAAACGCGGAGGGCGTCAAATACGGCGAAGAGCTCATGTCGCGTCCCCCGCGGACGCGTGAGTTGAAACGCGACGACCGCGCCGATGTCCTGCAAGAGGCCGAGTCGCGTCCCCCGCGGACGCGTGAGTTGAAACAATGATACTATAAAAATTATATGAATTCAATTTATCGTCGCGTCCCCCGCGGACGCGTGAGTTGAAACCAGAACCTAGACGTGAGCACGATATAAAGCGGTAGTCGCGTCCCCCGCGGACGCGTGAGTTGAAACTCATGGTGTCCCTCCTCCGGCGGGTTGCGCCAGGTCGCGTCCCCCGCGGACGCGTGAGTTGAAACCCGCGTGCTCTTGCGCTCCGCTTGGAGCGCCTGTGTCGCGTCCCCCGCGGACGCGTGAGTTGAAACCCATTGCTACGATGGAAGGCCTCTAATCGGGGCTAGGTCGCGTCCCCCGCGGACGCGTGAGTTGAAACTTGTTGTCTATATTATAGCGCTACGGGCGCTATGTCGCGTCCCCCGCGGACGCGTGAGTTGAAACTTGACTTCGGCGGCTTCGCGTTGAAGACGGCGGGTCGCGTCCCCCGCGGACGCGTGAGTTGAAACTTCATCACTCGCAAAACCGCAGAGCCGACGGTCGTCGCGTCCCCCGCGGACGCGTGAGTTGAAACACATTGCTGATAGCTGGAGCCGTTGCGCTTGCGTCGCGTCCCCCGCGGACGCGTGAGTTGAAACCTCAATACTCGCAAAACCGCAGAGCCGACGGTCGTCGCGTCCCCCGCGGACGCGTGAGTTGAAACACATTGCTGATAGCTGGAGCCGTTGCGCTTGCGTCGCGTCCCCCGCGGACGCGTGAGTTGAAACCTCAATATTGACAAGAGCAAGGGCAAGAAGAAAGTCGCGTCCCCCGCGGACGCGTGAGTTGAAACCTTATCGCGTCTCCCTGCTTGCTTCCGACCGCCCGTCGCGTCCCCCGCGGACGCGTGAGTTGAAACACCGGCTGCCTTTTGCTGGCCACGACGCCGACGCCGGTCGCGTCCCCCGCGGACGCGTGAGTTGAAACTTCCCAGGCTACTTTCCCAGGCTACAGCATACCGGTCGCGTCCCCCGCGGACGCGTGAGTTGAAACAGGGTGTAGAGTATAGACCTCACCGGCGCGTGAAGTCGCGTCCCCCGCGGACGCGTGAGTTGAAACCGATATATAGGTCTAAAATACTTGAATCTTTATGTCGCGTCCCCCGCGGACGCGTGAGTTGAAACTCGTTGAATACACGCTCCACCTGCCCGCAGATGGTCGCGTCCCCCGCGGACGCGTGAGTTGAAACCCTTAAGGGCGTCGCCGAGGTCGTACCATGTCGGTCGCGTCCCCCGCGGACGCGTGAGTTGAAACAAAATCGGCATGTTCTGCATAACGCGGTTTGAAGTCGCGTCCCCCGCGGACGCGTGAGTTGAAACTTTGTTGCCCGCTCGCAGAATGTCAGCAAAAAAGTCGCGTCCCCCGCGGACGCGTGAGTTGAAACATTGCCCGCGGTCTGCGCGCTCGCCGCGGCCTCGTCGCGTCCCCCGCGGACGCGTGAGTTGAAACGCGCTCCACATGGCGCAGAGCGTCATACACGTAGGTCGCGTCCCCCGCGGACGCGTGAGTTGAAACCTCCGCCGGCGGGAACTCGTAACCGCAGGCGGGACGTCGCGTCCCCCGCGGACGCGTGAGTTGAAACTACTATTGGTGCTGTCTCTTTCGAGAGTGCTGCGTCGCGTCCCCCGCGGACGCGTGAGTTGAAACACGATATCCAGATATTTTTGAACAGATAAGAACGTCGCGTCCCCCGCGGACGCGTGAGTTGAAACATTTTGTCTCTGCTAAAGGCTCCATTGAGGATACGTCGCGTCCCCCGCGGACGCGTGAGTTGAAACATATTCTCTTGCAAAAACAAAACTTGCTGCTGCGTCGCGTCCCCCGCGGACGCGTGAGTTGAAACCCGAAAAATCACCAAACATAGGCTCACCAGAACGTCGCGTCCCCCGCGGACGCGTGAGTTGAAACACCTCCAAATATTAAATTGTATGAAACTAACGTAGTCGCGTCCCCCGCGGACGCGTGAGTTGAAACTGTAGTACGCTCGCCGGAACTCGCGCCCATCTGGTCGCGTCCCCCGCGGACGCGTGAGTTGAAACTGGGCTTCAAGCTCTTCAACCAGCTCCACAACATGTCGCGTCCCCCGCGGACGCGTGAGTTGAAACACCGGCACGCTCGCGAGCTTGCAGTCCATCACGGGTCGCGTCCCCCGCGGACGCGTGAGTTGAAACCAGTATGTCCGAACATACCTTCCATTTTAGTTAGTCGCGTCCCCCGCGGACGCGTGAGTTGAAACTTCGTGGCCGCGCCGGAATGTCCGGCGTTTCGGGTCGCGTCCCCCGCGGACGCGTGAGTTGAAACCCGGCAACGTCGAGCCGGTGCTCACGGCTGAAGTCGCGTCCCCCGCGGACGCGTGAGTTGAAACGCGTCCGGCTTGTATTCGCCGGTGGTTTTGTCGTCGCGTCCCCCGCGGACGCGTGAGTTGAAACGCCAGTGAGCGTGTCGCGGTTTATCGCAAGCCCTGTCGCGTCCCCCGCGGACGCGTGAGTTGAAACACCTTCGGAATACCCAAAGGAGACAAAGGCGACACGTCGCGTCCCCCGCGGACGCGTGAGTTGAAACTTGTTGCGGCTTTTTGAGCCGCCTCCGCTCTTGAGTCGCGTCCCCCGCGGACGCGTGAGTTGAAACTATCGCCGGGCGTGCAATGCAAAACCAACACACTGTCGCGTCCCCCGCGGACGCGTGAGTTGAAACACAGGCCGCCATAGACGAGGACGGCGTACTCACGTCGCGTCCCCCGCGGACGCGTGAGTTGAAACGTCTCTGCTCTTCGGCAACCGCGTGGACGTGCTCGTCGCGTCCCCCGCGGACGCGTGAGTTGAAACTAACTTGCCGCGCTGGAAAAATCCCGGCGCGGCAGTCGCGTCCCCCGCGGACGCGTGAGTTGAAACTTTAGCGATGCTCATAGCCAAGAAATTGGCAAGTCGCGTCCCCCGCGGACGCGTGAGTTGAAACACAGGCGTTAATGAAGATAATCAACCGACAAAGTCGCGTCCCCCGCGGACGCGTGAGTTGAAACCTTACGTCCTCTCTTTCCGTTCTCGAGCGCCGCGCGTCGCGTCCCCCGCGGACGCGTGAGTTGAAACCGCTAGTGCCGGCCTGTTAAACGGCATCGTCTACGTCGCGTCCCCCGCGGACGCGTGAGTTGAAACCCGTCATACACAGAGCTTTGCACTCTGACGGGCGTCGCGTCCCCCGCGGACGCGTGAGTTGAAACTCGGAAAATCCGAAGTTGCAGGCGGCAAGCCCGGTCGCGTCCCCCGCGGACGCGTGAGTTGAAACTCGGAAAATCCGAAGTTGCAGGCGGCAAGCCCGGTCGCGTCCCCCGCGGACGCGTGAGTTGAAACGTACTGCACCGGGCTGACCCCGGCAGTTTGCGCGTCGCGTCCCCCGCGGACGCGTGAGTTGAAACATAAGCTGAGTGAACATGCCGTCGCCGAAGTTGTCGCGTCCCCCGCGGACGCGTGAGTTGAAACCCAGGAGATTGAGTACCTTAAGACTCAGCAGCAAGTCGCGTCCCCCGCGGACGCGTGAGTTGAAACATTCCAGAAGTCTGTGTCGGCTTCGAGGATAAGCCCGTCGCGTCCCCCGCAGACGCGTGAGTTGAAACCTTGATGCCTTCTTCACAAGCGGGAGCCCC
Source organism: uncultured Cloacibacillus sp. (assembly GCF_963926575.1). Lineage (NCBI taxonomy): Bacteria > Thermotogati > Synergistota > Synergistia > Synergistales > Synergistaceae > Cloacibacillus > uncultured Cloacibacillus sp. The sequence goes on along the minus strand of NZ_CAWUXW010000001.1, from coordinate 197,665 downwards.
GAATGTCGCGTCCCCCGCAGACGCGTGAGTTGAAACAACGCAGACACGAGCTATTCAGACGTGGCGGAGACGTCGCGTCCCCCGCAGACGCGTGAGTTGAAACAGCTCTGACCTTGCAAGGTACGCCTCCGGCGAGAGTCGCGTCCCCCGCAGACGCGTGAGTTGAAACTAAACAAGTGCCGCTGTTATGTTTTTAAGGTTCGTCGCGTCCCCCGCAGACGCGTGAGTTGAAACAGACCGTCGGGGCGCAGGAGGCTACCGGCTACGTCGCGTCCCCCGCAGACGCGTGAGTTGAAACGCCGTCAGTCAATGGAGCTCACCAGAGCTCTCGCGTCGCGTCCCCCGCAGACGCGTGAGTTGAAACTTCTCAATACATGCATACAAGTCTCGCTCTTGCGTCGCGTCCCCCGCAGACGCGTGAGTTGAAACCCAATACAGCACGCGATATATCTCGGCAGCTGGGTCGCGTCCCCCGCAGACGCGTGAGTTGAAACAACGCAGACACGAGCTATTCAGACGTGGCGGAGACGTCGCGTCCCCCGCAGACGCGTGAGTTGAAACAGCTCTGACCTTGCAAGGTACGCCTCCGGCGAGAGTCGCGTCCCCCGCAGACGCGTGAGTTGAAACTAAACAAGTGCCGCTGTTATGTTTTTAAGGTTCGTCGCGTCCCCCGCAGACGCGTGAGTTGAAACAGACCGTCGGGGCGCAGGAGGCTACCGGCTACGTCGCGTCCCCCGCAGACGCGTGAGTTGAAACGCCGTCAGTCAATGGAGCTCACCAGAGCTCTCGCGTCGCGTCCCCCGCAGACGCGTGAGTTGAAACTTCTCAATACATGCATACAAGTCTCGCTCTTGCGTCGCGTCCCCCGCAGACGCGTGAGTTGAAACCCAATACAGCACGCGATATATCTCGGCAGCTGGGTCGCGTCCCCCGCAGACGCGTGAGTTGAAACATATAACATAAGCTAAATTAGTTATAGGACATCGCGTCGCGTCCCCCGCGGACGCGTGAGTTGAAACTGCATGGGAAGAGCCACGTCGCTTTCGAGGCTTTCGTCGCGTCCCCCGCGGACGCGTGAGTTGAAACTTTTACCCAGTCCCAAAGTTTTTTAGCGTTCTCGGTCGCGTCCCCCGCGGACGCGTGAGTTGAAACGCGTTGCGACGGACGCCGTGCGCGACGAAGCGAGTCGCGTCCCCCGCGGACGCGTGAGTTGAAACGCCATGACTTTGAACTCCGCCGCGCTGAAGCTGTCGCGTCCCCCGCGGACGCGTGAGTTGAAACGTGAGCGTACATTGCAACAGCGCGCCCGGCACGTCGTCGCGTCCCCCGCGGACGCGACTGCCCAATTTGCCGCCGTCTGCGCAGTCTTGGCGCGCTGCGGGCGGAGCAGAGCGCATGTTATAATTCAATTGTCTCTTAAACGCAGCGCAATCGGGGAGGGCTTCACGATGGAACGCTTCGCCCATATCAGCAAGGATTTCCGAACTCAGACGCTTGACGAGCATTTACGCGGAACGGCGGAGCTCGCGGCTGAGTTCGCCGCTGTTTTCGGCGAGGGGCCGTGCGGAGCGTTTATAGGAAACACGCACGACATCGGCAAAGCCCCGCCGTCGTGGCAGAACCATCTGAAAAAATCTTCGGGCTACGACGAGAGCATAGCGGAGGACGAATGCGACAAAGGTTCGCACACCGCCGCGGGCGCGGCCTACGCGCTGAAAAATCTCCCCGAACCGCTGAACATTCTGCTCGCCTATATCGTCGCGGGACACCACGCGGGACTGCCGGATTTCTACGACAGCGGACACGGCGAGAGCCTTCTGAAAAGGTTCTTCAAAGACGGCGGACGGCTCAAAACGGAGCTGCTTGACGCCGCGCAGGAATACGGACGGCGAACGCCGCCGGAGGGAGCGGCGCCGCGGACGTTCGACGAGTTTGAGGAAGAATACATACACATGCTGGTGCGCTTTCTGTTTTCGTGTCTCGTCGACGCGGACTGGCTCGACACAGAGCGTTTCATGACGCCCGAAGATTTCGCCGCGCGGCGTGCGCCCGTCCCTCTTGCGGAATTGAAGCGCCGCTTCGACGAATATATGGGAGAGCTGTGCCGCAGCGCGCCGGAGACATTCGTGAACGTGATCAGAAATCAAATCCTGGCGCGGTGCACGGAGGCCGGCGGCCTCGCGCCGGGATTCTTCTCGCTCACGGTGCCGACCGGCGGCGGCAAGACGCTCTCGGTCATGGCGTTCGCACTGGCGCACGCGCTGGCCCACGGGAAGAAGCGCATCATAATGGCGGTGCCTTACACCAGCATCACGGCTCAGACTTCAAACATCTACAAATACGGCACGGACGACGAAGAAGAGATAAAGCGGCGCAAAGAACGCGGCGAGTGTCTCTTCGGCGAAGAGAACGTGCTCGAGCACCACAGCCGCGTAGACCCGGACAAAGAGCTTTATTCAAACCGCCTCGCCGCGCAGAACTGGGACGCGCCGATAGTGGTCACGACGAACGTTCAGCTCTTCGAGTCGCTCCTCGCCGCGTCGCCCTCACGATGCCGCAAGCTGCACAACATAGCTAACAGCGTGATAATTCTCGACGAAGCGCAGAAGATACCGGCGGAGCATCTGCGCGCCGTCCTCTCCGCGCTCAAAGGGCTCGTAAAACATTTCGGCGTTACGGTGCTGCTCTGCACGGCGACGCAGCCCGCGCTGAACGGCGAGATAGGCGCGACGGGCCGCGCGGTCGAGGGAATAGACGGATGCACGGAGATAATAGAAGATACAGCCGCGCTGTACGATTTGCTGAAGCGCGTCGAGTACCGCATATATAAGGACAGTTTACAATACCGTGCGTCGTGGGAAGAGGTTGCTGCGGAGCTTTCAAAGGAGCGTCAGGTTCTCTGCATAGTCAACAAGCGAAAGGACTGCCGCGAGCTTGCGAAGCTCATGCCGGAGGGGACGATTCAGCTCTCGGGATTCATGTGCGGCGAGGAGATAAGCGCGCTGATATCGGAAATAAAACGGAAGCTGCGGCACGGCGAGAGCGTCCGCGTCGTTTCGACGCAGCTTGTCGAGGCCGGAGTCGACGTGGACTTTCCCGTCGTCTGGCGCGCGCTCGCGCAGCTGGACTCTATAGCGCAGGCGGCGGGTCGCTGCAACCGCGAGGGAAAGCTGAAGCGCGGCACGGTCGTCGTCTTTAATCCCGAATCCGAGCCTTTCGGCGAGATAAAGACGGGGGCGCAGGAGACGTGCAGCCTGGTATCGGAGAAGCCCGGATTTTTCACGGAACTCTCGCCGGAATCTTTCAGTAAATACTTCGAAAAATTTTACAGCGGCTTCGGCACGCTCGACAAAAGCAGATATGACAAGCTGCTTGTCAATGAAGCCGAGGAGGGGCGCATACAGTTCCGCGAATTCGCGGAAGAGTTCAAGCTCATAGACACGTCGGGACAGAAGACCGTGTTCGTCCCATACGGCGAGGGCGAAAAGTCCGGCGCGGCGCTGATTGCAAAGCTCCGGACGGAAGGGCCGAAACGCGCGCTCATGGCGGCGCTCCAGCGCTTCGCCGTCAACATCCCCGCCTCGCTCTTCGGCGAAATTTTCAAAAGGGGCGGCATAGAAGACATCGACGGCTACTACGCGCTCGACGGCAGCTTTTACAGGCCCGGCGAAGGCGTGATCACCGATTTGTATTTCAACTACGACAAGGATAATTTCATGTACTGATAAGGAGGGATGCCTATGGAGTATCACGACCCGCTGTACTGCCTTGAAGTATGGGGCGACTACGCATGCTTCACGCGCCCCGAGCTCAAGGTCGAGCGCGTGAGCTACGACGTAATTACGCCCTCGGCGGCGCGGATGATTTTTCAGGCCGTCTTCTGGAAGCCGGCGATACGGTGGCAGGTCGAGCGCATCGACGTGCTGAACCCCGTCCGCTGGATTTCCGTGCGGCGCAACGAGACGGCGAAGCTCTGCTCGCCGAACGTCAGAAGCTTTTATATAGAAGAGGAGCGGCAGCAGAAGGCAGGGCTTTTCCTGCGCGACGTGAGGTACAGGCTTTACGCGCGGCAGATATACCTGCCGCCGGACAAGCGGCCGAGGCTGCCGCGCGCGGCGTTCGAGGATTTCGCGGACGCCGAAGAGCAGACAGTATGCCGGAAGGACGAGAACCCCGGCAAGTACCACGCGATGTTCGAGAGACGGGCGAAGAAGGGGCAGTGCCTTTTCCAGCCTTACTTCGGCTGCCGCGAGTTCAGCTGCCACTTCAAATTTGTGCCCGAGCCGTGCGGCGCGCCGGCCGGCGGCGAAACCCGCGAGCTCGGCCTAATGCTCTACGACATGGACTACGCAGACGAATCCGACATAAAGCCGATGTTTTTCCGCGCGCGCATGGACGACGGCACTATAAAGGTGCCGCCGCCGGAAAGCGGGGAGATTTTCAGATGATTTTACAGTCGCTCGCAAACTACTACATCCGGAAGTCGCGCCGGCCGAGGAGCGGTGAAAACGTCGCGCCCTACGGCATGGAGTACAAGGAGATAAAGTATCTTATAGAGATAACCTCCGACGGGGATTTCGTCAATCTCACAGACATGCGCGCCGACGGCAAGCGCGGAATCATGACGCTCGTGCCGAAGTCCGTCGGACGTTCCGGCTCTGCCAGCTGGCAGACGGCGAACCTGCTCTGGGATCATTACGGCTACGTGCTCGGACAGCCGCAGGCCGGAAAGGAAAATCCGAACGCGGAAAAGCAGCTCGGCTCGTTCATCGCGAAGATAGAAAGTCTGCCGGAAGAGCTGAAGCGGGAAGAAGACATCGCTGCCGTCATAAAATTTTACGAGAAGGGCGAGCATCTGAAAGTCCTCGAACATCCGAGCTGGCCCGACTGCAGCAAAATCGCTGGCTGCAACATGACGTTCCGCCTGCGCGACAAAAGCCGCGCCGTGACAGAGAACCCGAAGCTCATCGAGCACGCCGCGCTCGCGGCCGGGGCGGAGCCGGAGGAGGGCGGCGTCGTAGGGCGCTGCCTGGTCACGGGCGAAATAGGCGAGATTGCGCGCACTCACGCTAAGATCGGCGTCGGAGCCAGCCAGGCGAACCTCGTCGGCTTTCAGAGGAACAGCGGCTACGACTCCTACGGCAAGGAGCAGGGCTACAACGCGCCGGTCTCGAAAAAAGCCGAGTTCTGCTACACGACGGCGCTCAACATGCTGCTGAAGTCCAACGAGAACCGCGTCGTGCTCGGCGGCGCGACGCTGCTCTTCTGGGCGGAGCCGAACATAATATCCGAGGAGGAGGCCGCGGACGCGGAATCGGCGGTCAAGGCGCTGATATACGGCTCCAGGTCCGGACGAGAGAAGAAAGCGGACTTCGGCGTCGCGAACGCGAAAAATATATTCGAGGCGATTTTCACGGGGCGCGTGCCGACAAGCACGAGCGACAAATTCTGCGTCCTCGGCATAGCGCCGAACAAAGCGCGGCTCAGCGTAGTCTTCTGGAAGCGCGGCACAATAAAGGAGATCGCCGCGAACGTCGGACGATACTTCAGCGACGCAGAGCTATTGAACGGAGACGAAACAATTCAGCCGTCAATTTACGACATCCTGCGCGCGTCGGAATTTCAGGGCAAAATGGAGAACGTTCCGTCGAACATGATACCGGCGATGGTTTATTCGATATTCAACGGGACGCTTTTCCCGTCGTCCGTCTTCGGCCACGTTATGGAACGGATACGCGCCGAGAGAAACCCCAGCGGCGTGCGAGCCGCGTTCGTAAAGGCATACCTGAACCGAAAATACAGAAACACAAAAGGAGCTGAGATAAAAGTGTCGCTCGATAAAAACAACATGGATACGTCGTACAGGCTCGGCAGGCTTCTCGCCGTCCTCCAAAAGCTGCAGGAAGAGGCGAATCCCGGCCTGAACACGACGCTGATGGACAGATTTTACAGCTCTATGTCGTCAACCCCGGCATCGGTGCTTCCGACGCTGCTCCGCCTGAAAAACCACCATTTATCGAAAATCCACACAGGCAGGAAAATAATCTTCGAGCAGCTGCTGACGGAGATTTTCTCCGGCATAGATGCGGGCGGGCTGCCGAAGCATATGTCGCTCGAACAGCAGGGAAATTTCGCGATAGGCTACTATCACCAGCGCGAGGATTTATTCAAAGGCAAAGAAAACAAAAACGCTGACGGAAAAGGCGCAGAGACGAAGGACTAAGGAGGACGCACGATGACCGAGCTTAAAAACAAATATGACTTTATCTTCTTCTTCGACGTTAAGGACGGCAACCCGAACGGCGACCCCGACGCGGGAAATCTGCCGCGCGTCGACGCGGAGACGGGCGACGGCCTCGTCACCGACGTCTGCATAAAGAGAAAGATACGCAACTACTTCCAGATAACGGCGCAGGACAAGCCGGGCTTCGACATATTCGTGAAGGAAAGGGCCGTTCTCAACAACATGATAGCCGCCATGTACGACGAGCAGAACGGCGGAAAAACGCCCGAGGGGCCCGCAGAGACGCAGGAGTTCGAGGACAAGACGCAGGCCGGCATGTGCCGCAAATATTTCGACATCCGCGCATTCGGCGCGGTCATGAGCACGGGCAATAAGGAAGAGGCCGACGGCGGCGAGGCGGAGGCGTCCGAGGACGGCGGCAAAAAGAAAAAATCCAAGGCGAAAATCACCAAGAAGGCCGGACAGGTGCGCGGCCCCGTGCAGCTCACCTTCTCGCGCTCCGTCGAGCCGATAATAGCGCAGGAGCACGCGATAACGCGAATGGCGGTCACTAACGAAAGGGACGCGGAGAAGGAGCGCACGATAGGCCGCAAGTACACGGTGCCCTACGGCCTCTACCGCGGCTGCGGCTTCGTCTCGCCATACTTCGCCGCAAAGACAGGCTTCTCCGAAGAGGATTTGGCGGAGCTCTGGAAAGCCGTCGAAAACATGTTCGAGTTCGACCGCTCCGCGGCGCGCGGCCTCATGTGCCTGCGCAAGCTCATCGTGTTCAAACACGACTCGGCGCTCGGCGACCGCCCCGCCTACGAGCTGTTCGACCGCGTCGGCTGCCGCCGCGTCACGGACGGCCCGGCGCGCAGCTTCGGCGACTACGAGATAACGATAGACGGCGAGCCGGCGGAAGGAATTTTCATCGAGCTTTCGGCAAAATAGCCATGTCCCCCGACGACGGCTATCTTCTCATATCGGGGCTTCAGCATCTTGTATTCTGCGAAAAGCAGTGGGCGCTCATTTATCTTGAGAACCTTTGGGACGAGAACATGCTTACGGTCGAGGGGCGGCATCTGCACAGGAACGTGCATAAGATAGGGCGCGAGAGCCGCGGCGAGGTGAAGCTCGCGACGGACCTCGCGCTCTGCTCGCGGCGGCTCGGCATCCGCGGCGCGGCGGACATGGTGGAGTTTCACCACGACGAGGAGCGCGGCGTGCGCGTCGCCGCGTTCGGCGGGCGGCGGCGGTGGGCGCCCTACCCGGTCGAATACAAGCGCGGACACAAACGCCCCGACCTCGCCGATGAGATGCAGCTCTGCGCGCAGGCCGTATGCCTTGAGGAGATGCTCGGCGCCGCCGTGCCGAGAGGCGCGCTCTTCTACGGCGAGCCGCGCAGGCGCACGGAGATTGAATTCACGCCGGAGCTGCGCGCGAAGCTCGAAGCTGCCTGCGCCCGCGCGCGCGAGATAATGGACGGCGCGTCGGCTCCGCGTTACAACGCGGGCCGCCATTGTAAACGCTGCTCGCTTAACGAATTCTGCATGCCGGAGGAGACCGGCGCGCGCGACCGCTCCGCGCGCTACGTCGCGGGGCTGTACAGTATGCTCGCCGAAAAATCGGAGGACGGGGAGGACGAAATATGAAACAGGCGCTCAACACGCTTTTCATAACGACGCCGGGGACGTGGCTCTCGCTGAGGAACAACAACGTCGTCGTGAAAATCGACGGCGTGGAGAAGAACGCGGTTAACATAGGCATTCTTGAATCGATACTGTGCTTCGGGCAGGTGAACGCGACCTTTCCGCTCATGGGCTACTGCGCGGAACATGGCGTCAACTTCGCCTTCTTCGGCGAAAACGGAAAATTCCTCGGCCGCGTGCAGGGGCCCGTCCACGGCAACGTCCTGCTGCGCCGCGGGCAGTACAGAATCGCGGACGACGACGCGCAGGTCGCCTCGATAGTCCGCTGCGTCCTGCTCGGCAAGCTCGCGAACACGAAGGCCGCCATTCGCCGCTTCATGCGCGACCATCCGCCAGAGGGCGAGGCTGGCGAGAAATTCCGCTCCGCGGTCTCGACGGTCGAGGCGCTCGCGGCGCAGATAAAAGACTCACGCGACACGGACGAGATGCGCGGCTTCGAAGGCACGGCGGCGCGCGCCTACTTCGACGTTTTTGACGGCATGATACTGCACCAGAAAGAGGGCTTCAAATTCGCGGGGCGCACCAAGCGCCCGCCGCTCGACGCCGTCAACGCGATGCTATCCTTCGTCTACGTGCTGCTCGCGAACGACGCCGAGGCGGCGCTTGAGGGCGTCGGCCTCGACCCCGCGGTCGGCTTCCTGCACAAAGACCGATCGGGCCGCAGCAGCCTCGCGCTCGACCTCATGGAGGAATTCCGCCCGTGGCTTGCTGACAGGCTCGTACTCTCGATGATAAACAAGCAGCAGGTGAAGCCCGAAAATTTCAGAACGACCGAAAGCGGCGCGGTCACGATGGACGACGGCGCGCGCAAGAAAATCCTCGCGGAATGGCACGACCGCAAACAGGACGAGATAACGCATCCGTACACCGGCGAAAAAATGCCGCTCGGCATGGTCCCGCACATGCAGGCGATGCTCCTCGCGCGCCGCATACGCGGCGACATGAAGGAATATCCGCCCTTCGTCTGGAAATAGGAGGAACGCGAAATGATGCTCGTGGTAGTCAGCTACGACGTGAACACGCAGAGCGAAGGCGGGCAGCGCCGGCTGCGCAAGGTGGCGAAGCTCTGCGAAAGCCGCGGCCAGCGCGTGCAGTTCTCCGTATTTGAGTGCCTCGTCGACCCCGTTGAGTGGAAAGAGCTCAAATTCCAGCTTGAACAGACCATAGACAAAGAGACCGACAGCCTGCGCTACTACTTCCTCGGCAAGACCTGGAAAAGCCGCGTCGAACACTGCGGCGCAAAAGAACCCTACGACCCGCAGGGGCTGCTGATGCTGTAGAATTACAGAACGGCGGCACGTGCGGCGAAAGGCGCGCGTGCCTGCCCCGCGATAAAAAACGGCGGGAAAATCAACTCGCATTGGAGGCGGCGCAATGATTCTCAAAAACAAACTCGGCATCGACGACCCGTCGGAGCTCGCGCGCGAGGAGGAACGCATCAGCAAGACGAAAGCCGCCGCGCTCTTCGCCTCCTGGCTGCCCGGCAGGCTTGAGGCCGGGACGTTCGCGAGCCTCGCCGCGATACACGAATATCTCTTCGGCGAGGTTTACGAGTTCGCCGGTAAAATCCGCGCCGTGAACATCGCGAAGGGCGGCTTCCGCTTCGCGTCGGCGCTCTACCTCGAAGAGGCGCTTCGCCGCGTCGAGCTGATGCCGCAGTCGAACTTCGACGAAATCATAGAAAAATACGTAGAGATGAACATCGCGCACCCCTTCATGGAGGGCAACGGGCGCAGCATGAGAATATGGCTCGACCTGATTTTGAGGAAAGAGCTGAAAATGTGCGTAGACTGGAGCGCCGTCGACAAGGACGACTACCTTCTGGCGATGGAGCGCAGCCCGATAAAGGACGTTGAAATAAAGACGCTGCTCAAAGCCGCGCTGACTGACAAAATCGACGACGCGGAGATCTACATGAAGGGCGTCGACGCAAGCTACAGCTACGAAGGCTACAGCGCGTACAAGACGCGGGATTTAAGCAGGAATTAAAAATTTCGCCGCCGCGCGGCGGCGCGGGGTGAAACTGCGGACAGGGCAACGCGCTCGTTAAATATTCATGTCGTCCGCGGCTTTGCGGACGTGAGTTGAAACTCGTCGCGAAAGCACTCGTTCCATATCAGTTTGTACGTCGCCCGCGCGCTTGAGCGCGGGGCGTGAGTTAAAATAAACGTGTATCAAGAGCGGTGAGCGGATTACCGTTATTTCCAGCCGATAAAACACGAGCATGGCGCGACAGCACAGTGCCATGCTCGTGTTTTTCTGCTAAACCTAAATAATCTGCGCCGCTTACTCCTCCTGCGGGTCGTACAAACAGTAGAGCGACTGAGTGCCTTTGTTCTCGAAGCCGCCCTCGGCGAGTTCTTCGTAGAGCTCGCGCGTGAGCGTGAGCGCAGGGAGGTCGAGCTCCATCGCGTCGGCGGCCTCTTCGGCGAGCTTCATGTCCTTGATGTAGTGCTTGACGAAGAAGCCGGGCTCGAAGTCGCCCTTGAGGATGCGCGGGCCGTAGTTGGCAAGGCTCCACGTCGCGGCCGAGCCGCCGCCGACCGCTTCGATGAATTCCTTGAGGTCGAGGCCGCAGGACTTCGCGAAGGCCATCGCCTCGCACATTCCGGTCATCGTGCCCGCTATGACTATCTGGTTGCCGAGCTTCGCGTTCTGCCCGTCGCCCGCGCCGCCCATGTGCTTTATCGTGCGGCCCATCTTTTCAAAATAGGGCATGGCGGCCTTGAAGTCCGCCTCGTCTCCGCCCGCGAATATCGTCAGCGTCGCTTCGCGCGCGCCGCGGTCGCCGCCCGTCACGGGGGCGTCGAGCACGCCGAGGCCGCGCTTTTTGGCGGCGGCGTAGATTTTGCGCGCGAGGCTGGGGCTCGAGGTCGTCATGTCTATGAGCAGCGCGCCCTCCTTCGCGTTCGCGACGAGGCCCTTTTCGCCGAGGTAGGTCTCTTCGACGTCCTTCGGGAAGCCGACCATCGTGAAGACGACGTCGCATTTCTTCGCTATCTCCGCGGGCGAGTCCTCCCATATCGCGCCCTTGGCGACGATTTCGTCGGTCTTCGCCTTCGTGCGGTTGTAGACGTGGACCTCCCAGCCCGCTTCGAGCAGGTGGCCCGCCATGCTGTGGCCCATGACGCCTATTCCTATGAATCCGAGAACTTTCTTGTCAGCCATGTTTATCACTCCGATTTGATGATTTTTTCAGCTTTTTCCGCGCCGCCGCCGCGCAGCAGCACGTTGAGGTACGGGTAGCTCATTTCGACGCCGTGCGCCGCGTATGCCTCCGGCACCGCCTCTATGATGTCCGAGTAGAGCTCCCAGTAGTCCTCGGTATTGCACCAGACGCGCACGGTGTATTCGACGGCCTCTTTGTATCCGCTGACGCGGATGAAGGGCGCGGGGTCGTCGAGGACCTTCGGGAATTTCGCGACGGCTTCGCGCAGCGCGCGCTTCACGTCCTCCTGCGGGCAGGCGTAGTCGGCGGTGAAGACGAAGTCGACGCGGCGTTTGCCCTCCTGCGTGTAGTTGATTATCTTCGAGGTGGAGACTTCGTTGTTCGGCACGTAGATTATCTTGTTGTCGGGCGCGGCGAGCTTCGTGTGCATGAAGCCTATCTCGCGCACCGTGCCGCCGACGCCGCCTATTTCGACGTAGTCGCCGACCTTGAATGGCTTGACGGAGAGCAGCATGACGCCGCACGAGGCGCTGGATAGCACGTTCTGCAGCGACAGGGATATGGCCAGGCCCGCGACGCTCAGCAGCGCGACGAACGAGGTTATCTGTATGCCGAGCGCGCCCGCGACGGTCATGAAGAGGACGAAGTAGAGGACGATGCGCAGTATCGTCAGTATGAAGCGGTGGAGCGTCTTGTCTATCGCCGAGCGCTTGAGCGCGCGCGAGAGCGCGGACATGACGAAGCGTATGATGACGAGGCCGCATACGAGGTAGAGCAGAGCCGGGAGAAGCGAGGCGAGAGTCACCTGCTGCAGCATAGCGGGGAGTCCTTCGAGGTTTACGTTCAAAGCTGTCGCTCCTTTCCTCCGCCGGAGCGGATCTCCGTTTCATTGTATATTCACGCGGCGGCTTTGGCAACGAGCGGCGGACACGAAAAAAGCCCGCTCGGTTATCCGAACGGGCTTGAAGAGACTGGCTCCTCGACGAGGACTCGAACCTCGAACCTAGTGGTTAACAGCCACCCGCGCTGCCGATTGCGCCATCGAGGAATAGGCTGTCGAAAATCTCGACAAGGGACATTATATCATGCAAATTTTATTTGGCAAGCCCTTTTTGCGAAGGCGCGGAAAAATTTTCTCCGCGCCGCGGAGGCGCTAGCCGCAGCTCTCGCAGTAGCGGATTATCGTCTCCACCGCGCCGTCGATTCCGCACTTGTCCGTGCAGATGCAGATATCGAAGTCCTCCATGCGGCCCCACTTGCGGTCCGTGTAGAACTCGTGATATTTCGCGCGCTTCTTGTCCACGTCGATGATGCGCTTGCGTATCTCGTCCTTCGTGAAGTCGAGCCCCTCGGGGACCATCGACATCTTCCTCTTCACGCGCTCCTCGAGGCTCGCGTAGATGAAGCAGTTGATCGGGTTCATGTTGCGCAGGATATAGTCCGCGCATCTCCCGACGACGACGCACGGGCCGCGCTCCGCGAGCGTGCGGATAAGCTTCGACTGCCCCTTATAGATGAGGTCCGACGGGAGATCCTGATAGAAGACCGGCATGGCGAAGCCCGGCATCACGGGACATATCGGCGGCGAACACTTCTCCTCGTGCGCTTCGATGAAGTTCACGTCGTACTTTCCGTCCTTCGCCAAAAGGTCGACCAGCTCCTTGTCGTAGAACTTCACGCCGAGGCGCTTCGCGAGCTTTACGCCTATCTCGTGGCCCCCGCTTCCGAACTGGCGGCTTATCGTAATGATCCGGCTGACCATGTCCTCACGTCCTCTCGCTTTGATTTGCTAATATTATACAGTCATTACGCTGCGAGCGCGCGGCGGCGGCGCGTCAAATCCGCGAAAGCGGCGAAATTTATACGAAACTTCGGCGCGGCGCGCGCGGCTTGTGCGCACGGCGGGCCGGTGCTAGACTACGGACGGATTCCAAGACTCGGGGGGCGGTGCGATGCTTTATCTGAAAGAGGCCAACATGGAGGACGCGGCGAAGGAGTACGCCTTCGTCAGCGAGCTGCCGCAGTGCGAGAACGGCTTTACGAACGAGTGCCCCGGCGTCTCCGAGGAGGAATTCACGTCGCGCGTGCTGCCGCGCATGATCGCCTTCGCGCGCGGCGAGGGGCTGCCCGCCGGCTACGTGCCGGAGACGAGCCTGTTCCTCTGGGAGGACGGCGAAATCGTCGGCCTCTTCCGCGTGCGCCACGCGCTCACCGAATGGCTGCGCAAGGGCGCGGGCCACATAGGCTACTCGATAGCGCGCGGAAGCCGCGGCCGCGGCCTCGCGACGCGCGGCCTCGCGCTCGCCCTCGACTTCGCGCGCGCCGTGGTGCGCGAGGATGAAATCTACATGTCCGTCAACAAAGACAACGCCGCCTCGCTGCGCGTGCAGCAAAAGAACGGCGCGTACATCCACCACTCCGACGACAAACAGCACTACACGCGGATAAAGCTGTAAAAAATCCGAGCCGAAGCATAAAACGAGCCGGGCGGCGTCGATTCGCCGTCCGGCTCTTGTCTTGCCGTTGCTGCGCGTTACCGGCGCAGGAGCAGCACCGTGAGGTCGTTGACGTTGGTTCCGGTCGGGCCGGTGATTATGAGGCCGCCGCACTCTTTGAGCGCGTGGTAGGCGTCGTTGTCGGCGAGGACTGCGGTTACGTCGATTCCCTTCGCGCGCAGCGCCGCCATCGTTTCGCCGTCGCAGTAGCCGCCCGCGGCGTCGGTCGGGCCGTCCGTGCCGTCGCTGCCGACGGAGAAGACGGCGGCGTCCTTGACGCCGTCAAGCAGCGGCGCGGCCGCGAGCGCTATTTCCTGGTTGCGTCCGCCGAGGCCGTGTCCTGTGAGGTGGACGACGGTCTCTCCGCCAGCGATGTAGGCGAGCGATTTTTCCGTATCTTTGTGCGTGCGCGCTATCGCGCCGAGGAAGCTGCCCGCGTCGCGCGCGGTGCAGGAGAGCTCGGCGGTGAGGACGACGGGCTCGTAGCCGAGGCCGCGGCATACTTTTTCCGCGGCGGCGCAGAGCTGGCGCACGCTGCCCGTTATCTGCGTCTCGACGTTGTCGAGGCTCTTCGGCGTCTCCTGCAAGAGGAAGGCCATAGCTTCTGGCGAGAGCTTGAGATTATAGCGCTTTACTATCGCCTGCGCCTGCTCGCAGGTGGAGCTGTCGGGGTAGGCCGGGCCGGAGGCTATCATGTCGAGCGGGTCTCCGATGATGTCGGAGAGGACGACGGAGAATACCTTCGCGGGCGCGCAGTACTGCGCGAAGCGTCCGCCCTTGACCGCCGAGAGGTGCTTGCGCAGCGTGTTCATCTCGACGATGTTCGCGCCGCAGGCGAGCAGCTGCTTCGTGATGTCCTCGAGCTCGGCCGCGGGGATGAGCGGCTTGTCGAAGAGCGCCGAGCCGCCGCCCGAGAGCAGGAAGAGCACGGTGTCGTCGGCGGTGAGGTTTTCGACGAGCTTTATCGCCGCGTCTGCCGAGGCGAAGGAGTTTTCGTCTGGGACTGGGTGGCCCGCCTCGATGATGCGCGTGTGCGGGAGCTCGCCCTTCGAGTGCCCGTACTTCGTTACTACGAGCCCTTCGTCGATTTTGTCGCCGAGTATCGCGCATGCGGTGCTCGCCATCTGCCACGCCGCCTTGCCTACGGCGACCATGACGAGCCTGCCGGGGCCGAACTCGCGTCCCTCGAGCGCCTTTGCGACCGCCGTGTCGGGCAGCGCCGCGCGCAGCGCTTCGGCTATGATTTTATCCGCGTCTTCTCTGATTCTGCTCATTGTGAAAAAAGCTTCTCCCTTCGTAAAATCCGCGTGAGCGGCATAAATTTCCATCAGAATTATAAAATAAAAAAGGCCGCCCGAAGCGGACGGCCCGATGTGATTTTTGCCTATTTCGTTTAGACAAGGAACAGCGACGCGATGTAGATGATTACTATCATCGTGATGCCCATGACGGCGGTCATGCCGGTCTGGCAGCGGTAGGCGTCGCTCGGCTTCATGTCGGAGAACTGTGAGACGACCCAGAAGTAGGAGTCGTTCGCGTGCGAGGCGACCATCGAGCCCGCACCTATCGCCATGACGACGAGGACGCGGCCGAGCGGGCTGCCGTAGCCCATCGTTTCGATGAGCGGGGCCATCATCGCGGAGACCGTTATCATGGCGACGGTGGAGGCGCCCATCGCGAGCTTCATTATCATTGCGATGAGGAACGGAACTATGACGCCGAGGCCAGAGGCGAGCAGGCCGGTGGTCGCGTCCGCTATCGGCAGCAGGCTCAGTATCGCGCCGAAGGAGCCGCCCGCGCCCGTGATGGCGATTATCGCGGCGGAGTCGCTGACGCCCTGCGTGACCCATTTGAGCGTGTTTTCCTTCTCGCTCTTCGGAATGAGCGTCATAGCGAGGAATACGCCGAGCATGAGCGCGACGACGGGGTTTCCTATGAAGTTGAGGAACTTGAAGGCGAAGCCCTCGCCGAGCGGGCGGCTCGGGAACGAGACGACGGAGGCGATTCCTATGAGGATTATCGGAAGGAATATCGGCGAGAAGCTGTGGAGCACGCCGGGGAGCTTTCCGTATTTCTCGACGAGCTCTTCCATCGTGTACTGCGAGTTGGCCGGGATTTCGACCTTGCTGGAGATTTTGCTCGCGTAGAGCACCGCGACGGCGACGCCGGGGACGGAGAGGATGAGGCCGACGATTATCGTGAGGCCGAGGTCCGCGCCGAGGGTTCCAGCCATCGCTATCGGTCCCGGGGTCGGCGGGACGAGGCAGTGGGTCGCGTAAAGTCCGCCGGAGAGCGCCGTCGCCATGACGGCGAGCGACTTGTTGCTCTGCGCGGCGAGCGCGCGGCTTATCGGCGAGAGGACGACGAAGCCCGAGTCGCAGAAGACCGGGATTCCCGTCACGTAGCCCATCGCGCCCATCGTCAGGACGCTGCGTTCCTTGCCGACGACGCCGAGGATGCTGTTCGCCATCGTGAGCGCCGCGCCGGTCTTCTCAAGAATCGTGCCGATTATCGTTCCGCAGAGGATGACGATACCGATGTTCGCGAGGATGTTGCCGAAGCCGCTCTTGACGGTGTTGATTACCTTAACCGCGTCGAAGCCGCAGACGAGCCCCATCGCAATCGCGATGACGATCATCACGATGAACGGATGGATGTTGAACTTGGAGATGGCGATTATCATCGCCACCACGGCGATAAAAATAACGCCGAACATGAATAACGCTGACATGTTGCTCTTCCTCCCTATTGGGTTAAATTAAAGGCGTTCGCAGCCTTAACTGCCTGTGGTACAAAATGCAGAGGCGCAGCAGGAATTCCCGCTCGAACGAGCCGCCCACGCCGGGGCAGACGGCCTCCCAGAGCCTCCGCATGCGGTACTGCAGCGTGTTCTTGTGGACGTGGAGCGCCTCCGCGGCCTTTGTCACGCTGCCGCCCGCCTCGTAGTATGCCGCGGCGGTGGCGAGCATCGTCTCAAGCTCGCGCCCGCTGAACCGCTCTCCAAGCTCACGGTACATCCTTCCGACGAAATCCTCCTCGCGCTCCGCGGCGCGCCGCATGAGGTAGGCGAAGCGGCACTGCGGGTCCGTTATATCGAAGACGCCGCATTCGCCGCGCCCGCCGAGCGTAAGCGCCTCGCAGCCAGAGGTGCGCGCCTCTTCGAGAGCCGCGCAGAGATGTCCCGCGCAGAGCTGGACGGGAGCCGCCGCAGCGTCCTCGGCGCAGCCGTGCGCGCGGCGCAGATAATTTCCGTCGCCGCCGCTTTTCAGCACGAGAAGCTTATCTTCTATAACAGCCCACACGTCGCGCTCCGCGTCTATCAGCCGCTGCGACTGGAGCTCCTCGGCGACGCGGCTCAGAAGCTGCTGCCGCGTCAGGGAATCCTCCGCGCAGCGCACGGAGAAGGCTAGCATCCTTACGGGAAATTCGAACTTAAGGTCGAGCGCGCCAGCGAGCTCCGCAAGCCGTTCGCCGCCGCCCGCCGAAAGGTTCATCAAAATCCGGATATAGTCCGCGCGCAGGCCGTCCGATATGCGGCTCTGCCGCTCTATCGCCTTCTGGCGGAAGAACTGCTCCGTGTAGGCCTGCAAAATATATGCGCTGTCGCGAACCTCCTCGGGATTGCCGTAAACCCCGACGACCGCCGTGAGACGGTTGTCGCTGAGCACCGGGAGGTTGTAGCCCTCGCGCGCGCCGGGATAGCGCGGCACGTCGGACTTTTCTATCGCTACGGGGCGGCCCGTGCGGACGACCTCGCGCGCCCCCTCGTGCGTCGTGCCGATGCGCTCCGCGTCGGTCGAGGCGACGATTACGCCCGAGGTGTCCATTATGTTCACGATGCGCCCGCGCAGCAGCCTTGATGCGGTATGCACGAGGTCGCGCGCAATTTCGTCGAAACGCATGCGGCTCCTCAGCGCACCGCCACGAGGTCTCCCGTCGCCATGTGGCAGGCCTTGAGGCCGCCGCAGGCGCGCAGATATTCCTCCGCGGCCCTGCCCGAGCAGTGGCTCAGCCCGAGCACGGAAAGGCCCATCGCGCGGAGCTCCTTCACTGTCTGCTCGATGCGCGCGCCGTCGGCCTCAACGAGGTGCGTCCCGCCGAAGAGCGCGTATATCGGGCGGCCCAGAGCTTCGTGGACCTTCGCCGCCATGTTCAGAATGCCGGGGTGCGAGCAGCCGACGAGCACGACGAGGCCGCGCTCCGTGTCCATCGCGAGGCAGATTTCGTCGGAGAAGTCGTCCGGCTCGCAGTCGGGGGCTTCGCCCTTCACGAAGCGCTCCGGGATTTTTTCAAACTTATGGACGCGCGGGAAATCGCCGACGAGCCAGCAGCGCTCCGCGACCTCGAGCAGGCCGCCGCAGACGCAGTGGACGACGCTGCGCTCGGCGAGGAAGTTCTCGTCGAAGCCCGCGGAGAGGTCCGTGTACTTCAGCCCGTCGCGCGCGTACTTGCGCTCCCAGAAGCCCGGCCCGGTGTAAAGCAGCTTGCCGCCGCATCCGGCCTCCGCCATGTCGCGGAAGCCTGCCGCGTGGTCGTAATGGCTGTGCGAGCATATAGTGAAGTCCGCCGACGCGAGGCCGACGCCGAGACGGCGCGCGTTCGCCATCGTCGCCGCGCCCTGCCCGCAGTCGAAAAGAAAGCGCCGTCCGCCCGCCTCGACCCAGTACGAAAGGCCGTGCTCCGCGCGCAGCGCGAGATTCTCCGACCCCGTGTCGTCCATGAGGGTAAGAACTTTAATCAATCGAAATGCGCCTCCGTGCAACCGTAAAATTATCTAAATTTCCATAAAAACTTCCTTACGCCTTCCATTCTAGCACTCGCGCAGGCTCAATTCATTGTCACCGGTACCAATAATCGCGGCCCGCGCCGCGCCGGTTTTTGTACTACAACGGGAAATTTCCGCGCGCGTCGGCGCGGCTCTTTCCAACGCGGCGCGGCGGTTGTATAGTACGGAAGAATAGAAATTCATCTTTGGCTCACGCATTGGGGGAATCTTCATGATTTTATACTTCGGCAGAAGCCGCGCGATATTCTACACGGGCCTCGCCGCGACCGCGGCGCTTGCGCTCGCAGTCGCCTACCGGCGCGCCGACGGCCCGTTCTGGCTGCTCATCCTGACCGTATCGCTCGTCGCGATAATCGGCAGCGCCGTCACGACGCTCGTCGCGAACATCGCCGCCGCGTCATGCGAGAGCCGCGTGCTCGAAAAGCTGCACATCGCGCTCGAGCCGGAAGAGTTCATAAGCCTCTACGAAAAGGCGGCGCGCGGGCAGAAGCACGGAAGCGCGCAGAGCGTGGTCGGCCTCGCGAGCCTCGCCGACGGCTACTGCGCCGCGGGCGACTGGCGGCGCGCGCTGAAAACTCTCGAAGAGCCGGGCGAAGCCGTGCCGCAGGCCAAGCGCGCGGCGCTCACGGCGCTCGTCAAAAGAAACCGCTGCCGCTACACGCTCTGGGGCGGCAACCCGAAGGAGGCGCGCGCGGCGCTCGCTTCGTTCGAAAAGCAGCTCGACTCGCTGAAGGAGCAGAACCCGAAGCTCGTGGAAAACTTCGGCTCGGACGCGAAGCTCTACGCAACGTGGACGGCCCTGCTCGAAGGCGGCAAAGCCGACATGGCGGAGCTCGAAGAGACGATGCGCCGCACGCCGACGAAGCTTGCGAAATTCGACCTCTGCCAGATGCTCATAATAGCCGCGCGCCGCGCCCGCGACGCCGAAGCCGAGGAACGCTACTCGCGCATGTTCGCCGAAGAGGGCGGACACCTGGCGCGCGCGAAGGATTTGCGGAAGAAGTTCGCGTAAACGCACGGCCGCAAAACACGCGGCCGCGCACAGACGAGAACGCCGCGCAGAATATCGGAAAGGCGCTGTTATATACGCGTCTTTGCGCAGCGCAGTCGCGTCCTTTCCGGACGCGTGAGTTGAAACGGCGGCGAGCATTACGACGGACGCATGACGGACATTGCGTCTCCCGCGGGCGCGTGAGTTGAAACTCCCAGCTGTGAAGCACTTGCGTGGCGGGCGACGGTCGCATCCCCCCGCGGACGCGTGAGTTGAAACATGTGCTTGTTCACATCAACGCCGCCAAAGACATGTCGCGTCCATCGTGGATGCGTGAGTTGAAACACGAACGACGCATACCTCGCGAAAGACAATGGCGTCGCGTCCCTCGTTGACGCGTGAGTTGAAATGAAATCATCACACAGCCTATGACACGGGCATACGTCGCGTCCCTCGCGGACGCGCACAGCTGGCCGCGTTCATCACACGGCGCGGCCTCCCGCTTCCTTCCTAGCGCCGCCATCGTTCCGTTCATCTCTCCGCGCTTTCTTCTATATCAATGCGCGCGCTTGTCTCTCTTCTCCCTTCTGGCAATTTCCGCGATTATCGTCTATAATACGCGCGGCATATATTTTGCAACCGATTGCAAAATTATCTAGGGAGGAATTATCATGGCGAGAAAGCAACTTGTTTACGGTATCAACGATAAGCCGCCGCTGCCTATTCTGATTCTTGCAGGAGCGCAGCACGTGCTTACGCTCTTCGGCGCGACGACGCTCGTGCCGCTCGTGCTCGGGCCGGCTATGGGCATGACGACGGCGCAGATGGGCGCGTTCATCGGCTGCGTCTACTTCGGCATGGGCATCGCGACGCTCATTCAGACGCATCCGAAGCTCGGCTCCGGGCTTCCGATCGTTCAGGGCTCGAGCTTCAGCTTCATACCGCCGATTATGACCATCATCGGCGCGTACAAGAGCATGGGGCCCGACGTCGTCATGCAGTACGTCGGCGGCTCGCTCATCGTCGGCGGCGTCGCGCTCTCGGCGCTCGGCTACGGACGGCTCATCGGGCGCATACGCAAGATAATCACGCCGGTCGTCATCGGCCCGACCATCATGGCGATAGGCTTCTCGCTCGCGCCGACGGCCATTCAGTTCAACGCGGCGAACTTCTGGCCCGTCTCGCTGCTCGTCGTCGTCCTCGTCTTCTTCTTCAGCCTCGTGAGCAAGAATAAATATTTCAACATCTTCGCCGTCCTCGGCTCCATCGTCATCGCCTACCTGCTCTGCCTCGCGCTGTCGCTCGCGGGCGTTTTCTCGCCGGGACACGCGGCTTACATCAATCTCCAGAGCATCATCGACGCGCCGTGGCTGCGCCTGAACCTCTTCATGCCGTGGGGCGCGCCGAAATTCTCCGGCCTCGCCATCGGCGCTATAGCGGCGGGCTTTTTCTGCGTAATGATTGAGTCGATAGGCGACTACCACAACTGCTCCTACGCGGCGGGCATCAACGATCCGACCGTGCCGCAGATAAACCGCGGCATCGGCGCTGAGGGCATGTGCTGCGCGCTCTCCGGCCTGCTCGGCTCCGTCGGCACCACCTCGTACACCGAGAACATCGGCCTCATCGGCCTGACCGGCGTCGCGAGCCGCTACGTCGTGCGCGCGGGCGCGGTGATACTTATCTGCCTTTCGCTCATCGGCAAGCTCGGCGCCCTCATCGCGACGATGCCGACCCCGGTCATCGGCGGCGCGTACATCACGCTCTTCGGCACGATAGGCGCGCTCGGCATCCAGAACCTCATGCGCGCGGACATGGGCAGCCAGCGCAACGTGCTCATCGTCGGCTTCTCGTTCCTCATGGCGCTCGGCCTTCCGGGCTGGGTTGAGCCGAACCAGGCGCTCTTCACAGGCGCGCTCGGCACGACGGCGGGCGGCATGATCTGGGCCGTACTCAAGACGCCGATGGCGGTCGCGGGCATCCTCGCGGCGCTCTGCGACAACCTCATCCCCGGCACGACGGTGGAGCGCGGCATAGCCTCCGGCGTCGAAGAGTCGCAGGAGAACGTGAAGCGCCCGCGCGCGTAAAAA
Organism: uncultured Cloacibacillus sp.; assembly: GCF_963926575.1. NCBI lineage: Bacteria > Thermotogati > Synergistota > Synergistia > Synergistales > Synergistaceae > Cloacibacillus > uncultured Cloacibacillus sp. The sequence continues at coordinate 176,199 of NZ_CAWUXW010000001.1, read as the reverse complement.
TTTCGGAAACGGCGAAAAAGAGGCGAAAGCCTCTTTTTTTGTATTTTCCGGCGCGCGGCTTTATAATATGTAAAATTATCGCCCGTTTTATGTTTTGCGCGGGCGGCGCGGCTCTGCGGCGCGCGGCCGGAAATTACCGGCGCGCGGCCCGCGTCCGTCCGCCAGAGGAAGGAGAGGTTCTGAATGAGACTGTTCGTAACTGGGATAAACGGATTTATCGGTACGCATCTGCTCGACGCGGTGCTCACGACGACCGACTGGCAGGTGAGCGGATTCGACATCGCTTCGACGAATCTCGCGCCCTACGAGGGGAACTCTCAGTTCTCGTTCAGGCGCGGCGACATCTTCAAGGACAACGAGGCGCTCGAGGCGGAGGTCATAAAATCCGACGCGGTCATCCCGCTCGCGGGGATAGCGAAGCCCGCCTACTACGTAAAAAAGCCAGTATGGACCTTCGAGCTCGACTTCGAACAGAACCTCAAAATGGTGCGCCTCTGCGTGAAGCACAACAAGCGCATAATCTTCCCCTCCACCTCCGAGGTCTACGGCATGAGCTCGGGCGAGGAGCTCAAGGAGGACGAAAGTCCGCTCACGACCGGCCCTGTCGTCAAAATGCGCTGGATATACAGCTGCGCGAAGCAGATGATGGACCGCATGATATTCGCCTACGGCTACGAGGCCGGGCTGCAGTTTACTATATTCCGCCCCTTCGACTGGATAGGGCCGCGGCTCGACACGAAGCGCGACGCCGAGGAACACCGTGCGCGCTCCGTGACGCAGATGCTCTACGACATGGTACACCGCCGCAAGATAGCGCTCGTCAACGGCGGAGAGCAGCGCCGCAGCTTCACGTGGGTCGGCGACGGCATAGAGGGGCTCATGGCAATCATCCGCAACGAGCACAACCGCGGCGACAACGAAATCTTCAACATCGGCAACCCCGACAACAACTATTCGATAAAAGAGACGGCGGAGATGCTCGTCAAAGAGGCGAAGAAATTCCCGCAGTTCCGCGAGGCCGCCGAGGCCACGGAGCTCGACATCATCCCGGCCTCCGTCTACTACGGCAAGAGCTACGACGACATGCAGAACCGCAAGCCCTCGGTCAAGAAGATGGAAAGCCGCTTCGGCTGGAAGCCCAAGACCGACATGCGCGAGCTGCTGCGCCGCACGATAGCCTGGTACGCGGAAGAAGAGGCGAAATAGCGCGCGCATGAGAAAGCGCCCGCTTATCGGCATCCCGACGCTGCCCTTTCAGCGGCGCTGGGAAAACGCCGCGCTTGAGGAAATTGACGGCGAAGAGCTGAAATACTTCTGGCTGCTCTCGCGCCTCACGTCGAAGATAATCTCGTCCGTGCGCGCCGCGGGCGGCGCTCCGCTCGCGCTGACCCCGACGGAGGACGAACGCGAAATAGAACGGCTCGCCGCGAAGCTCGACGGCTTCGTATTCGCGGGCGGGCAGGATATAGCGCCCTCGTTCTACGGCGAGGAAAGCCGCGGCAGCCGCGCGCCCGACATCGAGCGCGACCGCTTCGAGACGGCGCTCTGCCGCGCGGCGCTCGAACGCGACAAACCGCTGCTCGGAATATGCCGCGGCTGCCAGCTGCTGAACGTCGTGCTCGGCGGCACGCTGATACAGGATCTGCCTTCCGTAGACGAAAAATGGACGCTGCACAGCCGCTCCGACGTTATGCGCGGCTACGTCCACGAGGTGAAAATCCTCTCGCCGTGGCTCTTCCCGAACCACTCCGGCGAAACGATGCCAGTCAACTCGATGCATCACCAGGCGATAGGCCGCCTCTCAAAACATTTGCAGGCCGCCGCCGTCGCGGACGGAGGAATAATCGAAGCCGTCAGCGCGCCCGCATACAAATGGGCCGTCGGCGTGCAGTGGCATCCAGAATGCCTCGCCGAGGACGACGCCGTGCAGATGGACATATTCCGCGCGCTCGTGGAAAAGGCGGGGAGCTAGGCGAAGCGCCCGCGCGCCGGTGCCGCGGCAAATTTAAAAAAATTTACGCTATGCCATATAGAAGCGTCGTAGGCTTGCAGCCGCAGGTCTTCGACGCTTATGCAGAACAGACGCGCGAACCTCGAGCCCGCATATACTCGCTTAACTTCATTCGAGGAACGGTACACCGTCACCCCGCGCCCCGACGCGGAGGCCAGCGTCGTTAAATACCGTAACGCATCGGAATTTGAAGCCACTAGATTCCGCGTCAAGCGCGGAATGACGATTAACAGGCGTTTTCTTAAAAAGTTGAATGAGTATAAAACCCCCGAAACGTCCGCGCACCGCGCCTGTAAGTCCCAGCGCTTCCGCGCCGCATCAGCCCCATAAACCAACGCCGCCGCGAACCGTCGCGCAAACGCGGCCGCTGCGTGTTATCATATCTGTGGATTCTTGATATACCGTCGCGTCCTTCGCGGGACGCGTGAGTTGAAACTTATCTGCACTGCCGGTTCTGCAATGCAAGATTCCGTCGCGTCCTTCGCGGGACGCGTGAGTTGAAACTTCCGTGACATAGCGAAAGACCTCGCCGCAGTCAGTCGCGCCCTTCACGGGACGCGTGAGTTGAAACTGTTTTGTCCATCTGGACATCGACGTAATGCAGTGCCGCGGCCTTCGCGTGATGTGTAAGGTCAAACAACTGCACGTGCAGTAATAGCCGACGCCTCGCCGCCTCACTAGCACGCGCCCGCGGCGCTACACCCCGCGCGCTTCTTTTGCGCCGGTTTCCATTTGTTTCACTCTTTCAGCGTAGTCTTCCGGCGTGTCCATGTCTTTGAAGTGGCAGTCGGGGGCGGCGGCGCGTTCTATTTCGGATTCGTAGAGCGCGACGATTTTGCGGCCGCCCGCGTCGCCCTGCGCGCTGCGGAAGCGCTCGCGCCAAACTGCGCGGTAGAACATCGGGTGGCCGAATACGCCGTCGCGGCACGGCGCGAGCAGCGTTTTTTCGGGCGGCAGCTCGTCGAAGCGGCGCGCGAGCGCGGCTATCGCCTCGGGCGTCGCGAGCGGAAGGTCTGCGAGCATTATGCAGAAATCGCGCCCTTCGCCGAGCATTTCAAGGCCGATGGCGAGCGAGCTCGACTGTCCGCGCTCCGGCGCTTCGTTGACCCGCGCCTCGACGCCGCGCGGCAGCTGCGGAAGCGCCTCCGCGACCTCGCGCGAGAGGACGGCGCATATTCTTTCGAAGCCCGCGCCCCGCAGGTTGTCTATCACCGTTTCTATGACCGTTTCGCTGCCGAACGGCAGCAGCAGCTTCTGGCGGCCCATGCGCTTCGACAGGCCTGCTCCGAGCAGAATCGCCTCCATCATCGTCTCTCCTTCGCTTTGTACAGCTCGCCGCGCCGCGCCGAGGCGGCGCAGACGGCGTCGTATTTTTCAAGCAGCGCGGGAAAAAGCGCCTCTGCCTCCGCGGCGCGCGCTTCGTCGAGCGTCTCCCATTTGTTTATCACGAGTATCTTCTTCGCCGCGCGCGGCTCGTTTTTCAGCGGCCCTTCCGAATGGAGCAGATATTTGAGTATCGTCTCCGCGGTTACGGGCGCGTCTGCGCTCGCGCCGTGAAGGGCGCAGAACTGCGCGGCGCGGAATATGCTGTCCTCCGAGGGCGCGCAGCCGAAAGCGTCCGCTCCGAGCACGGCGAAGACGGCGGCGCTGGTCTCCGGCACGGGCGGCTCCCATGCCTCGTAGAATTTGAGCGAGCGTCCGCGCGAACCGTCGCATTCCACTATTACGAAGTCCGCGGCTCCGTGCGCGGCGAGCGCGTCGATTTCGGCCGGCGCGTAGCCTGTCAGCTTGCCGCCGCTTTCGCCGGAGGTTGCCGCGAGCTTCGCGCGCTCCGGCATCGCGTTCAGAAATTCGCCGCAGAGCCGCGCAGGGCCGATGAAGATGTCTCGGCATTCCTCCGGCGTCGGACGGAAAATTTTCGTCGTTGTCGTGAGCAGGACGCGGCCTTGTTTTTCAAGCTCCGCGCCGAGGCCGTAAAGCAGCGAGGTTTTTCCGCCGCCGCCCGTTATCGCCCCGGGCGCGCGGCGCGCTGTGTATTTCGACAGGAATTTATATAGTTCGGACAAAGAGACCACCTCGCGGGTTTTTGAGCGACGCTTTGATTTTACCGCGCGGCGCGTTTTTTGTGTGGTTTTGTTCATTTATGAAAAACCGCCGCCGTTTCTGCTTGCTGCGGAAGCGGCGGCGGTTTGCGTTTGTTTTACGTCGCGTTTAATAATATCTCTTTTCGACGCGGCGTCCGAGCTTTTCCATCGACTCGGCGAGGTCGTCGAGTAGGCGGAACTTGACGCGCAGCTCGGTGGGGAAGTCCGCGTTCTGGTGCGCCGTGTTGACGGCCTTGCCGATGAATAGCTTCAGGTCTGTGCATTGCTCGATGAGCATTTTCGCGAGCTTCGCCGCGCCGTGCTCGCTGTCGAGCTCCGCCGTCATTTCGGGCACGGCGGGGCGCGTGCGGTATTCCTCGACGAGTTCTATGACGCGCTTCAGCGTCAGCACGCCTTCGGTGACGAGGTCGATGCCGTCTATCGTAGCCGTCGGCGGGATGTCCGCGTCGGTGTAGTCGATGTTGACGCGCAGCGGGCGCTTGAGCTCGCGCGAGAGGATTTCGGAGCTGGTGCCGCCGCTGACGACGTGCAGCCCGGGCGTCTCCATGTATTCGCGCACGAGGCGCGAGTCGTCCTCGGGGTTCTTCGGCGGGCCGGAGAAGAGGCTGACCGTCTGCGGCGTCATGATGTGCGCTATCGAGACGGTTGTGTCGTCGCCGGGCTTGCCGAGGTACAGGTCCTTCGCGACGCCGAGCACGCGCTCGATTACGCGCGGCGCGGAGAGCTTCTCGCCGCACGGGCCGCAGAGGAATTCCGCGACCTCGTCGCAGCCCCAGCCGAAGGCGAGCGTTTCTCCCATGCCGGCCTGCGTCACGCCGTCGCTGACTATCACGAAGTAGTCGCCCGGCTTCGCCGTGAAGCGGCTTTCGCGCACGAGCTTGCCTTCGATGGTCTTTTCCTCGTAGTCGAACGGGATGTGCCGCCCGTCGCGTATCAGCATGCAGGGCGGGTTGTCGTACTCGACTATGTAGCCCTTGCCGTCCTTGCAGATGTGCAGAATCATAAAGGTCGAGTAGGCTATGCCGCGCAGCTTGCAGACGGGCAGGGTGTGGGCAATCGTGTCCACGGTGTCCTCGATTGAAGCGCCGCGGCTTATCATCGTCGAGATTATCTTCGACGTGAGCGTCGAAAGGATGTTCGCCTTGACGCCGCTGCCGAGGCCGTCGGAGAGGACGAGCAGCGTGCTCTCGGGCGTGTTTATCACCTCGACGCGGTCGCCGCAGAGCTCCTCGTTCTTTTTAATCAGGCTGTTATAGCAGGCGTCTATGCAGAGGCTCTCAGTCGTCATGTCCGTCATATACGATCAAATCCTTGAGCTTCGTCAGCGTCACCTTCGTCTCGGCGGTCGTCTCGCCGAGGAGGCTCGCTATCTCCTGCGCGACGGTCATCTGCTTGTCGATGACGTTCTGCGCCATCTCCATCGTCTCCATCTTGAGCTTGTTCAGCGACTCGGCCTCCGCCTCCTGCTTCGTTATGTCGTGGAGGAAGGCTATCGCGAGCCCCTGCTCTGGAATGTAGACGACCGTCTGGTTGACTATAATGCCGCGGTCCTCGTAGCTGACCTTATGCAGCGGTATGTTGCGCTCCTCGGCGACGGCGAGCGCGAAGTCCACGGGGTCGAGGAAGTCCTCGATGCGCCGCCCCGTAATCTCGCTGCGCGTCACCTTCAGCAGATGCTGCGCCGCGAGGTTGCACTCCTTGACGTGCAGGTCGCGGTCCACCGCGATGATATAGTCGGGGCTGACGGAGAGCGTGACGTTCGCGAGCGTCTCCGATATCTGCGTCATGTACGGCAGGCACATGTGCAGCTCCGCCTTGCCCTGGTAGACCGCTATCGCCTTGTCGCGGCATGTGCGGTAGCCGCAGCTCCCGCAGTTCAGCTCGTGCTCCGGCTTCGTCTTGCCTATCTGCGCCAGGATCGCGCGTATCGTATCCTCGTCCGGGATGGCGAGCTTCGGCGGCGCGGGGCGTATCTCGCGGCGAAGGTCCACGTCGGAAAGGTCCGCCTCGCGGATATTCTTCTCCTCGCGCAGATAGTGCATCATGTCTATGCCGCGGCTGACTGGGTAATAGCCCTCGTCGAGCTTCTCGGGGCCGTTGATGCAGCTTCCGTAGCAGGCGCTCGCCTCGATGAAGCAGTTGTGTATGCGCCCCTCGTTCATCTCCGTGAAGAGCTCGAAGACGTCCTTCGCGCCCTGCTTGCTCATGAACGAATACTTGCGGAATACGTGCGAGTCGTCGGGCAGATTCGCCTTCACGTCCTTCACGATGCCCTCGAAGACCGGGTAAATGGCCGAGGCGCTCGGGTCGTTGCCGAAGTATCCCTCCTGTGCCTCCGAGAGCTTCACGCCGTCCTCGTCGAACCACGCCGCGAGCTGCTTGAAGGTAACGACGCCGTCGATATAGCGCTTCTCCGAAAGGCGCGCCTCCTCAATCTTCGAAATGCACGGCGCGAAGAAAACTATAAAAGCGTCGTCGCCGTACTTCCTCCGCAGGAAAGCGCCGTGCGCCTCCATCGGCGAAAGCACCGGCGCGAGATGCTCGATAAGCTTCGGAAAATGCTTCTGCACGAGAAAAACGATGGACGGGCAGCAGGTCGTAATCATATTGTCCATCGTATCGCTTTCGAGGATACGCGCGTACTCCTTCGTCACCGCGTGCGCGCCGACCGCCGTCTCCTCCACGGCGTAGAAGCCGAGCTTTTGCAGAGCGCCCGCGAGCTTATAGCGGTTCTCCATGCCGAACGAGGTGAGATACGACGGCGCGAGCGCGGCTATCTTCTTCCGCGCGCTGTTCCGCACCGTCTGCTTGATGCCCGTGATGTCGTGGACGAGAGACTTCGCGTGCTGCGGACAGTTGCGTATGCAGCGCCCGCAGAGGATGCACTCGTCCTCCATAACCTCGACCTTGCTGTCGCTGAACTTGATAGACTTCACCGGGCAGACTTTAAGACACTTGTGGCAGTTCTTGCAGTTGGCCTTCGCCACATTGATATACTTCATTTCCAACTCCCCATGATCACATCTCTGAAAAATTCCTCAACATGGTCCGGGTCGACGAAATGAATCTCGCCGTCAACCTTGACGGAAACGCCGTCCTCCTCGCACCGTCCCATGCAGAACGAGCCGGAAAGCCTCACCAGCTCCGACATGCCGCTCTCCTTGACGAGCTTCGTCAACCCCTCGACGACGCGGCGCGCGCCCTTTATATGGCAGGAACTTCCGACGCAGATTACAACTTCTGTCAAACCGTTTCCCTCCGCTTGCTGAAAAATAATACCCTCCAATATTTTAGCAGAAAACCGCTGATCGTTATGAATTTCACAGGAAGGAGAGGGCGGGGGAAAACGAAGAAGCCGCCCGGTCGCAACGGGCGGCTTCTTTCCCTAGGCGTATCACCACGGGCTCGATTAACAACTTCTTCACCGAAAGTATAACACATAACGACATCATACATCATAGCTTTTATGCAAAAATAAAGTCGACTTTATTTTATCCTGAAAACGGCGTGCGGACAAACGGGCGGGGAATCAGTAGAGCCACTTCGCGGGCAGCAGGAAGAGCCACGGCGCGGTGAAAAGCGCGAGCGCAAGCGAGACGCGGCGGCGCTGGGCGTCCGTCAGCTCCGCGCGGCGGAAGCAGAAATTATAATTCAGCCCGTAAATGACGAAAGCCGAGAGCGCGACGCAGCCGAGCGTCCACAGCAGCGCGGCGGGGCTTTCAAACGGGTTCATCGTGAGCGGATAGGAAAGCATATCGGACCACCGAGGCCGCGCGGCCTCGGGCAGAAGCGGTTCGGCGAACAGCGGCGCGGCCATCAGCGCCGTCCCCGCCGCGTCCGCCGCGAAGCCGCAGAGCCACGTGCGCAGAATCGAAAATTTCAAAACTCCCGCGATTCCGCGCGCGCCCGCGAAACGCAGCGCGAGCGCCGAAACGAGCAGGTCCACGATAAAATTCGCCGGAAGCACGACGAGCCACGTCTGCGGAAAAATCCACAGCAGCCACAGCGGAAGTATCAGATTATAAAGCTTCGTCCCGCGCCTCACCGCACGCGCCCCCTTCGCACAGTATGTGCATATTATACCTATTCGGCTGTTGAAGAAAACGGCGGGGCATCGTCATTCCGCGCTTGACGCAATGCGCTGTCCGCGCCAGCGAACAAATCGAAATATCTTTAACGCATTGCCGATATCGCGGCGTTTGACCGATGAACGCGGCATCCGGCGTCGTCAAATACCGTAACATATGGGAATTATACTCATTCAGCTTTTTAAGAAAACGCCTGTTAATCGTCATGCCGCGCTTGACGCGGAATCCCGCGGCTTCAAATTCCGATGCGTTAGGATGTTTAACGACGCTCGTATAATACAGTAACGCAAACAAAAATGAGGTGATTGTAGAAAAAGTAAGCTGTCATCACTGGTTCATTCGGGCGTCAGCCCTTATGATACAGGTGTCGGAAAGACCGGAACGACGCTGAGTACATAGATACTGTCATCCAGATTGGTCAACCGCCCTGCTTTACAACGAACAGGTATCCTAAGTCCGTCATATGTTGACGTGAACTTGAATATGCGAGTATGTTGAAACCAGGCGCTCTCCGACGCAGTGCATTGTGGAATCTTTTACTTTTATCTTTTCGGAGGTGACGAAATGCCTTCTAACTTCTATCTCGGAATCGACGTCTCTAAGGCTTCTCTTTCCGTTGTGCTTATGAGCTCCAACAGCAAGGTGCTGTGGTCAAGCAAAAAAATAGCGAACCAACCATCGGGTTTCAAACAGATGGTTGAACACGCATCAAAGATTGCTTCAAAACATGCAGACGGGGATGACTATTCTATAGCCGCAGGAATGGAGTCCACAGGAGTATACGGGGAACAGCTCTCTTATTACCTCGCAGACAATAATATGTCCGGCAGAATATCTCTGTATGTGCTGAACCCATTTGCAGTGAAATCTTACAGAAAGGCGACGATGCATCTCAACAAGAACGACGCCGCCGACGCAAGACTAATAGCCTCATACTTAATCTCAATGATTACGACAGGACAGATCACGCCGTGGCAGGCCCCTAGCCTGGCGGAACGTCTGCTGAGAGAACTTACACGGAGACGCGCCGAGCTTGTAACGCTGAGGGAAGCTGAATATAACAGGCTTGAGAAATTCAGAGCCGGCGGCAGCCATCCTCATCCGGTCATAGAGAGCGTACAAGAACTCATAGCCCATCTTGAACAGCAGATACGCGAGATAGACGAAGCGATAGAGAAACACATAGACGACGCCGGATTAAGAGATACGGCGGAGCTGCTCCGCAGCATAGACGGCATAGGCAAAGTAAGCTCCGCGTCGTTTATCGGCGAAGCCGGAGACATAAGCCGATATAGGAGCGTAAAACAGCTGGTCTCACGTCTTGGGATAGCACCCTGCGAAAACCAGTCGGGTACATCGATACACAAAAAGCCTGTAATGAGCCGCATGGGAAGCGCAGTGCTGAGACACGCCATGTACATGGCGGCGCTTGTAGCTACGCGAAAAAACAAGGTGATAAGCGCTTTCTACAACAGACTGCTGGCGCGAGGGAAATGTAAAAAGCTAGCTGTAATAGCAAGCATGCGCAAACTGCTTCACATAACAAGGCACAACAAAAAGCGGCACGTACACATACAAGAGACAATACATGCCGCAGAGTTATGGTGATGCTGTCGAAAGACAGTGAGATGCCTTACATTTATATTTGACTTTCAAGACGGTATCTGGATGCCGCGTCGGAGCGCGGCATGACGGGATAGTCGTCTTTCTGAAAAAGTTAAGCGATTATAAGCCGCGGCGCGCTTCGCCGCGGGCTTTGCCTTTGCGCCGTCGTTTGCGCATAAAGAAGCCGCCCGCGGGGCGGGCGGCTGTACTTTGCTTTGTACTTGTTTCCGTGATGGGGGTGGGGCTACATCTCCTCGGCGTACTCCATGCCGCCGTTGTGGAAGTAGAGCTCCGCCTTGCGCTCGCGGAAGTTCTTGATGCGGTCCCAGCCGTCGCTGTGGAGGAATCCGTTGTTATTGCCCCTCACGTAAACGCCCTTGAGGTCGTAGCCGAGGTTGTTCGGGTTGAAGACGCCGTCCGGGCCGAAGCTGCCCGCTATCTGCGCGGAGAATACCGTCATATACATGCCGCCAGTCTCGGGGTCGGGGACGAAGACGATCAGCGAGTTCGCGTTGTTGAAGGCCGCCAGGCCGTCGGCCGCGGTCACGCCGTTCTGCGAAACCTCGCCCTTCGTCAGGAAGACCTTCAGCATCGGCAGCGACCAGCCGTCGTAGTTCTTCCACGTCGAGCCGAAGCCGAAGCCCTCGTAGCTCTCGCTCTCCATCCGGCCGAGCGCGGGGATCACGAAATTCGCCGAGCCGTCGCCGCTCACGAACGAATAGGTGTTCTCCTTCGTGCCGCTGCCGCCGCCGATGAGCTTGCCGTTCGTGTTCCATGCGTAGACGTTCTTCACTGCGCCGTCGTTCGTGCCGACCGCGTTGCCCTTGACTCCGCCGCCGTTCACGGCCGTCGTGTTGTAGGCGTCGGTCAGCGTGCCTTTCTTTTCGTTATGTCCGACAAGGCCGCCGACATTGTCCACGCCGGATATGCTTCCCGTTGCTTCCGCGTCGCCCGTCATGACGGTGTTGAAGACCTCGCTGATGCTTCCGCTGTTCGTACCCGCGATGCCGCCGACGTTCTGCTGCCCGTTCACGTTGCCCGTGTTGTAGCCAGCGGTGAGCTTGCCTTCGTTATTTCCTATAAGCCCGCCGACATTCGTGCCGCCGCTGATGCGCCCGTTGTTATAGATTTTGTGGACGTACATCGTGTCGGCTTCGTTGCGTCCGCCGATGACGGAGCCTGTGTTATTTCCTATCAGACCGCCGACGTTCTCTCCGCTCTCGGCTTTTACATAACCTGTGTTCGCCAGCGTCGAGCCGGATATAGTTCCGCTGTTGACGCCGATAAGCCCGCCGGTGTTGTCGCCGCCGTCCACGTTCCCGCTGTTCGTGAGCTTGGAGTTTGTTATATTTCCGTTGTTGACGCCGATGACGCCGCCGGTGCCGTGGTCGTCACTTTTGCCGGAAACGCTTCCTGTGTTGACAAGCTCAACGTTATTGAGGCCGGCTTCGTTCTCGTAGAATATTCCCGCCGCGCCGCCGTTTTCAGCCGTCACAATTCCGCTGTTGGTTATCTTGCCGCCGTCATGCGAGCTATTGTTGACTGCGGCGACGCCGCCGACGTGTGAATAGCCGAAGACGCTTCCGCTGTTGCCCGCGTTTTCAAGCACGGCGTCTTTCTCGTTTACGCCGGTTATGCCGCCGACGTATTCGGCCTCTGACGCGGAGACGTCGCCGGTGTTGTGCGCATTGGTTATCGTGCCGCTGTTCGTTCCCGTCACGCCGCCGAAGTACTTCGCGCCCGTGCCGCTTACGTCGAGGTTTATCGACGTGTTGACGTTCTCTATCACGCCTCCGGCCTGGTTCTCGCCCGCGATGCCGCCGACGTACTGGTTACCGCTGATGCTTCCCTCGTTGGTGAGGCTGTCGGAGCCTGATATCGCTCCCGCGTTTGTGCCCGCGATGCCGCCGACGTGTTCCCGGCCCGTGATGGACGCGCTGATGGCGTTGGAGACTCCGGTAATCGTTCCCTTTGCGTCGTTACGCCCGACCATGCCTCCGACGAAGCTCCCGCCGGTCACAGCGCCGGTGTTTCTGCCGTACTGTATCTCTCCGAAGTTGCTTCCGGCTATGCCCCCTGTGTATTTAACGGCGGAATTCTCACCGAGGACGACCGACGTTACGCTGCCGGCGTTGACGGAATTGTTGATAAATCCGACGTTGCCGAGAAGAGGCGTCTCTTTGAGGCCTACGCGGTCTTCGTTTTTGCCCGCGATGCCGCCGACGTTCGAAGCGCCGATGACAGCGGCCTCGTTGTAGGCCCGCAACAGCCATCCGTAGTTTACGCCTGCGATGCCGCCGACGTATTCATTTGACGGAATTAGAAGCGCGCCGTATGTGCCGTTCGTCGCGCCGAACGCTGCGACGTCCCATATCATTCCTTCGTTGACTCCGACGATGCCGCCGAGGCCGTGCGTAATGCTCTTGTCGTTCGTATCCGAGGGCATGTCGGTCAGGACTGCGCTCGTGCTTGTGACGGACATAATCATTCCGCCGCCGCTCTGGTTTATGCCCGCGACGCCGCCCGCTACGGTCATGAAGTTGTCATCTGTCTCGTCGCGTTCGCCCGCTATGACGGTATCCGAAGCGCTCGAATTTTCTATCGTGCCGTTGTTGACTCCGACGATGCCGCCTGCGGCTCCTATCGTGACATTCTCGCCCACTTTGACGTCCGAACCGTTGCCTCTCATTACAGTCGTCGTCGCGCCTACGCCGGTGACTTCGACCCTGTTGCCGAGCGTTTCCACGCCGGTTATCGTGCCTTCGCTGCGGCCCGCTATCGCGCCAGCGGTGTCGCCGCCGGTGAACTTCGAGGAATAGACGTTGAGGTCTTTGACTGTTCCGCCGTGGCCGATGTTGCCGAAGATTCCGGCGTTCGCGACATCCTTTGTCGTCTCGTTGCCCTTCTCATCGGTTGCGCGATTCACGTCCAGCCCGATTATTGCGAAGCCGCGTCCGTCGAATGTGCCGGTGAACGCCTCTTTTGTACCGTCTGTGTTGGTATTCGACGCTATGCCTGTGTAGTCTTTTATCGACGAAGCGTCGATGTTGTCTTTGAGCGCGAAGTTGTATTCAAGGATGTGCGTAGCATCCTCTTTGGTTGGATTTTGGGCGTCGTCTGCGTCCTTGTACTTCTGTATGCCTGCAAGCTGCTCCGCGCTGTCGACCCAGATGAAGGTGTGGTTCTTCGCGCTGTCGTCCGCGTACTCGGTTTTTTCTGCGCCGAGTTCTATCCCATCCATCGTAATCTTCAGCGAATTAATGTCTCCGGCCAGAGTGTCGTCGTCGCCGCGGTCGTACTTATCAAGGTCGAACTTGTTATTCTGATAGTCCCACATGTCGATGGCTATCATAAAGTTGTCCGCGTTCACAGCGTTTTCCACGCCGCCGACCTTGATTGTGCCTTTACCGTCAGTGCCGTCTTTCTTGAAATGGTCGAGGAAGTTCTCATGCAGATGGTTCTTCTTCTCCTCCGGCGTCGTTCCTATGTTTCCCATGTTCGACAGGTCGAGGACTATCTCGCCGTCGCTGTTGAGGTTCAGGTCGCCGCCGATGTGCAGGTCGCTGTCGACGTAGACGCTGTCCTTGCCGCTTACGGTGAAGTTGCCTTCCGTCTCTATGCGTCCCGCGCCCATGTTGCCGTAGAGGACTTCGGCGGAGCCTTTGGCGTCGACGGTGATGCTGCCGCTCTGTACGCTGCCTTTGTCGTCCCTGTGCGCTTCATACGCATAGGCTTCTTCTACCGTCGCGATAGCCTTCGTCGGGTCGTTCAGGTCCGTCTGGCTAATCGTGGTATGTTTATTATCGGCGTGATTGGCGTCCTCCGCGATGCCGGGTACAAGCGTGGATTCATCCTCTTTGGAAGAAACCAGAGAGCCGATGACGCTCACGTTTCCGCCCTTTATCGTGATGTCGCCGTTGGTAGAAGTTATAGTGCCGTAGAGCGTCGAGTCGTTCGTCCCTGCGTCGAAGGTGACGTTTTCGCCGTAGAGGCGCGAGCCGCTGCCGAGGTTGTGCAGGTCTGCCGCGTCGGAGACGTTTATACTGAGGTCGCCCTCGCTGAAGAGTATGCCGTTGTAGTAGCGTCCGAGCTTGCTGCCGAAGTCCGTCAGCGTCAGGTTGCCGCCGCCGTAAAGCGCGAGGCTGCCCGCGCCGGAGAGGCCGAGTTTTTCCCAGCTGAGCGAAATATCAGCGCCGCCGCTGTTTATTATCGTGAGCAGCGGATTGGCCGCCGTGCCGAACTGCACACCCCAGTTGCCGGTGTTCCAGCTCTGGTCTTTCGCCGTGTTCGGCGTGAAGGCGTTGAGTATCGGCAGGGTGCCGTCGACGAAGCGCCAGCCGGAAGTATAATCGTTGGTTCCGTCTGTGATGTCTTTGAACTCAAATTTGCCGTAGTTGCTGCTTGTCCCGCCGTTCATTTGGACGTTTCTGTTGTCCCAGCCAATGACGGTGTAGCCGTTATCTTTCAGGTCTGTCCTGTGATTCACGGCGCTGAAGTCCGGGGCGTTTTCCCTATTATCCGGCTCTATGAAATAGGCGTTCTCCAGCTCTACGTTGTTGCTGTTCGCGTTCGTATAGGCGTTGCCCCAGATTGCGGACACGCGGTCATTAGTAGTGTCCACTTCATAACCGCCTTTACCGCCATTTGCGCTGTCGCTCCATCTCGCGGCGTACATGTTGCCGGTCGAATATACGTCCTTGACCGTGATAGTTTTTGTGTTGTATCCGTCTTTTCCCTCTACAAACTCAGTGACGCCGCCGATTATGCCGCCGACGGTGTTGATGTTTTGGAGCTGATACGCATTTTGACTGTTGTATTCTCCAGGTGTTTTAGGGTCACCGTCGTCGAATATTACGTTGTCAACTATCCACTGGTATTCCTTGGCGGCTTCTGCGCCATATTCGTTTACATCAACTTCTGCCACAATGTCGTCAGTCTTTTCCGACGACAGCACGATTTCTTCATATCCTTTCGGTATGAAGCTTCTCAGCGTCCCGAGGTTGTAAGCGTAGCTCAGCGTCTTGCCCGTGCCGTCCTTCGCGTTCGCCGCGCCGACGATGCCGCCGACGAGGCTGTTTCTCGCGTTGAGGTCTTTGTTGACTACCGTTATGTTGCCGGTGTTGAATACGTTGCTGATGTCGCCGGAGAGCCAGTAACCGACGACGCCGCCCGTGACGCTGTAACCGTTGTAGATGTTGCCGGTGTTGTACGCTTTGTCGAGTGTCCCGGAGAAGCGTCCGACGACTCCGCCGACGTGGCGTCCGAGGAAGGTGAATTCGTCGTCGCCTATCGTACCGGCGTTGTAAACGTCGTATATGACCGTCCCGTCGCCGTCTTTCAAGGCTCCCGTGTCGCCGACGATGCCGCCCATGTTGACAGGGTCGACGCTCGCGGGGTTGGCTATTCGGGTCGAGCGCAGAGCGCCGAGGTTGTACGAACCGGCCACCGAGCCTTTGTACATGTGTCCGGCGATTCCGCCGACGCCCATGAAGCCGCTGACGCTGCCTGTGTTGTAGGAGTTGCTTATCGTCGCGTATGTGCCGTAGGCGTTCGCCCCGTCGCCGCGCAGTAAGCTGAGCGCATCCTTTTTGTCCTTGTCGCTTACGATTAGGTATGTCGACGAGTCTACCTTTCCGACAACTCCGCCGGCGTTCGCGGCTTGGGACGTCAGGGGAATGGTGCTGCCGGTTACGTCTGCTGTGTGAACGCTGCCGCGGTTCGCGGAGTTCTTTATCTGCGCTTTGTCTCCGTAGAGATATCCGACAATTCCGCCGATGTTGCCTATTATTACACTTTCAGTACTGGCGGAGCCGGGGTTGAAGGCTTCTTTGACGAAGTCGTTCGCGTATCTTGCGCCGGTCGCCGTGATGTCGCCGCCGTCGTTCTGTGACGAATCGACGACGCTGTTCCCCGTCAGATAGCCGACGACGCCGCCGACGTTATGCGCGCCCGCGACGAGGTTCTCGGAGTTCTCGGCGTTGGTGATGGTCGTGTTCTCCGCGCGCCCGACTATTCCGCCGACGTTGCCAGCGATGTAGTAGTCGTAAGCGATGTTGTTGTCCTTTTCATTTCCTTGTGTTGTCGTTACGTTGCCGTCATTGTAGACGTTTTCAATAGTTGTCCCGTCCGCGCGCCCGACGATGCCTCCGGCGTTGGCGACGTTGACAGTTTTATTGTCAATGTTGCCATCCACTTTATGATATTCATAATTCTGCTCCACATAACCCTTTGCAGTAACGTCGCCGTAATTTGCCGCGTTCTGGACTGTGCTGCTGCCGCGCAAAGAGCCGACGATGCCGCCGACGTTATAGCCGCCGGTGACGTTGAGCTGGTTGTATATCTGGAATGCGCTGCTGCCGATGGTGGAACGATTGGCATAGCCTACCAATCCTCCAATATTGTAGCTGAAACTTCCGTCAGTGTCGTCAACGCCGGTAACGCTGCCTAAATTATATGTGTTGCCGTCAAGTATACTCTTATCCATCATACCGACGATTCCACCAACAAAGCTATTTCCTCTTATCGTCCCAAGGTTTTTTAGATTGCTCAAATGTGTGAGATCATTGCCTTGCGGTGTCATTACATTGCCGACAATTCCGCCAACGGTATCTCTACCGCTTACATTCGCAGTGTTCGTTATATTTTCAATAACAGTTCCTGCAACCGCTGTGCCTACAGCTGCTCCGACATTGTTGTTCCCTTTTATTTCACCTGAATTGATGGTGAAGTTTCTGATATAGGCTGGTACTGTGCTCCCATTCTGTCCGACATATCCAAAAAGACCAATATTATTATATTGAAGGCCTGTTTCTGATGCGTTATTCCGGTTTATATACAGCCCAAATATATCGTAGCCGAGGCCGTCGAAGCGCCCGGTGAATGCCGCATCGTAATTGCCGATTGGGTCGAAGCCTTTACCGCCATTCATTTCTGCCGTGTAGTTTGCGTCTATCGCGTTGCGGAGGGCGTAGTATCCTTTGAGGTTGGTGTTCATAGCCTGAAGCTGTTCTACGTCGTCGACCCACATGTAGCCGATGTAACTGCTTCCGTCGGAGAGTTTAAACGTCTTGTCTTTTCCGGCATAGCTGATGTTTTCCGTCGTGTCTGGGTCTATTGCGGTATAGCCGAGGACGACGTTGTTCTTGTCCGTCGTCTTTATGGAGAGGCTGTTCGCGATGTCGGCATCGGTCATATTTTCTTTGCCGATGCCGCCGTCCGCGCCCGGCTTGAAGAGCCTGTCGGTATCGAGGACTATTCTTCCGCCGTCGAAGGTGACGTTAGTCGCGCTCGTTATGCTGCCGAGGCTCATGAGCTGGGCCGTTCCGGCTTCCTGCGCGGCGATGATGTCTCTTATTCTCTGGGCGTCGTTGGCCTTGGCTATCGCGCCGACTTCGCTTTCGAGGTCTTTATTCGTCACGTAGAGGCTTCCGACGTTGATCTGCGCGGAGTTTCCTATCTGGACGCCCGCGGGGTTGGCTATGAAGATGTTGCCGCCTACCGCGTTGAGCTGTCCGTAGATTTCGGATATTTTCCCGCCTCCGCGGACGTAGTTGAAGGAGTTGAAGCCGTTCGGCCCGGTGAAATTTACGGTGGCGTCCGCGCCTATGGAGAAGTCTCCCCACGAGTTGACCGCGGTCATGCCTGTCTGTGATATGTTTTCGTGTCCGTCATAGACCGAGTTGCCGGTGACGGACTCGAAGCCGGTCGGCGTCTGATGGTTTAGCGGCACGGCGTACAGCGGCTGCGCGCCTGTCAGCGAGGTGAAGCACAGCAGTATCGCGTATGCTATCGCCTTTAGGATTTTGCGTTGGTGTATCATTGGTTATGGATTGCTCCTTTCTTCCGATTCGTTAGAACATTTTGTAGACCTGGAACCAGAGGCGGCAGTCGTCGTCGCCGGGTTCGGAGCGGTCGGGGCGGCCGTTTATTTTTCTCGCGAAGTCGAACTGCGCGTACCAGTCGTTCGGCTTGGAGTAGCGGAGGCCGACGCCCCAGCCGGCGAGGTGGTCTATTTCGTCGGTAAGGAGGTTTTTCGCCGCGCCGACGTCTATGAAGGCGGCGAGCTCGAGGCCCGGTATGCCGAGCGCGTAGCGCAGTTCGCCGGTGGCGGTGTAGGCGGAGTCGCCGTAGCCGTCGCCGTTGGCGTAGGCGCGGACGCCGTTGATGCCGCCGAGGAAGAACTGTTCGCTGCCGTCGAGGCGCGGCTCGCGAGCTGTCCTCTGGCTCTGACGCGCGCGTTGAATTTACCCCAGTACCATATTTTCAGCAGGTCGGCGGTGAACTTGTGGTAGCCGCCGTCGTAGTACGCCCCGCCGTCGGTCGATATGTCGCCGTACCAGTAGATGAAGCTGTACTGGAGGAACTGGTTTACTCCGTAACGGCTGCCGCTGAGGCCTATGTGCCAGACGTTCGCATCTTTGTCGCTGCCGAAGTTGTAGCGGCGGTTGGCCTCTTCGCGGAAGCGGTATTCGTCGGTGATGTCTCTGTGGTCGTAGCCGTATATTAAGGTGAGGCGGTCGGCTTTGCTGCGGTAGAGCGGCGTGAGGCCGTAGACGCTGAGGCCTTCGGATTCGCCGAGGGAGTCGAAGAGCGAGTTCGGTGTGAATTCGTAGCTGGTTTTGCTGTAAGCGAAGCCGAGGCGGGTGCCGCGCGCGCCTATGGGCAGCTCGTAGCGGACGCTGTAGTTGTCCGTGTCTTCGTCGGTGAGCATTCCGCTGACGATGATTTTATCGCCGGTGCGCGTGGGGTTGTTGATTTCGGTGTTGAAGCCGAAGCGGTAACGGCCCGATTAGTAGCCGCCGCCGTTGTCGGCGTAGATGTAGTTGTTCCAGACTTTGCGCTTCTGAACCTCGATGTCTATTTTCGTGGTGCCGGGCTCGGAGCCGGGGCGGAGTATGGCGCGCGCCTGGACGCCGGGAAGGTCGTTCAGGTTGTTCATCGCGGTCTCAAGGCGGCGGTCGGTGATTACGTCGCCGTGCTTGAGGTAGCTGATGTAGCGGTCGAGGGTCTTGTCGTAGATGTCGGAGGAGTTGACTGTTATCTCGACGTCGTCGTAGGAGGCGACGTAGATTTTGACTTCGAGGACGCCGTCTTTGATTTCCTGCTGCGGTATGACGGCGAGCGGGATTGTGTAGCCGCGCTCGCGGCAGTAGGCCGTTATTTCGTTGGTGAGCGAGGGGAGCTCGCGGACTTTGACGCTGCGCCCGCTGTATTTTTCGAGGATGGCGCGCAGCTCGCCCTTGTCGTCGAGGACTTCGTAGCCGGTGAGTTTGACGGATTTGATGAAGAAGGCCGGGTCTTCCTCGGTGCCGGTGTTGCCCTCGCGGTAGTCCTCGTGGGGCTTGATTTCTTTCTGCTCGATTTCGATGTCGGATTTGCCGGTGCGCATGTACGGCGGATAGGTGCGCACGGCTTCCTCGTCGAAGGTGGGCAGCGGGAGGCCGCGAAGGCCGGGGGCGCCGCGAGCGCGAGCAGGCAGACTAGGGTGACGATGACCAGATGATGCTGCTTCACTTAACACACTCCTATCAGGAAGTTATTTATTTACACGGCTTGCGCCGTTTGCTGCTCAGTCGTTGCTTTTGCGGCGGAGCTGCTGCGCTCCGCCGCGGCACAGTATGCACGTAATTTTGCTTACGTTGTGTAAAAGATATCCTATATCATCGTCTATTTAAAATTAACACAGGAACGGAAAAAGTTTAGCAGATTTCGTGAATTTCGTCCAATGTCGCGCGCGCTTAAGCGAAAAGGCCTCGCGCAGCCTCCCGCGCATGCGCGGCGGCGTGTACAACGGTTTGCGGAGTTTTGGATTTTAGCGTTTTGTAACGTTCATCGCGCCGTCGGTAAACGCACGCCGTCGGCCTCAAACGCAGAATTCCGCGCCGGTTTATCGCGCGCGGCGAAACGCACCGTCGCAAGCGCCGGCGCGATGCGCGCGGCACAACGCGCGCGGGATTTCGTACAATTAAGGAAAGAATCATGACGCGCACGCTGCGGCGCAGAATCAATGAAAACGGCGCGAAGCGCGCGAGCGCGTGACGGCGATATGGATATGCAAAAATATTCGCTTAAGTGGTGTTGCGCAGCCGGAGTGGCCGCGCTTTGCGCGGCGTCGAAGCCTGAGCATGGAGCATGAAAAAACGCGCCCTTCCTTTGCGGGAGGGGCGCGTCATGCGTTTGGGCGTTGTGCTTGCGTTACTGCTTCGCTTTGCCCTGGTTGGCGACGGCGGCCTGCGCGGCGGCTATCGCTTCGGCGTCGCCGAGGTAGTAGTGCTTGATGGGCTTGAGCTCGTCGTCGAGCTCGTAGACGAGAGGCACGCCGGTCGGGATGTTGAGCTCGACGATGTCCTGCTCGGATACGCCGTCGAGGTATTTGACGAGCGCGCGGAGGCTGTTGCCGTGCGCGGCGATTATTATGCGCTTGCCGCCGCGGATGTCGGGCGCTATGACGTTCTCCCAGTAGGGGACGACGCGCGCGACGGTGTCTTCGAGGCACTCGCCGAGCGGGAGCTCGTCCGCCGCTATGTTCGCGTAGCGCGTTTCGTGTCCGGGCCAGCGTTCGTCGCTCTGCTCAAGGAGCGGCGGGCGCGTCGCGTAGCTGCGGCGCCAGATTTTGACCTGCGCGTCGCCGTACTTCGCCGCGGTCTCGGCCTTGTTGAGCCCCTGGAGCGCTCCGTAGTGGCGCTCGTTGAGCTTCCATGATTTCTCGACCGGTATCCACATCAGGTCGGTTTCCTCGAGCACGCACCAGAGCGTCTTTATCGCGCGGCGCAGCACCGAGGTGTACGCCTTGTCGAAGACGTAGCCCTCTTTCTTCAGAAGCTCGCCCGCGGCTTTGGCTTCGGCGAGCCCCTTGTCCGAGAGCGGCACGTCCTGCCACCCGGTGAAGCGGTTTTCTTTGTTCCACGAGCTTTCCCCGTGTCTTATCAGTACAAGCTTGTGCATTGCGGCACCTCCGTGTCGGATGAATTGTCGTGACCTATGCCGCTTAGATTGTGCGACGGCGCGCGCGGCTTGTCAAGGCTGCGCGGCGCGCGGGGATATATCGATAACGGCATAGCGATATAAATTTTCTGTGTCTACTAAATTATGAACGCGCGGATAAAATAATGAATGTGAACGAGATAACGAACGCGCCGCACAACGGACGGCGCGAGGCAGGAGGAGATAAATTATGGCAAGATTCACATTACCGCGCGATATTTACCACGGGAAGGGCTCGCTTGCGGAGCTTCGCACGCTTCGCGGCAGTAAGGCGTTCGTGGTGGTCGGAGGCGGAAGCATGAAGCGCTTCGGCTTCCTCGATAAAGTTGAGCAGTATTTGAAAGAAGCTGGCATGGAGGTGCGCCTCTTCGAAGGCGTAGAGCCCGACCCGTCGGTAGAGACGGTCATGCGCGGCGCGGCCGCGATGCGCGAGTTCCAGCCCGACTGGATTGTTTCGATTGGCGGCGGCTCGCCGATAGATGCGGCGAAGGCTATGTGGGTCTTCTACGAATATCCGGAGACGAGCTTCGATGAGCTCTGCGTGCCGTTCCACTTCCCGACGCTACGCACGAAGGCGCGCTTCTGCGCGATACCCTCGACCTCCGGGACCGCGACGGAGGTGACGGCATTCTCCGTCATCACTGACGACGCGAAGGGCGTCAAATATCCGCTCGCTGACTTCAACATCACGCCGGACGTGGCGATCGTCGACCCCGAGCTGGCTGAGACGATGCCGAAAAAGCTGACGGCGCACACCGGCATGGACGCTCTGACGCACGCGATTGAGGCCTACGTCTCGACCATGCACTGCGAGTACACCGACCCGCTCGCGCTGCACGCGATAGAGCTGATCAGCGCGAACCTCGCAGCGTCGTACAACGGAGACATGGCTGCGCGCGACAAGATGCACGACGCGCAGTGCCTTGCGGGCATGGCCTTCTCGAACGCGCTGCTCGGCATCACGCACTCTATGGCGCACAAGACGGGCGCGGCTTTCAGCGGCGGCCACATAGTCCACGGTGCAGCGAACGCGATGTATCTGCCGAAGGTCATCCGCTTCAACGCCGGAGAGCCGGAGGCCGCGGAGCGCTACGCGCAGATAGCGCGCTTCATTCATCTGAAGGGCGAAACGACGGCGGAGCTGGTGGAAGCTCTCGTCAATCGCGTCAACGAGATGAACGCGGAGCTGGACATACCGTCGCGCATAAAGGACTACGAGGGCGGCATAATCGACGAGAAGGAGTTTATGGAGAAGCTGCCGCGAGTGGCGGAGCTCGCAGTGGGCGACGCATGCACCGGCTCGAACCCGCGCAGAATCACCCCCGCGCAGATGGCGGAGCTGCTGAAAAGCTGCTACTTCGACAAGGAGACCGTGAAAAAATAACCGCTTGAACAAAGCGTTCGCATATACACTCTCCCAACAGAATCGCGGCAAAAGCCGCAGCATCGGGCCGAAGCGGGGGCTTCCGGCCCGATTGTTTTATATGTGCGTTTAGGCGTTTATTGCCGCGGCTCCCACGGGTTTATGAGCGAGACGCCGGTCGGCTCGAAGTCCGCTGTGTTGCGTGTGACGACTGTCATGCAATGCGTCAGCGCGGTCGCGGCGATGAGCGCGTCGCGCTCCGAGCGCATGTCAGGCACGTGGAGCCGCGCGCAGCGCCGCGCGACGGCAGTGTCCACGGGCAGCGTCCTCGCCGCGAACTCCGGCAGCACGCGCGTTTCGAGCCAGAGGCGCAGGAGCGCGCCCTGCGCGGCGTCGCGCCGCTCTATACGCATGACGCCCATTTCGATTTCCATGACGGTTATCGCCGATATGAAAAGCTCCGAGGCGTCCACGCGCGACGCCCACGCCGCGACGTTCGCGTCGGCTTTGCCCGAGGCCGCCTTGCGCAGCTCCGATACTACATTCGTATCGAGCAGGTACATCACGACAAATCCGCCTCTGCGGCTTTGATTTCCGCCTTCGGCGGCTCGAACTCGACATCCTCGACGCCCGGCAGCGAGAGCGCGTCCGCTATGCTGCGGCGGCTGCGCGTGAGCCGCTGGTATTCCTCGAAGCTGAGCAGCACGTGCGACGGCCGCCCCCTGTCCGTTATGAAGACGGGGCCGCTGTTCGCCGCTTTCTTCGCCTCGCCTGCGTATTGGTTGAATTCTCTGCTTGTTACTGTCGTTATGCCCATGACCGCCGCCTCCTTATCTTTTTGAAGATATATTACTACATTTGCGAGGTGCGGAAAAGTGTGCCGCGCGATACACTTTTCCGCAAAAAAAGTGTGTGTTGGGATACACTTTTCCGCAGGGGCGGGGCTTTAGACTTTTTCGCGGAACATTAGGACGAAGACCGCGGCGAGGAGGGCGGCGGGGATCAGCGCGGCTTTTATCGAGAGTGCGGAGGTGACGAGCGCTCCGGCGGCGGCTCCTATTATGAAGAAGAGGATTATTCCGAAGTATTCGAGGCTCGAGCGGAGCAGCTCGCGCTCGCCGGTGCTGCGGTACTTGTAGAGGTTCTCGGTCGCGCTGCGCAGGTTGCCGGTGCACATCGTCGTCGCGTAGGCGCGGCCGTGGACTTTGCGGAAGGCTTCGACCTGGAGCGAGCAGATGAAGGAGACGACGACGTTGGCGCACATGTCGGGAACGTCGCCGTTCGGGACAAAGGCGACGGCGGCGAGCGCGGCTATCTCGGCGGCGATGATTACCTGACGCCAGTGGATGAAGCGGCTTTCGCGCATGGATTCCTTGACGAGCTCGGCGAGCATGATGCCGCAGAAGAAGGCGGCTATCGGCATGAGGTAGTAGCCCGCGCCGCCGAGGTCGCCGCACGCGAGGCTGACGCCGAAGAGGACGATGTTGC
This sequence comes from uncultured Cloacibacillus sp., assembly GCF_963926575.1. Classification (NCBI taxonomy): domain Bacteria; kingdom Thermotogati; phylum Synergistota; class Synergistia; order Synergistales; family Synergistaceae; genus Cloacibacillus; species uncultured Cloacibacillus sp. The sequence continues at coordinate 152,556 of NZ_CAWUXW010000001.1, read as the reverse complement.
CGGTCTGCGCGTTCGCGAAGACGTGGCCGCGGCAGAGGAATGTGTACGCGTCGAGGAAGCCGCCCGCCGCGGCGAGCAGTATTCCGACGCGGTAAGTCTCGGAGGTCTGACGCTTCCAATCCGCCATGACGCGGCGTCAGTTCCTTACGGTCACGGCCTCTCCGTCGCGCAGGTTGTTGCCGCCGAAGATTATGACTTCGTCGCCCTCGGCGAGGCCGCCGAGTATCTGCACGCGCCCGCCGTCCTGTATGCCGGTCGCGACTTCGCGCTGCGCGGCTTTGCCTTCGGCTACGACGTAGACGTAGAGGCCCGTCTCGCTCGCGTGGAGCGCGCCTTCGGGCACGGTCAGCGTGCCGGCGAAGGATTTTTCAACTATCGCGGCCTGTCCGAACATGCCGGGGCGCAGCCGTCCTCCGGCCTGCTTTTCGTTGTCGAGCACTATTTCGACGCTGCTGGTGCGCGTCGCGGGGTCTACGTACTGGTCGATGCGCGTGACGCTGCCGCCGAAGCTCTCGCCGGGCAGCGCGTCGAAGCGCAGCGTCACTGGCATACCGACGGCGACGCTGAATATTTTAAGCTCGGGGACGCGCAGCGTCGCCTTGAGCATGCGCGGGTCGGCGATGTCGAGTATCGGCGACGAGGGGGAGATCATCGCGCCCGCGGTCAGCGAGTAGTCGTTTAGCACGATTCCGTCTATCGGCGCGCGTATAATGTAGTCGTTTTTTTCGGATTTCACACGCTTCTCCTCAGCTTCGTACTGCCGCTCCTTCGCGAGCGCGGCGCGGTATGAGGCCTCGGCGCTGGTGTATTCGGTCTGTATCGCGTCGTACTGCTGCTGCGTGCTGAAGCCTTCTTTGACGAGGCGGCTGTAGCGGTCGAGGTCGGTCTTCGCGTTGAGCATTTCGGCGCGCGCTTTTTCCGTGTCGGCGCGCGCTGAGGCGGCCTGCGCTATCGTCGAGAGTATCAGAGCGTCCTGCTGCTCGTGCTCGAGCGTCGCGACGACCTGTCCCTTTTTGACGCGGTCGCCCTGTTTGACGTGGAGCGCGAGGAGGCGGCCCGTGACGCGCGGTAGCAGCTCGACGCGCTCGACTGCGTCGACCTGCATGTTCTGGACGATGCGGCTCGACAGCGTGCGGTCGGCCTTGAGCGTCTCGGTCCTGACTATCGGCGTGAGCAGCGACGGGTCTGTGGGCTTGTCGAAGAGCGTCTCCCTTCGCGCGTAGACCCATGTCGCCGCCGTGACGGCGACGAGCGCGACTATGATTAAGGCCTTGCCGAAGCGCGGGCGTTTCTGTATCTTCATCTTATATGCTCTCCCCGTTCCATGTCGTTATCGTTCCCTCCGTCATCTTGAGCGCGACGGCGGCTATTATGCAGTTGTACTGCGCGCGGTTGTATTCGAGCTGCGCGGCCGTGAGGTCGGACTGCGCCGTGAGCAGGTCGAGCTGCGGCGTGACGCCCTCGCGGTAGCCTACCTCTGCGAGGCGCAGCGATTCGCGCGCGAGGCGCAGCGCCTCCGCGGAGGCGGCGAGGTTTTCGCGGTTCGTCTCGATTTCCGTCCACGCTGTCTCGACTTCGGACTTGATATCGAGCTCCTTCTGTTCGAGCGCTATCTTGTCCTGCTCGCGCACGGCCTTCGCCTCCATTACGGCGCGGCGCGTGACGTTGCGGTCGAATATCGGTATAGAGAGGCGGACCTCGGCGCGCCATGTGTCGGAGCTCTCGTCGCGCTGGCGGTATGGGCTGAGCCATCCCGCGGACAGGCCCGCGGTCACCTGCGGCAGCATTTCGCTGCGCTCTATTTTTATCTGGTTCGTCTGGTATTTTATCTGCTCTTCGAGCTGCCGGCGGTCGGCGCGGAACTGTGCGGCGAGCGCGAGCGACTCGGCGCGCCCGCCCTTTATCGCGGGCTCGTAGAGCTCGCCTTCGACGGTGCGGCGAGCGCCGGGCTCGATGCCCATGTAGTTCATCAATGAAATATTCGCCGCTTCAAAAGCGCCGCGCGCCGTTGCGAGCGCGGCACGGTTTTCTGCGAGCTGCTGCTGCGCGCGTATCACTTCGAGACGGTTGGCGAGGCCGACGTCGCACATGCGCGAGACCTCGCGGAGGTGAAGTTCGGAGGTTTTTACGGCGTCCTGCTCGGCCTCGATGTATTTCTTCTGGAGCAGCACGTTGTAGAAGCGCGCGAAGAGCTCGCCGACCGCGCCGTTCTCGCCGTCCGCTATCGCCATTTCGGCTATCGTGCGCACCTGCGGCGACTGCGCGCGCATCGCGCTGTTGCGACCGCCGGAGTAGACGACCTGCTCGAGCGTCGCTTCGGCGCTGCGGTCGTCGTCGCGGCTTCCGTCGCTCGTCTGCGGCTCTCGCTGCCAGCCCGCCGTGCCGCTCGCGGAGACGGAGGGCAGCAGCGTGCCGTCCGCCGCGAGCTTGAAGGCCTCGGCCTTTATAAGCTCCTGCCGCAGCGAGCGCAGCTCAGAGTTGTTTTTCAGCGTTATCGAGACGGCTTCGGCTATTTTCAGCGGGGCCGTACCGGCGAAGCACTGCGAAGCCGCGAATACCGCTATGCATGCCGCGAGCAGAAACGTCGCTGCGCGGCGCTCCAATGAGGCGGCGGCGCAGCCGCGCGGCTTGACTTCGGAACGGAGGTCCCGCACCGAAAATCTGCGGGACGGCATAGAAGCCGTTGTTGTTTTATTCATCACGCGCCCCTCCCATGACTTTTCAGACGCCTGTATGCGTTGAAGCGTCGTATCGAAGCTTTAACCCTGTCGGTGATGTCGTCGAAAATCAGATAGACGACGGGAATGACGAGCAGCGTCAGCATCGTCGAGGTCGCTAGGCCGCCGATGACCGCGACGGACATCGGCTGGCGCGTCTCGCCGCCCTCGGAGAGCGCGAGCGCGACGGGCAGCGAGCCTATGAGCGTCGAAATGGTGGTCATCAGTATCGCGCGCAGGCGCAGCGGCCCGGCCTTGAGCACGGCGGTGATTTTGTCGTCGCCCGCGGCGCGCAGCTGGTTTATGACGTCGACGAGCAGTATCGCGTTGTTGACGACGACGCCGACGAGCAGGATTATCCCCATGAAGCTCATGACGGAGAGGCGCAGCCCGCCGAGCGCGAGCAGCCCGAAGGAGCCCGCCGTCATCAGCGGCAGCGAGAACATGACCGTCAGCGGGTGGATGAACGACTCGAACTGTATCGCCATCACCATGTAGACGAGCATTATCGCGAATATCAGCGCGACGCTCATGTAGCGGAAGCTTTCGCGCATATCCTCGGAGTCGCCTGTCGGCACCATGCTGTACATGCCGTCCTTGGGCGCGTACTTCATGAAGACCTGCTGCATTATCTCTATTCCTTCGCCGGGCGAGATGCCGTCGACGTTGGCTTCGATTTCTATCGAGTGCTGGCGGTTGTAGCGCGTTATGACGTTCGGCGCCATGCCTATCGAGCTCGTTATGACGCCCTCGGCCGGTATCGTGTCGCCGCCCTGCGTCGTTATCAGCGTCTTGAGAACCTTCTCCGGGTCGTCGCGCCCGCTGAGCTCGGAGCGCAGGCGGATGTCGTAGCGGTAGCCGCGGTCGTTGAAGGTTCCCGCGTCGTCGCCGCCGAACCACGTCAGCATTTCGTCGGAGAGGTCGCGTATGCTTATGTTGAGGTCGTCGGCGAGGCCGCGGTTCAGCGTGAGGTTGATGCGCGGCTTGTTCATCTGGAGGTCAGTCGTTATGTCGACGAGGCCGCGCGCGTTCTCCGTCAGGTCCTTCTTTATCAGGTCGCCGAGCGCCGCGAGCTCTTCGCTGGTCGGCCCCATGACGACGAGCGATATGTCGGAGCTGCCCCACGTGCCCATCTTGATGTCCGCGTCGCGGTAGCGCGAGAGCTCCTCGCGCAGGCCGCGCATTATGACTGCGGCGCGCGGGCGCAGCGCGCGGTCGATGAGCTCGATGTTTATCGTGGATTTGTAGACCTCCTCGCCGCGTCCGCTGCCTATTTCGCCGTAGGTGTAGGCGACGTATTTGTTCTGCTGGATGAGGTCGACCATTTCCTTCGTTATGTCGGTCGTCACCTCGAGCGAGGTGTCCGCCGGAAGCTCGAGCTCGACGCGCAGGCGGCCCTGGTCCTCCGAGGGGAAGAACTCCGTGCCGAGGTTGAATGCGAAGACCATGCCGAGGATGAAGAGCGCTATGCCGGACGAAAGCACGAGCGCGCGGTGGCGCACCGCGAAGCCGAGCGCCCGCTCATACTGCTCCTCGAGGCGCAGGAACGGACGTTCGAGCGCGATTTCGAGGCGCGTCGGCTTATGCGAACGCCCCATGATGCGCGAGCAGAGGAAGGGCGTCAGCGTGACGGCGATGACGAGCGATATGGCTATCGTCGTCGAGACGGTCACGCCGAAGGCGTTGAAGTAGCGTCCCATCATTCCGCCCATGAAGGCGACGGGGACGAAGACGGCGAGCGTCGTGGCCGCGCCCGCGACGACGGCGAAGGCGATTTCGTTCGTGCCGTCCTCCGAGGCGCGGAAGGCGCTCTTGCCCATCGACTTGTGGCGCGAGATGTTCTCCATTATGACCGTCGTCGCGTCGACGACCATGCCGACGGCGAGCGAAATACCCATCATCGACATGTTGTTTATCGTTATTCCCATTAAATACAGGACGGACATGCTGCCGAGAAGGCAGACGGGAATGCTTATGCAGGCGATTATCGTCGCGCGTATCGTGCGCAGGAAGACGAACATGATGAGCGCCGTCAGGATTATCGAAGCGACGATGTCGCCGAAGACGCCGTTCATCGAGCGCATGATGAAGCGCGCGTTGTCGGAGACGACGACGAGCGTCGTGCCGACCGGCGCGGTCTTGTTCAGCTCCGCGATGCGCTCGTGCATGAGGCGCGAGAGCGCGACTTCGTTCGCGCCGCGCTGCTTGCGGATGCTGACCATGATGGCGGGCTTGCCCTCGTATATCGACGAGCTGCGCGCGTCCTCGAGGCCGTCCTCGACGCGCGCCACGTCGCGCAGCCGTATCACCGCGCCGTCGCGCACCGCGATGGGCAGGTATTCGAGCTCCGCGGCGGAGGCGTACTCGCCGATGATGCGTATGCCGTACTCCTTCGTCCCCGTCTCGACGCGCCCCGCGGGCAGCTCGACGTGCTTGTTGTATATCGCGTCCTTGATTTCCTTCGTGGTTATGCGGTAGCCCTCGAGCGCCTCTGGGTTGAGCCAGACGCGCATCTCGCGCTCGCGGAAGCCTGGGAGCTGCACGCCGCCGACTCCGCGCACCGTCTGGAGGCGTTCCTGCACGACCTGGTCGACGTAGCGCGAGAGCGTCTTCATGTCCGTGCGCCCGTCGTTCTTGACCGCGACGCGCATAATCGGGCGGTCGCTCGGGTCGAACTTGTCTATCTCCGGCTCGTCGCAGTCGTCGGGCAGAGAGCCGAGCGCGCGGCTCACCTTGTTGCGCACGTCCGCGGTCGCGAAGTCTATGTCGCGGTCGAGCTCGAACTCCACGACGATGACGGAGCGCCCCTCGTAGCTGCTCGAGCTCATGCTCTTGATTCCTTCGATTGTGTTGATGCGTGATTCGAGCACGTCCGTCACGTCGTTGTCGACGATGGCGGGGCTCGCGCCCTCGAGCGTCGTGCGCACGACGACTATCGGGAATTCGACGTTCGGCATCCTCTCGACGCCCATGTTCATGTACGAGTAAGCGCCGAAGATTACGGTGGCGATCGTGATGATGAGGACCGTTACCGGCCTGCGCAGAGAAATTTCCGTGATTTTCATGAAGCGAGCTCACCCTGTATCGTCTATATCTTTTCCCACACTTAACAATTATACATCTTCAATGTGGAGATTTTATGGCGGAACGCAGGCGTTTGGAAAAATATGCGCAGCGGCGCGGCGCTCCGTCAATCGAGGAAACGCGGGCGCGCTTCGCGCCGGGGGCCGAGGCTTGCGGCGCGGGCGCGTGAACTGCGCCGCGGCGTGAGCTTTGCGCGCGGGCGGCGGTTTGTGGCGCGCGCGGCGGATTTACGGAACGGCGCGGATTCGCCGCGCGGACGGTAAACTTGCGAAACGGCGCGCTCTGTGCGCCGCGGCGGTAAATCGACGGCGCGGAGGCAAAAGCGCGGCGAGCGGCGCGAACGCACGGCGCTCGCGAAAAACGCGCGCGCTTTTGCGGAACGCGCGGCAAGTCCGCTGCGCCGCCGCGCGCGCATGAAAAAGCGGCGGGGGAAAATTTCCCGCCGCCGCGCGTTTCGCGAAGCTTCTCTTAATATCTGTTGTCGATGACGCGCTGCGTCTTCTTCTCGCTGCGCGGAAGCTCGCCGAGCTTCTTCACGTCGGGGACGACGCGGATGCCGAGGCCGGACTTGCACTCGCGCACGAGCTCTTCGGCGAGGCGCTCCGGGTCTGCGCCCTCCTTCATCTCGGCCTGCACTATCATGCGGTCGCGGAGGTCCTTGTTCTCTAGGATGATGCGGTACTCGCTCGAGAAGCCGTCGATGTTCTTGAGTATCTCCTCGACCTGCGCGGGGTAGATGTTCGTGCCCTTGACCTTTATCATGTCGTCGCTGCGTCCGACGATTCTGTCGAGGCGCGGGAACGGCGAGCCGCAGGGGCATTCGCCGGGGATTATGCGCGAGATGTCGCGCGTGCGGTAGCGGATGAGCGGCGCGGCCTCCTTGCGGAAGGTCGTGATGACGATCTCTCCCTGCTCGCCGTCGGGCAGCACCTTGCCCGTGACGGGGTCGATTATCTCGCAGTAGATGTAGTCGCTGAAGTAGTGCATCCCCGTGTGCTCCGCGCAGTCTATCGCGATGCCGGGGCCGTAGATTTCCGTCAGCCCGTAGATGTCGAAGAACTCTATGCCGAGCGTCTCGTGGATGCGCTCGCGTATCTTGTCGCCCCAGCGCTCGGAGCCGAAGATTCCGCGCTTGAGGTGAATCTGGTCGCGCATGCCGCGCTTGTCCACCTCTTCGGCGATGACGAGCGCGTAGGACGACGTGCTGCAGAGCACCGTCGCGTTGAGGTCGCGCATGAGCTGGAGCTGGCGGTCGGTGTTGCCCGCGCCGGTCGGTATGACCATCGCGCCGAGGCGCTCCGCTCCGGCCTGGAAGCCGAGGCCCGCGGTCCAGAGGCCGAAGCCCGGCGTTATCTGCACGCGGTCCTCGGGCGTGACGCCCGCGAACTGGTAGCAGCGCTCGAACATGACGGCCCAGTCCTCGATGTCCTGCGCGCTGTAGGGCATGATGACGGGCGTCCCGGTTGTCCCCGACGACGAGTGGACGCGTACTATTTTATCGTTCGGCACGCACTGCATGCCCATCGGGTAGGCGTCGCGGAGGTCCTGCTTCGTCGTGAAGGGCAGCGTCTCGAACTGCTCCTTCGTCATCATCGTGTTGACCGGTATATCCTTGAACTTCTCGCGGTACATCGGGCTCTCTTTGGCGACGCGGCGCACCTGCGCGAAACACTGGCTCATTATCGTAAGTTCGTTCATCGTTATTCTCCTTGTCTGGTCTTAGCTAAGTCTTGTCTGTTCTCGTGAATTTGCTGCGTGGTTGGGACGGAGGCCCTGAGCAAAGGATTCTCAGGGAGACGGTGCGCAAGGCGCACCGTCAGCACGTTATGGGTGTCTCACCATCGGCGGGAGGATGCTTCTATGCCGAGCATGAACGCCTTTTCGTTCATCGGCAGAAGCTTCGGCTTGACGCAGCGCGCTATCGCTTCGCGCACCTCTTCGGTCGTGAAGGGGAGCTTTCCGGCTCCGCAGGCCGCGCCGAGGATGACGACGTTGAGCGTGCGGATGTCTCCCGCTTCGAGCGCGAGCGCCGCGCCTTTAAGGAAGAGCGCGTCGGGATAGAGCCGCCTCGTCGTCGCGAGGTATTCTTCTCCGAGGTACGCGCCCTTGCCGAGCGCGACGTTGGTCGGGATTATCTCGTCCGTATTGACGACGCACTGCGCCGTGCTTTTGAGCTTCGGAATCATGCGCACCGCCTCGGCCGGCTCGAAGGCGAGCAGCACGTCGCCGTGGCGCGCGGGGATTATCGGCGAGACCTCGCGTGCGTCTATGCGCAGGTGGCTCGAGACGGAGCCGCCGCGCTGCGCCATGCCTATCGTCTCCGAGGTGCGGACGAAGAGCCCCTTCGCCTGCGCCGCCTCGGCGAGTATGCGCGAGGCGAGCAGCGTGCCCTGTCCGCCGACTCCGGCTATCACTATGCTGCTAAGCATGGGCTTCGCCCTCCTTTATCGCGTGGACGGGGCAGACGTTGGCGCAGAGGCCGCAGCCGGTGCAGAGCGACGCGTTTATGACCGCGCGGCCTTCGGCGTCGGGCGTTATCGCGGGGCAGCCTATCTCGCGCACGCATCTGCCGCATTTTATACATTTATCGTCTACGAAGTGCGCCGGGGCTTTTTTCTTCACGTTCGCTATGCAGGGCGCTTCGGCTATGACCGCGGAGGGGCCTTCGTATGCGACGGCCTCCTTCATCGCGGCGACGGATTTTTCAAAATCGAACGGGTTGACGCGCGCGACGTGCTCCACGCCGCAGGCGCGCAGCAGCGTCTCTATGTCGAGCGCTATGCTGTCATCGCCGAGCGCGCGCTTTCCTGTGCCGGGGTGCGGCTGGTGGCCCGTCATCGCGGTCGTGCGGTTGTCGAGGACTATTATCGTGATGTCCGTCCCTTGGTAGACGGCGTTGATTACGCCGGGGATTCCGGTGTGGAAGAAGGTCGAGTCGCCGATGAAGGCGAGGCACTTCGCACCCGGCTCGGTCAGCGCGAGCCCTTGGGCGAGCGTTATGCCCGCGCCCATGCAGAGGCAGGTGTCGACCATGTTGAGCGGCGCGGCGTTGCCGAGCGTGTAGCAGCCGATGTCGCCGCAGTAAATCGCTTTTTTGCAGTCCTTCGTCGCTACCTTCGCCTCGTAGAACGAAGCGCGGTGCGGGCAGCCCGCGCAGAGCACCGGCGGGCGCACGGGAAGCTGCGGAAGCTCCGGCGCGGCCTCGGCTTCTGCGGAGAGGCCGAGATATTTCGCAAGCGCCGCCTTTATCAGCTCGAACGAATATTCGCCGTTCCACGGCATGTCGCCGCTGCGCTTGCCGAGCACCGGCACTCGGCCCGCCGCTTCTATAAGAAGCTGCTCTTCGACGACGGGGTCGAGCTCTTCGAGCACGAGCACGGAATCCGCGCCCGCGAGGAAGTCTTTCGTGAGCTTCTCCGGCATCGGGTAGGGCGTGCCGACCTTGTAAAGCGTCGCGTCCGCGCCGAGCTCGTTCAGAGCCTCCTTCGCGTAGAGGTACGATATGCCGGAGGCGGCGACGGCGCGGCGGCTGCCCGCTCCGTAGGTTTCTATCCTGTTGTAGGGCATTTCGTCGAAGGCGCGCGCCATCTCGCGCTGTTTGACCTCGAGCTCGCCGTGTTTGCGGTATGAGAGTGCGGGGAAGATGCACCACTCGGGGCGGCGCTCGAAGCCGTCCGCCTCCCTGACGGGCGACGGCTCGCGCAGTTCGACCTCGGCGCTTGCGTGGCAGACGCGCGTCGTCGGGCGCAGAAATACGGGAAGTTCAAATTTTTCGGAGAAGTCGATGGCCGTCTGGATCATTTCGTAGGCTTCCTCGGGCGACGACGGGTCGAAGACGGGGAGGTTCGCGTGCTTCGCAAAGTTCCGCGTGTCCTGCTCCGTCTGCGACGACCACGGCCCCGGGTCGTCCGCGACGGCGACGACCATGCCGCCCTTGACGCCGATGTAGGCGAGGCTCATCAGCGGGTCCGAGGCGACGTTGAGGCCGACCTGCTTCATCGTGCACATAGTGCGCGCGCCCGCGTATGCGCCGCCCGCCGCGACCTCGAGCGCGGCCTTCTCGTTGACGGACCACTGCACGTCCACGCCGGCGCGGCGCTCGCGCACGAGAGTCTCGATAATTTCAGTCGAAGGAGTGCCGGGATATCCGGCGGCGAGCCTGAGCCCCGCGGCGAGCGCGCCGAGCGCAATCGCCTCGTTTCCCATACAGACCCTGCGAACCATGAAAATTCCCCCAAGCGTTGAAGATGTATAAAGTCATAAAAAAAGACTCCGCCGCGCACGACGGAGCCTTGAATGTCCAAGCAGTCAACACACTCGTCTAATCTGGCAGCTTATCTCGTCTTGTCTCGCCTCATGCGAGGAAGGCTCCCCTCCCTCTTCCAGAGTAATTTATAACCGCTCGCGCGCGAAGTGTCAAGCGCGCGCGTTCCCATCGGCCTTCGCAGCGCGCATGCGCGCGAGCAGGCGGCGGAACTCGCGGCTGAAGAGCGTGACGGTCGTCGCGACGGCGAGCACGTCGGCCACGGGCTCGGCGAAGAATACGGCGAAGACCTTGTCGTCGAAGAAGTGCGGCATGATGTATATGAACGGGATGAGCAGGATTATCTTGCGTAGCATCGCGAGGAACGACGAAGTGCGCGAGTTGCCGAGCGCGATGAAGGTCTGCTGGCAGGCGACCTGCGCGCCGAAGATTCCCATGCCAGCCATGTAGATGCGCAGCGCGCGCCGCGCCGCCTCAGTGAGCGCCGGGTCGTCGGTGAATATGCGGACGAATATGCCGGGGCAGAGCATCGAGAAAGTCCAAATGACGGCGGTGCATGTGAGGCAGGACTTGAGCAGCAGCACGAAGGCCTGCTTCATGCGCTCGGGGTTGCCCGCGCCGTAGTTGTAGCTCACGATGGGCTGAGAGCCCTGCGTCAGCCCCTGCACGGGAAGCATGGCGAACTGCATGACGCTAGAGGCGATCGTCATCGCGCCGATCGCGATGTCGCCGCCGTACTTCAGGAGCGACGAGTTGAATGAGAGCACGAGCAGGCTCTCCGTCGACTGCATGACGAAGGGGGCGAAGCCGAGCGCGAGGCAGGGCGCGAGCACCGCGCGCGAGAGGCGGACGTTCGCGCGCCGCAGCTTGAGCACCGCGCGCTCGCCGCAGAGGAAGCGCAGCGCCCACACGGCGCTTATCGCCTGCGATATGACCGTCGCCCACGCCGCGCCGCGCACGCCCATGCCGAAGATGAATATAAAAATCGGGTCGAGCACGATGTTCGTGACCGCGCCTATGACGACCGTCATCATGCTGATTTTGGAAAAGCCCTGCGCCGTTATAAAGACGTTCATGCCGAGCGTGAGCTGCACGAAAATCGTGCCCGCGGCGTAAATTTCCATATAGTCCGTCGCGTAGCCGATGGTCGCCTCGCTCGCGCCGAAGAGCATCAGCATCGGGCGCATGAATGCGAACGAGAAGGCGGTCAGCGCGACGGAGAGCGCGAGCAGCGCCGCGAAGCAGTTGCCTAGGATGCGCTCCGCAGCCTTCTCGTCGCCGTGGCCCATCATTATGCTCGCGCGCGGCGCGCCGCCCATGCCGACGAGGTTCGCGAAGGCCGATATCAGCATGATGAGCGGGAAGCAGACGCCGAGCCCCGTCAGCGCGACGGCCCCGGTCTCGGGGATGTGGCCGATGTACATGCGGTCGACGACGTTGTAGAGCGCGTTGACGAGCTGCGACGCTATCGCCGGAGCGGCGAGCCTGAGAAGCAGCGGGCCGACGGGGTCCTTTCCGAGGTCGACCTCTTTCGGAAGATTTTTCATAAAAGCGCCTCCTATTGCGCGCGCGGCGGCAGCGGAGCGCCGTCGAGTTCGTTTTTAAGTTTGTTCATAAGCCGCAGCTCGAAGAGCCACGTCAACGCCGCGGCGCAGACGAACGAAAGCGGCTGGAAGAGCCAGACCCAGCTCATCGAGACGGTCGCGGCGAGGAACCACGCCATCGGCAGGCGGAAGGCGATGCAGCGGCTGATCTGCACGAGGAAGCCGTAGACGGAGCTGCCGACCGCGATGAAGAGCGCGTTGTAAATCATTCCGTACATCGCGAAGGGGTATCCCGCCATCGTGATGCGCAGCGAGCGCACCGCCGCGTGCGCCACGTCCGGCTCGGGGCGGAAGAGCCCGATCGCGGGCCACGGCCACAGCGCGAGCAGGAAGCAGAGCGAGAGCGTGACGCAGCAGCAGATTACGAACGCGGCGCGGATTCCTTCCTTTATCCTTACGAAGCTGCGCCGCCCGTAGTTGAAGGCGATGAAGGGGACGAGCGCGTTGCTGACGCCCATCAGCGTGCCGAAGGCTATATCCTCGACGCGCAGCGAAATCATCCAGCCCGCTATCGCGACGTTGCCGTATGCCTCGGTGAGCACGCGGTTGACCGAGCCCATGCCGAGCGCGACGCTTCCGGTCGAGAGCGTCACGGGCAGGCCGATGGCGGCGACGGCGCGCCATATCGGGAACATCTCGCGGCGCGGCATGACGAGCAGGGGAATCTGTATCGCGCTGTCGCGGCGCATCTTTCTTATAAGGTAGACGGCTCCCGCGGCGCGCCCGATGAAGGTAGCCGCCGCCGCTCCCGTCATGCCCCAGCCGAAGACGAAGATGAAGAGCGGGTCGAGCACGAAGTTCAGCCCGTTCGCGACGACGAAGAAGCGCAGCGGCGTCATCGTGTCGCCCTGGCAGCGGAAGATGGAGTTTACGATGTAGGTGAAGGCTATGATGAGAGTCATCGGCGGTATCCACATATTGTAGAGCCACGCCTGCCGCAGAGTCTCCGCCTCCGACGCGCCGAGCATACGGAAAAAAGCGTTCGACGGGCCGGGGAACAAAAATGGCAGCCACACGAGGCTCAGCAGGTAGGCGAAGGCGAGGCCGCAGCGCGCAGTGCGCCGCGCAGCTTCGACGTCGTTCTCGCCGAGGCGGCGGCCCACGAGCGCCGTCACGCCGTTGCCGACGCCCTCGAGCAGCGCGAAGACTCCTATCTGCACGGGGAAGGTGTACGAAATCGCGACCATGTGGCTCTCGCCGAGCCACGAGATGAAGATTGTGTCGACGAGGTTGAAGAGCGTCTGAAAGAGCACCATTCCTATGGAAGGCACGGAGAGGCGCGCGAGCGACGAAAGCACGTGTCCGTCCCCCAAATCGACCGGCCCTCTGTGAAACAGTACGCTCTTCGCCTTTTTAATAAAACTCATCGCATTACCTCCGAGCTCCGCAAAACGGCGGAGCCTCGGGACATTATATAATAATCTCAGCAAATATACAGCCGCGCATGACGCGCGCGCTGAAACGACAGGAGGCTGTTCGATGTATAAGACTTTCGACGAAATGATAAACTGCTGCGGCTGTCTCGGCGGCAGCAACGTGGTGGCGGCCTCCGCAGACAGGGAGACCGTCGAGGCGATAAAGCTCGCCTTCGGCCACGGCCTCGGACACGCGACGCTCGTCGGCGACGAGGCGGTGCTGCGTCCCGCGATGGAGGAGTTCGGCGTCGACGGACGCGCGCAGCTCGTGCACGCCGCGACGCCGCTCGAGGCCGTGGACAAAGCCGTCGCGATCGTGCGCGAGGGCACGGGCCACACGCTGATGAAGGGGCTCGTCAACACGGAGGACTTCCTGCGCGCAGTGCTTGACAAGGAGAAGGGGCTGCGCACGGGGCGCATGCTGAGCCATCTCGCGGTGCTCGAGATACCGGGCGAGCATCATCTTTCTTTCTGCGCCGACAGCGGCTTCATCATCGCGCCGACGCTCAAGGAGAAAAAATATATAATCGCGAACTCTCTGCGCGCGATTCATGCGCTCGGCTACGAGCACGTCAACGTGGCGATACTCGCGGCGAACGAGCGCGTCAACCCCGACATGCCGGCGACGGTGGACGCGGCGGCGCTCGTAGAGGCGTGGCGGAACGGCGAGTTCGACGGGCTGCCATGCACCTGCACGATAGAGGGGCCGATGGCGATAGACGTGGTCGCCTCGAAGGAGGCGGCGGAGCGCAAGGGCATCCGCAGCGTAATCGCGGGCAAGGTGGACCTCACGATAGTGCCGAGCATCGAGTGCGGCAACGTCCACTGCAAGACGCTGATACATTACTGCCACGCGAAGTCCGCGGGCGTCGTCCTCGGCGCGAAGGCGCCGATAATCCTCGTCTCGCGCACCGACGACCACGAGACGAAGTTCAACGCCATAGCGCTCTCCTGCCTCGTCGCTGGAGGAATGCACCGTTGCTGATACTCGCCGCCGACCCAGGCTCGACCTCGACGAAAATCGCCGTCTACGAGGACGAGCGGCGGGCGTTCGAGAAAAATCTGCCGTTCCCCGACGATGAGCGCGCGAAGTATGAAACGATACTCGCGCAGCTCCCCGCGCGCTGCGCGGCGATAGCGTCGGCGCTTTCCGAAGCGGGCTTCGGCGCGCGCAAATTCGACGCAGCCGTCGGCCGCGGCGGGCTGCTCGCGCCCGTCCCGTCCGGGACGTACATCGTCAACGACGCTATGACAGATTGGCTCACGCGCGCGCCGCGCGGCGAGCACGCCTCGAACCTCGGGCCGTTCATCGCGCGGCGCTTCGCCGGCGAATCGCACGCGCCCGCCTATATCGTAGACCCCGTGTCGGTGGACGAGCTCTCCGCCGTCGCGCGCGTCTCGGGCGCGCCGGAGATAGAGCGCGGCAGCCTCGTCCACGCGCTGAACCAGCGCGCGATGGCGCGCCGCGCCGCGGCGTCGCTCGGCAAACGCTACGAGGAGTGCCGATTCGTCGTCGCGCACCTCGGCACGGGCGTTACGATAGGCGCGCACGAAGGCGGGCGCATCGTCGACGTGATCGGCGCGAAGGCCGACGGCCCGTTCTCCGCCGAGCGCGCGGGCGGGCTGCCCGCCGACGCGCTCATCGAGCTCTGCTTCAGCGGGCGCTGGACGGAGGCCGAGCTGCGCGTCAAGCTGCTCTCGGGCTGGGGCTTCGTATCGTACCTCGGCACGCGCGACCTGCGCGAGATACTCGCGCTCGCGGAACGCGGCGAACGCGCGGCGCTCGTCCTCGACGCATTCGTCTATCAGGTCGCGAAGGGCATCGGCGAGCTCGCGGCGGCGCTCGACGGAGATATCGACGCCGTCATACTGACGGGCGGCATGGCGCACTCGGACGAACTCGTCGCGCGCGTGACGAAAAAGATAAAATTTCTCGGCCGCGTCATAACGCTGCCGGGCGAGAACGAGCTTGAGGCGCTCGCGCTGGGCGCGCTGCGCGTCCTGCGCGGCGAGGAGCGCGCGCGGAATTACCCCGACGGCGCGTATCTGTGACGCGCGCCGCTGCGCTGCGGAAGGAAGTTAAATTTTTCTCTTTTCAGATGAAGCGCGGCATTGTCCTTCAAACCGTCGCGGCCATGATATAATACGCTCGCAGGGCAAACAAAACATCAAGGAGATGATTTTACGGTGCGCAGGAAAATTTTCGCTACGTTGGTCATGACGCTGCTCGCGGCGGCGCTCTTCGCGGTTCCGTCGTTCGCGGTCGGAAGCGGCGAGCTCGCGCGCGACATCGTGCTCACGGACATGTCGGGCAAACAGGTCTCGCTCGACAGCTTCAAGGGAAAGACCGTAGTGCTGAACTTCTGGGCGACGTGGTGCCCGCCGTGCCGCGGCGAGATGCCGGAGTTCGACGAGCTCGATAAAGAATTCAAAAAGACCGGCGAGGCCGTGCTGCTCGCCGTGAACCTGACCGACGGACGGCGCGAGACGCCGGAGCGCGTCGCGAAGTTCCTCAAGGAAACGGGCTACACGATGACCGTGCTGCTCGACGAGAAGCAGGAGGCGGCGTCGTTCTTCGGCGTGCGCTACATACCGACGACCTTCTTCCTTGACAAGGACGGAAAGCTCGTAGGACAGATTCAGGGCGCGACGACGAAGGACGCCGTGCTGAAGCTCGTGCGCGGGGAGAATAAATAGTGGCGGGAGAGCTGCCGCTCCTTTTTCTCGAAGGGCTGCTCGCCTTCGTATCGCCGTGCATGCTGCCGATGCTGCCGGTGTATCTGATGTACCTTGCGGCGGAGACGGAGCAGGGGCGGCGCGCGAGCGTCGTCAACACAATCGGCTTCGTCGCGGGCTTCACGCTGCTCTTCATGGCGCTCGGCGCGACGGCGACGGCGATAGGCGCGGCGCTCGACGCGCACAGGCTTCTGCTGCAGCGCGCGAGCGGCCTCGTGATTCTGATCTTCGGGCTGCACTTCCTCGGAGTTTTCAGAATAGGCTTCCTCGACGTTGAAAAGAAGCTCGAGGTGAGCGTCAGGCGGCGCGGCTTCATCGGCGCGCTGCTCTTCGGCGCGGCCTTCTCGCTCGGCTGGACGCCGTGCCTCGGCCCGTTCCTAGGCTCGGCGCTGATGCTCGCGGGCGCGCGCGAAACCGTAGCGGAGGGCGTATTCTATCTCTTCGTCTTCTCGATGGGCCTCGGCGTGCCGTACATACTCGCGGCGCTCTTCTTCACGCGCATCAAGGGAATTTTCCAATGGCTGCGCCGCCACGGGC
This sequence comes from uncultured Cloacibacillus sp., assembly GCF_963926575.1. Lineage (NCBI taxonomy): Bacteria > Thermotogati > Synergistota > Synergistia > Synergistales > Synergistaceae > Cloacibacillus > uncultured Cloacibacillus sp. Next base: position 136,199 of record NZ_CAWUXW010000001.1, on the reverse strand, counting down.
AGGCGATAAAAAAAGTCTCCGGCGCGATACTCGCCGCCGCGGGCATAGCGATACTTACCGACACCTTCGCCTACTGGTCGGCGCTCTTCTGGTAGGCTTGCGCAAAATTTAGGAAAACTGCGGCGTTCCGTGCGGAGCGCCGTTTTTTTATGCGCCGCGCGCGAGCTTCGCGCGTATCGCGCCCTCGAGCTCCGTCACGAGCATTCCGCAGATTATCAGCAGGCCGCCCGCCGCGCCCTGGAGGTGGAACGGGTCCTGCCCGCTCGCGACGGCGAGCACATAGCCGAAGAGACCTTCGAGCGAGAAGATGACCGCCGCGTGCGTCGCGCTAGTGTGCTTCTGCGCGCGGAACTGCAAGTTGAAGCAGAGGATAGTGTTGCAAAGCGAGACGCAGAGCAGCGCGCCGCATATCTTGGGCGAGAAGTCCGACGGCTTAGGCAGCGGCTCGAATATAAGCGCGAGCACGGTCAGCACGGCGGAGAGCATGATTATGTGCAGCGCTGTGAGCCGCGCCGGATCGACGCGCCGCGAGCAGTAGCCGCTGCCTATTATCTGGAGCGCGTAGGACACCGCCATGAGGAACGACAGGAAGTCGCCGAAGTTGAATTCCATCCCCGGCGTGAAGCCCATGACGAGCAGTCCCGCCGTCGTCAGCCCCGCGCCCGCAAAGAGCCACGCAGAGGGCCGCTTTTTGTAAATGATCCAAACGAATACAGGCACGAGTATAACGTTGAGGCCGCCGATGAATGCCTGTTTGCTCGCCGTGCTGTAGACGAGGCCGAAAGTCATCGATACGAACACGGCCGTGAGCACTGCCGTGAGGAGGAACGAAATTTTCCAGTCGCGCACAGTCGACGACATTATGGTGCGGCGGAACATGATGATGAGAAAGAATGCGGCGAGCAGCATACGCAGAGCGACGGCCCAAAGCGGAGTCAGCCCGCGCGCAAGCACGGCCGAAAGCGGGATGCCGGCGCCCCATATCAGAGCGACCGCCGCAAGCGTCATATCAGCCGCCAGAACCGGATTTATGCGCTGGAACGCTTTCATCACAGCGCGCCCTGGCGTTTGAGAGCTCCGGTGACTTCGCCGTCTATGCGGTCGATTTTGCGCATGAAGTAGAGCGCCGATGCTGTGCAGCAGATTCCGCAGGCGAAGAGCGCCCAGCCGGTGTTCGTGAAGTCGCCGAACCTTCCGGCGAGCATACTGCCAAAGGGAGGAATCCCGATGTTGGCGAGAGTGTAGAGCGCCATGATGCGGCTGCGGCTCTCCGGCGCCGTCATGGTCTGGAGCAGCGTGTTGCAGGCTATCGTACAGGTTACGAGGCAGAAGCCGACCGGCGCGGCGAGCGCTACGCTGAGCCAGATGTTCCGCGAAAGCGAGAAGAGTATGACGGCGACGCCGAAAGCGGCGCAGGTGCGCGTGCACCACCAAGAGTGACGAGCGACGTTTTTGCGCGAAGCCATCAGCAGCGATCCCGCGAGCGCTCCTACGGCGACGCCCATGAGCAGAAAGCCGAGCGTCTGCGAAGTTCCGTTGAGCACGCTCTTCGCCATCGCGGGCATCAGCGTTATGCTCGGGAAGGCGAAAAATCCCGTCGTCGTTATCAGCAGAAGGAAGTATCTGTATGGCGCGAAGTCGCTGGCGATATGCAGCCCGTCTATCATATCGTGAAACGGACGGCTGCGTCCGCCGGTCTTGCCTATCGGCGGGCGGGCGAGGCGCATGTTCTTGAGCGCCCACAGCGTGCTGAGATAGCAGAAGCTGTTGGAAAAGAAGCAAAAAGCTTCGCCGAAGACGTGAATTACGAATCCGCCGACTGTCGGCCCGATCATACGCGCGGTGTTGAAGAGCGTAGAGTTAAGCGCGACGGCGTTGCCCACGTCTTCACGCCTGTCCACCATGTACGATACGAGCGAATAGCGCGCCGGCATCTCGAAGGCGTCGAGCAGCCCGCGCGTCAGGACGAGCGCAAGAATTATCTTATAGGTAATCAAATCGGTGAAAGTCAGAAAAGCGAAGGCGAAGGCGATGCACATACAGCCCGTCTGCGTGCGGAAGACGAGCTTGCGCAGGTCGAGCCGCTCGATGACCGCGCCCGCGAACGGCGAAAGGAAGAAAACCGGCAGCGAGGCGACGAAGTCCATCAGCCCGAGCGCGCTGTTAGAATCCGTGAGGCGGAAGACGAGCCAGCCTATCGCGACGCGATACATCCATAGCCCCGTCATCGAAATCATCTGGGCCGTGAAGAAAAGCCGGTAGTTGCGCGAGTTCAGCGCGCGCAGCGCCTCCGGGAAACGCATCTCAGGCCGCGCGCCATCTGGCGGCGGGCTTCGGCCCGCCGCGGCGGAAAGATATATTTGTGCTGACTGCGATGTATCGTATCAAGATTTTTTCCACCTTCCCCACAAAAAATATTTTACATGATTTTTTCGCATATGGATAAATTACCGGGCGCTTTCCGCATCGTTTTATGGTATAGTAACCTGCGTATTAAATTTCCTAAAAGGAGCGGTGACGCTAGATTGGAATCATTTGTGGCGACCTTTCAAGCTATAACCTATCAGAGCTTGGTAATGATATGTGTGGGCGGCTTCCTTATGTACATGGCCGTCAAGAAGAACTTTGAGCCTAACCTGCTGCTGCCGATGGGCTTCGGCACGATACTCGTCAACCTTCCGCTTTCCTCGGCGCTCGACCAGGTAATCGAAGGCGGCAGCGTCGTGCACGGCGCTTTGCAGATGTTCTTCGACCTCGGCATAGCGACGGAGATATTCCCGTTGCTGATACTCGTCGCGGTCGGAGCCATGTGCGACTTCACGCCGTTGCTTGCGAACCCGAAGGTCTTCCTCTTCGGCCTCACGGCGCAGGCCGGTATCTTCCTCACGATGGGGATCGCCTACTTCGTCTTCGACTACAACATCTACGAGGCCGCCTCGATAGGCATCATCGGCGCCGCCGACGGCCCGACCTCGATATACGTTTCGACGCGCTTCGCGCCTAACCTGCTGGGGCCGATTTCTGTAGCGGCCTACACATACATGGCGCTCGTCCCGCTCATCCAGCCGCCGGTCATCAAGGCCCTCACGACTGAAAAAGAGCGCAAGATGCGCATGCCCTACGCGCCGCGTCCCGTCTCCAAGACCAAGCTCTTCCTCTTCCCGATAGCGATAACGGTAATCGGCGGCCTCATCGCGCCGGCCTCCGTCGCGCTGCTCGGCTTCGTCATGTTCGGCAACGTGCTCCGCGTCAGCGGCGTCACCGAGCGCCTCTCGCAGGCCGCGCAGAACGAAATGGCCAACATCGTGACGATACTCCTCGGCTTCTCGATCTCCGCGGCTATGACGGGCGATAAGTTCGTCAACCTCGGCACGCTCGCCATCATCGGCATGGGCCTCATAGCCTTCGTCCTCGACACCGCGGGCGGCGTCATCACGGCGAAGATTCTCAACCTCTTCCTGCCGAAGGACAAGAAAGTCAACCCGATGGTCGGCGCGGCCGGAATCTCCGCCTTCCCGATGTCCGCGCGCGTCATCCAGCGCCTCGGACAGCAGGCCGACCCCGGCAACCACCTTCTCATGCACGCCGTAGGCGCGAACGTCGCGGGCCAGATCGGCTCCGTCCTCGCCGGCGGCATCCTGCTCGCCTATCTCGGCTAGTCCTTTACCGCGCTCCCGTATCGATATCGGGCGCGCTAATCTTTCATTATCATAAGAGCTTTGATATAATGTCGCTGAATTTATCAGCGGCATTATATCTTTTTCAAACGCCGAAAAAATTGAATCGCGGGGGAACGATATGGAACAGCGCACAAACATGGAAATGTTTCAGGACGAATGCGAAGAATTATCTCTTCTTGACATAGTGATAGTGCTCGCCGAGCAGAAAAAACTTATCGCGGCGGTCACGCTGGTCTTCGCGCTCGCGGGGCTCGCATACGCGCTGCTCTTCACCAAGCCCGAGTACAAAAGCGAAATACAGATGATGACGGTCAACTCGCGCATCACAGGCGACGGCGAGCTATCCGTCTATCTCCCCGGCAACATGATCGACGCCGTAGTATCGAGCAACGCGATGCGCGACGCGGTCATCTCGGAATTCAACCTCACCAACGTGGACGGAAAAGAAATCTCAAAGGACGCGGCGTTGCGGACTCTTGAGAAGAACGTCAGCGTCAATACCGGAAAGAACGGCCTCGTAACGATATCCGTCAAGTCGCCGTCACCCGAACAGTCGATGAAGATGGCCGACTTCATATACAGAAGGACAGACGAAACATTGCTCGCGATGGGCGTCACCTCGACGATAGAGACGCGCGACACATTCCTTGAAAAGACAATCAGAGAAAAACTCAACGAAATAGACAAAACCGGCGCGGCAGGCGATCCCAACTCGAAGATATCCTCGATACTCGAGCTCTACACCGTGCTTTCCCAGTACAACGAAAACCAGCGCATAAAGGACAAGAGCCCGATGGTGCTCCAGCTCGTCTCCCCGGCCTCGACGCCCGACGAAAAAGAGCCGCAGGGCCGCGGCAAGATAGTCGTCCTGGCGACGCTGCTCGGCTTCTTCTGCGCCGTAACCGCAGCCTTCCTGCGCCACTTCTGGACCGCCCCCGGCGACCCTGAGACTGCGGAAAAGAAGAACTACCTCAGAAAGCTTCTCGGCCTCAAGACCAAAGCTTAACGGAAAGACAACGTAAAGAGAGGCGCGACAATGTACCGTAAAATGCTGCAAATGCTGATATGGCTCGGCATGCGCAACCGCCGCGTGATGGCGGTGGACTTCTGCTGCATCGCTATGGCGGTCTTCATCGGCTATTCGATGCGCTTCTCGTACTTCTTCCTGAGTCTCAACGACGGCGAAGATTTCACGTGGACGCTGGCGGCTTTTTCCGTCGCCGTACTCGCGGCGCTCTTCATAGGCAAAACCTACACAGTCGTATGGACGCGCGCGAGCATTGAAGAATACACGCGCTTCGCACAGTGGTACTGCATAGGCGTCGCGGTATTCGTCCTCTTCAACTACTTCGTGCGCATCGTCAACGTGCCGCGCTCGTCGTTCCTTATATCCATACTCCTTGCGCTTATGTTCATGACCGGGATGCGCGCCGCGTGGCGTCTCGCCGCCGTAAGCCGCCACAAGCACGGCGCCGTAAGCCAGCGCGCTCTGATAGTCGGCGCGGGGGAGGCCGGAACGCTCATCGCGCGCGACCTGCTGCGCAACCAGTCCGCGCTCGAAGCGGTCGGCTTCATCGACGACGACCCGAACCTGCGCAGCATGACCGTCGCGTCGCTCAAAGTCCTCGGCACGAAGAACGACATCTCCGCAGTCATAAAACGCTACGCCGTCGATACGGTCCTGCTCGCGATACCCTCTGCGACCGGCGCTCAGATACGCGAGTACGTCGACATACTCAATAAAGAAAGAGTCACGGTCCGCGTGCTGCCGAGCTTCCTCGCCCTTGCCGACGGTCACGTAAGCGTCAGCCGCCTGCGCTCGGTCAACCTCGAAGATCTGCTCCGCCGCGACCCGATAAAGCTCGACAATGAAAACATCTCCGCTGTCATAAAGGGCAAGACTGTCATGGTTACCGGGGCCGGCGGCTCGATAGGTTCCGAGATATGCCGCCAGGTGCTTTCGCGCGAGCCGAAGGAACTGATAGCGCTCGGCCACGGAGAGCAGTCGATATACCTGTTGCTCGAATCGCTGAACGACGCTGGCAACACGATACCGGTCGTCCCGGTCATAGCCGACGTTGCAGACGAGAAGACGATGGCTATGATTTTTGAAAAACACCGCCCGCAGGTCATCTTCCACGCCGGCGCGCACAAGCACGTGCCGCTCATGGAGGACAACCCGCGCGAGGCGCTGCGCGTCAACGCCTTCGGAACGTGGAACATCGCGACGCTAGCCGGGAAATACGGCGTCGAGCGCTTCGTCATGATATCGACAGATAAGGCCGTACATCCGACCAGCGTCATGGGCGCGACAAAACGCGCCGCCGAGCGTCTGCTGCTCTCCGTCCAGAAAGAATTCCCCGAGACGAAGTACATGGCCGTGCGCTTCGGCAACGTTCTCGGAAGCCGCGGCAGCGTCGTGCCGAAGTTCGAACGCCAGATAGCGGCCGGCGGCCCCGTCACCGTCACGCACCCGGACATGAAGCGCTACTTCATGCTCATTCCCGAAGCGGTCAGCCTCGTCCTCCAGGCTGGGACGATGGGCGCGGGCGGCGAGCTGTTCGTCCTCGATATGGGCGCGCCGGTCAAAATATCCGAAATGGCCGAAACGCTCATCCGCCTCCACGGCTACGAGCCCTACAAAGACATCGACATCCAGTACACCGGCATACGCCCCGGCGAAAAGCTCTACGAAGAGCTCTTCTACGACCCGAGCCACGTAGACACGACGGCGCACACGAAAATCTTCAAGACCAAGCTGACGCCAGAGGCCGTCTGCATCCTTCCGCAGGTTCAAGAAATCCTGCGCGAAGCCGAAGCAGGCGAACTGTACGGCGTCGCGCTGCGCGAGACGATACTCGGCCTCGGCGTCGAAGTCAACCAATAACGAGCTACACTAATAGGGAAAAAGCTTCAATTCAAGCGGCTATCGATTTAAGATAGCCGCTGTTGCTGTGCCTATGCGCTCTCTCATGCCTATGCACGAGAGGTGCAGGCTTGCCGCGTCGGGCAGGAAGGACGGAAGGCCGCGGATTATCGGGTCCGTCCGGCGCGGCGGGGCGGCGGGGTAGAGTTTTGCCTCCGGCATGGATTGCCGGGCGAGGCGCATGGCTCGCGGAAGGTGGAAGGCGTTTGTGACGACTGCGACGGTTTGCAGGCCGCGGGCGCGGAGCAGGGCGGCGCTGTATTTCATGTTTTCGGCGGTGGTGCGCGACCGCTCTTCTAAAATTATCTCGCCGCGCCAGCCCATAGCACGCGCGGCGTCGCGCATGGCGGAGGCTTCGGAGCGGTCCTTGTCGCCGAAGACGTTGCCGCCGGACATGACGAGCACGGACTTTCCTGCGCGCCCGGAGGCTAGCGTTACGGCGGTGTAGACGCGCTCGAGCGCGAGCGGGGAGGGCTGGACGGAGGAACCCGCTGCGTCGTATGACGAGCCGCCAGCGAGTACGAGGAAGGCCGCCGTTTCGCCGTCGGGCGGAAGCTGCGCGGCGTATTTTGCTTCGAGCGGGCCGGTGATGAAGCGCGCGCCGGCGGGCGTGCTCATGGCGCAGAGCGCCGCCGCGAAGACGAAGAGCGCAAGCGAGGCCGCCGTTCCAAACGCGCGGCTCGCGCGGCGAGATTTGAGAAAAAGAACGGCCGCTATGGCGAGCAGTATGATTACGAAAAGTCCCGGCGGCGCGGCGAAGGCGCCTGCGATTTTGTAGAGTGCGAACATTTGATGCGGCTCCCGATTTTCAGCGTTGTTTCGTATTATAGCGGATTGCGGCGAACGGCGGCAGGCGGGATTGCGTCAGTCGCCTCCGGTGTCTGCGATTGAGCTTCCCGCCATTTTCTACGACTGGTAGCGTGGGGCGAGATGCCCGCCCGATAAACCGAAGCAGGCTCGCCGGGGATTGAAGTTGTTGCCGTTAATCGTTAGGGGCGGGAACTGGCTATGCGTTGTCCCGGAATCTCTGGCGGGAAAATCGCCGGAGCGGCGTAAGCTTTGTTAGTATCAATATATAAAACCGCGCGCCCTGTGCTTTACACGGGCGCGCGGTTTTCTTGCGTTTGCTTTGATTTTATGACAGGACTTTCTTTTTCTGCTGTTCGGGGGCGAGGCTCGCGACCGCCATGCCGATCCATTCCTTGATGCCGGTGCAGGAGGCGCTGAGTGAGCCTACGCTCGGCATGAGCATTTCGGGTGTCACGTGAATCTCTTTCTGGCGGACTCCGCCGCTCGGGTAGGCGTAGAGGCGGACGTTGTAGGGCATGTACTGGTGGGCGAAGTCCATTGCGCGCTCGATGTGGAAGTTGTTCGTGACGACCACGACGTCTTTGAAGCCGTGCTTCTTGACGATTTCGGCGCAGTATTTGAGGTTTTCGTCGGTGTTGCGCGACTGGTCTTCAAGGATTATCTTTTTGCGGCAGCCCATTATCTGCGCGGCGTATTTCATAACGGCGGCCTCCGAGACCTTGTGGCGTCCGTAGACATCTCCGCCGGAGAATATGAGGCGCGAGCACCACGGCTGCTCTTTGGATATTTTGACCGCGGCGTAGAGCCTTTCCATCGCTGCGGCGGAGGGCTGGAACGGTTTGCCGTTTTCGTCGAGCGAGGAGCCGCCGCCGAGGACTATGACCGCGGCCTTCGCGTCCTTAGGCGGGAGCTGCGGCTTCTCGTAGGCGGTGCCGAGCGGTTTGTTGATGTAGAAGGCGAAGACGGGCGAGCTCATTACGTACATCGCGGCGGCGAGCACGCAGAGCGCGCCTGCGAGGAAGGGCTTGCGCGGCTTGCGCATCGCGAGCGCGGCGATGATGAGTATCGCTACTATGAAACACCCGGGGGGGACGACCAGCGAACCTGCTAATTTATATAATAGGAACATCTAACCTCTCCTCTGGAGCGTAATCCAAGACTGAGCGTATCATATTATACTTGTTCTTTCCGTGTCAAGCTGAATATAAATTACGAAAAAGCCCCGGCGGTATGCGCCGGGGCTGATATTTATTGACGTTTCGGGCTATATGTCGAGGTTTTTGACCTCTTTGCCGAATTCTTCTATGAATTTGCGGCGCGGCTCGACGACGTCGCCCATGAGGATGCCGAAGAGCTCGTCGGCTTCGACGGCGTCCTGCACCTCGACGCGGTTGATGACGCGGTGCTCGGGGTTCATCGTCGTCTCCCAGAGCTGCTCGGGGTTCATCTCGCCGAGCCCTTTGTAGCGTTGGACGTCGACCTTTTTGCCGTTCGCCTTTTCCTGCGCCTCTTTCATCTCTTTGTCGGAGAAGCAGTAGGTTATCTCCTTGCCGCACTGCACGCGGTAGAGCGGCGGCTGCGCGACGTAGAGGTAGCCCTTCTCGATTATCTGCGGCATGTAGCGGAAGAAGAGCGTCAGCAGCAGCGTCCTGATGTGCGCGCCGTCGACGTCGGCATCGGCCATGATGAATATTTTGTGGTAGCGCAGCTTGTCTTCGTTGAATTCGTCGCCGACGCCGCAGCCGAGCGCGAGGATGATGTTGCGTATCGTCTCGCTGCTCAGGATTTTTTCGAGGCGCGCCTTTTCGACGTTGAGTATCTTTCCGCGCAGCGGAAGGATGGCCTGGAACTCGCGGTTGCGCCCCTGCTTGGCGCTGCCGCCCGCGGAGTCTCCCTCGACTATGTATATTTCGCAGTCGGCGGGGTTGCGGTTTGAGCAGTCGGCGAGCTTGCCGGGCAGCGAGAGGCTGCTCATGACCGACTTGCGGCGCACGAGGTCCTTCGCCTTCTTCGCGGCCTCGCGGGCCTGGCGCGCGCGCAGCGCGCTCTCGACAATCGGCTTGAGTATCTCGGGGCGTTCGTCGAGGGCGTTTTTGAAGCCTTCGTAGACGAGCGAATCGACGATGCCCTTGACGTCGTTGTTGCCGAGCTTGGTCTTTGTCTGACCCTCGAACTGCGGCTCCATCACCTTGACGGAGATGACGGCGGTGAGCCCTTCCTTCAAGTCGTCGCCGGTGAGGTTCGCGTCCTTGTCCTTGAGCAGCTTCTGCTTGCGCGCCTCGTCGTTGACGGCGCGCGTGACGGCGGTGCGGAAGCCCGCGACGTGCGTGCCGCCCTCGATTGTGTTGATGAGGTTGACGAAGCCGAAGAGGCGCTCGATGTATGTGTCGTTGTACTGTATCGCAACCTCGAGCTGCGTTTTGTCCTTCTCGCCGCGGATTACGACCGGCTCCTTGAAGAGCACCTCCTTGCCCTTGTTGAGGTACTCGACGAACGAGCCGATGCCGCCGGGGTAGTGGTAGGTCTTTTTCTCCGGCTTCTCAGGACGCTGGTCCTCGAAGTTTATCGTTATATGCGAGTTGAGGAAGGCGAGCTCGCGCAGCCGCTGCTTCAGGATGTCGGCCTGGAATTCCGTCGTCGAGAAAATTTCGCCGTCGGGCATGAACTGCACGCGCGTGCCGCGCAGCGTGGTCTCGCCTACGACCTCGAGCTTCGTGACGGGGTTGCCGCGCTCGTAGCGCTGGCGGTACTCTTTGCCGTCGCGCCATATCGTGAGCTCAAGCCATACGGAGAGCGCGTTGACGACCGAGACGCCGACGCCGTGAAGCCCGCCCGATATTGCGTAGGCGCTCTTGTCGAATTTGCCGCCCGCGTGCAGCACCGTTAGGACGACCTCGGCGGCCGGACGGCCCGACTCGTGCATGCCCGTCGGGATGCCGCGTCCGTTGTCGACGACGCTGACGCTGCCGTCCTTGTGTATCGTGACGCCGATGGTGTCGCAGAAGCCGGCGAGGGATTCGTCTATAGAGTTGTCGACGACCTCGTAGACCAGGTGGTGCAGCCCGCGCTGCCCCTGGTCGCCGATGTACATGCCGGGGCGTTTGCGGACCGCTTCGAGCCCTTCGAGTACGTGTATGTCCTTTTCGTTGTAGTCGGAGGCGAGATCGCCGTTCTGCGGGTTTACCGGAAGTTCCATGTCTGCCATCTATGAATTGCTCCTTTTGCGCAAATCTTCTTTCATGAGCGCGGCGTCCGCCGCCCACCGCGCGCTGAGCTGCGCCCCGCGTTTTGCGAGGATTCGCGGTGTGAATGAGGTTCGTTCTTTTCCGCCGTTTCGTTTGAGAATGACCGTCGCGCCGTCTTCCCTGTATATCGCGACGGCGTTTTCGAGGCAGAGGACGTTTTCGCCCTCCAGAGGAATGAACATTCGCATAGTCCCCCAATCAGCTATAATTATATCATGCAGTCAAGCGGTCGTGTAACCGCGCTCACTTACGAAGGGCGGCGATGCAGTGGGGCTTTTGTATATACTTTCCAACTCGCCCGGCGAGGTCTCGGGATGGATGGGGCCGGTGACGCGCGCCGTTGCGGCGCTGCGTCCCGGGCAGCGCGCCGCGGCGGTGACGCTGCCGTGCCCCTACGCGAGCGGGCGCGAGGGCGCGCACGCGGGCACGATGCCCGGCGTCGAGCGCGTGATGAACTTCCGCGAGGCGATGCGCCAGGCGAAGGAGCCCGGACGCTCGCTCGTGCTCCAGCTCGGCGGCGACCCGATGTACGGCTGGGCGCTCTCCGCGAAGCTGCGCGTCCCGTGGATGATATACACGGCGCGCCCGCGCTGGCGCGGCAAGGTCGCGCACTACTTCATCCCCGACGGCACGGCGCGCGCGAGATTTGAGCGCGCGGGCGTAGCGCCCGAACGCTACACCGTCGTCGGCAACCTCATACTCGACAGCGTCGAACGTCCCGACGGCGCGGCGCTCGCCGCCGCGCGTGAACGCTATGGCGCGGGCTGCGAGCACATCATCGCCTTCATGCCGGGCAGCCGCCCGTTCGAATACGAGCTTGGCTTCGGCTTCTACTGCGAATGTGCGGCGCTCGTGCGCGAGCGTTACGCGGGCTGGCAGGCCGTGCTGCCCGTCGCGCCGACCGTCTCGGAAGAAATTCTGCGCGCCGGCCTCGAAAAGACCGGCCTATCGTGGCGCGGCGAAGGGCGCGTCGAAGAGATAATCCTGCGCGACGGCAGCCGCGTGCCGCTCGTGCGCGAAGGGCAGTACGCCGCGATAGCCGCGTCGTCGCTCGCCGTCGCCTTCCCCGGCACGAACAACCTCCAGATAGCGTCGCTAGGCGTGCCGCTGCTGATGATCGCGCCGCTCAACCAGGCGCACAACATCCCGCTCGACGGCATCCCCGGCGCTCTGCCGCGCGAGGGAGCCGCCGCCGTCGCGGTAAAGAAAAAGCTCGTCCACTGGTACAACGCCAAAAAGGAATACGTCTCGCTGCCGAACATGCTCGCGGGCCGCGCGCTGCTGCCCGAGCGCCGCGAGCTGATGACGCCCGAGAGCGCCTGCCGCTACATCTCGGAGCTCATAGAGTCGCCCGAGCGCCGACGCGAGATAGCCGAGAGCTACGCCGCGCTCGACCTGCGCCGCGGCGCGTCGGAGCGCATAGCGCGCAAGATATGCGAATATTTTGAGGGAGAATAGAAATTCATCGAAGGAAAGTAGGCGGCGCGGCATGAAACGCGGACACGCCTGTTTTTGACAAAATAAAAACGCGGAAATCGAACAGGCATAATCCAATACATTCGTCGTCAGACAAGATACAAAAAAACAGCCGTCATGGAGGTATGACAATGAAAAACAAATACATCGCCCTTATACTGGCCCTGCCGCTCGCGATATTCCTCGCCGCCGCCGCGCCGCGCGCCGCGGAAGCTGAGACCGCAGTCGTGGACGTCGCGCGCGTCATAGACGCGAGCGCGCCGGGCAAGGCGGGACAGCAGTACGTAGACAACCTTCAGAAAGCGCTCAACGAAGAGTTCGAGCGCTTCCGCAAGGCGAACGAAAAAGAAAAAGACGGCGAGCGGAAAATCGCGCAAAAACAGGCGGAGCTGAACGCCGAATTCTTCCGCGAACGCGACCGCGTGACGGCGCTCGTAATGGCGGAACTGCGCAAAGTCGTGGACCAGTGGATAAAATCCAACAAAAAAGGCGTGACCGTCATAGTCCCGGCCAACGTTGCGCTCGGCTTCGCCAAAAGCGCGGACGTCAGCGCCGAAATACTGAAACGGCTCAACACCGTGACCATAGACTTCACAAAGAAATAGCGCGCGCGGCGGCGCGTGAGGGGCGCGCCGCCTGCGCCGGAAAAAGGGGGAAGAAAAATGGAAGGACGCAGAAGAAAGAAAAAGCCTTTATCGCGCTTGGCGAAAACGTTTTTATCATACGCGCTCATCGCGGCGCTGGCGCTGCCGCCGCAGGCGGCCTGGGCGACGATCCCGGAGGGCACAATGGACGAAGACGGCGCTCTTGCGATCGGAGTGGATTCAAGTGCCGGGCACATGTGCACATCTGTCGGAAGCAATGCCTTGGCGGGGTTGCAGAGTTCCACGTTCGGCTACCAGGCCAATGCTGAAGGGACGTACAGTTCCGCGTTCGGCTACCAGGCCAATGCTTACGCCACCAACAGCGTCGCGCTCGGCGCTAATTCCGTTGCGTCCGAGGCATACACCGTCTCCGTCGGCGGCAACGGCACGACCCGCCGCATCGTGAACGTAGCCGAAGGCACGGCGGATACTGACGCGGCGACGGTCGGCCAGCTTGCCAGCCTCGGTTCCGAGGTCGCCCGCATCGTCGGAGGGCAGGGACTCACCTATGACGGCAAGTCCTTCACCGGAGCTCTGTTCAACATCGGCGGGAAGGACTACTATACGATAGAATGGGCGCTGAACGAGCTTTATAACGGAACAGCCGGAAGCACGGGCGGTGCGGTCGGCGGGGACGAGATAGTCATCGACCCGGGCAATGGCGCGGTCACCATAGCCGGAGGCAAGAATATCAAAATCTCCGAGATGAAAGGCCAATACGTAATCGACGTGAGCGAAAGCCCGACCTTCAGCGCCGTCTACGCGGGCCGCGCGGACATAGGCGGCATAACGGTGGGCTCCGACGGCATCAACATGGGCGATAAAAAGATAACGGGCCTCGCCGAAGGCGAGATAACGGCCGGCAGCACCGACGCCGTGACGGGCGGACAGCTCTACGGCCTCGGCGAGAGCGTCATTGACGCGCTCGGCGGTTCGTCGAAGTTCGTGGACGGCAAAATCACGGCTGGCATCGAGGTCGGCGGAACTGCTTACGCCTCCGTGCAGGAAGCTCTTAACGCTGTCAATACCGGCGGAGGAACCGCCGCCGCCAACGCCGTGCAGTACGACGACGACAGCAAGACCTCCGTCACGCTGAACAAAAGCGGAGACGCAGTGAAACTCACCAACATCGCGGACGGCAGCATAGCCCCCGGCAGCACCGACGCGGTGACGGGCGGACAGCTGTGGAACGCCTATAAGCGCATGGACGACCTCAACGAAAGCATCAACATCGTCGGAGCGCACGCCGCGGCGCTCTCCGGCCTGCACCCGATACAGTACAACCCGTACGAGCCGACGACGCTGTCCGCCGCGGTCGGCACATACCGCGACGAGTACGCGGTAGCGGTCGGCGTGTTCCACTACGTCCGCTCGAACGTGCTGTTCAACCTCGGCGCGTCGATATGCTCCGACGGCGACGTGATGGGACGCGCGGGCATCAGCCTCGCGGTGGGCAAGGGCGGCAGGAAGAAGCCGGAGCTCGCGCGCGACATGGTCGGGATGCAGCAGCAGATGATCGCCATGCAGGCCATGCTCGAAGAGCTCAAGGAAGAAAACGCGAAGAACAAGGAAACCATAAAGAAGAACGAAGAAACGATAAAAGAGCTTAAAGAGGCTCTCGGCAAGAAGAAGTAACCTGCGCGCGGAAAACGGCGGAAGCAGGAGCAGGCAAAACGGCGGGCCGGAGCGGGACAACTCTGAGATAGCGCGTTTTCCGCGCCCCGCGCCGGAAGCGCCGCCCCGCCCCCGGCGCCGTCGAATACGCAACGCGGCGGAGCTTGAAGCCGCGAGATTCCGCGTCAAGCGCGGAATGACGGTTATCATGCGTTTGCCTGCACTGCCGAACGTGCGCAGACGAGACGCGCGCCGCCGCGCTTCGCCGAAGGACGCGCGCCCCGGCGTGCGGAAAGGCGCAACGGGCCGCCGTCCCGTCGCCCCGCGCTTGACGCGGGGCCCGGCGGCTCTAAACTCCCAAACGCTACGGCGTATTAAGCCGCGGGATTCCGCGTCAATCGCGGAATGACGAATATCATGCGTTTGCCTGAACGACCGAACGTGCGCAGACGGGACGCGCGCCGCCGCGCTTCGCCGAAGGACGCGCGCCCCGGCGTGCGGAAAGGCGAAACGGGCCGCCGCCCTGTCGCCCCGCGCTTGACGCGGGGCCCAGTGGCTCTAAACTCCCAAACGCTACGGCGTATTAAGCCGCGGGATTCCGCGTCAAGCGCGGAATGACGAATATCATGCGTTTGCCTGAACGACCGAACGTGCGCAGACGAGACGCGCGCCGCCGCGCTTCGCCGAAGGACGCGCGCCCCGGCGTGCGGAAAGGCGAAAACGGGCCGCCGCCCTGTCGCCCGCGCTTGACGCGGGGCCCAGTGGCTCTAAACTCCCAAACGCTACGGCGTATTAAGCCGCGGGATTCCGCGTCAAGCGCGGAATGACGAATATCATGCGTTTGCCTGAACGACCGAACGTGCGCAGACGGGACGCGCGCCCCGCCAAAAGCCGCGCGCCCCGGCGTGCGGAAAGGCGAAACGGGCCGCCGCCCTGTCGCCCCGCGCTTGACGCGGGGCCCGGCGGCTCTAAACTCCCAAACGCTACGGCGTTCTGAGCCGCGGGATTCCGCGTCAAGCGCGGAATGACGAATATCATGCGTTTGCCTGAACGACCGAACGTGCGCAGACGGGACGCGCGCCCCGCCAAAAGCCGCGCGCCCCGGCGTGCGGAAAGGCGAAACGGGCCGCCGCCCTGTCGCCCCGCGCTTGACGCGAGGCCCCGGCGGCTCTAAACTCCCAAACGCTACGGCGTTCTGAGCCGCGGGATTCCGCGTCAAGCGCGGAATGACGAATATCATGCGTTTTGCCTGAACGGCCGAACGTGCGTAAACGAGGCGCGCGCCGTCCGCCGCCATGCCTCGCCGATGACGCGCGCCCTGCGCGCAAAAAACGGCGGCGCGTCCCGAACGTTGGGGCGCGCCGCCGCTGCGTCTTGTTTTCGATTCGCTATTTTTTCAGCACTTTCGCTATAACGTCCATGCCTTTGCCGACGAGGCCGATGTCGGCCTGGCTGCCCATGTGGCCGACGCGGAAGACGCGCCCCGCGAGCGGGCCGTAGCTTCCGCCGACGGCGAGCCCTTCGGCGCGCAGCGCCGCGTCGAACTCCTTCCACGTCCATCCGTCGGGGACCATGAGCGCCGTGACCGTCGGCGAGCAGAGCGCTTCGTCGGCGGCGTAGAGCCTGAGCCCCAGTTCCTTCGCGCGCGCGCGGCAGCAGGCCGCGGCCTCCGCGTGGCGGCGGAAGGCGTTCTCAGGCCCTTCGGCGAAGAAATGTTTGAGCGCGAGGTTGAGCGCCGCGTTCGCGTGCCAGTTGTGCGTGTAGGCATGTAGCGGTCGGCGACGGCGGTCTTCCACGGCGTTATCGCGTCGTAGCCGGGGTAGGCGACATCAGCGGCGCGCTTCCACGCGCGCTCGCTGACCGTTATCATGCTGAGGTCGGGCAGTATAGAGAGACACTTCTGGCTTCCCATGAGCCGAGGTCTATGTGCCAGTCGTCTACGCGCACGTCCGCGCCGCCGGCGCTCGCGACGAAGTCGACGATGAAGAGCGCGCCGCTCTCCGCAACGGCGGGCGCGATTTCGGCGATGGGGTTCAGCAGGGCCGCTCGGCGTCTCGCAGTGGACGGCGGTGACGACGTCGGGACGGAGCTCCGCGAGCTTCGCGCGCAGCGCCTCCGCGCTCACGAACGCGCCGTCGGGCGCTTCGAGGTATTCGGCGCGCGCGCCTATCGCCTCGGCCATCTCGCCGAAGCCGTGGCCGAATATGCCGTTCGAGACGGCGAGGACTTTATCGCCGGGCTTTATGACGCTCTTCATCGCGCCCCATAGCGCGAGCATTCCTTCGCCCGAGCCGATTATCACGTCGTTCTGAGTGTGGAGCATTTTTTTGAGAAGATTCTGGTTCTCCGACAGAAGCTCGAAAAATTCTTCTTCAAGGTCGGTGCTGCCGTAGTCTGTCATGTAGGCTTCGCGGTACTCGGCGGGCACAGAGGTCGGCCCGGGGACGAGCGGTATTTTTGTAGGTTTTCATTGCTTTCACTCCTTCGGCGTCCCGCAGCTTCCGGGGCGCGGATATAGAAAAAGCGCCGGAGTGTTGCTCTCTCCGGCACTTCGTTGGTTCGTTGGTCTTTCTATGAATTTTTTACTGAGCGAGCGAGGCGAGGTGCTGCTGTACGGCGGCCTTGACTCTGTTGCCGTCGGCCTGGCCCTTTACCGCGGCCATGACCTTGCCCATCACCTTACCCATGTCCTTCGGCCCCTTGGCCCCGAGCTCTCCGGCGATTTTCGCGACGAGCGCCGCGATATCTTCGTCGGACATCTGCGCGGGCTGATAGGCCTCGAGGACCTTCGCCTCGGCGAGCTCGCGCTCGGCGCGGTCGTTCGCTCCGCCGGCCTTGTACATCTCGGCGGCTTCGACGCGCTGCTTGATGAGGCGGCGCACGAGGACGAGAACGTCGTCGTCCGTCAGCTCCTTATCCTTGCCCTTCTCGACCTGCATGAGCTGGATCGAGGACTTGAGCATACGGAGGACGGAGAGGGTCAGCTCGTCTTTATTCTTCATAGCGGCGACTAAGTCGCTCTGTACTTTAACCGCAAGGTCGGACATTAATAATCGGACCTCCTGCCTCTGTTTCGTGCCATCTCGGCCTTCTTACGTTTCTTGATTTCGCTGGGTTTTTTCGTAATGTTCATGCTTCTTTGCCTCGCGAAGCACGCCCACCTTCCGGATCTCTCTTTTAAAAAACGCTTGAGGGCATCTTCTATCGACTCATTGTCGCGTCTAGTTACGGTGGTCATCAACATTCCCCCCTTTCGTTCAGCTGGGGATCAACACCTAAGCGAAATGTTTGAGCGTATCCGCCCGATGTCTATCTCTGCGAATATTACATCTGCATATTATGGGGGGTACGGCAAGGTTTTGTCAATAATCACAAGCGCGACAATTCGGCTCAGCGGCGCGCTTCTAAAAATTTTTCCGCGTCGTCGAGTCCGCGGAAGCCGCGGCGCTTGAGTCCGTTCTCTATAATCAGCTCCGCGTAGCTCACGCCGCCGGCGGCCTCGAGCTCCGCTATGCGCGCGGCAAGCAGCCGCAGCGTCTTCTCCGAATATGTGAGCAGCTCGCCGAGCTGGTAGGTCTCTATCGACGTTTCGCCCCCGTCTCCCTCGCCGCTGCGCAGCGGACGCGCGTGCGAGGCGACGAGCGGGTAACGCGCGGGCGAAGGCTTCGTTCTGCGGCGCGAGTTTTTTTACGACGGCGCGCGCGAGCGCGAGTTTCTCTTCCGTTTACGGGCGGGAGCTGCGCGGCGAGCGCTCGGTTTTCCTCCGGCGCGTCTATGCACATCATGTAGCCGTACTTCTCGGCGAGCGGGTTGCGCCCTGCGGCGCGCGCCGCCGTCAGATCGCCGCGCCAGCTTGAAAGCGTCGCTTCGTCCCACGCTTCGTACTGGCTCGCGCGCATCGCGCAGAACGTCCTGAAATCGTCCTGGCAGGGCGCGCGTCCGCCCTCGTTCTGAACTTTGTCGAAGAAGGCCCATTCGAGCGCTATTATCTCGTTTATCAGTTCTTCCATAATCATCCCGCCGTTACGCTGAGTTTTCGCATGTATTCGCTTTTATGCGGCGCGTCGTCTCGACGGCCTGCGCGACGAGGAACGGGTCGTCCGACGACGACAGCCCCTGCGCCGCGAGCTCCGCGCGCACGCGCGCGCATATCGATTCTATCAGATTTTCGCGCTCGGCGTCCGGTTCGAAGAGCGCCGCCGTCTCGCGCGCCGCCTCGGAAAGCTTCGGCAGCTCCGCCGCGCTGCGCCAAAGCCACTTGTAGTAGGGCGCCGTAGCGGCGGTTCAGCAGATGGAGCGCGGAGAGCGCGGCTTTCGTAAATTCCGCGAGCGCGAGCGAAGCCGCGACGGCGTCGCCGCGTTTGACCGTGCGCGGATAGTTGTACTGTCCCGCCTGTGCCATCGCGAAGAGGCGCGCGGCGAGCTTCTTGAGCCGCACGTCCTCGGGGTAGCAGGGGAGCAGCGCCTCGCGCACGCGCGTGAACTCGCCTAGAGGGTCGTCGAAGACTTCGCCGCTCGTCGCGGCGGCTAGCGCGTGCTCCGGTATGCGCAGCCACGCGGCCTCGCTTTCGGGGATTCCGCGGCAGCCCGTGAAGCGCGCGTAAAAGTCCCCGATGCGCGCGACGCCGACGCGGCCCGCGCTCTGCGGCGTCATTATGCGGCGGAAGCCCATGAACTCGGCGGGGCAGCTCCGCGTAGAAGCGGCGCAGCTCTTCGCCGAACGCGGCAAAATCTTCGTCCGTGAGCCAGAGGCAGAAGCCGGGACCGAAATCGTGGTCGCGCGAAATTTTGTCGTCAAAGCCCAAACACCTCCGAGCCCTCGCCCGCAAGCCCCGCGGCTATGCGTTCCGCACGCGAGCCGAAGCGCCGCCGCAGCTCGTCGCGCGCGCAGCGGAGGTAGTACGCGCGGCAGAGCTCGAGCCCCTTCATCGCGCGCCCCGCGCCGCGCCGCCCGCGGAGTCCGCTAGCGCGCGGTACTTCGCCGCTTCGTCCGGCTTGCCCGCGGCTTCGAGCGACTTCGCGCAGCTGTGGCAGGCGGCCGCGTAGTTCGCCGTGCGCCCGAAGAAACGTTTGACGGACGCGGCGCTTTTTCGCGAAATATTCCGCGGCGCGCGAAAAATTCGCCGCGCATGTATTCGAGCTGTCCGCGGCAGGAGAGCGCGCTCGCGGCGTGCGGGGTCGTCGGGCAGCGAAGCGTATATCTCTTCGGCGAGCTTCAGGCATTCGCCCGCCTCGTCAAGCTTTCTCTGCGCGAGCAGGCAGAAGGCCATGTTTGTGCGGCAGGTTGCTATTCCGCCGCGTCGTCCGCGGCGAGAGCCGCGCGAGAGAGCGCTCGAAATATCCGTAGGCCTCCGCCGCGCGCCCCGCGCGCATCACGGCCTGCGCCATGTTGTTGTAAAGGCTCGCGAAGCGGTAGTCGTCCGGAGCTATCGTCTGCTCGTAAATTTCCTCGACGCGCGCGTAGAGCGCGAGCGCCTCGTCGATTTGGCGGAAGGCCGTCTTCGCCGTCGCGTAGTTGAGAAGGACCGTTGCGTACTCCGCGCTCTGCGAAAGGCCGAGCCCCTCAAGCAGTTCGAGCGCGCGTTCCGCCGAGGCGAAGCTCTTCTCCGGCTCGCCGAATACGCGCCAGTATCCAGTCAGCTCGCCGCGCAGCGAAGCTTCGGATACGGCGTCGTCCTCGCGCGCCGCGGCGTCCGCGGCCTCGGATAAAAATTCCCCGGCCTCGCGCCGCCGTCCCGCGGCGAGCATCGCGTCGTACTCGGCGAGAATTTTTGACACTTCCATTGAAAATCCCCCTTCCGCCTATATTACGGAAATTTCTTCCGAGAAGCCCGCGCTCGGCGTCTCCGCGGCGAAGAGCGTCTCGTCCGCGTATCGCGCGGGGCGTCAGCGTCAGCTCCTCGTTCACGCGCGCGCCGCGGGCGGGAGCTTCGGCGCGTATGTAGTTGCGCGTGAGGCCGCGCGCCGCGCCGTTTTTGATTTCTTCGGTCAGTATCGTGATGTCGCGCCCGAGCCGGCGGACGCAGAATTTTTCGTGAAGCTCCGCCGCCGCCTCGAGCGCCTCGGCGGTCCGCTCTTTGAGCTCCGCTTCTGGAACGGGCGGCATCGCCGCGGCCTTCGTGCCGCCGCGCGGCGAGTAGGGGAAGACGTGGATTTTGCCGAACCCCACGGATTTTATGAAGTCCATGCTGTTTCTGAAGGCGGCGCGGCTTTCGGTCGGGAAGCCTATCATGAGGTCGGTGCTGATATGCAGCTCGTCCCCGAGCGCCGCGCGCGCTCTCTCCGCGACCTTTGCGAACTCCTCGGGCGCGTAGCCGCGTCTCATGTCGGCCAGCACGCCCGCGTCGCCCGACTGGAGCGGCATGTGCAGATGCTCGCAGAAGGCGGGCGTCTCCGCGAGCGCCGCGAGCAGCGCTTCGTCGACCGCGAAGGGCTCTATCGAGCCGAAGCGCAGCCGCTTTAATTTCGGCAGCCCGCCTATGCGCCGCACGAGCTCCGGAAGATTTTCGTAAAGGCCGAGATGTATGCCCGTCAGCACGATTTCCGGACAGCCCGACTCCGTTATGCGCCGCGCCTCCTCGACGGCCTCGTCCATCGGACGTGAGACGGGTTTCCCGCGCACGAAGGGGACTATGCAGTAGGCGCAGTAGTGCGCGCAGCCGTCCTGAACCTTGAGGAAGGCGCGCGTGTGCAGCCGCGGCCTGTCGAGCGAGAGCGCGTCCCAGCTTTCGTCGGTCATGATTTTTTCGTTGATTTCATGGAAGCGCGGCGCGCCCGCTAACCGTTCCGCGACGAGCCGCGGCAGCGTATATTTGCGCCTGTTGCCTATCGCTATGTCGAGGCCCAGCTCCTCCGCGTCGCGCGCCGTCATCTTCTGCGAGCTGCACCCGCAGGCGGCGATTACAGCGTTCGGGTGCTCGCGCCTCGCGCGGCGTATGATCTTGCGGCATTTGCGGTCGGCGACCGCGGTTATAGCGCAGGTGACGATTACGACTATGTCGGGCGATTCGTCGTCCGCGCCGCGCGCCGCAGGCCTCGAGCGCCGCGGCTATCGCCTCGCCCTCGTACTGGTTCGTGCGGCAGCCCTGTATCTGGATTGAAAATTTTTTGTCTGAGAGGATTTTAGTCATGTCTTTAATAAACGCGCGTCGTCCCGTCGTTGACGGAGCGGCGCGCCCTGTTCGGATTTTTTCGCGGCGTCTCCGCGCGCGTCATATTTCGCGTATCTTTCCCATCGCTTTGAAGAGCTCGCGCATCGGCCCCGCGAGCAGCTTCTGGCGCTCGGCGAATATTTTTTCGTATCTCGCGGCGTTCTTCGCGTCCGGCTCGAAGCGTCCGCGGAAGGTGATCCACTCGCGCATCGTCTCGCGGATGTCGGAGATGTCGCCGACGGAGTAGGCCGCGACCGCGGCGTCGGCCATCAGGCCGCCCTCGCTGCGCGCGGGGATGTTGTACGCGCCGCGCAGGATGTCGGCCTTGATCTGCGTCCAGAGCGGGCTCTTGCTTCCGCCCTCGGTGCCGATTATCTCGTCGAGCGGGATTCCGCATTCGCGGTAGATTTTAATCATCTGCGCGTATTCGAAGGCTATCGCCTCGAGTATCGCGCGCCACATCGAAGCGCGGTCCGCCGAGCCGAAGAGCCCCGCGAATACGCCGCAGGCCCCGGGCGTGTCCGGCCCCGCGCCCTGCAGGTACGGATAGAAGAGCAGGCCGTTCGCCCCCGCGGGGACGTTCGACGCGAGCTCGTCCATCTCGGCGTAGAAGAGCGGGTCGCCCGCGCGGCCCGCGACGCGGTCGCGGAACCAGCGCAGCGAAAGGCCGCCCGCGCGTATCATGCTCCAGTAGAAATACGAATCTTCGAGAGTTCCCGTCGCGAACATCATGCCCGGCGCGTTCGTTATGCGCTCGTCCGGGCCGTCCACCGCGACGGCGAATATAGAGGCCGTCCCCGCGACGTCGGTCGCGAGCCCCGCTTCGAGCAGCCCCGAAGCGAGCGCCGACTGCATCGTGTCGCCCGCGCCGGCCGCTATCGGAATGCCCGCGCGCAGCCCCCATCTTCGCCGCCTCGTCGGGCGAGAGGAAGCCGACGATATGCCACGGCTTCACGATCTCGGGCAGAATCTCCATCGGTATGCCGAGCTCGTCCATCTGGCGTCGCGACCACCGGCGCTCGCGCGCGTCGTAGCCGATGAGCCAGCCGGACATAGTCGCCCAGTCGAGGAACGCCTCGTCCGCGCGCAGCCCAGCGAGCGTGCCGAGGACGAACGGGCCGTTGTTGACGACCTTGACGGCCTTCTCGCGGAAGCCCTCGTAGTGGTTGAGGAACCAGCGAAGGATGAGCGGCGGCATGAACTCGTCGACGATTGCGTTCGCGCTTTCCTTGACCCACACGGGCTTCGCGTGAGCGCGAACGTAGGCCGCCTCGCCCGCGGCGCGGTTGTCGAGGTAGGAGACGAACGGGGTGACGGGCCGCCACTCCTCGTCGATGCCGACGATGCCGCAGATTATTCCGCTCGCCGTTATCGCGCGTATCTCGGCGGGGTTGACGCCCGACTTCGAGATGCACTCGCGCACGCCCTCGCGCACGTTCTCGACGAAGCCGTTCGCGTCCATCTCGGCCCAGCCGGGCTTCGGATATGAAATTTTATTCTCGCGGTAGGCCTCGGCGACGCGCGTCGCGTCGAGCGAATAGATCGCCGTCTTCGTCCCCATAGTGCCGCAGTCGAAGACGACGTAATACTGTCCCATGATTTACTCCTCGCGCGGCTTCAGCAGCGCGCGCATGTCGATCAGGCTCCAGTCCTGCACGCCTGGGAGCTTGAACCACAGCTCGTAGCGCTCGGGCACGACGACGAGCTGGTAGACCGTCATGTCCGTCGTCGCGCCGAGGTCCTCGATGCGCGTGTCCATGATGTCCTTCATTACTTTATCGTTTATCGAGCCCTTGAAGTGCTTCGCGAGCGTCAGCAGATTCTGGCGGCGCGTGCGCGTCATCCAGAAGCGTTTGTCGTCGGGGCGCGGAAGCCCCCACGAGAACTCCGTGAAGTGGTTCGTCAGCACCGTGAGGCCGAGGCGCGAGTGCGACTCGCGGCGCTTGACCTCGAAGACGGGCCACTCGAAGCACCTCGCCGTCTGTCCGTCAGCGACGCCGACGATATAGGCGAAGTTCGCCTTCGTCGTCTTGAAGAAGCTCTCTATTTCGTCGAGCGTCGAGGCTTCGAGCAGGAAGCTGAAAAGCTCGACGACCGCGGGCACGCGGCTGTCGTACCAGAGCGCGCCGCCAGAGGGCATGCCGTTGTTGAGCTCGAGGAAGATTCCCTTCTCGTTCATGCCGTTCACGGCGTATATCTCGCCAGCGTAGCCGAGCGTAGCGACTGAGAGAGAGCCGTCGCCGGGTGGAAGCAGGCGAGCACGAGGTCGTCGTCGAGCTC
Source organism: uncultured Cloacibacillus sp. (assembly GCF_963926575.1). Lineage (NCBI taxonomy): Bacteria > Thermotogati > Synergistota > Synergistia > Synergistales > Synergistaceae > Cloacibacillus > uncultured Cloacibacillus sp. The sequence continues at coordinate 112,373 of NZ_CAWUXW010000001.1, read as the reverse complement.
GCGGAACCACGGCAGATAGTCGTAGTTGCGCCCATAGACGAGCGGCCGTCGGAGTAGTCTCCCCAGACCGCGATGCCCGAACACTGCTGCGGCGCGAGCGACTGCGCCGCGATGACCTCTATCGCGTTCAACCGACTTGAGCTCGTCGAGCGTAAGCCCCGACGTCTCGCTCATGCCGCGCATCAGCGACTTGAATTTATAAGGATAGTTCGCGAAGAACTTCGCCGCGGTCAGCGCGAGCTCCTCCGCGTTCTCGGCCGCGCCGGTCAGCCGCTTGACGCCGCGCTCGTAATGTCGCGCAGCTCGTCCGCCATCAGCGCGCCGTACTGGCGCCCCATCTCGCGCACGTGCCGCTGAGCTCTATCACGCTCAGCTTGCCGTTCTTAGTCTTCGAGCCTTTTTCAAAAAGTGTCCATGAATCAGCCTCCCATCGCTGCCGGTCGTGCTATTATTATACAATGGCGTCGTTCTTAGAGAATATGCGTTTTGAAAAATACGAAGGAGGCGCGCGCATGGGCGAAAGCATAAACGCGGCGGAGATAAAAAAAATCCTTGAGGAGAACGAGGAGCGGCTGCGGCGCTACGTCTCGCTGCTCGTCAAGGCGAACGAGCTCGCGCGGCTCACGGGGCCGTCCGACGAAGAGACGCTCTGGCGCGCGCACGTCGCCGACTGCGCCTCCGCGGTGCCGCTGCTGCCCGAGCGCGGTGCGGTCATAGACGTCGGCACCGGCGGCGGCCTTCCGGGAATCGTCTGGGCCGTCTGCCGCCCCGGGCTGCGCGTGACGCTGCTCGACAGCATCACGCGCAAGTGCGCGCTCGTCGACAAGATAGCCGCGGCGATGGGGCTCGCCAACGTCTCCGTCGTCTGCTCGCGCTCCGAGGACTACGCGAAAAAGCAGGCGGAGAAGTTCGACGCGGCGGCGGCGCGCGCCGTCTGCTCCGCGGGCGTGCTCGCGGAATATCTGACGCCCCTTCGTGAAGCGCGGCGGACGTCTGCTCGCCTTCAAGGGCCGAAGGCCGCCGAGGAGCTCGCGCCCGCGGCCGGAAAATGGAAGTCGCTCGGCCCTCTCCGAGCCGCGGCTCGTGAGCTACGCGCTCGAGGACATGGAGCGCTGCGTCGCGTATGGGACAAGGTCGCGCCGACGCCGAAGGGAATCCCGCGCCGCCCGGGCATGGCGGAGAAGTTCCCGTGGTATCTGGCGAACGCGAAGAAGAAATAAAAAATTCGCGCGTCCATGCGCCGAGCGCCGCGCCGCAAATTTACAAAAACTTCGCGGCGCGCGCGAAACTCCCAGCGCGTTATGCGCGGCGCGTGAAACTCACGAAAGCGCGGCGAGCTTGCGCCGCCGGCATAAACGCACAAAAAAGCTCCCGCGCGAGGCGGGAGCAATTTTTTTCATCTTCGCGCGTTTTGTGCACGCGCCGTTATTCGTCGACTCTGAGATAGCGCGTCGCCGTCGAGGATGCGGTTCGTGTTCTTCACCGCGCAGAAGTTGCCGCACATGCTGCAGGTGTCTTCCTTCTCGGGCTTCGACTCGGCGCGGTAGCGGCGCGCCTTCTCCTGGTCCATCGCGAGTTCGAACATTTTGTTCCAGTCGAGGCGCTTGCGCGCTTCGCTCATTTTATAGTCCCATTCGGCCGCGCCGGGGACGCCCTTCGCGATGTCCGCCGCGTGCGCCGCGATGCGCGCCGCGATTATTCCTTCCTTAACGTCGTCGACGTCGGGCAGCCGCAGATGCTCCGCGGGCGTCACATAGCAGAGGAAGGCCGCGCCGTGCGACGCCGCTATCGCGCCGCCTATCGCCGAGGTGATGTGGTCGTAGCCGGGCGCGACGTCGGTGACGATGGGGCCGAGCACGTAGAAGGGCGCGCCGTGGCAGAGCGTCTTTTCAATTTCCATGTTCGCCGCTATCTGGTTGAGCGGCATGTGGCCGGGGCCTTCTATCATAATCTGCACGTCGCGCGCCCACGCGCGCTTCGTCAGCTCGCCGAGCGTGATGAGCTCGCCTATCTGCGGCGCGTCGGTCGCGTCGGCGATGCAGCCGGGGCGGCAGGCGTCGCCGAGGCTCAGCGTCACGTCGTACTCGCGGCAGATTTCAAGAATTTCGTCGAAGCGCTCGAAGAAGGGATTTTCCTTCCCCGTCATCTCCATCCACGCGAACATTATCGAGCCGCCGCGCGAGACGATGTTCGTGAGGCGCTTGTTGCGCTTGAACTTCGCCGCGTTGTCGCGGTTGAGGCCGCAGTGTATCGTCATGAAGTCGACGCCGTCCTCCGCGTGCATACGCACGATGTCTATCCATTCGTCCGTCGTTATCTGCGCAAGCGGCTTGTGGTAGTAGACGACCGCGTCATATATCGGCACCGTGCCGATCATCGCGGGACAGTTCTCCGTGAGGTAGCGGCGGAATTTGCGCGTGTCGCCGAAGGAGCTGAGGTCCATTATCGCCTCCGCGCCCATGTCGACGGCGCTCTTGACCTTCGCGAACTCCATCTCCATGTCCGTCATGTCGCGCGAGGTGCCGAGGTTCACGTTTATCTTTGTCTTGAGCGCCGCGCCGACCGCGCTCGGCGATATGCTCTTGTGCAGCTTGTTGCACGGGATTATCGCGCGCCCCTCCGCCATCTGGCGCATGAGCTCCGCGGGCGCGATTCCCTCCTTCGCCGCGGCGGCCTCCATCTCTTTCGTGATTACGGAATTTCTCGCCGCCTCCATCTGCGTTGCGTAAGCCATAGCGTTCACTCTCTTTCGCAAAAAATAAGCGGGGAGCGCCTGCACGGACGCTCCCCGCCAAAAGACTGTCTCAGCCAAATCTTCCTACGGCGGCATTACCCGCGTCAGGTTCAAGGGTCGAAGCTTCGCGCTTCCTCTCAGCCCGTCGTCCGGGCTCCCCCGCTTGCCTGAGCCTATTAGAGCACCGGCGCGCGCCTTTGTCAACACGCGCGTGCGCGCGGCGCGAAGAAAAATTTTCCCACACCGCGCGCGTTTGGTAGTAGAATAAAAGTCAAGTGTCTTCACACAATTCCCGCGACGGGGAGAGGAGTTTATAAAATGAACATCGCTGAAGAGATACGCAATTTCCGGGCCGAGGGCATAAGCGCGGAGGGAGCCGCGAAGCTTGCGGAGGCGGCGCGGCGCGCGCGCATGTGGGCCGTCGTCGCGACGTCGGCGGCTAAGAGCGGCCATCCGGCCGGCGCGCTGTCTTCGATGGATATATATATGACGCTGCTCGGCGCCGCAAACGTTTCGCCAGAGCTTGCGGACTCGCCGGAGCGCGACCGCATCGTCGTGAGCCACGGACACACCTCCGCGGGCTTCTACGCGGCGCTCGCGGAGTACGGCTTCTTCGACGCGAAGGAGATGGCGGCGAACTTCCGCCGCACCGGCAGCCCGTACCAGGGCCACGTAGAGCGCGACGTCCCCGGCGTGGACTGGGGGACGGGCAACCTCGGGCAGGGGCTCTCGGCGGGCGTCGGCTTTGCGCTCGCGGCGCGCGCTCGCGGCTCAAAGGCGCGCACGTGGGTCGTCATGGGCGACGGCGAGCAGGTCAAGGGACAGGTCGCCGAGGCGCGCCGCATAGCCGTCAAGGAAAAGCTCGCGAGCCTCACGGCGATAGTCGACTGGAACGACATACAGATCAGCGGACGGCTCGAAGAGGTCATGCCGGTAGACATCCCCGCGCTCTGGGCCGCCGACGGCTGGAAGGTGATCGAGTGCTGCGGCCACGACTACGCGGAGCTCTACAAGGCGCTGAAGGAAGCCGCGGCCTCCGACACGCCGGCGGTCGTCCTCTGCCATACGACGATGGGCAAGGGCGTCTCCTTCATGGAGAACATCCCCGACTACCACGGAAAGCCCGCGTCGGGCGACAAGCTCGAAGAGGCGCTCAAAGAGCTCGGCGGCGACATGGCGCTCTTCGAGTCGGTGCTCGAAGCTCGCAAAGGTCTGCTGCCGAAGGGCCGCAGCGTAAAGCACGAGGCCGCGCAGCTCGACCCCGGCACGCCGCACACCTACACGAAGGAAGATAAGAAAGACAACCGCGGAGCCTTCGGCAAGGCGCTCGCGGAGGTCGGCGAGCTCAACCACGGCAAGGCCGGCGCGACGCCCATCATCGTCTTCGACTGCGACCTCGCGGGCTCCGTCAAGGTGGACGGCTTCGCGAAGGTCTGCCCCGACGAATTCATAGAGGCGGGCATACAGGAGCACACGACCGCCACGGCTGCGGGCGCGGCCTCGTCGGCCGGCGTCGTCGCCGTATGGGCGGACTTCGGCGTATTCGCAAGCGACGAGGTCTACAACCAGCAGAGGCTCAACGACGTCAACCGCGCCGGAATCAAGACGGTGCTCACGCACAGCGGCCTCGACGTCGGCGAGGACGGCATGACTCACCAGTGCATCGACTACGTCGGCCTCTTCCGCAACACCTTCGGCTGGCGCGTCGTCGTGCCAGCCGACCCGAACCAGACCGACAGGGCGACGCGCTGGATGCTGACGCAGCCCGGCAACGTCTGCCTCGCGATGGGCCGCAGCGTGCTGCCCGTCGTGCTCAAGGAGGACGGCGCGCCCTTCTTCGGCGGAGATTACGAATTTCGCGACGGCGCGATCGACGTGCTGCGCGACGGCAAGGACGTGACGATACTCACGATGGGCCACCTCGCTGGCCGCGCGGTCGAAGCCGCCGAGGCTCTCGCGAAGGAAGGCATAAGCGCGAAGGTGCTGCACTGCGCGACGCCGCTTACGATGGACGCCGAAAAATTATTCGAGCTCGTCGGCTCGACACCGCTGCTCACCGCCGAGGACCATCACGCGGACACCGGCATCGGCGCGATAGCAGCGCTCGCCTTCGCGCGCGCAGGCAAGGCCGTCAAGATTAAGAACCTCGGCGTGACGCGCTACGGCTTCTCCGGCCCGAACAAGGAAGTGCTCGCCGACATGGGCCTCTGCGCCGAGGGCATCGCGGCTGCGGCGAAGGAACTTCTCAATGATTAAAGAGGGCGACTTAGTTTTTATCTGGAATCCGAAAAAGGGCGACAGCTTCCTCATCAAGGTCCAGCCGGGACAGTCGCAGGGGACGCACTTCGGACAGATAAAGCATTCCGAAATTATGGAGCATAATTACGGCGAGGGCATCCGCACGCCGAAGGGGCAGGTCTACTATCTCCTGCGCCCGACGCTCGGCGAGTTCACGCGCCGCATAAAACGCCAGACGCAGATAGTATTCCCGAAGGAAGCGGGCTTCATCATCGAGCACCTGAACATCTTCCCGGGCTGCACCGTCGTCGAATGCGGCACGGGCTCGGGCAGCCTCTGCTGCACCTTCGCGCACTTCGTCGGCGACACGGGCAAGGTATGCACATACGACCGCCGCGAGGAATTCTCCGCGCTCGCCAAAAAGAACGCCGAGAAGTGGGGCGTCGCGCACCGCATAGAATTCAACGTGCGCTCGCTCGACGAGGGCTTCAAGGAGCGCGACGCCGACGCCGTCTTCCTCGACGTGCCCGCGCCGTGGGAGTATATCGACAAGGCGTACGAGGCGCTCGCGCCCGGCTGCCATCTCGGCATCCTCGTGCCGACGACGAACCAGATATCCGAGACGCTGCGCGCGCTGCAGGAATTCAACTTCGCCGACGTTCAGGTCGTCGAGATAATGCTGCGCTACTTCAAGACCGAGCCGAACCGCATACGCCCCGAGGACATGATGATAGGCCACACGGGCTACCTCATCTTCGGCGTGAAAACCCTGCCGCTCCCCGAGCTCGAAGAGCCGGAGGAAAACGCCGAGCCGCAGCCAGAAGCCGCGCCCGCGGGCGAAGAGTGCGCGGCGGAGCCGGAAAGCGCGGAAGCGCCTGAGAACGGCGAAACGGAACATAAAGAAGAGCCGGAGTCCGTTGACTAAGAAGCGGCTGCTGCTTCACATCTGCTGCGCGCCCGACGCGACGATTCCGTGGCCCGAGCTCATCTCGGAGGAATACGAGACGGCGGGGTACTTCTACGGCGGGAACATCCACCCGGCGGAGGAGTACGAGCGCAGGCTCGAAGCGGTGCGTATCCTCGCGTCCGAGACGCGCGGCGAGCTCGTCGTCCCCGCATACGAGACGGACGAATGGTTCGCCGCGACGCGCGGCCTTGAGGACGAGCCGGAACGCGGCGCGCGCTGCGCCGTCTGCTTCCGCGTGCAGCTCGAGGCCGCGGCGGAGTATGCAGCGGCGAACGGCTTCACGCATCTCTGCACGACGCTCACGATAAGCCCGCACAAGGACGCCGCGCTCATCAACGCGATAGGCGCGGAGGCCGCGGCGCGCCGCGGCGTCGAGTGGGTGGAGCGCGTCTGGCGCAAGCGCGACGGCTTCAAGCGCTCGGTCGCCGAGAGCAGACGGCTCGGACTATACAGACAGAATTACTGCGGCTGCATATTCTCAATGAGAAATGCGCCCGTCACAGAGGTGAAATAAAAATGGCGGAAGAACATAAGCTCCCCGCCGGCAAGCTGCCGCCGGAGGCGCTCAAGCGTAGCGTGCTCTCGTACGTAGGCGCGCGCCGCCCGGAAGTCCTCATCGGCCCCGGTGTCGGCGAGGACGCTTCGGTCATACGCTGGCCCGACGGAAAATATCTCGTCTTCTCGTCAGACCCGATAGTCGGCGCGGACAGCGGCGCGGGAAAACTCCTCGTCAGAATAAATTCAAACGACATCGCGTCGAAAGGCGGCGATCCCGCGTACCTCGCGGTCACGCTCATACTGCCGCCGAGGTTCGGAGAAGAGGGCGCCCGCCGCATAATGAGCGAAATAGACGAAGAATGCAAAGCCCAGGGCATCGCAGTCGCCGGCGGACATACGGAGTTCAACGACCGCTACGACCGTCCCGTCATCATGGGCGCGCTCATCGGCACGGCCGACAAAGTCATGCGCGCGACGGACATCTCGGAGGGCGACCTGCTTATCGTTACGAAGCACATCGGCATCGAGGGGATGTCGATACTGGCTCTCGACAGGCCTGAGCTTCTTGAGCCGTTTATGAGCGAGGAAGAAATCGCGGAAATCGTATCGTGGGCCGACATGACCTCAGTGCTCGCCGAGTCGCGCGCCGTGCGCCGCTACGCGAAATTCATGCACGACCCGACCGAGGGCGGATTCCTCGGCGGACTTGACGAAATCTCCCAGCTCTGCGGGCGGCGCGCGGAACTCCGGCGCGACTCCCTGCCCGTGCATCCGCTCACGAAACGCGCGGCGGAGCATCTCGGCTTCGACCCGCTCAAGCTCATAGCCTCGGGCAGCCTGCTCGCCGTCGTTCCCGCGGACAAGGCCGAGGAGGCGCAGGCTTCGCTCCGAGCCGCAGGCTTCGACTCAGTCGTCGCGGGGCGCATGGGCGGCCCGCTCACGGAAAAACTTCCCGAGCCTGCGGAAGAGCTCTGGCGTCTGCTGAAGATGGGCAAAGAATGAGCGCGGAATATATTTTGAGCCGCGCGGCGCGGCTGCGCGAGGAGATGCGCAAATGCGGCGCGCAGGCATACGTCGCGCTCAACGACGAGGACTCCAACTGGGAGAGCCTATTCTACCTCAGCGGCTTCCGCGGCACGGCGGGAGCGATAATCATATACGACAACGCGGAGCCGGAGCTCATCCTCGACGGGCGCTACGCCGAGGCGGGGCGCGCCCAGTCTCCCTACAAAGTCACGGAGCAGGAAGAAAGCCTCGCCGAAGACGTTCGCGCAAGCCTGCGCGCTCACGGCGCGGAGGAAATTCTGTGCGAGGCGCGCAAGACCTCGCACGAAAACTGGCTTCGCCTCGCGGACGGCCTCGGACGCTGGCGCGACGGCGGCGCTGTGATGGAGAAGCTGCGCCGCAAAAAAGACGCGGAAGAAATCTCCTGCATAAAGAAGGCCGCGGAGATAGGCGCGCGCGCCTTCCTCGAAACGCTCGACGCGGTCCGCCCCGGCATGACGGAGAAGGAATTTGAGTCGCTGCTCAACTACCGCATAAGCGCGGCGGGCGGCGGCGCGGGCTTCGATATGATCGTCGCCTCGGGCGCGCGCGGCGCGATGCCCCACGGGCGCGCGACCGCCAAGCCGATGGAGCGCGGCGAGTGCGTCACGGTCGACTTCGGCGCGCGCTGGAACGGATATATGTGCGACATCACGCGCAACTTTTCGATAGGCGCGCCGGGCGACGAAGCGCTCGCGCTTCACGCGCTCGTCAAACGCGCGCACGAAGCCGGGGCCGCGGGGCTGAAAGCCGGAGCCTCGGGCTGCGCGATGCACGAAGCCGCGGCGGCCGTCTTCGCCGCCGAGGGTGTAGAAGAGTTCTTCACGCACAGCCTCGGCCACAGCTTCGGCCTCGAAGTCCACGAATGCCCCGTGCTTTCGCTGCGCCGCGACGACATTCTCGCCGCGGGCGACGTCGTGACGGTAGAGCCCGGCCTTTACTTCGAGGGCTCGCGCGGCATGAGGCTCGAGGACGACTACCTTGTCACTGCGGACGGAGCCGAGCGGCTCACCGCCGGCCTCGCGCAGGAGCTCTTTGTCGTTTCAAAATAATTTCAGCGTGCTATAATGGACGCAAGGGATTTGGCATTACCTAAGAAGCCAAGAAAAGGAGAGAAAGTCGCATGAAGAAGTATGTCTGCACAGTCTGCGGTTACGTCTACGACCCCGAAATAGGCGATCCCGATTCCGGCATCGCCGCCGGCACTGCCTTTGAAGACATCCCCGACGGATGGGTCTGCCCCGTCTGCGGAGTCGGCAAGGAAATGTTCGAAGCGCAGTAAGCGAGAGAAAACAAAAAAACGTCCCGCCCGCAAGGGCGGGATTTTTTGTGCGTTAGAGTTCTTCTAAAATTTTTTGAAGCTCGCGGCGCAGCGGTTCAAGGTCTTCTGTAATTATCGTCCATATCAAGTTCATGTTGACGCCGTCGTAGTCATGGACGATGCGGTTGCGCAGTCCGTAGAGGCTGCGCCACGGTATTTCCGCGTGGGTGAGCGTAAAATCATCGTCAAGCTGATTCGCGAGCTCGCCTATCTGGCTGAGGTTGAAGACGCACGCCTCGGTCAGCATAGAATCGGCTGCAAATTTTTCATAGCTCATACCGTGACAGTATGCAAGTATCTTATCGGCGCGACGGATTATTTTCTCCGTGATTGTCTTATTTCGCATAGATGACGATGCCCGTGTCCCTTATCTCGCGCTCTACCGCAGAACGCGGCGTCACGTCCGCGGCGTCTAGGACGTCGGTCCTCACTCCGGCGGCGCGCTCTATGTCGTAGAGGAAGCCGGTGAATTTCAGCCCGCGCAGGCCGCTGTCGACGAAGAGGTCGACGTCGCTCTTCGCTGTGGCCGTCCCCTTCGCGTAAGAGCCGAAGAGCACGGCGCGGCGCACGCCGTACTTCTCAAAGACCGGCGTCAGACGTCCGCGTATCTGCTCTATCGACAATTTTTCAGCCATCGCCGCGCTCATCTCCTTTTTACAAAATTATATAACCTGCCGCTGCTCCGCGCCGTTCAGATTTTTTCTATCTTCTCCATGAGCGCGCCGACCACGTCGCCGATGCCGTATTCCTTCAAATCTTCGGCGATTCTGTCGAAGATGCCCTCGGCGCGCAGGGTCGCGGCGGAGACGGGGAAGTTTAGGTCGAGCCCCCACGTGAGCTGGATGAGGCGGTAGTCCTGGAGCGAGCGCGCGTTGAGGTACGAGCCGCGGCCCGTCGCGCGCACCTCTTCGACGAGCGCCGGCGTGAGGCCCGTGACTCTCTTGTGGCGCGGCAGCATGTCGTATATCGTGCCGTTGTCGATGCGGCTCTGCACCATGCGGAATACGTCTATCTTGTCGGCGTCGCGCGCGAGCGCGCACCAGCGGTACTGCGCGAGCGGCGTCGAGGGCGGTATCTCTATCTTGTTGTGGTGTTTCACCGCGGCGAGCAGCTTCTCCTTGTCGCCGTCCTCTATGCCCTCCCATTCGAACCCGCGCGCCAGGATTTCCGCGCCTCTGTCGCCGTGGTCGAAGCTCGCGGCGTCGGCGAAGGTCTTGTAGTCGCGGTACTGTTCGAAGCGCGCCGTGTCGTGCAGCAGCCCTATTGCGTGGGCGAGCCACGCGTCGTGCTCTTCGTTCCATTCAAGCGACTCCGCTATCGCGCAGGCGATGGCGCAGACGCGCCGGCTGTGCTTCCGCTTCAGCTCCTGCATATTTTCAAGCGCGCCGCCGACGCGGAAGGAGTCGACGTAGCGCGCGAACCATTGTTCCGTCTTTTCGGTCGAATACATAGCCTTACCTCCGTCCGCTGAAATTATACAACGGTGCGGACGTTTACTCGCCGCCGCCCGTTCCCGGCGCGAGCGTAAATTTGTTCTTGCGGTAGTCGAGCAGCCCTTCGCCGCGCAGCTTCGAGAGTTCGCCCGAGAGCGCGCTGCGATCCACCGAGAGGTAGTCCGCTAGCTGCTGGCGGTTGAACGGTATCTCGAATTCGCGCGCGCCGCGGCGCAGCGACTCGGCCGATAAATATGCGAGAAGCTTCTGCCGCGTGGAGCGCTGCGTCATGTAGGTGAGCTTTTCGCTGAATTGTAGGTTTTTCTCCGCGAGCACGGCGAGCAGGTTGCGCATGAGCCGCGCGTGGAAGGCGCAGGCCGAGCCGCAGACTGTGAGCACGCGGCTCACGTCCATGAACATCACCTCGCTGCGCTCCGCCGCCGCGGCGCTGACGCCGAGCGGCGCGCCGGGGACGCAGGCGTAGCTTTCAGCGAATATTTCTCCGGGCTGCGCCTCCGCGATGATGTTGCGGTTGCCGAGAAAATCTTCCTTGATTATGTGGACTGCGCCGGCGAGCACGAGACCGATGGAGCTCGAGCGTTCTCCGGCGCGCAGGATGAATTCGTTCTTCGCGTACTCGCGCGAGGAGACGGAGAGGCAGGCTAGCATCGCCTCTATTTCGCCGTCGTCTATGTCGCGGAAGAGCCGCGAGCTTTTTATCACGTCGAGATATTTTCTCATCATTATCCGCCGTCCGTTGTATTTGCGACATACTTTCCCAGTCCATTGTATTATGCTTAACCCGTTGAATCAAGGAAGAGCGATGAAAACGACGAAAGCGGCGCGGAGCGCCGCGGAGGAGGAATAAGCTTTGAAAAGAAGGATAATTCAGATAGACGAAGAAAAATGCAACGGCTGCGGCGCGTGCGCGAACGCCTGCCACGAGGGAGCCATCGCAATGGTGGACGGCAAGGCGCGGCTTATGCGCGACGACTACTGCGACGGCTTGGGCGACTGTCTGCCGGCCTGCCCGACGGGAGCGATAAGCTTCGTCGAGCGCGAGGCCGCGCCATACAACAAGGCCGCGGCGGAGGCGAACGTCGCGGCGAAGCGCGCCGCGGAGGGGAAGCTGCCGTGCGGATGCCCCGGCACATACTCGCGCGAGCTGAAGCGCGAAGCCGCGGAGGTTTCCGCGCCGCGCGGGAGCGCCGCTGCGTCGCGCCTGTCGCAGTGGCCCGTGCAGATAAAGCTCGCGCCGGTGCGCGCGCCGTACTTCGACGGGGCGAAGCTGCTCGTCGCGGCGGACTGCACGGCTTTCGCGCGCGCCGATTTCCACGAGCGCTTCATCAAGGGGCGCGTGACGCTCGTCGGCTGCCCGAAGCTCGACGGCGTGGACTACGCGGAGAAGCTGACGGAGATAATCAGGAACAACGACATAAAGGACGTGACCGTCGTGCGCATGGAGGTCCCGTGCTGCGGCGGCATAGAGGACGCGGTGAAGCGCGCGTTGATGGCGAGCGGCAAGTTCCTGCCGTGGCAGGTGGTCACCGTGGCGGTCGACGGGGAAATTCTGGACTAGGCGCGAGAGCGCGGAACAACGGAGGGGTTATATCATGGAAAGAAAAATGTTTTGTTTTCAGTGCGAGCAGACGGCGGGATGCCGCGGCTGCATGGGCAATATGGGAGTATGCGGGAAGCCCGCGGATACCGCGGAGCTTCAGGACGGTCTGACGGGCGAGCTGATTTCGTTCGCCTGCGCGGCGGGCGGCAAAGCGCCGGAGTGCGGCGCGCGGCTGATGCTCGAAGGGCTCTTCACGACGGTGACGAACGTGAACTTCAACAGCGCGACCGTCGCGGAGCTCGCGGCGCGTGTGCGTGAGGCGCGTAAAAAGCTCGGAGACGAAGCGCCGGCCTACGACGTCAGGAAAATCTGGGAGGCGGACGAGGACATACGCTCGCTCAAGTCGCTGATACTCTTCGGCCTGCGCGGCATGGCGGCCTACGCGTATCACGCCGCGGTGCTCGGCTACCGCGACGCGGAGGTGGACGGCTTCTTCTTCGAAGCTCTCGCGGCGCTTGCGAAGTCCGACACGATGGACGAACTTCTGCCGCTCGTCCTCAAGACCGGCGAAGTCAACCTGCGCTGCATGGAGCTGCTCGACCGCGCGAACACCGAGAGCTTCGGCACGCCGCAGCCCACGCGCGTCAGCTTCACAGTAGAGCCGGGGCCCTTCATCGTCGTGACGGGCCACGACCTGCGCGACCTCAGGCTGCTGCTCGAACAGACTGCGGGCCGCGGCGTCAACGTCTACACGCACGGCGAGATGCTCCCCGCGCACGCCTACCCGGAGCTGAAAAAATATCCGCACCTCAAGGGCAACTTCGGCACTGCGTGGCAGAACCAGCAGAAGGAGTTCGACGCAATCCCAGCGCCGGTACTCTTCACTACGAACTGCCTGATGCCGCCCAAGCCTTCGTACGCGGACCGCGTCTTCACGACGGAGGTAGTGTCGTTCCCCGGCGCGGCGCACGTCGGCGAGGACAAGGATTTCACGCCGGTCATCGAAAAGGCGCTCGAACTCGGCGGCTGGCCGGAGAGACGCAGGTTTACAGGAATCAACGGCGGCATGGCGGCGACGACAGGTTTCGGCCACGGCGCTGTGCTCGCGGAGGCCGGACGCATAGTCGAGGCGGTCAAGAGCGGCGCGATACGCCATTTCTTCCTCGTCGGCGGCTGCGACGGCGCGAAGACGGGACGCAACTACTACACCGACTTCGTGAGGCTGACGCCCGCGGACACGATTGTGCTGACGCTCGCCTGCGGCAAGTACCGCTTCAACGACATCGACCTCGGCGAGGCGGGCGGCTTCCCGCGCATAATGGACATGGGGCAGTGCAACGACGCCTACAGCGCGATAAAGGTCGCGACGGCGCTCGCGGAGGCCTTCGGCTGCACGGTCAACGAGCTGCCGCTGTCGCTGGTGCTTTCGTGGTACGAGCAGAAGGCCGTCTGCATCCTGCTCACGCTGCTGCACCTCGGCATAAAGAACATACTGCTCGGCCCGACGCTCCCGGCCTTCGTATCGCCGAACGTGCTGAACTTCCTCGTCGAGCATTACAACATCGCGCCCGTCTCGACGCCCGAAGAAGATTTGAAAAAAATCCTGGGCTAGGCGCGCGGCGCAAAATTATAAAAAGAGGGCGGGAGCTTCGCGCTTCCGCCCTCTTTTCGTGCCGTCTGGAAAATTTCGCTAGAACTTCACGACGCGCGGCTCGCCCTCGAACGAATAGAAGGTCGCCGTCGCGTTCTTGAGCCAGAGCACCTCGCCGACACCGTCGTCCTCGGAGTAGAGGCGGCGCAGCGTCGGGTTCTCTTCGAGCATATGGCGGCGCGCTTCGACGCGCGGGTCGAGCACCACTTCTGCGGCGACGCGCAGCCACGAGGTCCCGTCCTTGCCCATCGTGCAGAGCTCTATCTTCGGGTTCGCCGTCATCTGCTTGAAGACGGGCTTCACGTTGCCGGTCTGGAGGTAGAGCCTGCCCTCGAAGAGCGCGACGACGCCGAAGGGCCTCACGCGCGGCTGGTCTCCGTCCATCGTCGCGACGTAGAAAATCGGGTTCTCTTTCAGAAATTTGTAGACTTCGTCCATGCGGGATATTCCTCCTTTGATTTGATGCCGTGCGCTTAAATTATAGCGCGGCGCGGAGGTTTCAGGCGCGCGCCATAGCGAGGAAATATTCGAGCACGCGCAGGTCCGGCGTCATCTCGGGGTGGAAGGCCGCGGCGAGCATGCGTCCCTCGCGTGCTGCGACGGCGCGCCCGTCGATTTCGGCGAGAACCTCGACGTCCGGCCCCGCCGCCGTGATGTAGGGCGCGCGGATGAAGACCATCTCGATGTCCTCGTACTGCGCGAAGCGCCCGCGCGTCACGAAGCTCGCGAGCTGCCGCCCGTAGCCGTTGCGCCGCACCGTTATATCCATCGCGGCGAAATGGCGGCGCGCGTCGTTCTCGATATTTTTCGCGAGCAGTATCATCCCCGCGCATGTTCCAAATACCGGCAGGCCGCCGCCTATCATCGCGGCGACCGGCTCGAATAATCCGAGCTCGCGCATGAGCCGCCCCTGCGCCGTGCTCTCGCCGCCGGGCAGTATCAGCGCGTCGATGTCGTCGAGCTCGCGCGGCCCGCGGATTTCGCGCGGATTCGCGCCCGCGCGCAGAAGCGCATCGCGGTGCTCCGCGAAGGCCCCCTGCACGGCGAGCACGCCGACTGTGAGCGCGCCGCTCATTTTCCGCGCTCCGCCATAAGCAGGGCTATTTCGTCCGCGTTCGTCCCGACCATCGCTTCGCCGAGGTCCTCGGAGACCTCAGCGAGGATTTCCGGATTTTGGTAATTCGTCACGGCCTTGACGATTGCGGCGGCGCGCTTCGCGGGGTCGCCCGATTTGAAGATGCCGCTGCCGACGAAGACGCCCTCCGCTCCGAGCGTCATCATCAGCGCCGCGTCCGCGGGAGTCGCGACGCCGCCCGCCGCGAAGTTCACGACGGGAAGGCCGCCGAGCTCGCGCAGTTCGAAGAGCCGCGCCGCGGGGACCTGCATCTCCTTCGCCGCCTCGAAAACCTCGTCGTCGCGCAGCGAGAGCACGCGCGCAATCTCCGCGCGCACGGCGCGCATGTGGCGCACTGCCTGCACCACGTCGCCCGTCCCCGGCTCGCCCTTCGTGCGTATCATCGCGGCGCCCTCCTCGACGCGGCGCAGCGCCTCGGACAAATTGCGCGCGCCGCAGACGAACGGGACGCGGAACTGCCGTTTGTCTATGTGGTAAACGTCGTCGGCGGGGGAGAGCACTTCGCTCTCGTCTATGTAGTCTATGTCGAGCGCCTCGAGTATGCGCGCCTCCGTGATGTGGCCGATGCGGCACTTCGCCATGACGGGGATGCTAACGGCGCGCTGGATTTCCTTAATCATCCGCGGGTCGCTCATGCGCGCGACGCCGCCCGCGGCGCGTATGTCGGCCGGCACGCGCTCGAGCGCCATGACCGCGCAGGCTCCCGCCTTCTCGGCTATGCGCGCCTGCTCCGGCGTAGTCACGTCCATAATCACGCCGCCGCGCAGCATACGCGCGAGGTCCCTGTTGAGCTTCACTCTGTTTTCCTGTTCCGTCATCGTTCATGTTCCTTTCGTGGAGGTTCCACGGCCGTGCGCCATTGTTATAGAATATAGTTGTCATTGCTTCAATGGCCAGATATTGAGAATTTTAGAATGACAGATTGGAGCGGAGCGATGGTCACAGATTTTATAGAGCTCGACAAAAATTCAAAAACTCCCGTGTGGGAGCAGATCTACCGCGCGCTCGCGGAGGCGGCGGAGAGCGGGGCGCTCGCCGCGGGCGCGAGGCTGCCGTCTGTGCGCGAGCTGGCCGCCGCGCTCTCCGTGAGCCGTTCGCCGGTCGAGAACGCCTATGCGCGTCTCACGGTCGAGGGGAAAATCGAGAGCGTGCCGAAGAGCGGCTGCTTCGTCGCGCGCGGCGAGCCTGCGGCGGGAAATCTTCGCGCTCGCCGCGAGGTGGAGGAAGCGCCGCCGCGTTTCGACTTCCGCAGCGGCTCGATAGACGCGGAGGCCGCGGACGCCGAGGCGTGGGGCCGCTGCGTGCGCGCCGCGCTCAAGCGTCGGGGCGAGATAATCACGCGCGGCGACCCTCGCGGCGAGCCGGAGCTGCGGCGCGCGCTCGCCGCCTACGCCTACCGCGCGCGCGGCGTGAGGAGCGAGGCGGAGAACGTCGTCGTCGCCTCGGGCACGCAGCAGCTTCTG
This sequence comes from uncultured Cloacibacillus sp., assembly GCF_963926575.1. Lineage (NCBI taxonomy): Bacteria > Thermotogati > Synergistota > Synergistia > Synergistales > Synergistaceae > Cloacibacillus > uncultured Cloacibacillus sp. The sequence continues at coordinate 96,328 of NZ_CAWUXW010000001.1, read as the reverse complement.
TTTCTCCTGTGCCGCGCCCTCGGAACGCCCGGGCGCGCCGCGGTCGCTTCGCCGGGCTTCGAGCAGGGCGAGCGGATACTGCGCGACTGCGGCTGGAGCGTGACGCGCGCGGAGAGCCCCGAGGCCGCGGAGCGCGGAGGCGCGGAGCTGTTTCTTGAAATTTCGTCGAAGCGCCCGGCAGAGTCCTTCGCGCGCGCGGACGCGAGGCGCAAGGCGCTCGCCTCGTGGGCGCGCGAGGGCCGCCTGCTCGTCGAGGACGACTACAACGGCGAGCTGCGCTGGCGCGCGCGTCCGATACCCGCGGCGCAGGCGCTCGCGCCCGACAACGCCGTCTACATCGGCAGCTTTTCGCAGATGCTGCTGCCCTCCGTGCGCATTGCCTACATGGCGCTGCCCGCGCGCATCGCCGAGCGCTGCGCCGCCGCGGCGCGCCTCTACGACCCGACGGCGGGCAAGGCGGAGCAGCTCGCGCTCGCGGAATATATCGTAAGCGGCGGCCTCGAACGCCATCTGCGCCGCTGTCGCAAAATCTACCTGCGCAAGAGCCGACTGCTCGCCGCTGAGCTGCGCGCGGCCTTCGGCGATATGGATTTCACGATTCTCGAAAGCTACACCGCCGCCGTAATCCCATGCGCCGAGCCCGAGGCGGCGGCGCGTCTCGCGGCGGAGGCTGGCGCGGCCGTCGAGCGCTGGGAGGGCGGCGTCGCGCTCTTCTTCGCGGGAATACCGTCGGACGACATCCCCGCGGCGGTCTCGGCGCTCCGCGGCGCGTGGCTCGGTTCCGCGCTCTTTCCGCACGCTTCGCGCGGCGCGCGCTGCGCGGTATAATAATTAAAATCGTTTTCGACGAACGGAGGTATCGGATGGAATTTTTCATGGAACTCTCGCCGCCGCTGCGCGCGCTCATAGCCGGGCTCTTCACGTGGGGCTTCACGGCGCTCGGCGCGTCCGGCGTATTTCTCGCCAAGCGGCCGGGGCAGAAGACGCTCGACGTGATGCTCGGCTTCGCTGGCGGCGTCATGGTCGCCGCGAGCTTCTGGTCGCTGCTCGCGCCCGCGATAGAAATTTCAGAGGAGCTCGGCTATCCGGGCTGGCTTCCGCCCGTCGCGGGCTTCCTCGCGGGAGGCGCGGCGCTGCGGCTGCTCGACATGGCGATGCCGCACCTGCACCCCGCGATGGCGGAGACGACGCCCGACGGCCCGCCCTCGTCGCTGCGGCGCACGACGCTGCTCGTGCTCGCCATCACTCTGCACAACATTCCCGAAGGGCTCGCGGTCGGCGTCGCCTTCGGCGCGATGGGCGCGATGCCCGAGGCTACGTTCGCGGGAGCCGCCGCTCTCGCGCTCGGCATGGGGCTGCAGAACTTCCCCGAAGGGCTCGCCGTCTCGATGCCGCTGCGCCGCGAGGGGCTGTCGCGCGCCCGCGCCTTCTTCTACGGGCAGCTCTCCGCGATCGTCGAGCCGGTGTTTGCGTTCATCGGCGCTCTGCTCGTCTGGGCCGCGCGGCCCGTTCTGCCCTTCGCGCTCGCGTTCGCGGCGGGCGCGATGATTTTCGTCGTCGTCGAGGAGACGGTGCCGGAGTCGCAGGCATCGGGCAACGGCGATCTCGCGACGACGGGCTTCCTCGTCGGCTTCGCCGTCATGATGGCACTCGACGTCGCGCTCGGTTAGGCAAACTTCCGCGAGCGGCGGAGGCGCGCTTTATGCTATACTTAGGCGTTGTAGGATTGGCATTTTCGTCTTCGGATGCCACAGCCGCCGTTTCGGCGTGAAAATATTAAAAGGAGCAACGCTCCTTCGCAGAACCGCCCGGGAGGTATGATTGTGGAAAACCAGATAGCCCTAGTCGCCGGTGAAGGACTTCTTCCCGTCGCCATCGCGAGCCGGCTGACGGACCAGGGAACCCCGCCTGTCGTCTATTCGATAAGAGAGCAGATAGGCGAGCTGTCGAAGTACGCGCTCGACGTCGTGAACATAACGAAGCCGGACTTCGGCTTTACGATAAACGACATGAAGAAGCGCGGCGTGAGAGACATCATCATGGCCGGCACGGTGTCGAAGACGCTCGTCTTCAAGCCGTCGCTCTTCGACCTCACGACGCAGCGCTTCCTCGCGAGCCTCGTTTTCCGCGACGACCACTCCATCCTCGGCGCGATAGTGGACTTCCTTGAAAAGCAGGGCTTCCGCGTGCTGAGCTACCGCGATATAATTCCCGACCTCCTCGCGAGGAAGGGACGCATCGCGGGCCGCGCGCCGTCGCGCGAGGAGCTCGACGACGCGGAATACGGCTTCGATATATGCAAAAAGGTCGTGCCGCTTTCGTTCGGCCAGACCGTCATAGTACACAAGCGCTCCGTCATCGCCGTCGAGGCGATGGAGGGGACCGACGCGACGCTGCTTCGCGCCGGCTCGCTCTGCAAGGGCGGCACCGTCGCGAAGATGATGCGCCTCGACCAGGACGAACGCTACGACATCCCGACGGTCGGCCCCGACACACTGATGCACATGGCGGAGGCGAAGCTCACCTGCCTCGCGCTGCACGCGGGCTGGACGCTCATACTGAACCCCGAGGAATTTGCGCGCGTCGCCGAACGCGAGCGCATAGCCGTCATAGGAGTGGAAGTTTGTCGATCTTTATAAGCTCCGGCGAAGCGTCGGGCGACCACTATACGGCGCGCCTAGCCATGAAGCTGCGCGAGCGCGGCTACTCCGGCGACATCTGGGGCATGGGCGGCGTCGAGTCGAGAAACGCTGGCGTCCGCGCCGAATGGAACGGCGAGCGGCTGCAACTGCTCGGCCTCACCGAAGTGTTCTCCGCGATACCCTCGATACTCGCGCTGCGCCGCGAGATGGTGGAGCGCATAATCGAGCGCGCGCCCGAGGCCGTCGTCGTCTGCGACAGCCCGGACTACCACATGCGGCTGATTGCGAAGCTGCGCGCGCGCGGCTACCGCGGAAAAATTTTCTATCTCTCGCCGCCGACGGTCTGGGCGTGGCGCAGCGGACGCGCGAACGACCTTCGCCGCGACGTCGACGAATGTCTGCCTTTATTCAAATTTGAACACGATTACCTGCTTTCGCGCGGCTGCGCGAGCGCGTGGCGCGGGCATCCGCTTCTCGAGGAATACAACCACCGCGCGGAGACGCCGGACCTCGGCGTCGACTACGAGCCGGGGAAGCTCGTTGCCTTCCTTCCCGGAAGCCGCGGAAGCGAGATAAAGTCCCTGCTCCCGATCATGGAGGAGGCGGCCTCGGCGCTCGGCTCGATGGGCTGGCAGCCGGTCTTCTCCGTAGCGCCGGGCCTCAACCCGACGGTGCGCGCCGAAATGATACGCCGCTTCTCCGAAAAGGGCATCCGCCACTACGACGGCCCGGGCGGCGCGCTCATGGAGACCGCGGACTGCGCCGTCGGCGCGAGCGGCACGATAACGGTCGAAGCGCTGCTGCGCCGCCGCTACATGGTCGTCACCTACAGGCTCAACCCCATCTCGGCGCTCGTGGCGCGCTGCGTCATAAAGACTAAATACTACGCGATGGCGAACATCCTCGCGGGCTGCGAGATGTTCCCGGAGCTGCTGCAGGAGAAGGCGACCGCCGCGAACCTGACCGACGCGGCGCTCGCGTGGCTTGAAGACCGCGGCGGCCTGCGCGGGCGCACCGGCGAGGTCATGGAACGCGCGCGCGCGACGCTCGGCGAAGAGGGCGTCTACGACTTCTGGTGCTCGCGCATAGCGGGGGAGGCGGCGTAATGCTCAACTTAGCGAAGAAAGAGGAATGGCAGTCCTACGTGCGCCTGCTCAAGTACTGCCTGCCGTATAAGAAGCGGCTCGCCTACGCGATTGGCTGCATGGTGCTCTCCGCGATATTCGGCATCATCCCGCCGTGGCTCATCAAGAACGTAGTCGACGACGTGCTGATTCAGAAAAAGCTCTACATGCTCAACATCCTCTGCGTCGGCGTCGTCGTGCTCTATATACTCAAGGCCGTCTTCGCCTACGCGAATCTCTACCTGATGACGTGGGTCGGGCAGAAGGTTGTCATCGACATAAGGCTCGAGCTCTACGATCACACGCAGCGGCTCTCGCTGCTCACGCTCTACAAGAAGCGCTCGGGCGAATTCCTCTCGCGCATCACGAACGACGTCGCGACGCTCCAGAACATTTTGGGGAACGTCATAGTCGACCTCGTCGTGCAGGGCGTCACCTTCTTCGGAATAATCGGGCTGCTGCTCTTCCTCAACTGGAAGCTGACGCTCGCGACCTTCACGATAATCCCCGTCGCCGTGCTCGTCATCGACAAGGCGGCCTCGAAGCTGCGGCGTGTCGGCTCCGTGATACAGGAGCGGCTCGCTATGGTCGCGGCGATTGCGCAGGAGGCTCTCTCGTCCATCAAGATAGTGCGCTCCTTCGCGACGGAGGAAGAGGAATATAAGAGATTCGAAGAAGAGAGCAATCTCCACTTCAAGGCGCTCATGAAGGGCACGCAGGTGCGCGGCATCCTCGAGGGCTTCGTCGAGGTCATCCTCATCGCGGCGCTCGCGCTCATACTCTGGATAGGCGGGCGCAGCGTCATAGCGGGCTCGCTCACCGCGGGCGGCCTCATAGCCTTCTGCACCTACGTCGGCCTGCTCGTGCAGCCGGTGCGCGTATTGAGCCGCGTCGTCAGCACGATACAGCAGGGCGTCGCCTCGGCGGACCGCGTCTTTGAAATTCTCGACGAGGCTAACGAAGTGCCGCTCGCCGAAAATCCGATAACGCATCCGAAAATGGAGGGGCGCGTCGTATTCGAGGACGTGCGCTTCAGCTACGACGAGTCGAAGCCTGTGCTCAAGGACATCAACTTCGAGATAAAGCCCGGCGAGAAGATCGCCATCGTCGGCCCGACCGGCGCGGGTAAGTCCACGATAGCGGACCTCGTCATGCGCTTCTACGACCCGCAGTGGGGCGCGATAAAAATCGACGGCATCGACCTGCGCGACCTCGAGCTGAAGTCCTATCGCCGCCAGATAGGCGTCGTGCCGCAGGACCCCGTGCTCATGAAGGGGACGCTCGCCTACAACATCAGCTACGGCTTCAAGGGCGCGACGCGCGACGACCTTGTGCGCGCGGCGAAGATTGCGGGCATTTACGATTTCATCGCGACGCTGCCGAAAGGTTTCGACACCGAGGTCGGCGAGCGCGGCGTGACGCTCTCGGGCGGACAGCGCCAGCGCGTCGCGATTGCGCGCGCCGTCGTGCGCGACCCGCGCATACTGATAATGGACGAGGCGACCTCGTCGCTCGACGCGCTCGTCGAACAGCAGGTGCAGGAGGCGATGCGCAACGCTATGGAAGGGCGCACCGCGATCATCATCGCGCACCGCCTTTCGACGATACGCGACGCCGACAGGATATTCGTGCTGCGCGACGGAGTGATAACCGAGTCGGGCACGCACGACGAGCTGCTCGCGCTTCACGGCCACTACTACAGGCTCTTCACGGCCGGCGAGCATATAGAGACGGAATAGAAAAATGTCGTGGATACTTCGCAGCTATCTTAAATACGCGCGCGGCGAGGGAGGCTCTCCGGTATGGGGCTTCCTCTGGCCCTGCCAGTTCGTGACGCGCGCATGGATGCGGCTGCGGATAGGATTCTACAAGCGCGGGATATTCTCCGTCGCCGACCCGGTGCTCCCCGTCGTGAGCATCGGGAACAACTGCTTCGGCGGGACGAACAAGACGCCGATGGCCGAGTACGTCGTGCGCCAGTTCGCCGAGGCCGGGATAAAGGCGGGCCTCGTGAGCCGCGGCTACAGGACGAAGGAGCACCCGCCGCTTTGGATAGGGCAGGATAAAAAAAGCACGCGCCGCGACTTCGCTGGCGACGAGCCGCTCATGCTCTCGCGCCGCCTGCCCGACACGAAGGTCGTCGTCTCGCGCAAGAGGATAGAGGGCGTCAAGCTGCTCGCCTCTCTCGGCGCGGAGGTCGCCGTCACCGACGACACCTTCCAGCACAGGAAGATGGGGCGCGACGTGGACATCGTCCTCGTCGACTCGACCTGTCCCTTCGGCAACGGGCAGGTCATACCGGCGGGCTCGATGCGCGAGCCGATGTCGGCCTTCCGCCGCGCCGACATCATCGTGCTGACGAAGGCGAACCAGGCGAAGGCCGGCGCGATTGAGGAAATCAAGGGAAAAATCTCGCCCTACGTGACGGAGGACAGAATCTTCGTCGCGGACATAAAGCTCGAGTCTTGGATAGCGCGCGAGGCCGGCGGCGGCGAACGCACGGTCGAGGACGAAGGCTTCGTGCCGGAGGGAAAATACATCGCGCTCTCCGCAATCGGCAACCCCGGCGGATTTTATCAGTTCCTAGACGAGCTGGGCGTCGCTGTCGCCGAGCGGCGGACCTACCGCGACCATCATATACTCACCGAAAACGAAATAGCGGAGCTTGAAAAGCTCGCCGCGGAGATAGGGGCCGACGGCTTCGTCTGCACGGAGAAGGACTTGGCGAATATGCCGCGGAAGCTGAGCCTCAACCTCCCGCTCTACGTTCCCTGCATCAAGGTCGCGCTGCGCGACCCGCTCGGCTTCCGCCGGAAAATCCTCGAAAAGCTGCGGCCGTCGTTCCTCGTCGCCTCGAACGGCAACGGCGAGGACGCGATAGGCGTCGTGCTCGCGAAGAAGCTCAAGGCGCGCTTCCCCTGCGCCAACGTCGACGCCTTTGCGCTCGTCGGCTCCGGCAAGCCCTATAAGATGAACGGAATCAACGTCGTCTCGCCGCCCGCGGACATGCCGAGCGGCGGCGTCGTGAAGTACCACCTGCGCGACCTCGTCGGCGACATGCGCCACGGCCTTGGCGGCGCGATAAAGAGCCAGATGAAGAAGATGCGCGAGCTTTGCGGGAAGTACCGCACGCCCGTCTGCGTCGGCGACGTCTACCTGCTGCTCTCCGTGCTCTGGGGACAGGGCATGAAGCCGCTCTTCGTCGCAACGGCGAAGTCCGTCCACCTCACGGGACACATGCGCATAGAAAAATGGCTGATGCGCCGCCGCTGCATTCTCGTCTGGACGCGCGACGAGGAGACCGCGCGCGAGCTCGTCGACCGCGGCGTGCCGGCGGTCTTCCAGGGCAACCCCATCATGGACCTGCTCGACGAGACGAACGAGCCCGCCTTCGCGTGGAACGGCAAGGGCTTCAAAATCCTGCTGCTGCCCGGCAGCCGTCCGCGCGCATACGACGACATAAAGCTCGTGCTCGACACCGTGACGCTGCTCGCGTCGAAGATGGAATGTTGCTTCGTCATGGTGCCCGCGCCGACGATAGATTTGAAAAAAATGACAGAGAACCTCGACGGCTGGACGCTCTCGGAGGACGGCGGGACGCTGCGCTCCGCCGCCGCCGAAGTGACGATATGCCGCGCGCCGGTCGCCGCGGCGGCCTACGGCGCGGAGCTGCTCGTCGGCCTCGGCGGGACGGCGAACCAGCTTTGCGCCGGGCTCGGCGTCCCCGTCGTCTCGATAATAGAGCGCGGCAAGCTGCGCCAGAAGAAGCTGTTGCGCGAGGCCGAGGTGCTCGTACCCGCGGAGCCCGCGGAGCTCGCGGCCGCCGCGGAGCGCATACTGACGAACCCTGAGCTGCGCCGCTCGATGCAGGAGGCCGGCATAAAGAACCTCGGACGCATGGGCGCGCTTGACAACGTCGTCGATTACTGCGCGGCGGAGCTGGGCTGGGAGGCCCGCTGCCGCGTCTATGAAAAATATAAGAAATACCTCGATTCGCTCGGCGAATAGAAAAACGAAAGGCGAAGGAGCTGATGAAGATGTCCGCCTCAAATGACGTAAGAGTGGTGAAGGTCGGGAACGTCTCCGTCGGAGGGGGAACGCTCGCCGTGGCCGCCGGCCCGTGCGTGCTCGACACCTTCGAGGAGGCGCTGGCGATTGCGAAGACGATGAAGGAATACTGCGCCGAATTCGGCTTCGGCTATATATTCAAGGCTTCCTTCGACAAAGCGAACAGGACTTCGATAAAGAGCTACCGCGGCCCCGGAGTCGAGAAAGGGCTCGAATGGCTCTCGGAGATCGGGCGCGAGGCAGGCGTCCCCGTCGTCACGGACATTCACGAGCCGTGGCAGGCCGAGGCTGCGGCGAAGCACGTAGACCTGCTTCAGATACCGGCTTTTCTCTGCCGCCAGACGGACCTGCTCGCGGCGGCGAGCCGCACCGGCAAGCCGCTTAACGTGAAGAAGGCGCAGTTCATGGCCCCTGAGGACATGGCCTCGGTGCTCGGCAAGTGCCGCGAGAGCGGCTGCGAGGACGTAATCCTCTGCGAGCGCGGCACGGAGTTCGGCTACCATGAGCTCTCGGTAGACTTCCGCTCGCTGCCGGTCATGCGCTCGCTCGGCGTGCCCGTCATGTTCGACGCGACGCACAGCGTGCAGAAACCGGGAGGCAAGGGCACATGCAGCGGCGGCGACCGCTCGTTCGTCCTGCCGCTCATACGCGCGGCGGCAGCGATAGGCATGGACGCGCTCTTCATGGAGGTCCACCCCGAGCCAGAGCGCGCGAAGTGCGACGGGCCGAACTCGATACCTCTCGCGAAGGTGCGCGAGGTTTTGCGGCAGGTGCATGAGATAGACGGCGTTGTTCGCGGGAAGCTCGGCTTCTCGCGGCTTGACTGGGCGGAGGAGTAGACGATGAGCCTTCCATACGAACGTGAAGAAAAGAAAATTTCCAACGACGAGCTTATAACGACGGGGCGCGAAATCCTGCTCAAGGAGGCTGCGTCGCTCGAAGCGGCTGCGGGCCGTTTAGGCGACGAAATCGCGCGCGCGGCGCATCTTGTGAGCCGCTGCCGCGGACGCGTCGTCGTCTCCGGCCTCGGCAAGTCCGGCCACGTGGGACGCAAAAGCGCGGCGACCTTCGCCTCGCTCGGCGTTCCGGCCTTCTTCCTGCACGCGACGGAGGGCGCGCACGGCGACCTCGGCATGGTATGCCGCGAGGACGTCGGCTACTTCCTCAGCAACAGCGGAGAAACTCACGAACTTATAGACATCATTCCATACTTCAAAAGAATCGGCGCGCCGATAATCGCGGTGACCGGCAACCCGCAGTCGTCGCTCGCGCGCGAGGCCGACGTCGTGCTCAACAGCCACGTCGACGCCGAGGCCGACCCGCTCGGCCTCGCTCCGACGAGCAGCACGACGCTCCAGATGGCGATAGGCGACGCCGTCGCGGGCATGGCGACGCTGCTGCTCGGGTTGCAGAAGGAAGACTTCGCGCTCTTCCATCCGGGCGGCTCTCTCGGCAAGCGTCTGCTGCTCCGCGTGCGCGACCTCATGGGCAGCGGCGACAAGCTGCCTGTGACGAACGTCAACGCGCGCGTGCGCGACGCGATATTCGACATCACGAGCAAGGGCTACGGCGCGACGGCCATCGTCGGCGACGACGGCAGGCTCGCGGGCGTCTTCACCGACGGAGACCTGCGCCGCTTCATCGAGAAGAACGGCGTCGAAGGGCTCGAGCTCCCGGTCTCGCAGGCGATGACGACGCATCCGCGCGTCATCGGCCCCGACCGCCTCGCGGTCGAAGCCGTGCGCATCGTCGAACAGTGGGAGGTCTCGGCGCTCATCGTAGTCGACGACGAGAACAGGCCCGTCGGCATGGTCCACATCCACGAGATACTCAAAGCGGGGGTGGCGTAGCTGTCTCTGCTGCGCGGCCTCTACGGGGGCGCGATAGATATATTCTTCGCGCTCTCGCATAAAAAGCTCAAGGCGAAATACACCGAGGGCAACGACGAGCGCCAGGGGCTGATCGCGCCCGAAAAGCTCGCCGCGCTGCGCGGACGGCGGCCCGTGTGGGTCCACGCCGTCTCCGTCGGCGAGGTGCAGGCGGCCGTGCCCTTCATCAAGGCGGCGCGCGAGGACGGATGGGAGGGCCCGTTCGTCATCTCGACGACGACGCAGACCGGCAGGGCCATGGCGGAACGCCTCGGCAAAGATTTATACGACTTCCATATATACTACCCGTGGGACAAAAATCTCTTCGTCCGCCGCGCTCTCGATGCGCTGAACCCAGTCGCCTTTGCGGCGGCGGAGACGGAGCTCTGGCCCAATATGCTCTCAGAGTGCCGAGACCGCGGAATCCCCGCCTTTCTTATCAACGGCCGCATATCGGACAGGACGTGGGCGCGCGTGCAGGGCGGCCTGCGCCGTCCGCTCGCGTGCGGCGCGTACTCGCTCTTCGCCTCGCTCTTCCTGCGCGACGAGGAGGACAGGGAACGGCTGGCGCGTCTCGGCGTCGAAGAAAAAAAACTTTTCGTGATGGGCGACGGCAAGATCGACGCGCTGCTCGCGCGCAGGAACGAAGCCGCGCGCGACAAACTGGCGGCGGAGCTCGGCGAGCCGGAGCGTCCGATATTCATCGCCGGCAGCACGCACACGGGCGAGGACGAAAAAGTTCTCGCCGCCTTCGCGATTCTGCGCGGCCGTCGCCCCGAGGCGCGGCTCGTCATAGCTCCGCGCCACCCCGAGCGCGCGGCGGCGGTCGCGTCGCTCGTGCCCGCGGAGTACAGGACCGCTATGTTCTCCGGCTTGACCGCCGGTTGGGATGTGCTGATAATAGACCGCATAGGCGTGCTCTTCGACCTATACGGCGCGTCGCGCTCCGCGTTCGTCGGGGGCAGCTTCGCCGACAAGGGCGGGCAAAACATCCTCGAGCCCTTCTCGTGGGGCGTCCCCGTCCAGTACGGCCCGCACATGGAGGACTTCGCTCACGCGTCGCGCGCCTTCCTCGCGATGGGCGCGGCCTCGCAGGTCGCGGACGAAGAGGGCCTCGCCCGCGCGTGGCTCGCAGTGGCGGACGAGGGCGAGGGCGGACGCGAAAAATGGCTCGCGCTGAGCCGCGAATACTTCGACAAATCACGCGGCGCATCCGCGCGCACGTGGAAAATCATAAAAAAATATCTCTGAACGGAAGCGGAGGAAAGAGAAAATGGCAATTAACCGCGGACTAATAGAGGAATTTTACAACGGCCTCGACGAACGCTCGCGCGAAGCTCTCGACGCGGCGGTAAACAAAGTCGTCGAAGCCAAGAAGAGGGGCGGCAAGGTCGCCGTCGTCACCGGCAGCGGCCCGAACCTCCACGAGGGCGTCACGACGCTCATCGCGGAGCTCATAACGAAGGGCGTCGTCGACGGCGTCACGACGAGCTCCGCAGTCGTCAACCACGAGATGGGCGGCGCGCTCGACCGCGTCAAGATGTGCGGAGCGGCGCAGCTCGGCATGGACGAGGAGAAGATGCCGCGCGGCAACGTCTTCGAGTTCACCGACATGACAGACGAAGAGCTCGACGAGCTCGGAAAAGAAATGCTGCTCGACCGCGAGCTGCTCGCGAAGCGCCACGCCGCCGAAGGCCACATGGTCATCAAGGCCGCGGCGAACATGGCCTATCCGATGGGGCTGCGCACCGAGAAGCTTGCGGAGGAGATACTCTCGCTCTGCCGTCAGTGCGGCCTGCCCTTCGAGACCGTAGCGGGCTGGGGCTGCGACGCGCGCACGATGCTCGGCGCGGGCGCGGAGCGCGGCGTCCCCGTCCTCGTCACGATACCGCAGATGGTCGGCGGCGGACACGTCGGCCTCTCGGTCGGCGACAGCATTCCAGTAGCGGAGCGCTCGCGCCGCATCGCGGACATGCTCGGCTCCGCCGACGTGATAATCGAATCCGCCGTCGCGCTCACGCAGGAGATACACGACGGCCCCTTCGAGACCTACACGGGCCACGGCATCTGGTCGTGGTGGCAGGGGCAGCGCGTCTACAGCCTCAAGGATAAGACGCTCGTGCGCTTCGACCTCGACGAGAACCTCCGCCGCGCGCAGGACCTCCAGAAGTCCAGCGCGATGATACAGGAGGCGATCGACAAGGGGCTGCCTAAGACGAAAATTTCAAAAATCCCGTTCCGCATGGAAATGTCGGCCTTCGCGCGCCACGAGGGAAGTTTGCCCGTCATTGGCGACATCGGCATGATATGGCCCGTCTTCGCTCTGCGCATAGCGGACGCGCTCGGCATAGAGCTCGAGTTCATGAGCTACAAGCAGGAGACGGAGGACGGCAAGGCGATGCGCGAGTGGATAGTGAAGAACGTGAAGCCGCTCGACCGCGAAAAGATGCTGCGGAAGTTCCGCGAGTGGAAAGCCGCGCGCTAAGATGACGCAGCCTAAGATACTCGGGGTCATCCCCGCGCGCTACGCTTCGTCGAGGCTCCCCGGAAAGCCGCTGCTCGAGATAGGCGGCAAGACGATGCTCGAACACGTCTACCGCCGCGCCTGCGCCTCGGGCGTCTTCTTCCGCGTCATAATCGCGACCGACGACCACAGGATATACGACGCGGCGGAGAAATTCGGCGGCGACGTCGCGATGACGCGCGCCGACCATCCGGACGGCTCGAGCCGCGCCGCCGAGATAGCGGCGAAAATCGACACCGACTACGTAATCAACATACAGGGCGACGAGCCTATGCTCGACCCGAGAATGCTCGGCGAGCTCGCGCACGGCCTTATCGCTGACCCGGAGGCCGACTCCGCGACCGTCTGCGTGCCGATAACGCGCGACGAGGACTTCCATAACCCGAACATTGTCAAGGTCGTCCGCGCGCAGAACGGCCGCGCGCTCTACTTCAGCCGCTCGCCGATACCCTACCCGAGAAATTCCGCGGGCTGCCCCGTATGGGAGCACCTCGGCATATACGCCTTCACGAAGGAATTCCTGCTGAAGCTCGTCTCGCTTCCGCCGACGCCGCTGATGCAGACCGAGAGCCTCGAACAGCTCCGCATACTCGAGCACGGCTACTCGATGGCGGTCATCCCGACGAAATACCCCTCCGAAGGTCCGAACGTCAACACGATCGAAGACCTTGAAGAGGTGCGCAGGATATTCGCGCAGAGGAAGAACGAAGAAAAATGACGCCCGGCGACGCGCTCAAGGTGATCGTCATACTGAGCGAGGGAATCCGCGGCCACGTCAACCAGAGCCGCGGCGTAGCCTACTGGCTCTCGCGGCTCACGGGCGCGGAGGTGCTCGAGGCCGAGGTGCCGCAGCTTACGGGCGCGGCTAAGGCGCGCGCCAAATCGTCGTCCAAGGCCCTGCTCGGAGGCACGAGGCGCGACGCGCGCGACTGGCTCGCCGCGAACGGCGGCGAGCAGCTCATCCGCCGCGTAGGCCAGTGGTTCGCGGAGCGCGGAGTGCAGGAGGGCTCGGGCGCGGCGCTGATACTCTCCGCCGGAAGCACGCCAGCGCCCTATAACATAGCGCTCGGCTACATCTGGCGCTGCGCCTGCGCGACGATAATGACGCCGAGCGTCCTCGGCACGGAGCCCTTCGACTACGCGATAGTGCCCGAGCACGACTACCCCGAGCGCAAGCCGAACGTCTTCGTCACGCTCGGCTCGCCGAACTACGTCGTAAAAGAAAATTTAGAGAAAGAGGCCGAAGCCCTGCTCGCGGCCCATCCATCCGATGCCGCCGAAAAATGGTCGATACTCATAGGCGGCGACGACGCGAACTACGAGATAAGCGCCGATTGGGTTAAGAAGCAAATCGGGCAGATACTCAACCTCGCGCAGCACGCGGGCGCGGACGTCTTCATCACGACCTCGCGCCGCACGAGCGACGCCGCGTCGAAAATGGTAAAGACGCTCGCCTCGCACTCGCCCTGCGTAAAATATCTGCTCATCGCCGCGGAGGACGCTTTCAACCCGATACCCGCGATGCTCGGATTCTCCACGGAAGTATTCTGCACGGAAGATTCCGTCAACATGGTCTCCGAGACGATAACGGGCGGACACCGCGCAGTGTTTCTGCGCGTCGGCCACAAAAAAGGCGTCAAGAGCCTGCTCCAGCGGCTCACGGCGGCGCTCGTAAACGCGGGCGCGATACAGCCGAACCTGCTCTGGGGCATACCGAAGTTCGACCTCGTATTCGACCACTTCGCGCACGGAGGCGTCCTCGTCGAGTACGGCGACTGGCTGCGGCTGCGCCGCGAGGGCGCGGAAGGCGGGGCGGACGAAGCCGAGGACTTCAACGAAGCGCGCCGCGCCGCGCGCTGGATTTACGACAACTGGAAGCTCTCATAAAACTCACAAAAAGCTGTGCTATAATCCGCGCAAGCTCGCGGAAAACGACAAAACCGGCGAATGCCGGGAATCAAGAAAGGACTGGTAATATGAAGAAACTCCTAACGCTGGCGCTCGCCGCCGCGATGATGGCGGGAGCCGCGCAGTTCGCGCTCGCGGCGGAAGACGACGGCGCAAGCTCGATAATGGCGCAGATCAACTCCTTCAAGGCGACGAACCAGGAGAAGACCGGCGGAGAAGCCGCCGAGGACAAGGCCGAAGCTCAGGCCCCCGCCGCCGCCGAAGAGAGCGAAGCGCCCGCGCAGGCGCAGCCCGCGCAGCAGGCCGAGACGCCAGAGACGCCCAACCCCGCCGCCGCCGCGGTCGACCAGATAGTGCGCGAAGCGGCGCAGCAGGCCGCGCAGGAAGCCGGAGACGCCGGCAACAACCGCGGAGTAGTCGCGGTCCCGGCGCAGGACGCCGCGGAGCCGGCGGAGGAGTCCGCGCCCGAGCCTCAGCCCTCCGCGCCCGAAGCGCAGCCCGCTCCTGAAACGCCCGCGAAGCCCGCGGCCGTAGAGATACCGGCGCAGCCCGCGGCGACCGCCGCCCCTGCCGCTCCCGCCTCTGCCGAGGTTCCCGCTGGACGCCCGCTGAACCCGTCGCCGATGCAGGCCGGAACGCCCGAGACGAGAGAGAGCATCCTCGTCAGCGCCGACTGGCTCAAGGCCAACATCAAGAACGTCGTGCTCGTGGACGCGCGCCCCGAGAGCCTCTACCTCGGCGGCCACATCCCCGGGGCGGTCAACGCGCCGTGGACCTACTTCGCGAACATGAACGCGAAGCAGGGCACCGACAAGTGGGGGACTATATGGCCCGAGGCTACGATGGCGAAGCGCATAGGCGCGCTCGGCATCAACGGCAAAAAGACCGTAGTCGCCTACTGCGACGCGGGCGGCTGGGGACAGAGCGGCTGGACGCTCTGGATACTCCGTCAGGCCGGAATAAAGAACGCGAAGATACTCGAGGGCGGCATAGGCGCGTGGAAGGCCGCAGGCGGACAGCTCGCGAAGAACAAGGTCAAGGCCAAGACCGTCGCCTTCACGATAAGCAAGTACGCGCCGAACTACACCGCGACGACGCAGTGGATAAACGACAACCTCGGCAAGCCGGGCCTCGCGATCATCGACGTGCGCACGCAGCCCGAATTCAACGGAAAAATCCGCCCGTTCCAGGAGAAGCGCGCGGGACACCTCCCCGGCGCGGTCAACATCTCGCGCGAGAACTTCGTGACGGAGCAGGGACACTTCAAGAGCGCCGAGGAAGTCGCCGCGCTGCTCGCCCCCTACGGAATCACGACCGACACCGAGATAGTCGTCTACGATACGGCGGGCGTCCGCTCGGCCTTCGTCACGATGCTCCTGCGCTACGCGGGCTTCACGAAGAGCCAGAGCTACGACGCGGGCTTCCAGGCCTGGGCCGGCAACCCCGACCTTCCGCTGGTGAAGCCGTAAGCGCCGCGTAAAAGAAACGAACACACACGAAGCCGCCGCTCCGTCGAGGATGCGGCGGCTTTTTCATGCGCGCGGCGCTGGATTTATAAAACCGATGTCGCCCCTGAATGCTTCTGTCAGGGGCCTCCGTGTTCAATGTGTGAGGCGAGGGCTTAAGTAAGGTTGATTAGCGT
Source organism: uncultured Cloacibacillus sp. (assembly GCF_963926575.1). Lineage (NCBI taxonomy): Bacteria > Thermotogati > Synergistota > Synergistia > Synergistales > Synergistaceae > Cloacibacillus > uncultured Cloacibacillus sp. The sequence goes on along the minus strand of NZ_CAWUXW010000001.1, from coordinate 80,552 downwards.
AATGCGGCGCGGCGCGGCGGACTTTTCATCAATTTTGCGCCGCGGCGGCGAGTCTGCGAAAGTTCCGCGGCTCGACGAAAAACGAAAAAAGCCGCCGGCCTCAAGCCGCGGCTCTTTCCTATGCGTTTGGTAGTTTTCGTAAATTCACGGCGCGCGTCTGCGTTCGACGCCTGCGGCGTCGGTTTTAGGCGCGCGGCGCGAACCGGCGGAGCTGCCGGCGCGTTTACTCCTCCGCCTCAGGCTCGCCGGGTTTTTCTTCGCTTTGCTCTTCTTCCGCCTCAAGGGCTTTTCTCTCGCGTTCGAGCTCTTCGAGGTAGCTCTTCCAGAGCCTCAGCGCCGCGACGGCGAAGACCGTGCCGCACGAAAGCCCCGCCGCGATGGGCACGGGCTTCGGCACGCCCATAGCGTAGCTGCCGAGGCCGCCGAGCGCGTAGCCGTAGGCGACGATGGTCGATATTGAAAGGATGAGCACGATAAGCCTTTTGTTCATGGCGATTATTTTACGGCCCGCGGGCTGGGCTGTCAAAAATTTTCCGGCGGCGCGGATTTATGTTCTATTTTGTTGCGCGCGCGCGTTTTTATGCTAAGATTGTTAGTTGTGTTTGTTCTACACCGTGTGCGCGGGAAGCGCGCGCGTCAGTTTTTAGGGGGATGTTTTAATAATGCTGCATCGGATGTATAACACCTCGTCGGATTCCGTGTACATGGAGCTGCGCGGAAAAATCCTGAGCCGCGAGCTGAAGCCCGCGCAGAGGCTCCTCGAGGTTAAAATAGCGAACGAAATGGGAGTCAGCCGCACGCCTGTGCGCGAGGCGCTGCGCAGGCTCGCGAACGAAGGGCTTGTGAAGATCGTCCCGAACAGCGGGGCGCGCGTCGCTTCGCCGTCCTCGCACGAGATGGACAATTCCTATTCCGTCCGCGAGTATCTTGAGAATATGAGCGTCGAGCTCGCCTGCCGCACCGGCATGGACAAGCGCACGCTCGAAAGGCTCGACGGCCTCGTGCGCGACGGCGACGCCGCCTACGACGCGGGCGACGTGGACGCCTTCCTCGCCGCGAACAACGACTTCCACCGCATTATCGCCGAGGCGGGGAAGAACTACGTGCTCAGCGAGTACGTGGACAATATAATCCAGCGCACCAACGTCTATATTTATTTCTACAGCAAATTCGTCGAGTCCGAGAACAAGTCGTCGGGCGAGCACCGCGCGATTCTGCGCGCGATAGCGCAGCGCGACAGGATAGGCGCGCAGGAGCTCATGAAGCAGCACCTGGAGCGCGTGCACGCGATGTTCTCGGAGGCCGCCGCGAAGGCGAAGGAAAAAGAAAAGGAGTAGAGGGGGACCGCAGAAATCATGCCCAATATGACAAATATACCGTCGTTCGACCTTACAAGGAACTACGCCCGCGTCAAGGAGGAAATCAACGTCGCGGTGCTTCGCGTGCTCGAGACGCAGCATTTCATCCTCGGCCCCGAGGTTGAGGCGCTCGAGCGCGAGATAGCCGCATACCTCGAGGTGAAGAACGCAGTCGGCTGCGCCTCCGGCACGGATGCGCTCGTGCTCGCGATGATGGCGCTCGACCTGAAGCCGGGCGACGAGGTCATTACGACGCCCTTCACCTTCTTCGCCACGGTGAGCTGCATCACGCGCTGCGGCGGCACGCCGGTCTTCGCCGACGTCGACCCCGTCACCTACAACATCAAATCCGAAGATATTCTCGCGAAGATCACGCCGCGCACGAAGGCCGTGCTGCCGGTCCACCTCTTCGGGCAGATGTGCCCGCTCGAGGAGATTAAGGACGAGCTCGCCTCGCGCAATATCGCGCTCGTCGAGGACTGCGCGCAGGCGATAGGCGCGCATCGCATGATAGGCGGCCGCGTCGCGCGCAGCGGCTCGGTCGGAAAGATGGGCTGCTTCTCCTTCTTCCCGACGAAGAACCTCGGCTGCTACGGCGACGGCGGCATGGTCGCGATAGCGGACGACGAGGAGCTCGCCGCGAGGATCCGCCGCCTGCGCGTCCACGGCGCGGGGACGACCTACTTCCACGACGAGGTCGGCATCAACAGCCGCCTCGACGCGCTGCAGGCCGCGATTCTGCGCGTGCGCCTGCGCCACCTTGAGGGCTGGAACGAGGAGCGCCGCATCGTCGCGGGCCGCTATATGATGCTCTTCGGCGAGAAGGGGCTGCTCGACTTCATCACGCCGCCCGCTGAGCTCCCGGGCGGGCGCCACGTCTACCACCAGTACGTCGTGCGCGCTAAGCACCGCGACGAGCTTATGAAGTATCTCGCGGAGCGCGGGATTACGACGCGCGTCTACTACCCGCTGCCGCTGCACCTGCAGCGCTGCTTCGCGAACCTCGGCTACAAGAAGGGCGATTTCCCCGTCGCCGAGGCTCTCGCGGACGACGTGCTCGCGTTGCCGATGTTCCCCGAGCTGCTGCCCGAGGAGCAGGAACGCATAGTGAGCGAAATTGCCGGTTTTTACGCGAAGCACGCATAAACGGCGGTAAATATCGTATAATAGGAGTAATTTTAGATAACGTGGAGGTGTGCGGATGATATATCCGTTTTTTGACCCGACAGTAATCGTGCTCATTCCCGCCATACTGCTCTCGCTCTGGGCGCAGTTCAAGGTGAAGGGCGCTTTTGCGAAATACAGCGAGGTCCGGGCCATGAGCGGCCTTTCCGCCGAGGAGGTCTCGCGCAGGCTGCTCGACAGGAACGGCCTTTCCGGCGTGCGCGTCGAGCGCGTGCCCGGCGAGCTTTCGGACCATTACGACCCGAGGGACAAGGTGCTGCGCCTCTCCGACAGCGTCAACGCGAGCCGCAGCATAGCCGCGATAGGCGTCGCGGCGCACGAGGTCGGCCACGCGGTGCAGGACAAGGAGAACTACGGCTTCCTGAAGTTCCGCAACGCGATAGCGCCCGCGGTGCAGCTCTGCTCGACGGCGTCGATTCCGCTCTTCCTCATAGGGCTCGTCATCGGCTCGCTGAACCTTCTGAACCTCGGCATCCTGCTCTTCTGCAGCGTCCTCGTATTCCACCTCGTGACGCTGCCGCTCGAGTTCGACGCGAGCGCGCGCGCGCTGCGCATGCTGCGCGAGACGAACATCCTGTCGCAGCAGGAGATAGGCGGGGCGAAGGCCGTGCTCGACGCCGCGGCCCTGACCTACGTAGCGGCGCTCGTCATGACGGTGCTCCAGCTCGTGAGGCTGATAGCGCTGCGCGGAATGAGCCGCGACGAATAGCGCGGACTCCCGAAACGCAGAAAAATATCGTTTTTTCGTCGCCGGTCGCCGAAGACCGGCGATTTTACGCCTGTATGATATACAATAAACAGATGAAAAAACCGTGCGCGCGTCGCGCGGCAAGGGGTTGAGATCATGAGAGGACTTGAAGCCGCTCTCGCCGTCTACGGCGAGGTGCGCGGCGGCGCTTTCGCCTCCGAGGCGCTGCGCAAGGTGTACCAGGAGATCGCGCCGGGCGACAGGAAGCTCGCCGCTACGCTGCTCTACTGCACGCTGCGCAGGCAGAGCCTTTGGAAGACGATGCTTATAAAATACTGCAAGCGCGGCCCGCGCGAGCTGCCGCCGCTTACATGGAACGCGCTGATGATAGGGATAGCCGGCATCGTCGAGCTGCGCCACTTCGCTCTGCCGGTGCTGATAAACGGCCTCGTGCAGGCGGTCAAGGCGGGCGGCGGGCAAAAAGACGTCGCCCTCGTCAACGCCGTGCTCCACACCGTATCCGACGAATATCCGAGATTTCTCGAAAGCCTGAAAAAAAGCGGCGCGCTGCGCGACCAGGCGCTCTACTGGGGCGTTCCCGGTTGGGCCGCCGCGCAGTGGTCGAAGGAGCTCTCCATACAGGAGGCCAAAAAGCTCGTCAGGGCGAGCGGGATGAAGACGTATCTCTCACTGCGCCTCTCGCAGGGCGTGGACCGCGACGAGTATATAGCGGAGTACAACGGTTCGGGCCGCCATGCGTGGCCGTCGCCGCTCTTCGAACGCTCCGTGCGCACCGCGGCGAATCCATTCCCGCTAGAGCTTCCGGGCTTCGGCGAGGGCAAGATAATGCCGCAGAGCGAGTCGTCGATGCTAGCCGCCGAGACGCTCGCGAAGCGCGCCGAGGGGAAATACGTGCTCGACATGTGCTGCGGGCGCGGCGTCAAGACGGGCCAGCTCGCGGACATAATGCGCGGCGCGCGCATCGAGGCGTGGGACGTTTCTGAGCCGAAGCTCAAGTCAGCGCAGTTTGAGATGATGCGCATGCGCGCCGAAGAGCGCGTGAAATTCAAATGCGGCGATTCTCTGACGCTCGAGCCCGACGAAGCTCCCGACACTATACTGCTCGACGCGCCCTGCTCGGGCAGCGGGACGTGGGGCAGGCATCCCGAAGCGAAATGGCGCTGCTCGCCGGAGCAGGTCGAGGAAAACGGCAAGCTCCAGCGCAAACTGCTCGAACGCGCCGCGACGCTGCTCGCGCCCGGCGGCGTGCTGATGTACAGTACATGCAGCCTCTTCCGCACCGAAAACGAAAAAATAGTCGCCGACGTGATGAGCCGCCATCCGGAGCTCGTCGAGCTCCCGGTCGAACGCAGGGCGGAGTTCATGCGCCGCGGCAAACCCTATGGGACCGTCATAATGCCCGCGCTGCCGTGGGTCGACGGATTTTACATGGCGATGCTCGCGAAGCGCCGCCACGGCTCCGCGGAGGTGGAATAGATGGGCAGAATACACCGCTGGGGCATGCTCGTAGCCTTCCTCGTCATCATAGGCTGCGCCTATCTCGGCGTTAAGATGGTCTTCGTCGAGGACAAGGACGTCGCCGTGCCCGGCGTCACGGGAATGCAGCTCGTAGACGCGCTCAACGCGCTCCAGACGCGCGGGCTGCTCGCGAAGGTGGACAAGGTAGACTCGTCCGCGCCCGAGGACACCGTCGTGGCGCAGAACCTCAGCGCCGGAGAGAAGGTCTCGAAGGGCAAGGTCGTCCTGCTCCGTGTCAGCAAGGGCGGAGCAGCGCAGGCGATACCCGACGTGCGCGGCCTCAAGTTCGAGGAGGGCGTCAAGATGCTCGGCGACGCCGGCTTCAAGGTCGACCGCGTCGTGCGCGTCACGGACAAGCTCACTCCCTCCGGCACAGTAATCGCGCAGAACCCCGCCGCGCCGCAGCGCGTCTCGTCTAACTGCATGGTGACGCTGCTCGTCAGCAGCGGCGCGAAAGGCGAGAATTCCTTCGTCGCCGTCCCCGACCTGCGCGGCTACGGCCAGCAGGCCGCGATAGACATGATAGAGCAGCTCGGCCTGCGCCTCGGACAGACATCCGAGTCGCCCTCCGACGCCGTGCCCGAGGGCAGCGTGCTCTCGTCGCGTCCCAAGGCCGGCAGCCGCGTCCCCGCGGGCTCGCTCGTCAGCCTGACCTTTGCGCGCGCGCCTCTGCCGACGGACGCGCCGCCCGTCGAAGCGCCGCCCGCGAACGACCAGGACCCCGCGCGGGCCGAGGCCGTGCGCAAGGTCGTGATAAAAGAGACCAAGCCAGTGACGATACCGACGAAGCTGCCGGCGCGCGACGAAACGCAGGTAGTCGAAGCTCCGGTGCAGCCCGCTCAGACCGAGACGCAGCCTGAGGCCGCTGCGCAGCCCGCGCAGATCCAGCCGCAGGAGCAGCCGCAGCAGGCCGCGCGCCCGACGGGCCCGCAGAAGACCGCGAAGGTGCGCTACCAGGTGCCGCCGCTGTCCAAGCCGCTCTCACTCAAGATTGAGCTCATGGACGACTACGGCACGCGCGTGCTGAAGGACGGCACGGCGAAGAGCGGCGAATACATCTCGCTCAACGTCCCCTACTCGGGCGAGGCGAGAGTGACGATCTATCTCGGAGGCGAATTCGTATGGCAGGACCGCTACAACTAACCGAACTCAAAAAGGGACGCCGTATGCTCATAGCGCCGTCGCTGCTCTCCGCCGACGCGCTCGACATCGGAGGACACATCGAACGGCTTGAGGGCGAGGCCGACTGGCTCCACGTCGACATAATGGACGGCCACTTCGTCCCGAACCTCTCCTATGGCCCCGCGCTCGTCAAGGCGCTGCGAAAACGCTGGCCCGAGGCATTCCTCGACGTCCACGTGATGGCCGAGCCCGCCGAGGACTTCGTGGACATGTTCCTCGCGGCGGGCCCGTCGCTGCTCACGGTACACGCCGAGGCGGCGAAGCACATCCACCGCGTGCTGCAAAAGATAAAGGACGCGGGCGTTCTCGCCGGAGTCTCGATAAACCCGGGAACGCCGGTCGTGATGGCCGAGCCGGTGCTCCACATGGCGGACCTCGTGCTCGTCATGTCCGTCAACCCCGGCTACGGCGGGCAGTCCTTCATCGCCGAGACGCTCGACAAGGTCCGCGAGCTGCGGATGCGCCGCGCCGAACTCGGCCTCGGATACCTCATCGAGATAGACGGGGGCGTGAACCTGCTGAACGCCGCCGCAGTCTGCGAGGCGGGCTGCGACGCAGCCGTCGCGGGCAACGCGGTATTCGGCCAGCCGAACCCCGCCGAAGTGATAAGAAAAATGCGCGCGTCGCTCGAATAACGGCGCCGGTGTAAAATATGCGAAAAGGCCGCGGCTTCGTCCCGCGGCCTTTTTCATACCCGCGCGCCCATACGCGCCGGGCATGGCACGGCGGTGCACCGAAAGCATTGGCGCGCGCCGCCTCCGCGATAGTAGAATAGAATCCGTGAAAACATCCGCGCGCCATCGCGCGGCGAAAGGAGAGCGGAGCGAGTGAACCTGCTCGGAATCGAGGCCGCAGTCATATCGTTCGTCTGCATCGGGATATTTCATCCCGTCGTGATAAAGGCCGAATATTACTTCTCGTCGCGCTGCTGGCCCGCATTCCTCGCCGCGGGCGCGCTCTGCTGCGCCGCGTCGCTCTTCGCCGAATCGCCGCTGCTCTCCGTCGCGCTCGGCTCGCTCGGCTGCACGTGCCTCTGGTGCATAATCGAGCTTAAAGAGCAAGAACGCCGCGTCGCGCGCGGCTGGTTCCCGGAAAATCCGAAAAGACGCGCAAAGCGCGGCGGATAGTAAAATGTACGTGACGGACGCCGCGCCGCGGAAGCGCGCCGGAAACTTCGGAGGCGCGCGAAACCTCCGCCAATCTCGTGAAAGGAGCGCCGCCCAGTGAAAGCCTCCGTGAAATTCAAAATCTGCGTGGACATCATGATGACAGCCGCGCTCTACGCCTGCATGGCCTACATGCTCGTCGGCGAAGAGGCGCACGAATGGATAGGAAGCGGCCTCGCGCTGCTCTTCATCCTGCACAACGCGCTGAACCGCAAATGGTACGCCGCGCTCCTCACGGGGCGATACACGCCGCTGCGCGCCTTCCAGACCGCCGTCAACCTGCTCTGCCTCGTCTCGATGGCCGCAGCCGCGGTCAGCGGAGCCGCGATGTCGCGCTATCTCTACGACATACCGTTCCTCAGCGGCGGCGCGTCGCTCGCGCGCACCGTCCACATGCTCGCCGCCTACTGGGGCTACTGCTTCATCTCGCTGCACCTCGGCCTGCACTGGAGCATGATGCTCGGCATGATGAAGAACGCCGCCGCGCCGCAGAACGCGCCCAGATGGATTACGCCGCTTCTTCGGACCGCGGGAGCCGCCGCCGCCCTGCTCGGCGCGCATGCGCTCATGCGCCACAGCCTGCTCGACTACATGTTCCTGCGAAATCAGTTCGTCTTCTTCGACACAGAGCGCCCGCTCTCTCTCTTCTTCCTCGACTACGCCGCAATAATGGCGCTCTGGGCATGGCTCGCCCACTACGCGCGCCTCGCGCTGATAAAAATGTCGGTGCGGAAGGTAAAATAAAAAGCAAAACAACACATTAAAACAAGCGCGCCGCGGTGAATGCGGCGCGCTCGGCTCATCTCTATAAAAATCCCCAGCGTCCCTACCCGTTCGCGCCGCTTTCCCTCTTCCTCTTCGACACGAGCGCGTAGAACGAGACAGAGAGCAGGAGCACGAGGCCGTCGACGAAGCGCGTCCAGAAGCCGGACCAGCCGGAGCTCACTATCCCGGCCTCTATCGTGCCCATCATTATCGAGCCGATGACCGTGCCCCAGACCGTGCCGCTGCCGCCGTAGACCGACGTGCCGCCGATGAAGACCGAGGCGAATACGAGCAGCAGATAGCCCTCGCCCTGCGTCGGCCACCAGTTGCCCATCTCCGCGGTCGCGAGGACGCCCGCGAGCCCCGCCGCGAAGCCGAGGTAGGCGAACACGCCCGTGCGCGCCGCGCCGACCGGCATTCCGAGCATCTTCGCGACGTTTATGTCGTCGCCGATGAAGCGCAGGTCGTCGCCCCACGAGGTGCGGTGGTAGATGAGCGCCGTCGCGGCGGCGAAGAGCAGCGCCCATACCGACTGCATCGGCAGAAAACCGCCGAGCCTGCCGACGAGCACGGCTATCTCCGGGTTGTCCAGCTTGAGCTCGATGCCGAGCGGTATCGCCGTGCCGCCCGAGAGCAGCATGACGCAGCCGCGCCAGAAAAAGTCGAAGCCTATCGTCGCGACGATGGCGGGCACGCCCGTGCGCGTAATCATAAAGCCGTTTACTAATCCTATCGCGAGCCCGGTCGCCACGCCCGCCGCCGCGCCGGCGAGCACGGAGCCGGTAGACTTCGACACGAGCGCGAAGACGAAGCCCGACATCGCCATGTTCGAGGCGAAGGACAAATCCATCTCGCCCGTTACGACGACCAGCGTCATCGCCGTCGCGACTATCATGATGAACGGAATTGTTGAAAGGAAGGTCATGTAGATGCTGCCCGAGAGGAAGGCCCCCGGCGCGCGCAGCGCGAAGAAGGCCCACAGCGCGAAAAGCACCGCGGTGATTATCAGCTGGTTCTTGCTGTTCCTTGCGAAATTCGATAAATTCATCTCTCCGCCTCCATCAGCCGCGCGAAGAGATCGTGCTCCGAAAGCTCGTCCTTGCGCCATTCGCCGAAAACCTTGCCGTGTGAGAGGATTACGAACCTGTCTGCGACGCGGTGCGCGTGCTCTATCGTGTGCGTGATGACGACGACGGAGCGCCCCTCGGACTTCAGCAGCCGCATGAAGTCGAGCACCTTCTCAGCCTCGCTGACCGCAAGCGCCGTCGTCGGCTCGTCTAGGATGACCGCGCTCGCCTTGAAATACATCGCGCGCCCGATCGCGAGCCCCTGACGCTCGCCGCCCGAGAGGGACGCCGCCGGAGTGTCTGGCGATATCCCCGCGCCCGAGAGGCCGAGACGCGAAATAATCTCCGCCGCCGCCTCGCGTTCGCGCTTCGCGTCGATGAGGCCGAAGCGCGTCTTGATATGCCGCCCAGCGAAGAGATTGCGCCAGAGCGGCTGCGAGACGCCGAGCGCCCTGTCCTGATAGACCGCCTCGACGCCGAGGCTGCGCGCGTGCGCGACGCTGAACCTCGTCACGCGCGCGCCGTTGATCTCGACAGTGCCCGAGGTCGGCGCGTAGAGGCCCGAGATTATCTTAATCAGCGTAGACTTGCCAGCGCCGTTGTCGCCGAGCAGCGCCGTAATCTCCCCGCGCTCAAGGGAAAAGTCCACGCCCCGAAGGGCGTGGACGCTCCCGAAAGATTTGCGGATATCCCGCATCTCCAGGATTTTAGTCATATTCGCTAACGTATGGCCTTCTCCGCGAGCGGCGCGATCTGGTCGATATTGTCCTTCGTCACGAAGCCGCCCGCCGTGTCGACATAAATTCCGCCGAAGCTGCCGCGCTTGTTGAGCACTATCTGATTGACCGCGAGATAGGCCATCATATACGGCTGCCCCTCGGAGACGAGGCCGACATAGCCGCTCTTGATAGCCTCGGCGGTCGCCGGCGAGAGGCTGAAGCCCGCTATCCCGACCGTGCCGGGCTTGATGCCCGCGGAGCGCAGCGCCGTGCCGGCCTGCGCCGTCAGCGCGCCGTGGTCGATGACGATAAGCTTGCAGTCCTTGTGCGCCGCGATATATCCCGTGAGAATCGGTGCGCCGAGCGTAGCTTCCTTGTTCGCCTCGGGCGAAATTTCGAGATAATCGACGTCGAGCCCCGCGTTCGTGTAAACGTCTACGAGAGCCTGCGCGCGGAGGCCGCGTCCGGGAACGCTCTTAAGCCCCCAGACGAGCACCTTGTCGCCCTTCTTGAGGCCGAAATGCGCAAGGCTGCGCTCGGCGAGCATCTTGCCCTGGCCGTAGTTGTCCACGCCGATATAGCTGTAGCCCTTCGACTGATATCTCTCGAAGGTCTTGGGCAGAGGCGTATCGACACACATAACCTGGATGCCCTTGCCGATAGCCTCGCCGATCAGCGGCATATAGGCGTCGTCGCCCGGCGCTCCGATGACCACCATGCCGTCCGGGTTCGTCGCCATGCCCTGGCGGAAGTTCGTAATCATCTTCTCCGCGTTCCAGTCCGAATAGACGAACTTAATCTCAATGCCGAGGTCGTCCGCGGCCTGCTGCGCTCCGTTCTGGAGCACCGTCGCGTAAGACTCGCCGGGGCTGCCGCCCGCGTCGAACCAGACCGTAATTTTGTCCTCCGCGGCGAACGCCGCGCCGCAGAAGAGCGCGAGGCCGAAAAATGCCGCTATGCAGCTTTTCATCATAACTACCACTCCTGTTTTAGATTTTTTGCAAAGCAGAAACAACCACACGGCGCGGCAAAAGCCCGCGCCGCGCCCGTGAGAGCGGGACACGCCGAAACGCGCCGCGCGCGCCGCAACGCCGCGTCCACGGCAAATTTTCATAAAATGGGAAAATTTATCTGGACGAGAGCGGCGGCGGCGTCAGGCATTTCGCTCTATACGAATGCATCCCATGCACTGTATCGGGTTCTCACAGGCCCATATTCACCGCGCCGTCCTCCCTTCGTCGGAAGATAAAAAACACTCTTCAGATAATAGCGGTTTCCGCAAAAATTACAATGTTCTCAAGAATAAAGAAAAGCAAGCAAAACCACGCAAAGCGCCGCAGGTCTAAGGCGAAAGGACAAAAACGGCGAAGAAACGGAAAACATAAAGCCGGGGCGGCACATCACCGCTCCGGCTTATGTTTTTGCGCGCCGTCGGGGGACGGCGGCGGTGGATGGCTTGGGGAGCGCCCCGCGTGTCGCCACGCGACCGAACGCACGAGCGGCGCGTATGCTTCAAGCTCCGCCTCCACGCCGCACGTCCCGCAGCACACGCCCGCGGAGCAGAGCGCGCTCCGCGGATTTTCCGTAAAGGACATGACAGTCCACTCATTTGGATGAAATTGCCTCCAATGGTGGGGAAGCGGCGAAGATTTTACAAAAACGAAAACTCGCGGAAGCGCGGAGAGCGCGGCGTCGGCAAACGTCAGCGGTGGCGGAGCTGCTGTACTTACTCGCATTTATATGTTTATACGAGAGACGGCCCTCACGTCACCCCGCGCTTGACGCGGGGCCCAGATACCGTCTTGAAAGTCAAACATAAATGTAAGGCATCTCGCTGTCTTTCGACAGCATCATCATAACTCTGCGGCATGTATTGTCTCTTGTATGTGTACGTGCCGCTTTTTGTTGTGCCTTGTACTGTTTTTCGCCTGCCGTCCACAGCCTAGGTTTATGCCGGTGCGTACTCCGGATCGAATTTTACCCTGTGTGTAAGCACTCCCCAGATTATGTGAAGCAGTTTACGCATGCTTGCTATTACAGCTAGCTTTTTGCATTTCCCTCGCGCCAGCAGTCTGTTGTAGAAAGCGCTTATCACCTTGTTTTTTCGCGTAGCTACAAGCGCCGCCATGTACATGGCGTGTCTCAGCACTGCGCTTCCCATGCGGCTCATCACAGGCTTTTTGTGTATCGATGTACCCGACTGGTTTTCGCAGGGTGCTATCCCAAGACGTGAGACCAGCTGTTTTACGCTCCTATATCGGCTTATGTCTCCGGCTTCGCCGATAAACGACGCGGAGCTTACTTTGCCTATGCCGTCTATGCTGCGGAGCAGCTCCGCCGTATCTCTTAATGTATAAAGAAATCTCCCGGCTATGCCGGGAGTTCATTCAGCTTATAGCTATGAGCAGAAGCTCCTCTGACGTAGTATAAGAAAGTCCGTCAACCGTCTTAACAACGTACAGAGGAGGTCCAACATGGACACAGAAACCCTAGCACATACAAAATGGAATTGCAAATATCATATAGTGTTTGCTCCGAGATTCAGAAGACAGATTATCTACGGCAGGTTGAAAACTGAGATTGGAAAAATTTTAAGAACCCTATGCGAGAGGAAAGAAATTGAAATTCTTGAAGCCAATCTCTGTGCAGACCATATTCATATGCTGATTGCCATACCGCCCAAATACAGTGTGTCGCAGATTATGGGATACATGAAGGGCAAAAGCTCGCTTATGATATTCGACCGCTTTGCACATATGAAATACAAATATGGCAACAGACATTTCTGGTGCAGAGGATATTACGTAGACACAGTAGGGCGCAACCAGAAGAAAATAGCGGAGTATATCAGGAACCAGCTGAAAGAGGACTATCAAGCAGACCAGCTGAGTTTGTTTGAGCCGGTAGACCCGTTTACGGGTAAGCCGGTCAACTCAGGCAAAAAAGATTCCCGGTAAGCTCCTTTAGGAGCCGCCCGGGAAAGTGGTGCGGTTGGCGGACTTTCAAGCTCGTTTAGAGCTGCAGGTAATATGCCCTTATAGGGCTGGCACAAACTACCGGCTTAGCCGGTAGTTCTGATTCCGGCATCGTCTATGTGTTTCTCTATCGCTTCGTCTATCTCGCGTATCTGCTGTTCAAGATGGGCTATGAGTTCTTGTACGCTCTCTATGACCGGATGCGGATGGCTGCCGCCGGCTCTGAATTTTTCAAGCCTGTTATATTCAGCTTCCCTCAGCGTTACAAGCTCAGCACGTCTCCGTGTAAGTTCTCTCAGCAGACGTTCCGCCAGGCTAGGGGCCTGCCACGGCGTGATCTGTCCTGTCGTAATCATTGAGATTAGGTACGAGGCTATGAGTCTTGCGTCAGCGGCGTCGTTCTTGTTGAGATGCATCGTCGCCTTTCTGTAAGATTTCACTGCAAATGGGTTCAGCACATACAGGGATATTCTGCCGGACATATTATTGTCTGCGAGGTAATAAGAGAGCTGTTCCCCGTATACTCCTGTGGACTCCATTCCTGCGGCTATAGAATAGTCATCCCCGTCTGCATGTTTTGAAGCAATCTTTGATGCGTGTTCAACCATCTGTTTGAAACCCGATGGTTGGTTCGCTATTTTTTTGCTTGACCACAGCACCTTGCTGTCGGAGCTCATAAGCACGACGGAAAGAGAAGCCTTAGAGACGTCGATTCCAAGATAGAAGTTATACGGCATTTCGTCACCTCCGAAAAGATAAAAGTAAAAGATTCCACAATGCACTGCGTCGGAGAGCGCCTGGTTTCAACATACTCGCATATTCAAGTTCGCGTCAACATATGACGGACTTAGGATACCTGTTCGTTGTAAAGCAGGGCGGTTGACCAATCTGGACCACAGTATCTATGTACTCAGCGTCTTTCCGGTCTTTCCGACACCTGTATCATAAGGGCTGACGCCCGAATGAACCAGTGATGACAGCTTACTTTTTCTACAATCACCTCATTTTTGTTTGCGTTACTGTATTATACGAGCGTCTTTAGATTCCCATACCTCTCGGAATTTAACGACACTAGATTCCGCGTCCATCGGCCAAACGTTGCCGATACTAGGAACGGCCTAAGGAAATTTTTAATGTCCGCTGCGCGGATATGCCGTTCCGTCGGAGCGCGGAATGACGATTAACGGGCGCTTCGGTATATATAGGCTCTGTATTTCAGTGCGGTCTCTATCGTTTGGGCCGGAGGCTCCGCCATGAGAATCGCCGGAGCGACATAGGGAGAGCGCGTCCGGCTCTTCATGCCGTTTGTGCAGGTTCGTCCGCGCGGCAAAAAAATCGGGAGAGGCCGGGGCCTCTCCCTTTGCGTTAGAGTGTTTTGAGGATTTCGTCGAGCGGCTTGCGCTGTTTGGGGCGGATGGTTTCGTCGGCGGCGTAGCCTACGGCTATCAGCGCGCGGACGGTGTCGCCCTCGGGAAGGCCGAGGAGTTTGATTACCTCTTCGTTGGTGAAGCAGCCGATGATGCAGGTCGCGAGGCCGAGCTCCGCGGCTTCAAGGACGAGGTAGGCGGTCGCCATGCCGACGTCGCCTTCGGCGAAGCGCTTCGCGTCGTGGTAGTGGTCCATGACCTTCGCCATGAGCTTCGGCTCTTCGATTTCCGATACGACGATGAAGGCGGGGACTTTTTCGCTCCACGCGTTGAGGCCTATCTCCTGCGCTATTTTCGAGAGCGCGGCGCGCTTTTCGGCTTCGGTGACTATCGTGAAGCGCCACGGCTGGCTGTTGCAGCCGGAGGGCGCGAGCGCGGCGGTCTCGACGCAGCGGCGGAGGAGCTCGGGCGCTACGGGCTCTTCTTTAAAGTTGCGGCAGCTCTGCCGGCGCAGCGCAAGCTCGCGGAAGTTTTCCATTTCTGTCGTCTCCCTTTAGAAGTCCAGCGTTTCGCCGGGCTGCATGATTACTACGTCGGTGCCCTGCGCGGTCTCTTTGACGTGGAGTTCGAAGACCGCGGGGTCGGCTTTGATTGCGGGGAAGGTGTTGTAGTGCATCGGCACGACTTTGAGCGGGCGGATGAATCCCGCGGCGCGCGCGGCGTCTTCGTAGTCCATCGTGAAGTATCCGCCGATGGGCAGGCACGCGACGTCTATTTTTTCGGCTTCGAGGAGCTTCATTTCCATCGTTAGGCCGGTGTCTCCCGCGTGGTATACTTTGCGTCCGTCGACTTCGATGACGAAGCCGCAGGCTACGCCGCCGTATCGGACGTTTCCTTCGGTGATTATCGGGTCGCCGTGCCACGCCGGCGTGAGCTTGACGCGGCCGAAGCCGAAGCGCGCGCGTCCGCCGATGTGCATGCCCTCGACTTTGATGCCCTGCGAGGCGAGCCAGCCCGCCGTCTCGTTGCAGGTGAAGACGGTAGCGCCGGTGCGTTTGGCTATTTCGACTGTGTCGCCGATGTGGTCGCCGTGGCAGTGGGTGAGGAATATCGCGTTGACGTCGGTGAAGTCCGCGGCTTTGGCGGCTGCGAGCGGGTTGCCCGTAAGGAACGGGTCGATGAGGGCTTTGAGCCCCGTCCCCTCGACGTAGAAGGCGCTGTGTCCAAGATAACGAAGTTTCGGCATTTTGATTTTACCTCCATACCCTTGTATTTGTTTCGTGCTTTCCTCAAAGCTATTATAAATTATACCGCGCCGCGCGAACAAGCGCGCGCCCGCTGCGGTTCTGCCGCGGCGGTTTCGCTTTGCCGTGAGGCGGCGCGCTTTGCCGCTCCGCGCCGCGGCGGCGCGGGCATGAAAAAAGACGGCGGGCGTAAGAGCCTGCCGTCTTTCGTTGCATAGGGTAATGGTTTTATGAAGGAGGCCCCGTGCAGAAAATTCACGGGGCGACATAGGGCGCTGCCGTTTGTCCCGCGTTTCGCGCTTAGGCGAGCGGCTCGACTACCTTTATCGAAAGTTCTTCGAGCTGTTTCGGCTCGACCTCGGCGGGTGCTTCGGTCATCGGGCACTGGGCCTTCTGGTTCTTCGGGAAGGCCATGACGTCGCGTATCGACTTGCTGCCGGTCATGAGCATGACGAGGCGGTCGAGGCCGATGGCGAGTCCGCCGTGCGGTGGCGTGCCGTAGCTGAGCCCCTCGAGCAGGAAGCCGAAGCGCTCCTTCGCCGCCTCGGGCGTGAAGTTGAGCGCGCGGAAGGCGAGCTGCTGCATTTCGGGGTTGTGGATTCTTATCGAGCCGCCGCCGAGCTCCGTGCCGTTGAGCACGACGTCGTAGGCGCGGGAGCGGACCTTGCCGGGCTCGGTGAGCATGTACTGCACGTCCTCGTCCATCGGCGCGGTGAAGGGATGGTGGACGGCGGTGTAGCGTCCGCTTTCATCGTCCCATTCAAAGAGCGGGAACTCCGTGACCCAGAGGAAGCGGAAGCCTTCCTCGACCATGCCGCGCGCGCGGCCGAGCTCGAGGCGTATCTGCCCGAGTATCTCGCAGGCCTTGCGCCAGCTTTCGTCGGCCATGATGAAGAGCGCGTCGCCGTTCTCTATCGCGGAGAGCTCGCGCAGCTTCGCGAGCTGATCTTCGCTGAGGAATTTGACGAGCGGGCCTTTGAGCTCGCCGTCTTTCGCGAGGAAGTTCGCCATGCCCTTCGCGCCGAGCGACTTCGCGCGGCCTTCGAGCTCGGAGAGCTCCTTGCGCGAGAGCGTCGCGCCGCCGGGCAGACGGAGCCCCTTTATCGTGCCGCCGTTCGCTACGAGCTGCGCGAAGGGGTTCTCGCCGTCACGGAAGACTTCTTCGAGGCTGACCATCTCCATCGGGATGCGCATGTCGGGCTTGTCGATGCCGTATTTGTTCATCGCTTCGTCCCAGGTCATGCGGAGGAACGGCGTCTTGACATCTACGCCGTTGACTTCCTTGAAGAGTCCCGCGAGGTAGTTCTCTACGAGCGTCATTATGTCCTCTTCGGTGATGAAGCTCATCTCGAGGTCGAGCTGGGTGAACTCGGGCTGGCGGTCGGCGCGGAGGTCTTCGTCGCGGAAGCACTTGACTATCTGCATGTAGCGGTCGCAGCCGGCGACCATGAGGAGCTGCTTGAAGAGCTGCGGCGACTGCGGCAGCGCGTAGAAGCAGCCGGGGTTGACGCGGCTCGGCACGAGGTAGTCGCGCGCGCCCTCGGGCGTGGACTTCGTGAGCATCGGCGTTTCGATGTCGATGAAGCCGTTGTCGGCGAAGTAGTTGCGCGTGTAGCGCGTGATGTCGTGGCGGATGCGCAGGTTGCGCTGCATCGAATCGCGGCGGATGTCGAGGTAGCGGTATTTCATGCGCAGGTCTTCGTTGACCTCGTCGGCGTTGTCAAGCTCGAAGGGCGGCAGCTTCGACGGCGCGAGGACGATGAAGTCCTCGACGAGAAGCTCCACTTCGCCGGTCGCGAGCTCGGGGTTCTCCGTCCCCTCGGGGCGCTTGCGGAGCGTGCCCTTGACCGCGAGCACGTACTCGCTGCGCAGCGCGCCCGCGCGGTCGTGCGCGTCGGCGTTGAGCTCTGGGTTGAAGACTATCTGCGTCACTCCGGTCTTGTCCCAGAGCTCTATGAAGATTATCCCTCCGAGGTCGCGGCGGCATCTGAGCCAGCCGTTGAGGACGGCCTTCTTGCCCGCGTCTTCGGCGCGCGGCGTTCCGCAGTACATCGTCCTGCGCCACGATGCGTCAAAATATCTTTCCATTTAGAAAATCCTCTCCGATTATAAATTTTATGCCAGTCCAACCTATACGGGGGAAACGCCTTCGACATCATTCCGCGCTTGACGCGGAATCCAGCGGCTTCAAACTCCGATGCTTTACGGTATTTAACGACACTGGATGCCGGGTCAAGCCCGGCATGACGAACCGCCGTTTCTCTTGGAAGCTGAACGGCTATATACGCTATGCCTTAAGTTTATTTATAAGCTGCTCGCGGGTCAGCTCTTCCTGCGTTCCCGCGCCCATGTCCTTGAGCGTGACGACGCCCTTTTCGAGCTCGCTCGCGCCGAGGATGCAGGCGAAGCGCGCCGTGTTGCCCGCGCTCTTCATCTGTCCCTTCATGCCGCGCCCCATGTAGTCGAGGTCGGCCGATATGCGGTGCGTGCGCAGCTCGCGCGCGAGCGCCGCGGCTTCGAGGCGCGCCTCCGCGTCCGCGGCGACTACGTAGGCCTTCGTCTCCGGCTTTCTGCCGAAGGTGCAGCCCTGGGCCTCCATCGTGATGATTACGCGCTCGATGCCCGAGGCGAAGCCGACGCCCGGGACGTGCGGGCCGCCGATGGACTCCGCGAGGTTGTCGTAGCGTCCGCCGCCGCAGACTGCGTTCTGCGAGCCGAGGTCGCCCGACTGGATTTCATAGGCGGTCTTCGTGTAGTAGTCGAGGCCGCGCACGAGGCGCTTGTCGAGGACGACCGACGCGCCTATCTTGTCGAGGCCGCGGCGGAGCTGCGCGAAGTGATCCTTGCATTCGTCGCAGAGGTATTCCATGACCGCTGGCGCGCCCTCGGTGATTTCCTTGCATATCGGGCTCTTGCAGTCGAGGATGCGCAGCGGGTTTCTGTCGAAGCGGCTCTTGCAGGTGTCGCAGAGCTCGTCGTAGCGCGAGTGCAGGTAGTCCTGGAGCGCCTTGCGGTAGACGGGGCGGCACTTGGGGCAGCCGACCGAGTTGAGGATTACCTGAAGGTTGGAAAGTCCGAGCCTGCGGTAGAGCTCCATAGAGAAGTCTATGACCTCGAGGTCTACGAAGGCGTCCTGCGCGCCGAGCGCCTCGATGTCGAGCTGCACGAACTGGCGGTAGCGTCCCTTCTGCGGGCGCTCGTAGCGGAACATCGGGCCGATGCTCCAGAGCTTCGCGGGCTGCGCGCCCTTGTTCATCTCGTTCTCGAGGTAGGAGCGGACCATCGAGGCGGTGAGCTCCGGACGGAGCGTGATGCTGCGGCCGCCCTTGTCCGTGAAGGTGTACATTTCCTTTTCGACGACATCGGTCGTCTCGCCGACCCCGCGGCAGAAGAGCTCCGTATGCTCGAAGATGGGGAGATAAACTTCCTTATATCCGTAATCGTCCGCGACGTCGCGGCACATCTGAGTCACGTAGGCCCATTTCCACGATTCGTCGCCGAGTATGTCCCTCGTGCCGCGCGGAGCCTTTACTGCTTCCATCACAACCGCCTCCCTGTAATTTTGAAAGGGCGGGAAATCTCTCCCGCCGGAATATTTTCCCAAAAAGCCGCGGCGCGCGCACGGAGGCCGCGCCGTTCAAACTATTATATTACTTTATAACCGCGCGTACAGACAAGTGCGCAGCGGCAAATTCGCGCCGCGCGCCGAGGTTTCGCGCTTTTCCGCTCGTTTACCGCTTGTCCGTATCCGTTACCGCGCCGTCGCTCCAGTAGTATTTCGTCACGGGGTTTTTGCCGCCGCCGAGGGCTTTCGCCGCCGCGCCGAACCACGCCGCGTCGGTCGCCGCCGGGTTGCCGCACCTGACGCGCAGCGGGGCGGAGGCGTTCACGCGGAATTCCTTTTTCTCGCCGGGCTTCATTATCCCCTGGTAGAGCACCTTGCCGCCCTCGCTGATGCGCAGCCAGCTGTCGGCGCGCGCCGTGAGCGTGAGCAGCGGAGCTTTGGCGGCGGGCTTCGCCTGCGCCGGAGCCGCGGGCTTCTGCTGCGCGGGCGCGCTAGCCGCCGCGGGCTGCGCGGGTTTAGGCGCGGGCTGCTTTCCGTCCATCCAGCTTAAATCCACGGATGCGGGCGCGGCTGCGTCGGCCGAGAGCGGCTGCGCGGCGTCGGGCGAAACGTCCGCCGAGGCGGCGCGCTTTTCCTGCTGCTCGCGGACTATCGGCGCGGTGCCGCCCTCGAGCGGCGTCGTCGCGGAGGTAGATATCTCGCCGCGGTAGCGCAGCGTCACCCAGAAGGCCGCCGCGAGCGACACGACGACGAGCAGGTATATCCAGAAGCGCGGCGAGCGGCGGAATACGCCGGGCGTCACCGCCATGTCCGGCTCTTCGTTCGAAGCCTTGAAGTCCTCGAGCGTGACGTTGCCGCCGCGCGTGAGCGGGTCGTACTTCGCCCACATGTCCGGCGCGGTGAGGAACGCGCAGTACTGGCGCAGGAAGCTGCGGCAGTACGGCCCCTTCGGCAGCTCGTCCAGCCGCCCTTCCTCTATTGCGGAAATATATTTTTTCTGTATCTTCGTGGCGTCGGAGGCGTGCTCGAGCGTTATGCCCTGCGCTTCGCGAAGCTCTTTGAGTTTTCGTCCGAGTTCGTTGGTTTTTTTCGTTTTTTCGTCTTCGCCGTTCGTCTTAATATTTTTTTCTTCCGCCATCCGCTTTCCCCCTCGTCGCGTAATTCGGCGGCGCGCCGCTGAGATTCCGCGCGCCTTTTTCCGTACAATAAATGATAGCCTATAAGGGCGAAAAATAAAATAATGAATCTCGCGCCGCGGCGGGCCGTGTTGCCGCGTTCCGCGCCTTGTGCTAATATGCGCGGAGAATCGCCGAAATTTTTGCGCGGGAGGCGTGGAAATGAGATTTTTTATTTTTCTGCTCGCGGCGGCCTTCGCCGCTCTTTCGTGCGTCCCTGCCCCGTGCTCCGCGCGCGCTCTTCCCGAAAAAATCGAGCGCGCCGCCGTCGCGGGCGTTCTGCCCTTTCCTTCCGTCCTCTGCCTCTATCTCGGCTCCGCCGAAAAAATAATCGCGATCCCGCCCGCGTCGATGAGCGCGGCGCGCGAAGGGCTGCTCGGGGAATTGTTCCCCGAGATATTGAAGGCCGAGACCTCGTTCGCCTCGGGGACGGGCGCGAATATCGAGGAGCTGCTCACGCTGCGCCCCGACGTCGTCTTTTATCTCGAAGCCGACAAGGTCACGGGCCGCGCGCTCGAAAACGCGGGGCTCGCGGGCGTTCCCGTCTCGCCGTCGAAATACGGCTACGACGTTCTGCGCACCTACGAGGAGTGGATTAAGACGCTCGCCGCGATTTTCCCCGAGCGCGCCGAGGCGGGGGAGAAGGCCGTCGCTTACGGGCGGCGCGCGCTCGAGCTGACGAAGGCGCGTGCGGCGCTCATCCCGCAAGACGAGCGCAAGAAGGTTCTTTTCATCGTGCGCGACGAAAACGGGCGCATCGTCACCTCGGGCAGGAATTTCTTCGGGCAGTACTGGTGCGAGTCGATAGGCGCGGAGAACGCTGCGGCTGAGATAACGGCGGAGCGCTCGAACGCCGTCGTCACGATGGAGCAGATTTATAAATGGAACCCCGACGTTATATTCATTACGAACTTCACGAAGCTCGCGCCGCGCGATCTGCTCTCCGCGCCCGAGTGGAAGCCCGTCGAGGCCGTGCGGCGCGGCGCGGTCTTCAAGATGCCGCTCGCGCTCTACCGAACCTACACGCCGGGGCCCGACGCGCCGCTGACGCTGCTCTGGCTCGCGCGCGCCGTATATCCCGAGAGCTTCGGCGACATAGACCTGCCGAAGCAGGCCGCGAAGTATTATAAGGAAATTTTCGGCCTCGACGTGAGCGCGGAGCGCGCGCGTGAAATCTTCGCCGCGCCGCAAAGCGGAGGCGCGGGCCGTTGAGCAGGCGCGCCGCGCTGATTCTGCTCTGCGCAGCGGCGCTTGCGCTCGCGCCCTTCGCAGCGCTCTGCTTCGGCCGTTTCCCGATTTCGGCTGGCGAGGCGCTTTCCGCGCTCTTTCCCGCCTTTTTCGGAGAAATTGAGAACGCGGAGCTGACGCGCGGCGTTCTGCTCAACATACGGCTGCCGCGCGTCGCGCTCGCCATGCTCTCCGGCGCGGGGCTCGCGGTCTCCGGCGCGGCGTTCCAGTCGCTTTTCTCCAATCCGCTCGCTACGCCCGACACATTAGGCGTGGCGACGGGCGCGTCGTTCGGCGCGGCGCTGGGCATACTCGCGGGATTTTCCCCCGTCTTCGTCCAGCTCTCGGCCTTCGCCGCGGGGCTCGCCGCCGTCGCGCTCGTCCTCGCAGTCAGCCGCGTGCGCGGCTCGTCGCCCGTCATTATGATGATACTCGCCGGAATGGTCGTGAGCGCGCTCTTCTCGGCGCTCGTCTCGCTCGTAAAATTCGCCGCCGACCCGCAGGACGTGCTTCCCGCGATAACCTTCTGGCTCATGGGCAGCTTGTCGGGCGCGACGCGCGAGAGCCTCGCGCTCGGCTCGCCCGCGATAATCGCGGGCGTTCTGATAATCTGGCTCGCGCGCTGGCAGCTCAACGCCGCTTCGCTCTCCGACGACGAGGCCGTCTCGCTCGGCGTGAACCTGCGCCGCCTGCGCCTCGCGGTGATAGCGGGCGCGGCGCTGATAACGGGGGCCGTCGTCTCGATGTGCGGCCTCATCGGCTGGGTCGGCCTGCTCGTGCCGCACGGCTCGCGGATGCTCTTCGGCGCGGACAACAGACGCGTCGTCCCAGCGAGCCTCGTACTCGGCGCGCTCTTCATGCTCGCGATAGACACCGCGGCGCGCAGCGCGGCGGCCTCGGAGATTCCCGCCTCTATACTGACCTCGATAATAGGCGCGCCCTTCTTCATCTTCCTGCTGCGGCGCAGCGGAGGCATAAGGGAATGAGGTTCGAGACGCGCGGCGGCGCTTTCCGCTACGGCGCGGGCGGTTATGTGCTGCGCGGCGTGAATTTCAGCCTCGAAAGCGGCGAGCGGCTCTCGATACTCGGCGCGAACGGCGCGGGGAAGACGACGCTCATCCGCTGCGCCGCGGGGCTGCGCGCGTGGAGCGAGGGGGCGACCTGCCTCGACGGCGCGGACGTTCGCAGCCTGCCGCCGCGCGAGTTCCGCCGCCGCGTAGGCTACGTGCCGCAGGCGCGGCCCTCGGCCTTCGTCTACACGGTTATGGAAATGGTTCTGCTCGGGCGGCTGCCCTGCATGGGAGCCTTCGCCTCGCCCTCCGCGGAGGACGAGCGTAAGGCGCGCGCGGCGCTCGAGCTAGCGGGGATTCCGCAGCTTGCGGGCAGGCTTTGCAGCCGCATCAGCGGCGGCGAATATCAGCTCGTCGTCCTCGCGCGCGCTCTCGCATCCGAGCCCGAGCTGCTCATCCTCGACGAGCCGGAGTCCAACCTCGACTTCCGCAACCAGGCGCGGCTGCTCGGCACCGTCGCATCGCTATGCCGCGAACGCGGAATGAGCGCGCTCTTCAGCACGCACTACCCGGAGCACGCGCTCGAGCTTTCGTGCAAATCGCTGCTCGTCATGCCCGACGGCTCGGCGCGCTTCGGCGCGTCGGAAGATGTCGTGACGGAAGAAAACCTCCGCGCGGCCTTCGGCGTCCCCGTCGTCATGCGCCGCTTCGAAGCTTTCGGCCGCGAGCGCACGGCCGTGGCCGCGGACTACGAACCGGCGGAAGCGGCGAAGGAATAGAAACGCGCGCGCCGCGCAGCTCTTCATACAAAATTTTGTATTCTTGACAAAAAAGTATTTGCGCGTATCCTTAGAGGCGGACGATACAAAATTCCACAACCGAAGGAGCGTTTGCGATGCTTATACTCACGAGGGAAGATATTCTGAAGGTTTTCTCGATGCGCGACGCGATCGAGGCCGACAAAAAGGCTTTCGTGCTGCACACGGAGGGGCGCGCCGTCGTGCCTCTGCGCATAAATATCGATAACGAGGCCCGCGACGGGCAGATTATGTTTATGCCGGCCTACGTCGGCGGCGGCCTCAACGCGGGCGGCGTCAAGATAGTCTCGTGCTTCACCGGCAACCGCGGGAAGGGGCTGCCCGTTATCCCAGCGACGATGGCGGTCGTAGACGGCGACACGGGCGTCGTCTCTGCGATACTCGACGGCACGACGCTGACGCAGCTGCGCACCGCGGCTATTTCGGGCGCGGCGATAGAGCTGCTCGCGAACCCCGACGCGAAGGTGGGCGCGCTCTTCGGCACAGGCGGGCAGGCCCCCGCGCAGCTCGAAGCGCTGATGACGGCGCGCAAATTGTCCGAGGTGCGCATATACGACGCGCTCGAGGGGCGCGCCGAACCCTTCGCCGCGCAGTACGCGCCGCTCGCAGAAAAGTTCGGAACGAAGCTCGTTCCCGCGAAGACGCCGAAGGAGGCCGTGACGGACGCAGACGTAATCACCGCCGTGACGACCTCGCGCGAGCCCGTCTTCGACGCCGCGGACATCAAAGACGGCTGCCACGTCACGGGCGTCGGGGCCTACACGCCAGAGATGCGCGAGATACCGGCGGAGCTGCTCGCGCGCGCCTCGCGCATATTCGTGGACAACCGCGAGGCTGTGCTCGCCGAGGCGGGCGACTTCATCATAGCGGAGCGCGAGGGAAAATTCTCGCCCGGCATGATAGCTGGCGAGCTCGGCGAACTTCTGCTCGGCCGCGTTGAAGGCCGCCGCTCGCCGAAGGACGTGACGATAATGAAGACCGTTGGCTTCGCGACGCTCGACGTGGTCGCCGCCGCCGAGGTTGTGAAAAAGGCGAAGGCCGCGGGTGCGGGCCTCGAGGTCGCGCTGTAGTGCAGGCGCGCGGCGCGTCCGAGCTTTGCGCGCCGCCGCGGCGAATGTATAATAGGCGTTGAGCTTCGGCTCTTCGCCTTAATTTTTTATCTTGGAGGCACAGTCATGCCCGAAAGCTGTCATCCGCTGCTCGCGCCCTTCGTCCCGCTCGTCGCCATGCTCGGCGAGGCGCTCGGCCCGGAATACGAGATAATACTGCACGACCTCACGCAGGAGGGGACGAAGATAATCGCCTCGACCAACGAACGGCTCTCGGGGCGCAGCAAGGACGCGCCGCTGACGGAGTTCGGGCGCTTTCTCATGACGAGCCCCGAGGTCGACGGCCTCGACTACATCGCGAACTATCCCGCCGAGGCGCAGAACGGGCGGCAGATGCGCTCGAGCGTCCTGCTGATACGCGGCGAGGCGCGGAAGCTCGTAGGCCTGCTCTGCATAAACTACGACACGACGAAGGCGAAGCTGCTGCTCGATGCGGCGTCGTTCCTGACCGCGGTGCGCCCGCTCTCGTTCAAGGGCGCGCAGGTCGAGCGCTTCGAAGCGCCCGAGGACGAGGCTGCCTTCGTCGCCGAGGCGCGCCGCCGCATGGGCTGCCCGCTCGAGTACCTCGCGAGCGACGAGCGCCGCGAGTGCATAAAATACCTCGACGAGCGCGGCTTCTTCAAGCTCAAGGGCTCGATAGACTATCTCGCGAAAGAGATGGCGAAGAGCCGCTTCACGCTCTACGCGGACCTGCGCGCCGTGCGTAAGCGCGGCGGCGCGGAATAGGGGAGGGCGCGCGGCGTGGACATACGGACGCGGAATCTTGTCGAGATACATCTTTCCGTCGTGCTCTTCGGCCTCACGGGGCTCTTCGGCAAATTCATCAGCCTGCCCGCGCCGCACATCGTGCTCGGGCGCGTATTCTTCGCCTCCGTATCGATGGGGCTCTACTTCCTTTTCAGAAAGAAAGATGTGCGCCTCGCGCGCGGCGCGGACTACGCGGCGATGGCCGCCGTCGGCGCAGTGCTCGCGCTGCACTGGACGGCCTTCTATCTCTCGGTCAAGCTCTCGACCGTCGCGATAGGCGTGCTGACCTTCGCCGCCTACCCGATTTTCGTGACCTTCCTCGAGCCTTTCTTATTCCGCGAAAAGCTGCGCGGCGCGGACGTGCTCGCGGCCTTCGTGATGTTCGGCGGCGTCCTGCTCGTCGTGCCGCGCACGGGCGCGGGGCCGGACATGACGGCGGGGATGATATGGGGCATGGTCGGCAGCGTCTCCTACGCCGTCATGTCGCTGCTCAACCGTAAATTCGTCTCGCGCTACGAGGGCAGCGTCGTCGCCTTTTACGAACAGGGCACGGCGGCGCTGCTGATGCTCCCGATTCTGCTCTTCGACAGGCCGCATGCGTCGTCGCTCGACTGGGCGCTGCTTGCCGTCCTCGGCGTCGTGCTGACAGGCGTCGCGCACTCGCTCTTCATCAGCGGGATGCGCAGCGTGCGCGCGCAGACGGCGGGCGTCATAGCGAGCCTCGAAAGCGTCTACGGCATAGCCTCCGCGGCGCTCCTCATCGGCGAGTTCCCGACGCTGCGCGAGCTCGCGGGCGGCGCGGTGATTCTCGGCACGGCCTTCGTCTCGACGCTGCGTTCGTCGCGCGAGGGCGCGGAGGATAAATAGGGCGGCGGGCGGTAAATCCGCGCCGCGCGCGGCTGTTGAAATTTTCGCGCGCGCTTGATATATTGTCCTTGAAATTTCGAGAATAACCATCGGGTTGAGTCCCTTACCGTATGCAAGGCTGCATACGGTTTTTTTGTACGGGCGGGCGGAAACGGAGGCGGCTGACTATGCGGGAGGATTTTAAGAGCACTGCGCGCGAGCTGGCGGATTTCAGCCTGCCGCTGATAGCGAGCGGCGTGCTCCAGCAGCTTTACAACTGGGCGGACGCCTTCATCGTCGGCAACGTCGTCGGCGAGGCGGCGCTCGCTGCGGTCGGAGCCACCGCGACGGCGGTCGGCTTCTACATTTACCTCATCGCGGGATTTTCCGTCGGCCTCTCGATATTGTTCGCCCAGACATACGGAAGCGGCGACATGCGCGCGATGCCGCGCATCCTCTCGACCTTCTCCGCCGTCTTCCTCACGGCCTTCTCGGCGCTCGCGGCGTTCGGGATGGCGACGGCCCCCGCGCTGCTGCGGCTGCTGCACACGACGCCCGACACGATAGCGATGGCGGAGGATTACCTCGTCATCGTGCTCGCGGGCGTTCCGTTCCTCGCGCTCTACAACGTCTATTCCGCGGCGCTGCGCGGCCTCGGCGACAGTCGCGCGCCCTTCTACGCCGTCCTCGTCTCGTCGGCGGTCAACGTAGCGCTCGACCTGCTCTTCGTCGCTGTCTTCCGCTGGAGCGTCGCGGGGGCCGCCGCCGCGACAGTCGCATCGCAGGCCGCGATGGCGCTCTTCCTTATTTTTTACGCCGCGCGCAGATATCCCGTCCTGCGCTTCAATTTCAAGGACAGGCTCATAGACCGCGCCGCGCTCGCCGAGGGCTGCCGCCTCGGTTTTCCTCCGACCGTGCAGTTCAGCGTCACGTCGCTCGGCAACCTCGCGCTGCAGAACTTCATGAACGGCTTCGGCACGCAGACCGTCGCCGCCGTCACGACGGCATACAGAATAGACACGATTATACTTTTGCCGATAATCAACCTCGGCTCGGCGATCTCGACGCTCGTCGCGCAGAGCCGCGGCGCGGGGGACCGCGAGCGCATGGGGCGCATATTCTCCGCGGGCGCGGCGCTAATGGCGGCGGTCTCCGTCGCTTTGACGCTGCTCGTCATCCCGACGGGAAGCCGCCTCATCGCGCTCTTCGGCGCGGGCGGCGAGGCGGTCGCGATAGGTCACGACTTCTTCCTGCGCATCGCGAGCTTCTACTGGGCCTTCGGCCTCGCTACGGCCTTCCGCGGATACATCGAGGGGCTCGGCGACGTGCTATGGTCGAGCTGCGCGGGCATAGCGGCGCTCGCCTTCCGCATCGCGGCCTCCTACGCGCTCGTCTCCTTCTTCGGCAACATGGTCATCGCCTACGCCGAGGCATTGTCGTGGATACTGCTGCTCGCGCTTTACGCGGCGCGCGCGGCTCACAATAAAAAACTGATTGAAAGGCGCGGTATATGATGGAACTGAAAGAGCTCGACGTGCGCGGCGAAATGCCCGCCGTCATGGAAATTATACGCGGCGGCTTCGCGCAGGCCCCGTGGAACGAAACGTGGGACGACGATGCGGCGCTGCGCGAATACATCGAGGGGCTGACGAACGCGCCCGATTCGCTCGCGCTCGGCCTCTGGGACGGCGCGCGGCTCGCGGGCGTCTCGCTCGGAAGAATAAAGCGCTGGTACTGGGGCGCGGAATACTGCATAGACGACCTCTGCGTCCTGCCGTCGATGCAGGGCCGCGGCGCTGGCACGGAGTTCGTGAAGCTCATGGACGAGCACCTCAGATCGCGCGGCGTCAGAAGCGTCTCGCTCTGGACGAAGCGCGACGCCCCCGCCTGCGGATTCTACAGAAAGAACGGATTCCACGAGGGCGAGGACAAAATAATATTCGAGAAGGAACTTTAGCGCGGCGGCGCAAAGTCAAAGGAGGAAACGCGATGGATGAGATAAGAAAATTCCTGTCAGACCCCGACAAGAACGAAGATGAGTTCTGGGAAAGCGACGCGCTCATCTGGGTGGACTGGGGAGACGAGGACGAATCCGTAATCAAGTATTTCAACGACGAGCTGCCGGAAAAGGATAAAATCCGTTTCGAGTGCGCTGATTCGGACAAAGAACGCGGCGTAGACATAATTCTTGAAAAGGACGGCGTAAAGCGTCCTATCCCCTACGAGGACGACTGCACGGACAGAGACACGACGCTGAAGAGCGTTCAGGAATATCTGTTGCCCGACTATCAAATCCGCTGGTACATGGGCTCGCTCGGCGGCGACACGCTCGCATTCTGCATTCTCACAGCTTCGCAGTGGAACGAACTGGAGCGCGAGTTCGGCGCGGAGAAGGTCGCCTATTACTTCGCGCCGGTGCGTCCTGACAGCAGAATGTTCGACCTCGACGCTGACGAGGTTTTCGACTGGTTGGAGCAGAGGGAGAAGGCGTAATTTCCGAACAGCAAAAAACGCGCCGTCACGGTCAAAGGCAGGCGGCGCGTTTTTTGTTTTTCTCTTGTGTGCGGCTATCTCTCTTTCGCCTTGTCCTTCTCCTCCGAGCGAAGCTTGTCGACGAAGCGCGCGATGCGTGTCATCGCCTCCTTGAGCTCCTCGACGGAGTAGCAGTAGGAGATGCGCACGTGCTTGTCGCCGGACTTGCCGAAGGCGGAGCCCGGGACGACCGCGACGTTCTCGGACTTCAGCAGCTTCTCGCAGAACTCGTCCGAGCCCATGCCGAACTCAGAGATGTCGGGGAAGACGTAGAAGGCCCCGTAAGGCTCGAAGCAGGGCAGATTCATTTCGGCGAAGGCCTCCATAAGGAAGCGGCGGCGCTGGTTGTAGGACTCGGTCATCATTTCCGTGTCCTTGTCTCCGTTGCGCAGCGCCGATATCGCGGCGTACTGGCTCATCGTCGGCGCGGACATTATGCCGAACTGGTGAATCTTGAGCATGTACTCCATAACCGGCGCTGGCGCGCAGGCCCAGCCGAGACGCCAGCCCGTCATCGCGAAGGACTTCGAGAAGCCGTTGATGACGACGGTGCGCTCGTGCATTCCGGGCAGCGACGCTATGCTGACGTGGCGCTCCTTGTAGCAGAGCTCGCTGTAAATTTCGTCGGAGATTACGAGCAGGTCGTGCTTGAGAATCACGGGGACGAGCTTTTCGAGGTCCGCGCGCTCCATTATCGCGCCCGTCGGGTTGTTCGGGTACGAGATGAGCAGAGCCTTCGTCTTCGGCGTTATCGCGGCCTCGAGCTGCTCCGGCTGAAGGCGGAACTCCGTCTCGGCGGAGAGCTCTATCGGTACCGGCACGCCGTCGGCGAGCCTGATGCACGGCTCGTAGGAGACGTAACCCGGCTCGGGGTAGACGACCTCGTCGCCGGGGTTCAGCGTCGCGCGGAAAGCTATGTCTATCGCCTCGCTGCCGCCGACCGTCAGAATTATCTCGTGCTTCGGGTCGTAGACGAGGCCGTACTTGCGCAGCATGTAGTTCGCTATCTCCTCGCGCAGCTCCGGCAGCCCGGAGTTCGAGGTGTAGAAGGTGCGTCCCTTCTGCAGCGAGTAGATGCCCTCCTCGCGGATGTGCCACGGCGTGTCGAAATCAGGCTCGCCGACGCCGAGCGATATGACGTCGGGAATCTCGTTCGCTATGTCGAAGAGGCGGCGTATGCCAGAGGGCTTGATCTGCTTTATCTTGTCGCAGATAAAATCTCTCATGGCATCACCATCACGCGCTGGTCTTTTTTCTGCTCGACGAGTGTCGTGCCGTGGTCCTTATAGCGCACGAGGACGATGTGCGTCGCCGTGCTCTGCACCTCTTCGATGACCGCGAGGCGCGTCGAGACGAAGTTCGCTATTTCCTTCATAGTCGCCTTCTTGAGAATCACGGAGAAGTCGTAGGCTCCCGACATCAGATAGAGCGACTCGACCTCGGGATACTGGTAAATCTTCTCGGCGATGCTGTCGTATCCGTGTCCGCGCTGAGGCTGGACCTTGAGCTCGACGAGCGCGGAAATCTTTTCGTCGTCGGTCTTGTCCCAGTTGACGAGCGCGTGGTAGCCGCAGATCACGTGCTCTTTTTCCAGCTGCTTTATCTCTTTCTCGGTTTCTTCCAGTCCGAGGCCGAGCATGACGGCGATGTCCTTTGGCGTGTATCTCGCGTTTGCCTCAAGCAGGCGAAGTATTTCTTCTCTCTTCTTGTTATCCATCAAATACCCTCCGAACTTAAGCGGTATAAAAGATAATTTTGAAGGCACGAGCGCCGCGCGTCAAGCGGTTAAATTTTAAAAAGTTTTGTAAAGTTGCGGAAGCCGGCATAAAAACGCGCCGCGCCCGGAGCTTTGGGCGCGGCGTGGGTGTTTGCGCGTTACTGCGCGGCGTTGAGCCGCAGCGTTGTTTTGTAGAGAAGCTCGAGGGCTATGGGCAGCGCCGCCTCGTCGAGGTCGAAGGCGCCGTTGTGGTGGCCCGCCGGCGTGTCCGCGCCTACGCAGACGTATGTCGCGAGGCCGCCGCTTTTCTGCGCCTCGCGCATGAGCCAGCAGGCGTCGTCGCTGCCGGGCATTTTTCTGTGAAGCTCGGCTTTCGTCACGCCGCGGACGGAGAGCGCCTCATCCGCAACGAGCTTCGCAAGCTTTTCGTCGCTCTCGGCGGTTATCGTCTCGCCCTGCTTTTTTATCGCGAGCTCCGCGCCGTACATCTGCGCCGCGCCGCGAAGCGCCGCCTCCGCGCGTTCGTAGGCGTATGACGCGACCTCGCCGTTTTCGCCGCGCGTCTCGATTTTCATCAGCGCGTGCGGCGGCACGACGTTGCGGCCCTCGCCCGCGCGCAGCACGCCGACGTTGACGCGCATGACGCCGCCAGAATGGGGCGCGATGGAGTGTATCGCGAGCGCCGCCTGTGCCGCGGCGAGCAGCGCGTTGCGCCCGCGCTCCGGCTCTCCGCCCGCGTGCGCCGCCGCGCCTTTGAACTCCGCGTCGAACTTCGTCGAGCAGAGGAAGCCGCCGGTGCCGCCGCATATATGCCCCGTCGGCAGGCCGAGGCCGAGGTGCATCGCTATAAAATAGTCCGCCTCCGCAGCGAGCGGCGCGCAGGCGTATCCGCCGCGCACGCCCTCCTCGGCGGGCTGGAAGATGAAGCGTACCGTGCCGCGCAGCTTTTGCCGCGCAGCCGAAAGCATTTCCGCGAGCGCGAGGCCGACGGCGGCGTGTCCGTCGTGTCCGCAGGAGTGCGAGGGGCCCGCGTTGACCGAGGCGAAGCCGAGCGCCGCGGGGCAGTGCGAAGCCTCCGCGCTTTCGGCGGTCTCGACGCAGTCTATGTCGAAGCGCATAACCGTCAGCGGCCCGCACCCGCAGCGCAGCTCGGCGCAGAGCCCGGTGTATTCGCCTATGCGCGAGAGCGTCTCCGCGGGCGCGCCCTGCTCGAGCGCGCGGCGCTTTTCCGCCCGCGCGTCCGTGTCGCGCCCCATGACGCGCTGCGGCTCGATAAATTCGTCGGCGAAGCGCACGCTCCAGCCGAGCCGCGCGAGCGCCTCCGCGCATACCGCGGTCGTGCGGAATTCCGCCCAGCCGCGCTCCGGATATTTGTGGAAGTCGCGGCGGCGGGATATCATTTCGTCTATGATTTTCTGAGGAATCTGCACTATTTGAGCGCCTCGCTCCATTCGGCCTCCTTGAAGCCCGTCAGCACGCGGCTCTCCGTTACGAGCAGCGGGCGCTTGACGAGCATCCCGTCGGTCGCGAGCAGCTCTATCTGCTCGTCCTCCGTCATCGTCGGAAGCTTCTCCTTGAGGCCGAGATTTTTATATGAGTTGCCGCTGGTGTTGAAAAATTTTTTGAGCGGCAGCCCCGAGAGCTTGTGCCACGCGCGCAGCTCCTCCGCACTCGGGTTCTCCGTCTTGATGTTCCTCTCTTCGTATGCGATTCCGTTGTTTTTGAGCCACTCCGCGGCTTTTTTGCAGGTGCTTCACGAAGGGTAGCAGAGCAGAAGCATGAAAAATTTCCTCCTTTAAGATTAGAAGTAGTCGGATATGTACGGCGTTTGCTGCTCGATTGCGTCCTCGAGCATGTCTATGACCTCGTCGTTCGAGCGTATGCGCCCGATTTTCGCGAGGTAGTCGGGGCGCTTGTAGCCCATCAGCATCGTCGTCATCGTCTGTATGTTTATCTCGTCGGCGCACTGTTCCGGTATGCGCTCGGCGCGCCCGACGCCCTCCTTCGATATCGAAAGGCGGAAGCCGCCCTGGTTGCATTCCATAATCGGGTCGGAGAGCGTGAACTTCCACTCGCGGTCGACGATGTCGGCCTTGAAGGGGTAGTCCGCGATGAAGGACTGGAAGTCTACGATGCGCGCCATGTAGTAGGGCGATATCGTCTCCTTTATGCTCGCGTCCTCGAGCAGGAAGGCGAGCGGCTCGTCGGTGTAGGTGTCGCCCTGCACCTGGTCGATCATCGAGAAGTGCGCAGAGACGAAATTCCAGAGCCCCGTGCGCGCGTCCTCGTTGTTGAAAATCATGTCCTTGATGTGGAAAATTTCGTTCGCAATCCAGTATATGACGTATCCGTCCGGCTCGTTGTGCTCGTTGTAGTAGACCGCCGCCATTATGTCGTCGGGGTCCCAGAGCCAGTATTCGTTCCACGCGAGCTCGTCGCGCAGCACCGCGCCGTGCGTGCGCATCGCGTAGCGCTCGTAGGTTTCTTTAAGCTCCGGGCCGTCGGTCTTGACGCGGCGCACGTCGCCCGCGACCTGGCGGCTCTTCGGGAGCTGGTAGTCCTCTATCTCGTATGAGATTTTGTCGGAGATTATCTCCCAGCCCTTGCGCCTGTAGTAGGGTATGGAGTAGGGATAAAGATACGAAATGTACTGCCCGCGCTTCTTCATGTTCTTGAGCGCCTGCTCGAGCAGCTTGTGCATGAGCCCCATGTTCGAGTACTCGGGGTAGGTGCCGACGCCCGTCAGGCCGCCCATCTTGTAGGTTTTGTCGAATACGCGCACCTGCATCGGGTAGACGGCGGCCTGCGATACGAGCATGTCGTTGTCGAACCAGCCTATGACGTCGGCCTTCTTCATCGTCGGGAATTTCGCGTGGATTATCTCTTTTTCCTGCCAGCCGACGGAGTGCAGCTCCTGGTCCGTCACCTGAAAGACGTAGCGAAGCAGCGCGTTGTACTGCTCCATGTACTCGCTTCCGACCGGCCTCATCTTCAAATTTTTCTTATTCATGACACGCCTCTTTTCGCGCCGGTTTTCTGTCTGTCGCCCGGGCTTTCGCCCCGTCTTAGAATTATACACTTTCGCGCGCGCCGCGCGGAATAAAAAAATCCGGCCCGAGGGCCGGATTTGCGGGTTTCGTTATTTGTCGAGCGCTTCGAGCTTTTCGAGCGCCTTGTCGAGGAAGTCCGCCGAGTAGTACTCGATGTTGCCGGCGTCGCAGAGGGCCGCGAGCTCCGGCGCGATGGGGATTTCCCCGAGGAAGTCTAGGCCGTACTTCGCCGCCGTCTCCTTCGTGCGCCCTTCGCCGAAGATTTTTATTTTCTTGCCGCAGTCCGGGCACTGGACGTAGCTCATGTTCTCGATGACTCCGAGGATGGGGATGTTCATCTCCTTCGCCATGCGCAGCGCCTTCTCGACGATGAGCGAGACGAGCTCCTGCGGCGAGGCGACTATGACGATGCCGTCGACGGGCAGCGACTGGAACACCGTCAGCGGCACGTCGCCCGTTCCCGGCGGCATGTCGACGAAGAGGTAATCCTCGTAGCTCCATATTACGTCGCTCCAGAACTGCTTGACGACCTCCGCAATCGCGGGGCCGCGCCATATTACCGGCGTCGCCTTGTCCTCCATCAGGAGGTTCACCGACATTATGTCGATGCCGCCCTTCGTGCGGCAGGGCAGTATGCCGGACTCGTTGGCCGCGGCCATCGCGTCCACGCCGAACATCTTCGGTATCGACGGCCCCGTTATGTCGGCGTCGAGGATTCCGCACTGGCGGCCCTTCTTCTGCATCGCTGAGGCGAGCAGCGAGGTGACGAGCGATTTGCCGACGCCGCCCTTGCCGCTGACGACGCCGATGACTTTCTTAACGTCGCTCAGAGCGTTCGCCGCGACGCGAAAATCCGGCTTGCCCGCCTCGGAGCATTTCTGCTGGCAGCTTCCGCAGTCGTGCGAACAGTTTTCCTGTGCCATTAAGCGCATCTCCTTTTATGAAAATTTGAACGGACGCCCTTCCTCCGGCGTCCCGTCTGTGTCACGAGTGAATATTAGCCGCCGCACGCGAAAATGTCAAATATAGTCAGAAGCCGTGTGCGGAGCCGCCGTCACAGCGCGTACTCGTAGAGCAGAAAATCCGTCAGCCCAGTGTCCTCGTAGAAGAGCGCCACGCGCGAGACGAAGCGGAAGCCCTCCGACTCGTAGAGCCTGACGGCGGGCAGGTTGCCGTTGAGCACGTCGAGGCGCAGCGCCTTGTGTCCCAGGCCGCGCGCCGTCTCCTTCGCCGCGCGCACCAGCTCGCGCGCGAATCCGCGCCCATGGTACGCCGGCATGACGCCGAGAGTATGGATTACCGAAAACTCGCCGCGCGCCGCGCTCACGCTCCACGGTGCGCCGCCGTAGCCCTCTGCGCCCTCGCCGTTGATAGCCATAGCCGCGGCTATATCGCCGCCGAGCAGCCCGAGGTACAGCTCGCCGCGCTCTATCGACGAACGCATGAAGGCGTCCGACGGATATACGCCCTTCTCCCAGCGCGGATGAAATTCCGAGCCTTCCATCATATCTATAAGCTTATGGTAAAAGCCGCGGACCGCCTCGAATTCGTCCGCGCGCGCCGCGCGTATCGCGAGCATGGAAAATCCCCTCCGTCCCGGCGCGCCCTCCGCGCCTGCGAGTTTACGCGCCTATTATAACGTCCGCGCCTTGTCCGCCGCGCGCGGCTGTGATAATTTATCCGAACGGACCGCATTTCTATGAAAAGAAGTGATTGTGATGATAAAGCTTATAAACGGCGGAGTTTTCCTCTTCGGCGGCGTCGTGCTGATGAGCGCGGAGGAGGTCGAAAGAGAGGGCCTCTCAGGCGTCAACGAGCGGCTGCGCGCGGCGGGCGCGCGAGAGCTCGAACGCCTGCCCGAGAGCGCGTATGAGGCGTCGCGCGGCACGATTGCGGCGCGGATAATCGCCGCGCACGATTCCTCCGCTTCGCCGGACGAGTACAAAATACGCTTCGACGCGCTCGCCTCGCATGACATCACCTACGTCGGCATAATCCAGACTGCGATGGCGAGCGGGCTGAAAAAATTCCCGATGCCCTACGTGCTGACGAACTGCCATAATTCGCTCTGCGCCGTCGGCGGCACGATAAACGAGGACGACCACGCCTTCGGCTTGTCGGCGGCGAAGCGGTTCGGCGGCGACTTCGTCCCCGCGCATCTCGCGGTCATACACTCCTATGTGCGCGAGACGATGGCGGGCTGCGGCCGCATGATACTCGGCTCCGACAGCCACACGCGCTACGGCGCGCTCGGGACGATGGGCGTCGGCGAGGGCGGGCCGGAGCTCGTCAAACAGCTGCTCGGCCGCACCTACGACATGCCGCGCGCGAAAACTGCGGCGATTTACCTGAAAGGCGCGCCGCGTCCCGGAGTCGGCCCGCACGACGTGGCTCTCGCGATAATCGGCGCGGTATTCAAAAACGGCTTCGTCAAGAACATGGCGATGGAGTTCGTCGGCTCGGGCGTGTCTGGGCTGCCCGTCGAATTTCGCAGCGGAATCGACGTGATGACGACCGAGACGGCCTGCTGGAGCTCCGTCTGGCGCACCGACGAAAAGGTTGAGGAATATCTTGCGCTGCACGGGCGGCCCGAGGCCTACAAAAGACTCGAGCCCGCGCCCGCCGCTTGGTACGACCGCGCCGTCGTCGTCGACTTGGGCGAGATACGCCCGATGATAGCGCTGCCCTTCCACCCGAGCAACGTTTACACGATAGAGGAACTCACGGGAAATCCATACGAAATATTGAAGAAAGTCGACGACGAGGCGCGCGCGGTTTTTGAGGACGAGGCGCTGAAGCTCGGCCTCGCGGACAAAATCTCGAAGGATGGCAAAATATACGCCGACCAGGGGATAATCGCGGGCTGCGCGGGCGGCGTCTTCGACAACGTCGTCGCGGCGGCGCAGATACTCGCGGGGAAAAGCACGGGGAGCTTCCCGCTCTCCGTATATCCGGGGAGCCAGCCCGCGATGGCGGAGCTCGCCGCGAATGGATGCCTGCTCGGCCTGATGTCCGCCGGCGCGGTAATCAAGACGGCCTTCTGCGGCCCGTGCTTCGGAGCGGGAGACACGCCCGCGAACCACGGCTTCAGCCTGCGCCACACGACGAGGAATTTCCCGAACCGCGAGGGCTCGAAGCCGCGCGAGGGGCAGACCGCCTCGGTCGCGCTCATGGACGCGCGCTCGATAGCGGCGACGGCGGCGAACGGCGGCGTCATAACCTCGGCTGAGAAATACGGCGCTCTGCTGCACGACCTGCCGTACCGCTTCCGCGGCGAAATATACGACAAAAAGGTATTTCGTGGCTGCGGGTGTCCCGACGAGACGGCGGAGCTCGTCTACGGCCCGAACATAAAGCCGTGGCCCGCGATAGCGCCGATGGCCGAAAGCCTGCTGCTCAAGATTGCCTCTGTAATCACCGACCCCGTTACGACGACCGACGAGCTGATACCGTCGGGCGAAACCTCGTCGCTGCGCTCGAACCCGCTCAAGCTTGCGCAGTTCGCGCTCTCGCGCAAGGACCCGCAGTATGTGACGCGCGCGCGCGAAGCGCAGGCGCTCGAAGAAAAACGCAGGTCGGCGGGCGAAGCGGGGGCGTTGCCCGAGGAATTGACGGAGCTGCTCGAACGCGCGGGCTGCTGCGGCGCTTCGCGGCTTGCGGTAGGAAGCTGTATTTTCGCGGTGAAGCCCGGCGACGGCTCCGCGCGCGAGCAGGCCGCCTCGTCGCAGCGCGTCTTGGGCGGTGCGGCGAACTTCGCGCTCGAATACGCGACGAAGCGCTACCGCGCTAACCTCGTCAACTGGGGCATGATTCCATTTATAACAGACGAAGAGAGCGCGCGCGAGTTCAGCCCCGGCGAATGGCTCTGGCTGCCGAACGTCCGCGCCGAAGTCGAAAGCGGAGCGGAGGAGGCAGAGGCGTGGCTGCTGACGCGGAACGGCGGTAAAATCCGCGTGAAGGCGCTGATGCCCGGGTTGACTGAAGATGACAGAAAAATCTTGCTCTCTGGGTGCCTTATGAATTATTATTCAAAATAAATAAAACCAAAGAATATAAAACGTCCCTCAAAAACTGAAAGCCGCGGCTCAAACCGCGGCTTTTCACTAATATTACGGATAATTCATAAAAAGTGTTAGACATTTTTATTGAACCTCATTATACTACGCATGTGTTGGATTTACGAAACCTACGGCGAGCGGCTGTAGGTTCTTGTTTTATCTTTTTTATCGGGAGGAGAATGATTCATGAGAAGACCGGATACTGCTTATGTGAACGGCAAGGTCTACACCGTCGACGGCAAATTCTCCGTCGTTTCGGCGTTCTGCGTCGAGGGAGACCGCTTCGTCGCCGCCGGCACGGACGACGAAATTCGCGCGCTCTGCACGCCCGAGACCAAGATAATCGACCTCGGCGGCAAATGCGTCCTGCCGGGACTCATCGACTCGCATCTTCACGTCAACAACACCGGCGCTATGAAGATGGAGCTGAACATCGTCGGCCGCCAGCGCGAGGAGATAGTCGCGATGGTCGCCGAGGCCTACAAGGCGGCGAAGCCCGGCGAATGGATAGTCGGGCGCGGCTGGCTCAACGACGAGTGGAACGACAAATCGTTCCCGACGAAGGAAGAGCTCGACGCCGTCGCGCCGGACATCCCCGTCTACCTCAAGCGCGCCTGCGGACACGCTGCGTGGGTCAACAGCGCGGCCTTCGCTGCGGTCGGCGTGACGAACGAGACTCCGGACCCGACGGGCGGCGAGTATCTGCGCCGCGACGGCGGAGAGCTGCTCGGCACGGTCACGGACCAGGCGCAGGACCCCTTCAACAAGGCCATCCCGCCCTACAACAAGGAGCAGCTTCAGCGCATCGTCCTGCTCGCGCAGGAGGGCTTCTTCGCTGCGGGGCTGACGACCGTCCACGACGCCGGCACCGCCGAGGAATGGATCCAGGCCTGGGAAGAGCTTTACCAGAAACATGAGCTCAAGCTGCGCATATACGCGAGCATGAGGGTCGTAGGCCGCCCGAACTACCAGGAGCTTATGGAAGGCTCGATGCGCTACTTCCAGAAGGGGCTGCGCATCGGCATGTACGACAACAGGCTGACGGCGCGCTCGTATAAGATATCGGGCGACGGCTCGCTCGGCGCGAGAAGCGCGTGGATGCTCGATGACTACGACGACCGCCCGGGACACAAGGGCAACGGCAAGTGGACCGACGAGCAGCTCTACAACGTGCTCTACGAGGCGCACCGCGCGGGCTTTCAGATCTGGGTCCACGCGATAGGCGACGCCGCGAACCGCCAGGCGCTCGACGTCTACGAGCGTATCCTCAAGGAAATCCCTGACAACGACGCGCGCCTGCGCATCGAGCACGCGCAGATGCTCTCTCTCGACGACATCCCGCGCTTTAAGAAGCTCGGCGTCATCCCGACGCACCAGACTGTCTTCCTGCGCACCGACAAAAAGGTCGCGGAGGCTCGCATAGGCCGCGAGCGCATGAAGGGCGCTTACGCCTGGCGCACGCTCATCGACGACGGCAACCCGGTGCCGAACGGCACGGACTCTCCGGTCGAGAGCTACAATCCGTTCCTCAGCATGTACTGCGCCGTCACGCGCATGGACGAAAACGGACAGCCTGAAGGGGGCTGGTATCCGCAGGAGGCCATGACGCGCGAGGAGGCGCTGCGCTCGTACACGACTTGGGGCGCATACGCGGGCTTCGAGGAGAAGCTGAAGGGAAGCATCGAGACCGGAAAGCTCGCGGACTTCATCGTAATCGACAGGGACTTCATGACCTGCCCGGCGGAGGAGATAAAGGACATACAGGTCCTCGAGACGGTGCTCGGCGGCGAGACCGTCTATAAAAAATAGCGGCGCGTCCGCTTCAGGCAAATCTTTGTGTGTGGGAAGTGTGAATTTCAAATGCAATCTGTCAGCAGCGCTGAGAAAAAAAGTCTGTTCTTCCGTTTCATAAACGGAGTGGAGGTCGTGGGCAACAAGCTCCCGCATCCGTTCTATCTGTTCTGCATACTCTGCGTCATTGCGGTGGCGCTCTCCGTGATATTCAGCGGGGCTTCGATAAGCTACATGTCCGCGTCGAGCTCCGGCGGCGGAGAGAAGATGGTCACGGCGACGGTGCGCAACCTGCTCAACCGCGAGACAGTCACCTACGTGACCGAGAACATGTATAAGATTTACTACAACTTCGCGCCGATGATGATGGTCGGGCTGCTCATGCTCGCCATCGGCCTCGCCGACCAGGTAGGCTTCTTCAGCGCGCTCATCCGCCGCACGATACTCGGCGCGCGCCCGTCGCTCGTCTTCGCGGTCGTCTCGTTCATCGCCATCAACGCGCACATCGCGTCGAACGCGGGCGTCCTCGGCTGCACGACGGTCGCGGCCGCGGTCTTCGCGCTGCTCGGCTACAACCCGTGGCTCGGCATCATCCTCGCCTACGCCGCGGGCAACGCGGGAATGGCGGCGAGCATCTTCGCGGGCAACCTCGACGTGCTCATCAGCGGGATAAACGTCTCCGTCTGCACCTCGCTCGGCATCGACCCCTCGACCGTCCACGTGCTGGAACACTGGTATTTCCTCATCGCGAGCCTCGTCCTGCTCACCGTCGCCTATACGCTCATCACGACGAAGTTCGTGCGCGGCTTCATAGGCGAGCCGAAGGACCTGAGCCTCGTCCTCGGCAAGGAGACGGAGCACGAGCTTACGCCGCTTGAGCGCAAAGGGCTGCGCAACGCGGGCATCGCGGCGGTAATCTTCTTCGTCGTCCTCATCGCCGCCTGCATTCCGCAGAACTCCTTCTTCCGCGCCCCCGACGGCAGCATCGTGCCGAACTCGCCTCTGCTCAAGAGCGTCCTCACGCTGCTCTTCCTCTTCTTCCAGATCACGGCTATGGCCTACGGACGCACCGTCGGCAAGATAGCCAAGTGGAACGACATGCCAAAGATGATGTCGAAGAGCATCGGCCTCGTCACTAGCTTCATGGTCATAGCGCTCCCGGCCTCGCTCTTTATCTACCTGTTCAACGCCTCGAACATCCCGACCGTCCTCGGCGCTACGGGCGCGCAGTGGCTCAAGGAAGCCGGCTTCAACGGCCTTCTGCTGCTCATCGTCGTCGCGCTCATGACCTGCTTCCTCGACCTCTTCATGACCTCCGGTTCGTCGAAGTGGATGATCCTCGCGCCGATACTCATCCCGATGTTCTACGCTGTAGACATCAGCCCCGCTATGACCTCGCTCGCCTACCGCATAGGCGACTCCGCGATGAACGCCGTCGCGCCGATATCCTCCGACGTCGCGCTCATCGTCGGCCTCCTCGTCGCGTACAACACCGACAAGGACAAGACGCCCGGTATGGGCACGGTCTTCGCGGGCTGCATGCCCTACGCGATAATCACGATAGCGATACAGATAGCGCTGCTCTGCGTCTGGTGGGTGCTCGGCCTGCCGCTCGGACCCGGCGTAACGCAGTTTGTCAAATAGGCGGCTTCGAGCTTAGAATAACGGAGTAAGGCCCCGCGCGCTCCACGGCGTCCAAAGCGCCGGAGGCGGCGGGGCTTTTTCGATACTTTGCATAAGGGGAGACGATAATCATGGCTTATATGCCGTTCTTCACGATTCAGGGCAAAACGCCGCGCGAGCGCGGCGCGGACTACGGCTCGCAGTGCTGCGAGCTGATACACGGCGTCCTCGAACGCTACATAACGTTCTTCAACAGCGGACACGCCGCCGTGAGCTGGGACGACGCGCGCGAGATATCGAAGAAGTTCGTCCCGTTCATCAAGGCCTACTCGCCCGAGCTTCTCGAGGAGCTCGAGGGCGTCGCGGAGGGCTCGGGCGCGAGCTTCGACGAGCTGCTGACGCTCAACTCGCGCTCAGAGGCGATGACGCTCGTGCGCCGCGAGAAATCCGACGAAGAGGAGCTCGACGGCTGCTCGAGCGTCGCGGTTCTGCCCGAGGCGACCGCCGACGGGCACACGATACTCGCGCAGA
Source organism: uncultured Cloacibacillus sp. (assembly GCF_963926575.1). Taxonomy (NCBI): domain Bacteria; kingdom Thermotogati; phylum Synergistota; class Synergistia; order Synergistales; family Synergistaceae; genus Cloacibacillus; species uncultured Cloacibacillus sp. The sequence goes on along the minus strand of NZ_CAWUXW010000001.1, from coordinate 39,498 downwards.
ACTGGGACACCTACACGTGGCAGGAGTACGGCACGGTCATCCTTCAGGTGATGAAGGACGACGGCGCGGACATGATGATAGTGACCGAGGCGGGGCAGCTCGCGCGCTACGGCATGAACCAGGCGGGGCTCGCGCTCGGCGTCAACAGCCTGCACAAGACGTGGAACACGAAGGTCTTCGGCGTGCCCTCGGTATTCGTGCGCAGAAAGTTCCTCGAGCAGGACCGCTATGTCGACGCGGTCAACAAGATATTCGGCGCTGAGTCGATGCTGCCGATGTACTACGCCGCGGCCTGCGGCGCGGGCGACGCTATGGGCTTCGAGAAGCTCGAGCGCGGGCAGCTCGTGCTCTATCCCGAGAACGGCCTCATCTCGCACAGCAACCACATCAAGCACCCGAAGTACGGCTATCAGGTCGACGCGCTCGGCGGCACGCTCTACCGCGACCGCCGCATACTGCGCCACCTCGCGCCGAAGGTCGGGGCGATAACGCGCGAGGACATCATCGAGGCCTTCAAGGACCACTTCGGTTTCCCGTTCAGCGTCTGCCGCCACGGCGACGAGCGCAAGAAGGAGCTCGACAAGATAAGCACGCTTGGCTGCATCGTTATGGACGCGACCGACAAGCGCCTCTGGGCCTGCAAGGGCACGCCCTGCTGCGGGCAGTTCCGCGAATACGCTTGGGACCGCCCCGCGAAGCTCGCGCAGTGGAGCGGGCTCGTGAAGTGGTAATTTAGGGAAACGGCATAAAATACGGAAAACGGCCCCGGGCTTTGCCGCCGGGGCCGTTTTTGTGTGAGCGCTTAAATTTCGCGCGGTTTTGTGGGTTACATGCTACGCCTTCACGCCGACCATGATGTCGGAGGCTTTGATGACGGCGCGGACCTCTTTGCCAGCGGCGAGGCCGAGGCGCTTGGCGCTCGACATCGTGATGACGGAGGTGATTTTTTCGCCGCCCGCAAGCGTCAGGTCTACCTCGCAGTTCACCATTCCGTCCTTGACGGCGTCGACGGTGCCCTTGAGCTGGTTGCGCGCCGAAAGTCTGAGGCCGCCGTCGTCGAGGTCGCCTATCATGACGTTCGTAGCTTTGATTACCGCGTAGGCCTCGACGCCCTCCCTGAGGCCGAGGCTCTCGCAGCTCGTCTCGGTGATTATCGAGGTGAGCGTCGTCCCGTCCGCGAGGCGGAGCGATACTTCGTCGTTGACCGCGCCTTTTTTGACCGCGGCGACCGTCGCTTTAAGCTGATTGCGTGCGCTGAGATTCATTTGAAATTTCTCCTTCTCTATCGATTTTGCACTGAATATCTTATGCCTTTTCTGTAGAGAATCAAGTTTTTGCGCGATAAAAACGAGATATTGTCCGCGGCGCGCGCCGTTACTTCGCGGCGGCCTGCTCCTCGAGCGCCTTTATGCGCAGCGGGTATTCCTTCGCCGCGATGCAGGTTTCGGGCTGGTTCTCTTCGCTGAGCGCCTTGAGCGCCTTGAGCGCCGCCTGCGCGCTCGTGTGGCGAATCGCGAAGCTTTCCGCCTCGACGGATGCTTCGCAGAGCTCGCCCGCCTCCGCCGCCTTCGCGCGCGCGTCGCGGATGTGGTTCATCGTCTCGCCCGTTGAGAGCGCGTAGTGGACGAGGCCGAGCTCGTACCAGAGCGAGTACATCGTCTCGGGATTCAGCGCCTGTATGCCGGCGTAGGTGTCCGCGTCGACGTAGATGCTGTTGATGTAGGTCTTGCCGCGCACCTCCTGCGTCGCGAAGGTGTTCATCTCCTCGTCGGAGAGGCCGAGCCCCCACGGGCGCAGGCAGGTCGTCATGTGCGCGTCGCCGGACTGGCGCAGTATCTCGCCGTTGAGGCGCACGAAGGCCGCTATCTTCGCGGTGCGTATCTCTATCGCGCCTGCGACGGCCTGGTTCAGCTTTATCTGCGTTACGGGAATGTGTGAAAGTTTGAGTGTGTAGATTTTGCTCATGATGCCCATCCTTATGTAAAAATCAAACAGCGGTAGATTATAGCAAAAATTTCGCGACAGTAAAGCTCGCGGGCGCGCGCGGCGGCGCGGCGCGAAAAAAACGGCGCGGCTTTGCGCGCCGCGCCGTGTCGTTTTTTTATTTTTTCGCGCGCTATTTGAGCCGCGTCGCGCGCGTTGCGTTGAGTATCGCCATCAGCGCTACGCCGACGTCCGCGAAGACGGCCTCCCAGAGTCCCGCGTGGCCCGACGCGCCGAGGACGAGGAAGACGCCCTTGACGCCGAGCGCGAGCGCGACGTTCTGCCAGACTATCGCGCGCGTCTTCTTCGCTATGCGCAGAAGGTCCGCGACCTTGGCGGGGGAGTCGTCGAGGATGACGGCGTCCGCCGCCTCGACGGCGACCTGAGAGCCGAAGCCGCCCATCGCTATGCCCGTCTCCGAGGTTACGAGAACGGGGCCGTCGTTCACGCCGTCGCCGACGTATATCGTCTTCTTCGTGTCGCCGCCGCAGATTTCGCGGAGCGCGTCTACCTTGTCGCCGGGCAGCAGCGCGGCGCGCCAGCCGTCTAGCGACAGCTCCTTCGCGACGCGGGCCGCCGTTTCCTCGCGGTCTCCCGTGAGCATGTAGACGCCCTTGATGCCGAGCGCACGCAGCTCCCTGACCGCCGCCGCGGATTCCGGGCGCACGGCGTCGGCGGCCGTTATCACGCCGAGGTAGCGGCCGTTCTTCATGACGTAGGCGACGGTGCCGTGCTCGTCCACGGGCGGCGGCGTCACGCCGTATTCCTCAAGCAGCGCGGCGTTGCCCGAGATTATCGTGTCGCCGTTTATTTTGCAGACCATGCCGCGGCCCGGGAGCTGCGTTATCGACGCGCCCTCGGGCGCGAGCTTCACTCCCGCGGCCTCGGCTATCGCGCGCGCGACTGGATGCGGCGAGCCGCTCTCCGCGAGCGCCGCGGTCGAGAGCAGCTCCTCGCGCGTCACGCCCTCGGCGGGCGTGACGTTCGAGACGCGGAAGCGCCCGTAGGTCAGCGTCCCGGTCTTGTCGAAGACGGCGCTCTCGACCTTGCCGAGCGCGTCGAATACGTTCGCGCCCTTGACGAGTATGCCGTGCTTCGAGGCCGCGCCGATGCCGCCGAAGTAGCCGAGCGGTATCGAGATTACGAGCGCGCAGGGGCACGATATGACGAGCAGCACGAGGCCGCGGTAGATGGACTCGTGCCAGTCCGCGCCGCCCGCGAAGCGCGAGGCGAGCATCACCGCCGCTGCGGCGAAGAATACCGCGGGCGTGTACCATTTCGCGAATTTCGTGATGAAGCGCTCCGTCGGAGCCTTGCGCTCCACGGCGTTCTGCACCATTTCGAGCATACGTGCGATGGTGGAGTCTTCAAACGGTCCAGCCGCCTCGACGAGCAGCAGTCCGTCGAGCGAGAGCGCGCCGCCGTGTACCTGCGCGCCGGCGCTGACCGGCACGGGCATCGACTCGCCCGTTATCGCGGAGCAGTCGAGCTGCGACTCGCCGCTGACTATTACGCCGTCGATCGGGATTATCTCGCCGGGCAGAACCTGCACGACGTCGCCTTTCTTTATCTCCTGCGGCTCTTTTTCTATCGTCTCGCCGTCCTTGACGAGGCGCGCCGTCACGGGCTTCTCCGCGAGCAGCGCCTTTATCGAGCGGCGCGAGTTCGAGGCCGCGCGCTCCTGGAAGGCCTCGCCGAGGCGGTAGAAGAGCATGACGCCGACCGTCTCGCAGGTTTCGCCTATCGCGAAGGCCGCGAGCGTTGCGCCGCCCATCAGCGTGAATTCGTTGAAGAAGTCGCCGCGCAGCAGCGCGCGGAAGGCCGTCCTCAGCACGGGCCAGCCCGTTATGACGTAGAGGACGGCGAAAACCGCGTGCAGCAGCGTGTGCGTGCTCTCGTCATGGAACAGGTGCAGCTCCTCGACCGCGAATGCGATGAAGAATATCGCGCCCGTCACGGCGAGGAAGGTTATCTCGCGGCGGAACTCCGCGCCCGCGCGCCGCTCGTCCTCCTCCGTCTCCTGGAATATGCGCTCAGCGGCGTGGCACGAGGCGCAGCAGCAGCCGTCGTCGTGGCCGTGCGCGTGATGGTGCTCGTGGCCGCAGTCGTGCGTGTGTCCGTGTCCGTGCTCGTGCGCATGGTCGTGGCCGCAGCCGCAGGCTTCGCCGTGTTCGTGCTCGTGATGATGCTCACGCTCCCCGCAGCAATGTTCATGCTCATGTCCATGCTCGCCGTCTCCGCAATGCTCATGCTCGTGAGCCTCTCCGTCTTCGTGCGGATGTCCGCAGCCGCAGGCGCATCCTTCCTCATGTTCGTGTTTATGCTTGTGTTCGTGTTCGTCGCCCATGATTAAGCCTTTCGTAAAAAAGAGGCCGCCGTTCCGGCGGCCCCTGCCTTATTCCGCGTATTCTATCACGTCGCCCTTTTTGACGCGCCCGCCCTTGAGCACCTTCGTGAAGATGCCCTTCTTCGGCATTATGCACTCGCCGGTCTGCTTGAATACCTCGCAGTGCGAATGGCACTCCTTGCCTATCTGCGAGACCTCGAGCAGCGTCTCTCCGACGCGGAGCCTGTCGCCGATTTTCAGCGCGCCGAGGTCGAAGCCCTCGGTCGTGAGGTTCTCCGCGAAGCTTCCCGGCACTAGGTTCGGCAGCTTCGCCATCATCGTGCGGATGTCCTCCATCGCGATGAGGCTCACCTGCCTGTGCATGAAGCCCGCGTGCGCGTCGCCCTCGAGGCCTATGCCCTCGATGAGCGTCCCTTCGCCTATATCGTGCTTTATCATGCCCTTTTTCGGGGCGCTGCATACCGCGATGATGCGGCCCTTCGCGGCGTTATTCCGCAACTCTGTCATGCTCGCTCACGAACCTTTCTTCCTCTTCTTCCTCGGCCTCGCAGCCGCAGGCTATGCAGGTCTTGGGAACCGTCAGCCCCTCGGGCAGCTTCCCGTCGCGGCGCATATAGTAGTCGGCCGCGGCGGCCTGTATGCCCTCCTGCGCGAGCAGAGAGCAGTGCAGCTTCGCCGGAGGCAGACCGCCGAGCTCGTCGGCGACCTCTTTGTTCGTAATCTTGAGCGCGTTCTGAAGCGTGCGCCCCTTCGCAAGCTCCGTCACCATCGAGCTGGTCGCTATCGCAGCGGCGCAGCCGAAGGTCTCGAATTTGATATCCTCGATGACCTCGCTCTGCGGATTTATCTTCAGGTAAATCTTCATCACGTCGCCGCACTTCGGATTGCCGACCTCGCCTATCGCGTCGGCGTCCTCGATGCGCCCCGCGTTGCGCGGGTTCATGAAATAGTCCACTACCTTCTGGTTGTACATGTTTTACTCCTCCTCGCCCCGTTATCTTTTATTCCAGAACGGAGACATCGCGCGCAGTTTTTCCACGATTTTCGGGAACTGCTCGAGCACGTAGTCTATATCTTCCTTCGTAGTCTCGTGGCTCATCGTCATGCGGACGGAGCCGTGCGCCGTCGCGTGGTCGAGCCCCGTCGCGAGCAGCACATAGCTCGGCTCGAGGCTGCCCGAGGTGCAGGCCGAGCCGCTCGAGGCCGCGATGCCCGCCGCGTCGAGCAGCAGAAGCATCCCTTCGCCCTCGATATATTTTATCGTGAAGCTCGCGTGGAAGGGCAGGCGGTCGTCTCCCGCCGCGCCCGTCAGCTGCGACTCCGGTATGCGCGAGAGCACGCCGTCGATGAGATAGTCGCGCAGAGCGGCGAGCTTTTTGTCCTCGCCAGCGTCGAGGCGCTCCTTCGCGATTTCCGCGGCCTTGCCGAAGCCGACGATGCCGGGCACGTTCTCCGTGCCGGAGCGAAGACCGAACTCCTGTCCGCCGCCGTGCAGCGTCGGAATGAGCTTTATGCCGCGGCGCACGTAGAGCGCGCCGAGACCCTTCGGGCCGTACATCTTGTGCGCCGCCATCGTCATCATGTCGACCGGCAGCTCCTTAACGTCCATCTTTATATGTCCCGCGGCCTGCACGCCGTCCGTGTGGAACATGACGCCGTGCGCGCGGCAGACCTCGCCGAGTGCGCGGACGGGCTGTATAGTTCCTATCTCGTTGTTCGCCGCCATAATCGTCGCGAGAATCGTGTCGGGGCGGATGGCCTTTTCGAGTTCCTCCGGCGACACCATGCCGCGGCCGTCGACGGGCAGAATCGTGTACTCAAAGCCCATCTTCCCGAGCCATTTGACCGTGTCGAGAATCGCGTGGTGCTCTATCGCGCTCGTGATTATGTGGTTCCCTTTGCCGCGCTCGCGCAGCGCCCACGCCGCGCCCTTAATCGCGAGGTTGTCCGCCTCGCTGCCCGCGCCGGTGAAAATTATATCCGTCGGCTCCGCGTTTATCAGCGCCGCGACCTTTGCGCGCGCCGCGTCCACCGCCTCGCGGGCCTCGCGCCCGAGCCTGTGCAGGCTGTTCGGGTTGCCGTAGCGCTGCGAGAAGTAGGGAAGCATCGCCTCCGTCACCCTCGGGTCTACCCTCGTCGTCGCCGAATTGTCAAGATAAACTTCGCGTGGTTCCATCTCCGTCACCTCATCATGCTTTCTGTATTTTAACCTTTCGACCGCAGCGGCACTCGGGGCCGTGGCGGTTTTCCTCCGACTGGTCGAGCAGGTCCTGAAAGGTCGTGCCGTCGTAGACATCTTCGAGCGCCTCCTGCGCCCTCTCCCAGAGCGGGCGGAATACGCAGCTTCCGTAGACGGAGCAGACGTCGTCCTCGTCGCCGCATTCGACGGGGCGGAAGTCGCCCTGCACGAAGCGGATGACCTCGCCGACCGTTATCGCGGAGGCCGGACGCGCGAGGAAATATCCGCCGTCCTTTCCGCGCGCGGAATCGACGAAGCCCGCGCCCTTCAGGCTGTTCAGTATGTTTTCGAGAAAGCGCACCGGAATGCCCTGCGCCTCGGCAACGGCCCCTATCTTGCACGGCCCTTCGCCCCGCCTGGCAAGCTCGTATATAGCGCGCAGCGCGTATTGGCATTTCTGTGTGATCGCCATAAACATCACCTTCTCTATCAACTTAGTGAAGATTACTACGCGCGGCGGCCTTTGTCAACAAGCGGCGGAAAATCTATCGCGCATACGCCGCGGCGCGAGCTTCGCGTGAGAGCGGCGGCTTTGAGGCGCCGGCGAGAACTCCGCGCGCCGCCGTGAAACCGCCGCGCCCGCAGCGGCTCGGCCCCTTTGTCCCCGGCTTGTGGCGCTGGCGCGTACGCGCGGAGACGGCGGAAGTTTCGCGGCGCAGACGCGCGCCCGCGCCGCGCGCTATAATTATGGCGCGAATCGAAAATTTTTGCGGAGGTTATGATGATGAAGCTTGTTACGATAGAGTACAGAGGGCGGCGCTCCGTCGCGGTCGTTATCGCGCGCGGCTACGTCGCGCTCGACATTCTGAACGAAGAAAAACGCTCCGACTGGCCTACGGATATGAAGAAGCTCGTCGAGAGCGGCGACGCCGCGCGGCTCGCGTCGTGGTACCGCGCCGGCGGAAAGACGATACTCGAAAACATGAGCCGCGCGCTCATCGTAGCGCCCGACGAAGCGCGCGAGACAGGCGAAACTTACGAGACTGCGGACTAAAACTTAAGTGCGGCGCTTGAAATATAAGAAAGCGAGTTCGTGAGCGTAGAGACGAACGAAATCAGCGTGAGCATGAAAATCACGACCGCCGCGAAGCGCAGAAGGCGGCTTCCCCTGTGGCGGCGCGTCGACGAGGCGAGCACGGCGCAGGCCGCGCACATGCCGCACAGTGACGGCGCGTAGCTCATCGCCCATATCGCGGCGCGCGAGGGCGAAGAAGCGTCGAGGCCGAGCGCTGCGGAGGCGTGCAGATAAATCTTGAAAATCCACTGCGGCACGGCGGGGTTCATCAAAATCCCGACGACGAGCACGGCGAAGGGCAGAGGCACGGAGAAGATGCCGCCGCGCCGTTTCCGCGTGCCTTCGTCGTTTTCTCCGCGGGGCGATGAATCAGGACGCGGCGCGCGAAACAGTCCGCGTTCCGCACGCTCCGGCTCGCCGCACTTCGGGCAGTAGCGCGCGCCGTCGTTGTAAATCGTTCCGCATCTTCCGCATCTCGCCATAAAGCTCAGCCCCTTCTGGTAATTTCACGGAAAATTCTAGCGTGCGCGCAGCGCGCGCGTCAACGAAAAAAGCCCCGCGAAGCGCGGGGCTTTTCATGCGTTATGCGTTCGTCCGTAATTAGAAGCCGAGGTCCTCGGCGTTCTGGAGCGCGTCGTACGTTCCGGGGACGTTCTTCTCCTTGCGGAGCTGTATCTGCGGCATGCCGACGACGACGATTCCCGATGCGGGGTCGACGTGGTAGCGCTCGGCGTCGGCGACGGGGTCGAAGCCTATCGACGTGCCGGCCGGGATTTTGTTGTGCGCGTCGACGATGACGCGGCGCAGGCGGCAGTCTTCGCCGATTTCGACGCCCTGTCCGATGATGCATTCCTCGACGACGGAGCCGGCGTGGATTATGCAGTTGCGCGAAAGGACGCTCTTACGCACGTAGGCTCCGAGGACGCGGCTCGCTTCGGCGCGGAGGCATCCGTCTACCGAGCAGGAGTGGTCCTTGTCGGGATAGGTGAATCCCGGCGGGTCGGAGTAGGAGACCGTTCTTATCGGCCACTGCGGGTTGTAGAGCGAAAGCGGCGACTCGTGGCGCAGAAGGTCCATGTGCGCCTCCCAGTAGGCCTTGATGCTTCCGACGTCCTTCCAGTAGGGCTTGTCGTCTCCGGGCAGCACGTTGGTCGAGAAGTCGTAGGCCATAAGCTTGTGCGTACCGAAGAGGCGCGGCAGGATGTCGCGGCCGAAGTCGTGCTTGCTGTCCTTGCGCTCGCTGTCGGAGAGGACGGACTCTTCGAGCGTCTCGCGCTCAAAGATGTAGTTGCCCATCGAAACGTAGCTGAAGCCGGGGCGTCCGGGGATCTCCGGCGGAACGGCGGGTTTCTCGACGAAATCTATAATGCGTCCCGTCTCGTCGGTGGCGATGCATCCGAACTGGCTCGCCTCGGAGGAGGGGACGACGTACGCGGCGACGGTTACGTCGGCGTTGTTGTCCATGTGATACGCGAGCATCTGTTCGACGTCCATCTTGTAGATGTGGTCCGCCGCGAAGATGCACACGCGGTCGGCGTCGAAGAGCGTCACGAGATGCATGTTCTGGAATATCGCGTCGGCCGTGCCCTCGTACCAGCGCTCGCCGTCCCACATCTGGGCCGGCACTACGTTGATGAAGAAGTCTCTGCCGCGAAGAGCGTCGCCGAACTGCCAGCCCTTGCCTATGTGCTCATGGAGCGACTGGCTTTTGAACTGGATGAGGCAATAGATTGAAAACAGACCGCTGTTTACCATGTTCGAGAGCGCGAAGTCGATGATGCGGTATTTCGCAGCGAAGGGCACCGCCGGCTTTGCACGGTAGCGCGTCAGTGGCATAAGCCGTTCGCCTTTACCGCCTGCGAGGATCATGCCGAGTACGCGTCCGTATTTCCCGTGGATCATGATAAATTCCTCCCTCTCTTTAAGGATATTCTGTTATATATTACTGACTTTCTGTTTCTCTCTGACATTAATTATAATTGTTCCGCCCCGATACGTCTATCGCCGCAGAGGCGTTTTGTCAGTCTCCGCCTTTATTCTCCCTATTCTGACTTTAATACTTTTTTGTAAAGCTCCGCGTACTCCGCGGCGGCGGCGTTCCACGAGAAGTCGCTCTTCATAGCGCTGCGCACTATTCTGCTCCAGCGCTCAGCGTCGTACTTCGCGGCGAGCGCGCGGTTGAGCGCGCGTTCGAGCTCGTCGATGCGGTAGTCGGTGAAGAGGAAGCCCGTGCCGTCGGGCGAGCCGTCCGCGTCGATGACGGTGTCGGCGAGGCCGCCCGTCGCGCGCGCGACCGGTATCGTGCCGTATGCGAAGGCGATGAGCTGCGAAAGGCCGCAGGGCTCGAAGAGCGACGGCATGACGAGTATGTCTCCGCCAGCGTAGGCGAGGTGCGCCGTCTCCTCGCTGAAGCCAGTGACGGTGCGCACGCTGTCGGCGTGGGCCGCGCGGAAGTCCTCGAGGCGGTGGTTGAACATGTCGCTGCCGCTGCCGATGATGAGCGCGTATATCCTGTCGGGCATGAAGCGCGCGAGAGCGTCGAGCATTATGTCTATGCCCTTTTGCTCGGTGAGCCGTCCGACGAATATGACGAGCGGGCGTCCGTCGTCGTTCCAGCCGAATTTTTCCATCAGCGCGCGGCGGCAGCCCTTCTTGCCCTCGGTGTCGTCGGCGCAGTAGTGCGCGGGGATCAGCGCGTCGGTGCGCGGGTTCCACACGTCGTAGTCGATGCCGTTGAGTATGCCGTGGAGCTTCTGCTTGTTCGCCGCCATCACGCCGTCAAGGCCGAAGCCGCCGTCGCGCGTCTGGATGTCCCACGAGTAGCTCGGGCTGACGGTCGTCACCGCGTCGGCGTTGTTGACCGCGCCCTTCATGAGGTTCACCTGTCCGTAGAATTCGAAGGTGCCCCAGTAGGAGTCGGGGCGGAAGCCCCAGCCGTTGAGGCAGTCGTAGGAGAAGAGCCCCTGGTGCGCGATGTTGTGTATCGTGTAGACGGTGTCGTAGTCGGCGGCGTTTTCGGCGTAGTGCCTGTGCCAGCGCAGCGCGGAGGGGACGGCGGCCGTCGGCCAGTCGTGCGAGTGGATTATGTAGGGCTTCCACTTCGCCGCGCGCTCGAGCTCCATCGCGGCGAACGAGAGGAATAGCATCGGCTCCGCCGTCGCGGCGCTGAGCACGTCGGGGTATATCGCCTCGTTCGAGTAAAGCTCGTCGTTCTCAAGGATGTAGACGGGCGTCCCCGCGACGCTCGCGCGCCATACGCGCGCCGAGACGGATTTCCAGTTTATCGCCGCCGACACGGTGCCGAGCGGCCTCTGCGGCAGCGCGCCCATGTCGCGCGCCTTGTCGAGCACGCCGGGCCACGCGGGGGTCAGCACGCGCGCGTCTATCCCGACGCCGCGCAGCGCCTTCGGCAGCGCGCCCGCGACGTCGCCGAGGCCGCCCTTCTTCGAGAGCGGCGCGCACTCCGGAGAGACGTGGAGCGCCTTTATCTGCGGCGTCTTCTCCTGATGGATTTCTTTATTAGTGTCCGCGGAAAACAGTACCATAGGCTTTTTCACAGTATTCATGCACCACCCTATGCGTATTGAAATAGCTTGCGTTGATTGCGATCGCGAGCTTCATCATCTTGATCCATTCCTTGCGGTTCTCGTAGTAGGTCGGGATTATCTTCTGTTCGAGCTTGTTGTAGAGGTCAACGGCGTCCTCGGCTTCGTTGTACTCGACGAGGCCGTTCTCCGTCGGCTCTGGGCCTATCGCCCAGCCGGTCCTGCCCTCGATGCAGCCCTCTATCCACCAGCCGTCGAGCACGGAGAAGTTCATGACGCCGTTGTGGACGCACTTCATTCCGCTCGTGCCGGAGGCTTCGCGCGGGCGCACCGGCGTGTTGAGCCAGAGGTCGACGCCCGAGGTTATGAGCTTCGCGGGGCCCATGTTGTAGTTCTCGATGAAGACGACGGGAAGCTTCGCGCCGAGCTCCTTCGAGACGCGGTTGATGTGCTGGAGCATGTCCTTGCCGGGCTCGTCGTGCGGATGCGCCTTGCCCGAGAAGATGAACTGCACCTTGCCGCCCGCTATCTCGACGAGGCGCTTGACGTCCGAGAAGACGAGGTCGGCGCGCTTGTAGGTCGCGGCGCGGCGCGCGAAGCCTATCGTCAGCACGTCGGGGTCTAGCTCGATGCCCGTCTCTTCGAGGACGAAGGCGAGCAGCTTCATCTTCGCCGACTGATGCGCGTTCCATATCTCGTCGTCGGGGATGTGCAGCGCCTGCATCAGGCGCGACGGGTCGTTGCCCCAGCCCGGAATATGGCGGTCGTAGACGCGGGCGAAGGACGGCGAGGTCCACGTCGTCGAGTGGACGCCGTTCGTTATCCAGTCTATCGACTGGTCGCCGAACATCTCGCGGCTGACCATCGCGTGCTTGTGCGAGACGCCGTTGACGTAGCGGCTGAACTTAAGCGCGAGGTCCGTCATCGAAAGGCCGCTGCCGCCGATGTGCTGGCGCAGTATCTGGCCGAAGTTGCCCTCGAGCACCTCGTTGATTAGGTCGTAGGAGAAGAAGTCGTGCCCCGCGGCGACGGGCGTGTGCGTCGTAAAGATGACCTGGCTCTTGACCTTCTCGATGTCGCCGTAGCCCTGCTCGCGCAGCAGCTCGAGCGTGAGGAAGCCGGCGTGGCCCTCGTTGAGGTGGAAGGTCCTGATGTTGCGGAAGCCGAGGTCGCGCAGTATGCGCAGGCCGCCGATGCCGAGTATCAGCTCCTGGCAGAGGCGGTAGCGGTTGTCGCCGCCGTAGAGCTCTGCCGTGAACTGACGGTCCTCGGGCGTGTTCTCGGGGAGGTCCGTGTCGAGGAAGAGAATCGGAAGCTTGTGCCCCGACTGGCCGACGAGCGTGTAGGTCCATACGCCGACGGTGACGGGCCTGTGGTTCATCGTCACGGTGACGCGGTTCGGAAGCTGCGTCATGAAGTCGCGCGGGTTCCAGTCCACGGGGTATTCCGTCTGGCGTCCGTTCTTGTCTATCTTCTGCGCGAAGTAGCCTTTTTTATAAAGTAGCGTGATGCCGACCATCGGTACGCCCATGTCCGCGCCGCTCTTCAGGATGTCGCCCGCGAGGACGCCGAGGCCGCCCGAGTATGTCGGTATCTCCGGCTTCAGCGCTATCTCCATCGAGAAGTAGGCCGTGTTCCTGAAGGCGGGGTCGCTGTCCAGCGATTCGAGCAGCGAGGCCGCGAGGTTGTTTCCGTATCTCATTTCGTTCATCTTCTCCAATCTATCCGTTTCTTCTTCCTCCGCCGCAAGCTCCTCAAGCTGCGCGTGCGGCGCGACGCACTTCGTTACGACCGAAGCCGCGTCGGGATAATCCTTCGTGTTGCCCTTCGCTTTTTTGAGATTTTCCATAAGCGGGGCGATGTAGTCTTTGCGTCCCGAGACCTCTTCCGCTATCTCCGCGGCGCGCAGCGCGTAGGAGAGCATCTGGCGCGCCTCGATGCCCGAAACGTCGCTGAAGAACCATGCGCACGAGGTGTACATGAACATGCGCATACGCTGCATCTCGACGAGCGACGAGAGCATGCGCGCGGAGGCGTCCGTGATGCCGCTGAACCGCTCGGCGAAGAATGACTTCCTGTACTCGCGTATCTCCTCGTCGGTCAGCGGCAGGCCGCATTTGTAAAGCTCTATCGCTTCGTTGCGCAGCCGCCACGGGTCGCCGTATCTCGAGACCTCCGTCTCGTACAGCTCGTCTACCGCGGATGCGAGAGCGTCGAAGGCCTCGCGCATCGGGCCGCGCCATTTCTGGTTCCAGCCCTCGCCGCCGCCGGTGTGGCAGCCGCAGTTCGAGCGCCAGCGCTCCACGCCGTGGGCGCAGGACCACGAAGAATTCTCAACAATTACGCATCTCGCCTCGGGCGGATGCTTTTCGAGGAATTCGTCGAGCGGCGGCGTCGCGACGCGGCCGTCGGCGTCCGTCAGCTCGAAGAGGCGCGCGAGCGCCATCTCCCCGAATTTGTGGTGATGCCCGTAGCTTTCGCCGTCGGTCGCCGTTATCAGGATGCGGTCCTCTCCCTCGACGGCGGCGTTCAGCATAGCCTCCTTAAAGGCGTCGCCGTTGTCGAGCAGGCCGCCGAAGGCTATGTCGCGCGCTATGCCGGCGTGGTAGAAGAGTACCGTCATCGCGCGGCCCGACGGAAGCTCGCAGCGGTACGGGCGCGTCACGTCGAGGTTCGCGCCGCCCGGCGTCTCGACCGCGCCGGACTCCGTGACTATCGCTTTGCACTGCGAGGGCGCGAGTATCACGTATTCGATGCCGCACGACGCGAGCGTCTCGAGCGTCGGCGTATCGACGGCGCACTCGGGCAGCCACATGCCCTTAGGCTCGCGGCCGTAGCGGTACTTGAAGTCCTCGACCCCCCACACGGTCTGCGTCAGCCTGTCGCGTTCCGTCGCGAGAGGCATGATTATGTGGTTGTAGGCCTGGGCCATAGCCCGTTCGCCCGAATTGATGATGATTCCGTTGAGCGTCGGATAATTTCCCTCGAGCCATCTGTGGAGCGTCGGCCCGAAGTCGAAGCTCAGCTTCGAGTAGTTGTTGTAGACGGCCCTGATGCGGCCGTCGGCGTCGAGCAGCTTCGCGCAGCTGTTGGGCGTGTAGCACTCGGCGCATACGCGCTCGTTCCAGTCGTGCGCCGGCTCCGCCGACGGGTCGCGGAGCACGGAACCCGTCCAAGGGTCCTCGCGCGGAGGCTGATAGAAATGTCCGTGTAATCCGATGTTTATCAAAAAAGAAGAGCCCCCTCGGTTGCAGATGATAACAATCTCTGATACATCATGATATGATTATACTATTAAGAAGAGCGAATTGTATAAATCATTTGTAAATACCGCCGCGCGGCGGCGGGCGAGGAGGAGTTTCAGATGCTTGAGGATCTTTCGGCGCACGTACTCGACATAGCGGAGAACAGCACGAGGGCCGGAGCCACGGAAATCGAGATAACGATAGAGGAGAGCGCGGAGAAGGATCTGCTTCTCTTCGCCGTCAAGGACAACGGACGCGGCATGAGCCCCGAGTTCGTCGCGAAGGTGACGGACCCTTTCACGACGACGCGGACGACGCGGCGCGTCGGCATGGGGCTGCCGTTCCTGCGCCAGTCGGCGGAGCTCTGCGGCGGCGCGCTGACGATAGACTCGACCGTCGGCGTCGGTACGACGGTGACGGCGACCTTCGGGCTGAGCTGCGTCGACCGCCCGCCGCTCGGCGACATGCCTTCGACGATGATGACGCTCGTTATGGGCGCGCCGCTCGTGCATTGGAAGTACCGCCACGTTGTGAACGGGCGCGAATTTCTGCTCGACACCGACGAGATAGTCGAGGCGCTCGACGGCGACCGCGAGATGCTCGCCTCGCCGGAGGTCGGCCTATGGCTGCGCGACAACCTGCGCGACGAGCTCGCGGCTCTCGCTTCGAGAAACTGACGGAGGCGCGCGGCGCGCGAAAAAACGGCTGGTGGCCCGCGCGCCACTTGTTTTTTTTCATATCGCGGTTATAATCATACTCAGAGATTAGATATTTAATCTTTCGCCCTGCTGAGTACGTGTGATATGGGGTGAGTCTTGAGCCAACAAATTGATCCCGTTAGGCACTTCGTCCGACGGCGGCGGAGATGCTTCGAGCATCGACCAAGTTAGGCGGACATTTAGCCTATGTCCTGTTAGGAACGGGTCAAGGCCTCCCATACACGGCCCCGCGGGGTTTTATTTTGCCCCTTCGCCGCGCTTTGCGCGGCCTTTTCATTTTTTCACCGTCCGCGAAAATTATCTGGCAATTTGAGCTATAATATAGTTGCGTGGCGTCCTGCGCTCTCCGCGCGGGGCGCGTTTTATTAAATTATCCATTAAATGGATTTTGCTTTTTTGGAGGACTGTCATGGATATAGATATCAAATCGCCCTTCTGGTCCCCGGCGGGCGCTTCTGGCTTCATTCTCGACTGGGACGGAGTAATCGCGGAGACGCGGCTGGACTTCACGCCGCTGCGCGAAAAATATTACGGCGGCAGGCGTGCGATGCTTCTCGAGGAGGCTCATACGCTCGCGCCCGAGACTCGCGAAGAGTTCTTCGCCGAGCTCGTAGCGCTCGAGATGGCGGGCGCGGAAAAAGCCGAGCCTGTCGAAGGCGCGCGCGAGCTGCTCGCGTGGCTTAACGAGAACGGCGTGCCCTACTGCGTCGTCTCAAGAAACTGCATGGAGGTCATAAAGCGCGGCGCCGAGGTCATAGGCGTCGAGCTCCCGGAAAAAACGTGGGGGCGCGACAATTCAGCCTGGGTCAAGCCCGACCCGCGCGCCTTATACGCCGCGGCCGAGGCGATAGGCGCTGACGCGCGCCGCTGCGTCTACGTCGGCGACTTCCTCTACGACCTTCAGGGCGCGCGCCGCGCCGGGATGCGCGCAGTACTTGTCCAGCGCGAAAATCCCGAGTGGGGCGCGTGGGCCGACGTCATGTACCCGAAGATGACGGAGCTCGTCGCGGAGCTGCGCGAGCCGAAGCCGCTCGTGCCGTGGGAATACCGCGAAATCTACGCGCGCAAGAGCGAGCACTGGCTCGTCAACGCCTCGGCGCTGACCTTCGCGCTGCCCGCGGACCCGTCGCCGACCATAGACTGCTGGCTCGCGCGCGCCGCAGCGCTCGGCGTAGGCAGAATTTTCATCGAGCCGAAAAGGACGCTCTCGCCGGACGACTGGAAGAAAAGCCCGTCGCTCGACCCTGCGTACATGGGGCTGCCCCTGCATGAGGCCGCGCGCCGCTTCCTCGCGCCGCGCTTCCCGCTCGCGGAGGTCGTGACGGAGTGCGAAGAGCCGCTCAACGCGCCTAAAAATTCGCTCGACCTTCAGCGTTATCTGGAGCGCAAGAAAATATAGCCATGCCGGAAGGAAGCCTCTTCGGCGAGACGGAGCCGCTGCGCTTCGAGGTTCCGCTCGCCGAGCGCATGAGGCCCGCGTCGCTCGACGAATATGCGGGGCAGAGCCACATACTGGGCCGCGGCAGGGCGCTGCGCCTCATGCTCGAAGGCGGCAAGGTGCCGAGCTGCATACTCTACGGCCCGCCAGGCGTCGGAAAGACGACGCTCGTGCGCCTCATGGCGAAGGTCACGGGCCGCGAGCTGCTCGAGATAAACGCCGTCAGCGCGAAGGTCGAGACGCTGCGCGACCTGCTCGACGAGGCCGCGGCGTCGAAGGCCGCGACGGGCCGCTCCGCGATAGCCTTCGTAGACGAGATATATCATTTCAACAAAAAACAACAGAACGTCCTGCTCCCCTCAGTCGAGGCGGGCGGGCTCATACTTGTCGGCACGACGACGGAAAATCCGTGGTTCGAGATAAACAAAACGCTGCTCTCGCGCATGGTCGTCTACACGCTCGAGCCGCTCCGCACCGAGGATATATGCGCGCTGCTCGAACGCGCGCTCGCGGACAAGGAACGCGGCCTCGGCCGCCTCGGCGTGACCGCGGACAGAAAGCTGCTCGAAAGAATAGCGGCGCTCGCGGGCGGCGACGCGCGTCAGGCGCTCACGCGGCTCGAAGCCTCAGTCTCCGCCGCGGCGATGGGCGGCGGCTCCGTCCTTACCGAAGAAATAATAGCGCAGAGCACGGGCCGCGCGATACAGCGCTACGACCGCGACTCGAACGACCATTACGCCGTCATCTCCGCGCTCATCAAAAGCATCCGCGGCTCCGACCCAGACGCCGCGCTCTACTGGCTCGCGCGCATGCTCGAAGCGGGCGACGACCTGCGCTTCATCACGCGCCGCCTCTGCATCCTCGCCTCCGAGGACGTCGGCCTCGCCGACCCGATGGCGCTCGTCATAGCGCAGAACGCCGCCGCCGCGGTAGACCGCGTCGGAATGCCCGAGGCCTCCATCATACTCGGCGAAGCCGTCATATATTTGGCCGCCGCGCCCAAAAGCAACAGCGCCTACCTCGCGATAGCGGCGGCACAGAAAAACGTGCGCGAAGGCAGCCTCCTCGAAGTGCCGAGCCACCTGCGCAACGACGGCGAAGGCTACGTCTACCCGCACGACAGCCCCGCGCACTGGACGCCGCAGGCCTACCTTCCCGAAGTGCGCCGCTTCTACTTCCCAGGCAAGCTCGGCGCGGAACAGCGCATCGAAGAGCGCTTCAAACGCCTCTGGAAAAGATTCTCGTCGGAGGACGAAACAGAGAAAAAATCGTAAAACCTCCGCCGCTGTCCATAAAATACAAAAACGCCGCCGCGTATATCCCGCGGCGGCGTTTTGCGTAAGCTGCGTTATTTCTTGGAATCGGCGTCGACCTTCAGCGACAGCAGATAAATCACGTCCGAAAGCCTGTTCAGGAACTTGTAGCTCTGCTCGCTTATCTCCCCGTCGCGGAAGAGCGGCGTCGCGACGCGTTCCGCGCGGCGCGCTATGGTGCGCGCAAGGTGCAGCGCCGCGCCGCACTTCGTGTCGCCGGGGCGTACGAAGGCCATCGTCTCGTCCGGCAGAGCGTCCTTCACGCGGTCGGACATGCTCTCGAGTATCATCGGGTCCGGCTCGTCGTAATCGCACTTCGCGAAGTACGCCATCGCGCCGAAGAGATAATCTTCGATGAAATATATATCCTCCGCCGTTTTGCCGTCCTCGCAGAAGGCGCGCGCCATTCCGAGCGCCGCCTGGCACTCGTCGACCGTCCCGTAAAGCTCGACGCGGCGGTCGTCCTTCGCGACGCGCTCGCCGTTCGCAAGCGACGTCGTCCCCTTGTCGCCGCCCTTAGTGGTTATGACCAGCTTCGCCATCCTCATGCCCTCCTTCGTGTTCGCCGTCCGCGCACCCGCCGCAGCTCCCGCTCACGCAGTCGCCGCAGCGGCACGTGCATTCGTGCTGCGACTTGAAGGCGACGCGCAGCGCGGCCTCCATGAAAAACTCCTCCGGCAGAGCCTGGCAGACCTCGCCGCCGAAGCTCGTGAACGTGCGGCACGGGAATTCCTGCCCCTCGGGCGTCCTGCACTCGCTGCACTGCGTGAAGTCCAGCTCGAGCATCAGCAGATTCTCGATCGGCGTCTCCGGCGTGTCGTTGTCCGGGCAGGCTATCGTCACCATGTTCGCAGACATGAGGTTGTCCTGCGTCAGCTCCTCCAGCTCCACCTTGCGCAGCTTGAGCTGAAAGCCGAGCGGCGCGAGCTTTGGAGCCATGCGCGAGGCGAAATGCACGAGGTTGTCCCACGTCTGCCTCCAAGGCGTCGGGTCGATGTCCTTCATCGTATAATGCGACAGGGTTATGGTCTTCACACAAACCCCTCCTAACGTATTTGTCCACGCGTATTATATTACATAACGCTGCCGCGCCGCCCGGTCGTGGCTGTCCGCGCCGGACGAAAAAATTTCTTTCGCAAAATCTCAAAAGAAGTGTTGACAGAAACGGCAACCGTCTGTAGAATATCTACTCGTTGGGCGGGCGGTTAGTTCAGAGGTAGAACGCTTCCTTGACACGGAAGAGGTCAGAAGTTCAATTCTTCTATCGCCCACCATTTTTTGAGATTATAGCAGGGCTTCGCGAAATGCGGAGTCCTGTTTTTTATTTTCTTTAATTGCAGTCAACCACGCTCAATATATACTCAAAATCCCATATTTTTGAAGAAGCCCGCGCCTCGTATGTGCGGCGCGGGCTTTAGGCTTGTCTCTGTATTTTACGCGCGGCTCTCGCCGGCGCGGAGTGTCCTGCGTATCGCGAGCCCGACGGCTAATCCTGCCAGCGCGGGACATATCCATCCCATGCCGGCGTCGTAGAGGGGGAGGACGCTGCCCGCGGCTTCCACGGCTCCGCCGAGCGAGAGCGCGGAGACTGCCTCCTGCGGCAGGGCTTTTATCAGGTCGAAGATAGCCGCCGCGAGCGTGAAGGCCGTTACGCTGCCGTAGACGGTCCTGTCGTGGGCGAAGAAGTTTCCGAACAGGCCGAGGAGTATCAGCGTTATCGCGAGCGGATAGAGGAACATGAGCACGGGGACGGCGTAGGCTATTATCGCGTCCAGGCCGAGGTTCGCTATGAGGAACGACAACAGCGTGAAGAATACGCTCCAGCGACGGTAGGCGCGGCCGTGCGTGAACATGGCGGAGAAGGACTCGGAGCAGCTTGTCACGAGGCCGACGGCGGTTTTTAGGCAGGCGAACGTTACGGTCCCCGCGAGGATTAGCGCGCCCGTCTCTCCGAAATAGCTGCGCGCGACTATCGCGAGAATCTCCCCGCCGTTCGAGCAGGACTCGTACAGCCCGCTGCTCTGCGCGCCGACTATCGATATCGCGAGGTATATGGCCGCCATGATGAGGCAGCTGAGGACGCCCGCCTTCACGGTGTTCGCGGCGATTGCGCGCGGGCTTTCCACGCCGAGGCCGCGTATGACGTTTATGACGACGATGCCGAAGGCGAGGCTCGCGAGCGCGTCCATGGTGTTGTAGCCCTCGATGAAGCCCTTCGCGAAAGCGCCGGAGGCGTAGGCCTGCTGCGGCGCGACGGAGCCGATCTCACACGAGGGCGAGGCGAGCGCCGCGGCCATCATCACGCCGAGGAAGATGAGAAAGACAGGCGTGAGCACCTTGCCGACCCACGTGAGTATCTTGCCGGGGTTGAGCGAAAAGGCGAGCACGGCGGCGAAGAAGCAGAGCGAGAAGGCAGCGAGCGGCAGCGCGCCGCCGTCCGCGCCGAGCAGCGGCGCGGCTCCGACGGTGAAAGAGACCGTGGCGCAGCGCGGAATCGCGAAGAGCGGCCCTATCGTCATATAGAGCGCACAGGTGAAGAAATAGCCGTATTTTTCTCCGACGCGGCTGCTGAGCTCTAGCAGGCCGCCGCTGCGGCTGACCCCGAGCGCCGCGACGCCGAGCAGCGGCAGCCCGACGCCCGTAATCAGAAAGCCCGCCGCCGCCCTCCATACATTACCGCCCGCCATGTGCCCGAGGTAGACGGGGAAGATGAGGTTCCCCGCTCCGAAGAACAGACCGAACAGCATCACAGATATATAAAGCGTCTCCTTCATGCTCAAATGCTCTTTCATGTCGCGTCGCCCTCCTTTTATGCGGCGGGAATAATTTTTCACCGCGGGCCGCAGCCCGCCTCCGTGCTGTGACGTTTCCAGTCTACCACATAAGCGCGCCCGATGCGCGGAAGACGGGATTTTTCGCTTGCTTGAGGAACGGGACGCGGCGCGCGGAAAACTTTATAATGTATAAGGGCGCGACGCGCGCGGGGAGGCGAGGGAATGAACGGCGGAATCGTCGTCAAACATATCTATGATGATGAACATTTCGCCGCGAGCGACGGCTGTATGCTTGCGGAGACGATGCACCCGGCGCGCGAGGCTCTGCCCTTCGGCGGATATTCCATCGCGCACGGCTACGTCGAGCCGCACGGGCGGACCGCGGCGCACGTCCTGAAAAATTCCGCGGAGACATACGTCGTGCTCTCCGGCGTCGGAACGCTGCACGCCGGAGGCGAGGCCGTGCCGCTGCGCGCGGGCGTATGCGCGGCCGTCCCGCGCGGCGCGGAGCAGTACGTCGTCAACGAAGGCGGCGAAAGGCTGGAATTTCTGTGCATCGTCGCGCCGCCGTGGAACGCGGACGACGAAGAGATAATAGAGCGGCGGCCTTAAAGCCGCGGCAGAGCGGAATATGCGCCGCGCGGAAATTTCCGGCGGGCATAAAAAAGAAGCGCCCCGTGCGGGGCGCTTCGTCCGTTTCGGGCTAGTCCGAAAGGTCCACGAGCTTCGCTTTCACTCCGTCGAGCGCGTTGAGCTTTTTCTCGAGCTCCTTCGAGGTCTCCGCGTCGCAGCAGAGCTGGAGGACGAGCAGCCCAGAGGGCGAGCAGGTCCCGGGCACGGACTGGTCGTGGAGGCCGAGCCTCGTGAGTATCGAGCATCCGTATTCGGTCAGAATGCGCTGCACTTCGACGGCGCACTTGCCGCGGTCCAAAATTCTTACCGCCATTATCTGGTAACAGTTCATATCAACACCCCGCGATTCTTTTTTATTATGATTACAAACTTCCCTTCGGCAATTTTAGCATACTTGCCGCCGCCTCTCAAACTTCGCCGCCGCTTCCGCTATTGCGGCCAGTCCCGTCATGTTATAAAATATTCTGGTGTTCCGCGCCGGAGTGGCGGAATGGCAGACGCAGCGGACTCAAAATCCGCCGCTCGCAAGGGCGTAGGGGTTCGAGTCCCCTCTCCGGCACCAGTAATACCAACGGTTTAGAGCATTTCGCTCTAGACCGTTTTTATTTTGCTCGTAATTTGGGGAAGTATTGGGGAAGTTTTAGACGTCAATCTTGCTCAAAAAAATTTTTTTGAAACCTCTTGTTTAGTCACAAATAACCTGAAAAGATTATATCAAAACAAGAAAGGGAATAAATTTCCCTATATATTCAGATTACTAATTACTAAGACTTTTACATGGAGGTGTTGCCGAGATGGCGACAGAAGAAAAGAAAAATAACAAACAACTACTGACCACAGAAGAAGCGGCTAACTATCTAGGAATAGAATATACATATTTCCGAAAGTGTAGAAACAAAGGATATTTCGGACTCGACAAGTATCCTGCGCCAGCTTTTGTTAATATCGGAAATTCAGAAAAAGGCATACGTTACCGACCTGTAGTTCTGGATAAATGGTTAGAGGACTATCCAAGCTATACGATTCCGGCGCAGTTCTTCAAGCAGACCGGCGGACAGTCAATGAATAGAAAACTAAAATCGAAGCAGTAATAGCGGAGAATATACTAGATGAACAAGAAAGTAAAGAAACGGAACATACAGAAACAAAAGTTTGATACGCGAAAATTTTGCATTTCCTATTATGATGTTGTGCCGGTTACGCTCCCAAACGGTGATAAAAGACAGGCTTGGGCGGAGATCTTGCCGGTAAGTGATGATGAAGTTGGAATAAGGATTATCCGGCTAGTCCGCGATGGAGAAGATACCAATAGAGTATTCACGTGGATAGATGCGGAAGCGGAACAGGAAGAAGGTTGGGAAATCGATACAAGCCTCTAACCGCTAAATCACATTAAAAGGCGGGGTTTGTCCCCGCCTTTAGTTTTTCGCCTATCCTCTTATATTACCTTAAAAGATGATGAAAAAATAGATCGTCCGTCCGCATAGCCTCCAACCGCTTGATGTCGTATGTTATCTTTACAGGTTCTTTTTTCTCGCTATCGTCTGGAGCTGGATATGTCCAGCTTGCATCGCCAATCACTTCCGTTTCAATCGCTTCCATATCCTTTGTATAGTCACGGTCTTCGTCAACCTCTGGCGGCATTAGCTTCTTGACTTCGTCTATTACAGGGAGCAATGTCGCCGCTTCTTTTTCTCTGGCTCTAGGTTCGTAAATCTCCGCCGGAATCTGCTGTGCTTTATAGCGCGACCGCAAACGCCACACACCACTGACAAACCGCATAACCTCCGCAAAGTGCAAAAAGTCCGTATTGCCCTCGTGCCAGCCTTTATTAACGAGCATTGAGAAATCCTCTAACCGAATCTGAAACAATATCGGGAAGCGGCGATATGACTGCACACGGCTTTCGCTCTTAATTAATTCGCCGCTCTTGGTTTTGTATTGCCCCGCTAAGCCGTCAAGAAATTCAGAGTAGGACAAAACGGTTGTAAAGATATTATACTTGTTAATAATACTGACCTTACCATACTTGATGTTTTGCATGGAGCGCGTGGGGTACGGGTCGAAAACTCGAAATAGGTTATCGCGACCGCCCAGCATATCCATCAAGCTAAGAGGCCGTGCGTCATCCCAAATTATTACAGGTTGTCCCGCATAATCGTCAAATGGGACATCTTTCGATCCGACAAAATGATAACAAGCGTCATCGCTCTTGCATTCTGGACAAAGCGATCGTGCTAAAGCCATAGCAAGTGTAGTTTTGCCCATTGCGCTTTCACCGGTGACAAGAAAATTCATCCTCATTGTCGGCATAGGCAGAGAAGCAATATATTCAGACTGTGCGTCGCGAAACTTGCGCAAATGTGTAACGTATAACACGCTATCATCTTCCCGGCAGTCTTTGAGAGTAGCTTGTCCACTCATGATACTGCTTATCCACGCCGCTACAATCTCCTTTTCTTTCTTTGTACTATGCGCCGCAATATAGCCGCGCCAATCAAAATTTGCGTGGACGTCGCTATCATCGTATTTGCCACGCTGCGGGAATTTATCATGCGGCAGGTATTCAAGCAAATGTTTCAACAAATAGCGGCCTTTGCCGATTCTCCCGTGCTCGTCTTTCGGCGCCTGCACAAAATTCTCCGGTACGCCAAACCAGCGAGCTATATCAGATGTATCTTTGGTAGTACTCCCTAGATCTATAGCTATGTGATAATGCAGAGGTTTGATTTTGCCCGTATCATCAATGTCATGGTCGTGCGCTATCCACGCCCACCGCTTTATGCTCTTATATGTACCAAGCACATGCCTTATTTTGTCTTCGGTCAACAATTTTTCGCCAGTTTCTGGATTAACGGCATACTGCATAACTCCAAATACTCTACTTCTCGGCATTGTAAGAGCCTCCCAGACACATTAATTTCTTAATTACAATATATTTGGAAATTTATATGTGTCCCAAATTATACTTGTGAAAAAAATCGCTATAGGGGGGTCTCCTTCTAAGTCAAAGTCAGACACATTAGGATTCGGCGGCTAACACAAGCCCTTTAGCCGCCGAATCCTTGATATGACTGTATTTTTTAGTGGTACTGGTAAAATAGACACAGACACATATTATATGTGTTTTTGTTTTTTTTTCACAGAGTGTTAATCGTTAATCCTGTGTCTGTCTGGCTGGACAAAAAAATAGAGCGGAGACGGGTCTGCCTTCCGTCTCCGCTCACAACCAACCTTAAATAATTAAAGGAGTATTATCATTATAGTTGAAAATTTATTTGCTTTCTATTTAGCGACCGTAGTCGCGCCAGTCTAAATTATTTATTTCTCGCTCGGCTGTATGCGCAACGTCACGGAGATAATCTTGATAATGTAGCCATAGACTTTCACCAGCGTCGTCAAGCTGCCATTTCATATAATTCTCCATGCTGTTTTCTCGGTCTGTGCCTGTTTTCCGAAAGATCTTTGCTACAATATCGTGGAATTGCTGTTTTATAGTTGCTTGCCAGTCCTTTATTTCAGCAATCATCGATTTTAGTTTTTTGTGTTCATCTAGCGTAATAATTGCCAGCTTGTTAACATTAGCTTCTTTCTTGGCGAGATCTGATTCTCTCTTTATTAGTTCATCGGTCTGTTGCTTTAGATCCTCTTTTATCTTTTCTGCTTCTGCCTTAGCTCGTTCTAACTTCTCCTGCTCTTGACGAGCTTTGTATTCGTCAATGGATAATCCTGTTTTAGACTTTTCAAGTGGGACTGTTTCAATTTCTACTCCGTAGGATCTACAGACAGCTATCAAGTGTTGGCGACAATCACGGGTGTATATCATCTTGGCGTTGTTGTAACGATTCTGAGGCTTGCTAAGATCAGGACGTTCGATCCCCATTTCTTCAAGAGCGCCGTTTTGATTCACGCGCAAATTACCAGCTTTGTCATGCGCAAGCCAAACCTTGCGCACATGGACATGTGGCGCGCCTTGCTCGTCTGTATGGAGTGCATAATTTAAAATTTTGACATTCGGGAAATTTTTAGCTTCCCATGCAATTTGTTTCGCAACTATGTTGCTCAATAACTGAGGCGAGATTGTGTCGTCCTTTTTCCCAATTTGATAAATCGTTTCTTCCGGGCAAGTTCTTGGGCTACGACGATACTCGTCCATTGTTTTTTGATCTCTTTTATTTCGGTTCTTTTGATACTTCGCATTTTGAAAATCTAAGAACTTCCGAAAGTGTTCTTCGTAAAATTTTTTCTCCGATTCTTCAAAAGAGATCCCCGTGCGCGTCCATTCTCCTGTGATGTTCTGACTGGTTTTCTCTTTATTGATATGTTCGGCATTATTCAAATCAAAATTCCGATCATTATGCTTAGCCGAGAACGTTCCGTCTTTTCCAGTTCGTGCATTATGAGATGTCGCTCTCATTTATCACTCCTCCATGCTATAATCAAACAAATAAATAGCTTTTGTTTCCCAAAGATGTTCATTGCTTCTAAATAGTAAGTATAATAATACCCCGTACAAAATTACCGCTTCGCAGTAATTTCACGGGGCCCGGTTGCTGCGCCCGGGACCAGCTTGCAGATTGCAGACGACAAACCCGTCTGCATCTGCCATGAGCCTGCGGCTCATCGATTTTCTGCGCTCACTCACACACTGTTCGCTCCGAAAATCAAAAACATAAAAACCAAAATCAAAACATATTTATTTTTTCTCTAGCTCTTAATCTATTGGAAAATATAGGAGAAAACAAAGCCGGAGATTGGAGTGCGCTATCGCCGCCGAGATAATCCCGACAAGCAGGATTTTCCCGGCGCTCCAATTCCGGCATAATTAAGGCTTGCGCCTTGATAGCAACCTCTGGGGTAGCCGTGGATACTTCTATTTTGAACTGTATTCTGTTTTCATATTATAACGTATCTAGCATAGATACTGCTTGACGTTTGAGATCCGGCGCTAGATGGGCGTAAATCTGTGTTGTCGTGATATTTTTGTGGCACATTAGATCTTTGACCGTGTATAGGTCAACGCCAGCCATTACGAGCTGACTAGCAAAATCATGACGCATATGATACCAAGTTCTATTTTCTATGCCCGTCTTTGTGCATAATTGCTTGAATGCGTCGATCCAGCCTTCGCTACCCGATATAGTGGATATTGGATTACCATGAGATTGAGTGAGGATATAACTATCCGCATTCGCAGATGATTGTGTTTTTTGTAACAACTCTAACATTTGTGCAACGTTATTGTTGTAGGGGACGATCCACTCGTCTTTTGTTTTCATTATCTCTGCTCTTAATCTGATATTCCGATTGCGCATGTCTATGTCGCTCCATTTTAACCGAAACAAAGTTCCGGGGCGCAATCCAGTATTTAGAGTGATTATGATAGCAGGATAAAGCCATGCTGGTTGCATTGTCTTGGCTGTCTCTATTAGTTTTTTTCTTTCTTCTGGCTCAAAATAGCCCCGGCTCTTGTCGCTGTTAATTTCTGGTAATTTATCTGGCTTAGTCGGTAACGATACATCAGACCGAGAGATTATTTCTTCGCGGTATAGCTTATTCATCATGGCGTACAGCAACGTCATCTTTTTGTTGATCGTTCTATAGGTACGGTCTAACTCGACTAAATGATTGATATAGGCTGTTAGATCTGCTCGAGTTATGCTGTTGATTGGGCGTGTCCCGATATCATTCCAACGACATATAGACCGTATATCTGTTATGATCTCCGAGCCTGTCCTAAGACGGCTTGCGAATGGGATATATAATTCTACGGCTTCGTTTAGCGTCAGCGATTTGCGTATAAGATTGGTACGTGCGTTAGCCGGATCTCTACCCTCAGCTAGATCTTGAAAAAATTTCTGTGCTGCCTTACGGGCATCTTCTAACAGATTGGTGGGTACATCAAGAGTATGTTTTTGCCACATCTTGCCCGTCACCGGGTCTGTATATTTAACGATCCACTTCCGGGCATTGTTAGGACGTACACGATAGTACAAATATGGCACTTTGTTATCTCTCAGTTCATATTCTTTTTCTTTGGGCTGACAACGGTCAATATCTCGTTGTGTTAGATTCTTACGCTCCTTTGCCATGCTGATCGCTCCTTCTGTTGGGGAAGTATTGGGGAAGTTTTTGCCACAGCGACACGCCCCAAATAACTACAAATGATTTTACATGTACTCGATAAATATAGCAATAGCAAGGATTTAGAAATTGTAGAACTTTGCGAAACATTGATATTTCTAGATTTTTAAGCGGACTCAAAATCCGCCGGGGTAACACCCGTGGGGGTTCGACCCCCCCCTCCGGCACCAGAATGATTCAAGAGTTCGCGCTTATCGCCGCGGGCTCTTTTTGTTTTTGCGCGCGCCTGTGCGCGTGCCGCGCGTCGCGTGAAACGCGCGCGCTTTCCTTCGTTTCCCAAAGCTTTATATATTTGACGTCCGCCATGCGGCGCGCAGTGCGCCCGCAGCTTCGTCGTGCGCCGCGGCGGAAATTTCTTCTCGCGGAAAATTCTCCGAGCTTATTGACAGTTTGGGGAAGCGTGGCTATTATATGCCTTAATGATTGAGCAATCGTTTGATTGTTTAATTGAAATAATGAAGGGGGAATTTCTGATGAAGAAGACGTATAAGATCGAGGTCGACTGCGCGAACTGCGCGAACAAAATGGAGGAGGCGGCGCAGAAAACGGCGGGCGTGAAGGACGCGGCGGTGAACTTCATGACTTTGAAGATGAACGTCGAATTTGAGGATGGGGCGGATCCCAAGGCAGTCATGCAGGAAGTTCTGAAGAACTGCAAAAAAGTCGAGGACGACTGCGAGATTTATCTGTAACGGCTGCGCGCGGCGCGGCCTGCGAAGAGGGGAATGGGCTATGAATAAGAAACAGAAGAGGATGCTGGCGCGCATCGTCGTCGCTTTCGCGCTGATGGTCGGGCTGCATTTCACGCCGGCGAGCGGCTGGGCGCGCTTTGCGCTCTACCTTGTGCCGTATCTCGTCATCGGGTGCGACATTCTGATAAAGGCGGCTAAGGGAATCAAGAACCGCCAGATGTTTGACGAGAGCTTCCTGATGGCGGTCGCGACTGTCGGCGCGATTGCGCTCGCGCTGTACGCTGGGAGCGGCGACTATACGGAGGCCGTCGCCGTCATGCTCTTCTATCAGGTGGGCGAGTGGTTCCAGAGCTATGCCGTCGGCAAAAGCCGCCGCAACATCAGCGAGCTGATGGACATCCGCCCGGACTACGCGAACGTCGAGCGCGACGGCGCGCTTGAGAAGGTAGACCCGGACGAGGTCGGCATAGGCAGCGTCATCGTCGTGCAGCCCGGAGAGAAAGTCCCCATCGACGGCGTGGTGGTCGACGGCGCGTCGAGCCTCAACACGAGCGCGCTGACAGGCGAAAGCGTACCGCGCGACGTGAAGCGGGGCGACGAGATTATCAGCGGCTGCATAAACATGACCGGCGTGCTGAAGGTGCGGACGACGAAAGAATTCGGAGAATCGACGGTGTCGAAGATTCTCGACCTTGTGGAGAACGCGAGCTCGCGCAAGTCGAAGTCGGAGGACTTCATTACAAAGTTCGCGCGCGTCTACACGCCCGCAGTCTGTGCCGCGGCTCTCGCGCTCGCCGTGCTGCCGCCGCTCGTGCGTTCACTCGGCATGGGGCTGCCCGCCGCGTGGGGCGACTGGATATACCGCGCGCTGACCTTCCTCGTAATCAGCTGTCCCTGCGCGCTCGTCATCAGCATCCCGCTCTCTTTCTTCGCGGGCATCGGAGGCGCGAGCCGAGAGGGCGTGCTCGTCAAGGGCTCGAATTACCTTGAGACTCTCTCTCAGACGAAGATAGTGGTATTCGATAAGACAGGCACGCTTACGAAGGGCGTCTTTGAAGTCAACGCCGTCCACCACAACGAGATGGCGCAGGCGAAGCTCATAGAGTACGCCGCGCTCGTCGAAAGCTACTCCTCGCACCCGATAAGCAAGAGCCTGCGCCGCGCATACGGCAGGCCGGTAGACAACTCGCGCGTCGCCGAAATTAAGGAAATAAGCGGCGAGGGCGTGACCGCGAAGGTCGACGGCGTGCCGGTCGCCGCTGGCAACGCGAAGCTCATGACGCGGCTCGGCGTGCCTTACATCAACTGCCATTCCGTCGGCACGATAATCCACATGGCCGTGAACGGCGAGTACGCGGGGCACATAGTCATCTCCGACGTGGTCAAGCCGCACGCAAAAGAGGCGATAACGGCGCTCAAGGCCGCGGGCGTACACAAGACGGTGATGCTCACGGGCGACGCGAAGGCCGTGGCCGACCAGGTCGCCGCGTCGCTCGGCATCGACCAGGTTTACGCGGAACTGCTTCCCGCGGACAAAGTCGCCAAGGTCGAAGAGCTGCTGAAGATGAAATCCGAGAAGGAAAAACTGGCCTTCACCGGCGACGGAATCAACGACGCGCCCGTGCTGCGCCGCGCCGACATCGGAATAGCGATGGGCGCGATGGGTTCCGACGCGGCGATAGAGGCGGCGGACGTGGTGCTTATGGACGACGACCCGATGAAAATATCGAAGGCCGTCAAAATCTCGCGCAAATGCCTCGGCATCGTATGGCAGAACATAATCTTCGCAATCGGCGTAAAGCTGATATGCCTCACGCTCGGCGCGCTCGGCTTCGCCAACATGTGGCTCGCGATATTCGCCGACGTCGGCGTCATGATACTCGCGGTGCTCAACGCGATAAGGGCGCTCTTCGTAAAAAATCTCTAGCGCATATAAATATGGAAATGAACCGCGGGGCTTCGACGCTTTCCAAAGGCGCGGCCCCGCGGCTGCTTTTTGCCCGCTTTTCTCTGCTCCGCCTCCGCGCCGCGCGGCGCGCGACAGCCGCGAAAAATGCGCGGTATTGCTGAAATCAACCAACTTGGTGCGCTGTTTCACCAACGCATAAAAACTATGCTATAATATCTGGACAGCACCACAAGGAAGCGACATAAAAATATTGAGGAGGTAGTATGTATGCGTAAGTTCATTGGTTTCAGCGCGTTACTGGTAATGTTGTTCGCACTCCCCGCTTTTGCCGCCGACACAATCAAAATTGGTGAAATAGCGACCGTCACCGGCGACTTCGCGGCCTACGGCGTCGCCGAAGTCGAATCGGTCAAGATGGCCGTCGCCGAAATCAACGCCAAGGGCGGCGTCCTCGGCAAGCAGCTCGAAGTCGTCATGTACGACTGCCGCACGAGAAACGAAGACATGGTCAACGCGGCGCGCCGCCTCGTCCAGCAGGACAAGGTAGTCGCGGCGATAGGCCCGAGCGGCTCCGGCCTCTGCATAGCGGCCGCGCCGGTATTCAACAGCGGCAAGGTCGCCCACATAGGCACCCTGCCCACCAACCCGCAGGTTACGATAGACGAAAAGGGACAGGTCCGCCCCTACAACTTCCGTATCTGCTTCCTCGACCCCTATCAGGGAGCCATCCTCGCCACCTTCGCGGCCCAGGACCTCAAGGCTAAGACGGCCGGCATCCTCTACGACGTATCGAGCGACTACTCGCACGGACTCCGCGAATTCTTCATTAAGAGCTTCGAGGCCCAGGGCGGCAAGGTCGTAGCCGACGAAGGCCACCGCGGCGAAGACGTCGACTTCCGCGCGCAGCTCACGAAGATTAAGGAAGCCAATCCCGACGTCGTCGTCCTTCCGACGATGGGCAAATGCACGCCTCTCTCCGTCAAGCAGGCCCGCGAGCTCGGCATCACCGTCCCGATCATCGGCGGCGACGGCTACGGCGACTACTTCTGGGAGATAGCCGGAGCGGAAGCTATGAAGAACACCTTCTGGGTCAGCCACGTCGCGAAGGAAGACCCCGCGCTGAAGGACTTCTTCGACAAGTATAAGAAGCAGACCGGAACCGAGTGCCAGGAATTCATGAACGCAGTCATGGCCTACGACTCCGTCTACTGGCTCGCCGACGCGATAACGCGCGCGAACAGCACCGACCCGCAGAAGGTCCGCGACGCCCTCGAGCAGACGAAGGACCTCCAGCTCATGCACACGAAGCTCACGATGGACGAGTTCCACAACCCGAAGAACAAAGACGGTTACATGCTCGAAGCCAAGGACGGCTCGGCTGTATTCTACAAGAGAATCCGTCCGGAAGCGTAACGGCGTAAACAAAGACATCGCGTCAGTCACAAAAACGCAGCGCGGCGGGGCAATGTCGCCCCCGCCGCGTTTTTTGTGTGTACAGACTTTGACAAGATATAACGGTTACGTGATAAAACGGTGTGACAGAGCCGCGCCGTGATGCTACAATTAGACCCGCAGTCGACAAAAGCGTCATAGGCCGCGGAAATGCGTACAGCCGCGCCGCCGGCGCTGTATCTGTGAATTTCATCAGCAGTTGAAAAATCTAACCTATCATACTGGGGTGAGGCTGAATGCCGGACTGTCGCTCGGAATTTGACGAAGCTATCCTGCGGATATGCAGTTATACGAACATCGACAACAGAATCCATCGCGAGTACGTTCCCGGCACGCGCCTGCTGCCGCGGGAAATGCACACGCTAGAGAAAATCATACTGCATCCCGGAGTCAACACTACAAGGCTCGCCCATATCACCGGCGTTCCGAAGGGCACAATTTCCAAGATGGCGCGCGAATTCATGCAGCGCGGACTGGTCGAGTGCTACAAAGACGATGGCAACCGCAAGGAGATCTACTACCGCGCCACGCAGTCCGGGATGGACGTCTTTCACGCGCACAACAAATTCCACAGCGTCGTCGGCAATGAATTCTACAGCTACTTCGAGTCGCTGCCGGAACCGTCTCAGCGGTTGGTGCTCGACGTGCTTTGCCGCTACGCGGATTACATGGAAGACCTTTGCGGACGGCATCTGAAGTCTGCCGTCATTTCATAAAATATCTCTTTTTCTACAAATTTACATACAAAAAGCCTTTCCTCTATTGACGCAGCGCCGTTTGGATAGTATTTTTTGTTTTGTTTGAAACAAAACAAAAAGCGCTAACGGCGGATGTTCGGTTATGAAATGGAGGAAAGAAAATGGCGGAAGTGTATGTTCCCTATGACGTGGTCGTCGTAGGAAGCGGCGGCGGCGGCCTGCGCGCGGCGATCAGCGCGGCGGAGGGCGGCGCAAGGACGCTCATTCTGGCTAAAGGCAAAATCAATCGCAGCGGGTCGACCTTGCTCGCCGGGGCGAATTTGAGCGCGGATATAGCCTGCGACGGCGCGAGCCTCTACGAAATGGGGCTGAGCGAATGGAACAAGGACGACACGAAGGATAAGTTCTTCGCCGACGTGTGCCACGAGGGATTTTATCTCGGCAACCAGAAGCTTGTCAGGAAGTTCGTCGACGGCGCGCCCGACCGTATCAGAGAGCTCATGAGCTGGGGCATGGAGGTGCTCGGCACCGAGGGCGAGCGGGGCATATCGGTCTTCGGCTCCGCCATCCTGGACGCGCTCTTCAAGCGCGTGAAGGAGCTCGGCATAGAATGGGCGGAAAACCAGCTTTTCACCGACGTCGTAGTCGAGGACGGAGCCGTCAGAGGATGCATGTGCGTAGACCTGCTGTCCGGAAACGTCAGGTACGTTCCCGCGAAGGCAGTGATTATCGCCACCGGCGGCAGCCACGGCGTCTTCCAAAATACAAGCGGTCCGACGGACTGCTGCGGCGAGGGGCCGGCCGCGGCGCTGCGTGCCGGAGCCGAGCTCATCGACATGGAGATGATCTCTTACTGCCCCGCCGTCATACTTTCCCCGACGATGTATAAGGGCAACATCCTTCCCTATATTATGAACACCATCGGCTACGGCACGTTCGTCAATAAATTCGGCAAGCCGTTTACGCAGCGCTACCTTTCCCCCGACGTTGAGAGACTCGCGCTCGACACGGAATGGAACAAGATGCTGCTTTCCTACGCTTTGCAGAAAGAGATAAACTCGCGCGGCTGCAACCGCTTCGGCGGCGTTTACTATAAGCTCGACCTCGAACCGCGTGAGCTTAAGGAAGAGCTTTACAACGACCTGCCGAGCCTCTCTAAGGGCATGTATCACGACATTATGGAGATCTTCCACGACGGCGGCTGCGTGACCTGCGCGCCGTTCGCCCATTATTTCGAAGGCGGAATCAGAATCGATGAAGAGATGGGGACCAAGCTCCCGGGGCTCTTCGCCGCCGGAGAATGTACGGGCGGCATGTTCGGCGCGAACCGCGTCTCCGCGGCGACGACGGAGATGCTTATAGAAGGAAACATCGCCGGAACGTCTGCCGCATCTTATGCGAAGGAATGCGTCTTCGCCGCGGCCACAGAGGGCCTCGTCGGCGAGATGGAGGACGAATTGCTGCGTCCCTTCGCTTCTAAGGGCGGCGCGAGCCCGGTCGAGATAAGAAAAGAGCTTCATAAAATCACCTCGAAGGCTCTGTCCGTCATACGCCGCGGAGAGACGCTTGACAAGGGGCTCGGCGAAACACTCTCGCTACGGGACGAGCTTAAGTCTGTTTCTTTCGCCACGCCGGACCGCAGATACAACAAGGAATGGCTTGAATATCTTGAGCTGCGCAACGGCCTGCTGACGGCGGCGGCCACGCTGAAGGCGGCGTCTATGAGAAAAGAGAGCCGCGGCGTCCACGTGAGGGAGGATTACATGTACACGGACAACGAGAATTACCTCCGTAATCTCGTCGTGACGGATGCGAGCCTGAATACGGAGTGGGCCGCGCCGGTGCATACTGAAATACATCCCGAGCCGGTGAAGAAGGACTATATCGCCTACGTGGAAGACGTCATCGAGAAGCTGAGCTGAGGAGGGCGGCAGATGAGAAAGATAAAGGTTAATATCCTGCGCGGCTGCGAAACCGGCAGTGGGGAATATAAAACATACGCCGTCGAGGTCGAGGACGGCGCCGTCGTTTCCGTGATGAACATTCTCGAAAATATATATGAGAACCAGGATCACACGCTCGCCTTCTTTTCTCATGCCGCGTGCCGCCAGGCAGCCTGCGGCAAGTGCATGGTGAAGGTAGACGGCGCTGTCAAGCTCGCGTGCAAAGAAAGGGTGGATGCTGCGGAAATTACCATCGAACCGTACTGCGGCAAGGTTGTTCGCGATTTAATCTGTGAAGCGTAGTTTTTAAGGAGTGAACAAAATGAACGAGAAGGAAGCATATCTCAGAGAAGTTGAGGATTTAAAACGATTGAACGACGCGCCTCTGCTGGAGCGCTGGGCCGGATACAGCAAATATACCGGCCCGGCCTTCATGGAGGCGGTCACGACGCTCGGCGCGGGCTCTTTCGCCTCCGTCGCGGCGATGGGAGCGGCCTACGGCTATGAAATGCTGTGGATACCGTTCTATTCATATTTGCTTGGAATGTTTATGTTCTCCCTCGGCAGCAAATTCGCAGTACACAGCAGGTTGGACGTAATCACGGCCCAGAACCAGCACCAGAATAAGCTTGTAGGTTCCGTTGTAACCGGATTGATAGCGTGTTATGTCGGATATGTCGTTTTTACCTTCGGACAATACGCGTTGGGCACCGACGCGCTGGAAAACATGTTTGCGCTCGTCGGCATCAACTGCCCGAGGTCTGTCAACTGGATAATCATCTTTATCTTATCTTTCCCGATTTCATGGATGTACGGCAAAAACGATAAAGCAGTGCGTTTCGTCGAGAACGTCAGCAAATTCCTCGTAGTCCTGATGCTGCTCGTCTTCGTCGCGGTCATCTTCGTCACCGGCGTCGACTGGGGCGAGCTGATTCACGGGCTCTTTATCCCGACGCTCCCGAGCGGCATTGAAGGAATCACGACGGGCGTCGCGGCGCTTATCTCCGTCGTCGCGGTCGGCGACTGGTGCCAGTATCACTATGCGATGAAGCAGCGTCATTTCACGCCCGTGCATGAGAAGCTGGCGCACTTCGACCTCGTCGTAGGCGGGCTTGTGCCGGTCACGCTCGTCCTGACCTTCGTCGGCATAGCCTTCGCCGTCACATTCAGCGGCGGCACCTTCCCGGACGACACATACGAGCTTGCCAACGCGCTCGTCGGCGCAATCCCGAGCCTCAGCATCCAGATAGGCTTCTACATCGGCGTGCTCGCAATCACCGTCTCCACTATGATAGGCATGAGCACGATCGCCGCGCAGTCGCTCTGCCGCGCCTTCGGAAAACCGCTCGACCCGCATTCCGCGCTGTGGAAGTTCGGAATAATCAGCACGCAGATAGGATTCCTCGGCGCTTATATAGGCAAGCCGATGTGGGCGGTCATCCTCGTCGCGGGGCTCCAGTCCTGCTTCTCGTGGGTCAGCGGCTCGTCGTGGTTCCTCCTTGCGAACGACCGTAAGTTCCTCGGCAAGCACGTCGTCAAGAATTATCTGTACAACCTCGGAATACTGGTGAGCGTCATCGTCCTTAACCTCACCTTCGTAATCTTCGTCTTAACCAAGTTAGGAGTGTGGGCGTAATGGCAAAAACTATATCGAGCTTTCTTGAGTCGCAGGTCGGGCCGCTTCGTATGCGCGGACTGCTGACGCTTCTGCTGTGCGCGGCGAATTTTTTCCTCGCCTACGGCATATGCGTCCGTTATCTGATGGGCGGCAGTTCGGCGCTCTTCGCCGTCAGCCTCGTCGTAACGGTCGCGCTGGTGCTGATTCTCGCTTTCCCGAACCTCGAGGTGCAGGATGATGCGGAAGCCAAAGATGTCGTTGACTGAGACCCATCACGGCGGCATCCTAGTCGCGTTCTATAAAACTCTGGCGGAGGCCTGCGGCAAAGAGCGCGGCCTGGAAATCTTCATGACGGCCGCGCGCACATACGGCGCGCGCCGTGGCAGGAGAATGGCTCTGCGCGCGCTGCGCGACGGAAACCCTCTCGACGTGACCTCCTATTTCGCCTACGGCGAGCTGCTATGCCGCGAGGAAGGGCTGACCGACGACGGCCTCTTTGAAGCCACTCGGGGAACGGTGCATGAACGCCAGACCGACTGCTGGTGGACGCGCGAATTCCGCGCCATGGGCTGCAGTGAATGCGGCGTGGACTACTGCCGCGAGATCGACGGCGCGATCTTCCGCGGCTTCAACCCTTCGCTCGGCTTCGAATGCACGCAGAACATGCACATCAACGGCTCGTGCGACTTCTATTTCAGAAGCCCCGAAGTGGACGAAGATTTTATGGAGTCCTACGGCAAACGCCTGAAGCCGGGACAGAACGTGAAACGAGAGATGGCCTATCACTGCGCGGATGTCTATCAGATGTACCGCCACATCATAGGCCAGGCGATTCCGGAGCAGGCCGGCGAGGTCATAAAGAAAGTCCGCGAGATGCTTGCCGAACGCTACGGCGAAGATTTCTGGCCCGCGGTCGAGGCTTACGACGGAACGGATTTTGAAAGCATATAACCGAAGCGGTTAGAGCTTTTAAAAAATGATGTAAAAGAAAAGACGGAGGGGCCGCGGCCCTTCCGTCTTTTGGTATCTTCGCGTTCTGTGTTGTCTATATGCGCGGTTATTCCCCCGCCGCCTTGCTTATCATTTTTTCGAGGTATCTCGACTTGAGCTGCGCCTGGGCGAAGGAGCGCTGGAGGCCGGGGAGTTTGAGTATCGCGCCGAGGACGCCGGCGAGCAGGCGGTGGCTGAAGAGCACTTTGTTGTCGAAGATGAGCTCCTGCAGCTTTCCGCGCTCGGTCGCCATTGCGACTACTTTGTGCGTCGTGTCGAGCGGCGTTATCATCCTGTTCGGGCGCGGCTCGAGCATCAGCGCGTGCGTCGGGCAGTTCTTGACGCAGACTCCGCAGCCGATGCAGCGCTCGGGGACGACGCGCGCCTTTTTGCGCCCGTTCTCCTCAATCATCTCAATCGCGTTGACGGGGCAAATCTTCATGCACTTGCCGCAGCCGACGCACTTTTCCGCGTTTATCCTCGATATGAAGTTCGAGCATATCGTCTGCGCGACGCCGAAGCGCTTTATCGCGAGCATCGCCTCGCAGCAGCAGGAGCAGCAGTTGCAGATGAAGTTCACGCGGCGGCGGACGTTCTCGCCGAACTGCACGAGGTTATAGTCGTAGGCCTGCGCGAGAAGGTCGCGGCACTCGGCCGCGTCGACCTGACGGGCGTGGCCGTACTTGATGAGCGTCGCGGCGGTGGTGTTGAAGGTCATGCAGATGTCCATCGGCGCGTCGCAGGCGTGCCCCTCGTGCATAGCCTTGTGGCGGCAGTAGCACATGCTGATGCCTATGTGCGAGGCGGTGTCTATGACGTTCGTCGCGCGCTCGTAGTCGAGCACCTGGAGCATGTATTCGTCGGGTATCTGCGGCTCCTGCGGGAAAATGCGCCCCATCTGGATGTCGCCGCCGCAGACGAGGTCGCGCATGAAGTCCTCCTCGACCGTTATGTACTGGTAGAAGAGCTCGCTCAGCGTCTTCTGGTCAATGTCGTGACGCACGCGCATCAGTGAGAACTCGAAAAATCCCGCCATCGGCGGCGGCACGGCGTATATCTGCTGTCCGTTCTGCTCTATGTCGACGATGAGCGCCTTGCTCGCGAGGCCGTCGAGCATCTTCTGCGCCTCGTGCTGCGGCATCTGCCAGACCTGCGCCGCCTTGTGTACGTCGAAGGGCTTTATAGGAAGCTGCGCCATCAGCCCCGCTTCCTTTTCGGTCATCAGTATCTTGAGTATGTCGTAGAGGAGCTTCGACTCCGGCGCTCCCTGCGGGAAACGGTTCAGCCTTTCCATCAGCCTTGTGTACGGCGAACCGTGAGTGTGGTTGTGAGACATTTTTCATCCTCCCCAGTTCGATTCCTCAGTAATTATACTCTTTTCAAGTAAATATATCTATGCTGGCGATACACGAGCCGCCGCCCGCCGGCGCCGCCTTATGCTAAAATAGTTCTGCTCCGCGCCCGCCGCCGTCGCGCGGGCGCGCGATATTTTACGAAAGACGTGAATAAAATGGCCGAGACGATAATGAAGGGAAAGCCCGTCATAGATAAGCTGAACGAACATCTCAAAAGCCGCGCGGAGGCGCTGCGCGCACGCGGCGCCGCTCCCGCGCTTGCGATCGTGCGCGTAGGCGACAACGGCGACGACATGGCCTACGAGCGCAACGCGGCGAAGTGCTGCGAGGCCGCTGGCGTCGAGGTGCGGCTCATGCACTACGGAGAGGACGTGCCGCAGGCGGAGCTTATCGGCTGCGTCCGTAAACTTAACGAGGATTCGTCGGTCCACGGCGTTCTGATACTGCGTCCGCTGCCGCCGCACATCGACGACCGCGCCGTATGCCGCGCGCTCGTCCCGGAAAAGGACGTCGACGGCATCACGGAGTACTCGATGGCTGGGCTCTACTCCTGCAAGAAGGTCGGCTTCGCGCCCTGCACCGCCGAGGCCTGCGTCGACATGCTCGACCATTACGGCGTGGAGATAGCGGGCAAGCGCGCCGTCGTCGTCGGCCGCAGCTTCGTCGTCGGCAAGCCCGTCGCGATGATGCTGCTCGAGCGCAACGCCACCGTCACAGTCTGCCACACTAAGACCAAAAACCTCGCCGCGCTCTGCCGCGAGGCCGAGATACTCGTCGTCGCGATAGGCCACGGAAAGATGATCGGCCGCGAATATCTCTCGCCCGGGCAGGTAATCGTCGACATCGGCATAAATTTCGACGAGGAGGGCAAAATGTGCGGCGACGTGGACTACGAAGCCGCCTCTGAGACGGCGCTCGCCGTCACGCCGGTGCCGGGAGGGATAGGCAAGGTGACGACCGCGGTGCTTGCGAAGCACGTCGTCGAAGCATGCTCGCGGCTCGCGGAACGCGCCACGAAATCATAAAAAGTATGTAAAACAGCAAAATCACTTAATTTCATCGGCATAATATGCCGAAGTCGACTGCATAATAAAAAGCTAAAAGTGAAAATCAACACGAAACGCAAATATGCTTCGTGTTGATTTTTTATTTGCCGTGTAATATCATTCCCGCATGTAAAGATACGATGTATTTTTACAAAAGTTTTACTTTAGATTAACTAAAAATAAAGGAAAGTGTGCTAAGCGAAGCTGAATTTGTAATTTATGTCGGCGTTCGGTAAGGCTGCATACAGTTTTGAAAGAACGGAGACATCAATTAAGTAAAAGGGGAATTTCCCCGAAAAAAGCATGGGAGGTAGTTTTCATGAAGAAGTTTTGCGCTTTGGTTATGATGGCGGCGACGCTGTTCTGCGCAAGCGCGGCGATGGACTCTGAGATAGCGCGT